>JBNLFS010000023.1:0-2191 GCA_050305635.1 Candidatus Thiodiazotropha sp. | reverse complement strand
TGATCCCGCCCATGAGGGTGTCCCGGGCCAGATTGGCGGAGATGAAATCAAGGCTGAGCGTGATCGAGGACTGACCGATACGCCGAAAACCTCCCAGGAAACGGGTGATCCAGTTCTTGGCCGGGCGGTCCAGGGACTGCAAAGAGCGCATCAGCAGCGGATCGCCCACCTCGTAGTAGCCGGCCTTGCCCTCGCGCATCACGGCCACCACGTTCTTGCCCTTGGGGGCCTGGCCGAACTGGAAGACCGTCACCAGCTCCTTGAGACGGCTGTAGTCGGTCACCACATCCTCAGGAACGATGCCGGTCTGTTCCACGATGCGCATGATCTCAGCCTTGCTGATCTTGGTCTGACTGGTTCCTCTGGGGATCTTGACCATGAAGCGACCACCGCCCCGGATCTTGTCGGCCATGTCTGCCACGGATGCCCGGGCCTCGTTGCGCACCGCTTGTACGATCAAATGGGAGGCGTTCTGAATCATGTTCTGCAGCACGTCTCGGATATTGTCCGTGCCGCCGGTCAGGCGCTGAACTCCCCGCCAATCTCCGGAGACATTACTCTCTGCCCGGGGGCGGTGATCAGTATTCACCCGATAGAACGGCAGATATTGGACGCGCCGCCAGAGCTTGCGGGTTTCCGGGTTGATGATGCCCAAGGCCTGCGCGAAATCGACCACCCGCTTGTTCCAGGTCTGATAGTCCCGGAAGGCCTGTTTGAACTCCGGCGTTTCGAGCTTGAGCATGGCGGTGATCTCGGCCTGGGTGAACAGATGCTCCCGGTTCTGCAGCAGAAGCTCCTGGGCGCTGCGACCAACCGCGTAGCGGGTCCAGTCCTCGATTCTGTCCGAGACCGGCTCCAGGAGAGCCTCCAGGCTCTTGCCCTTGAAGGCAAAGGAGCCGTCAGGATTCACCACGGGCGCGCCGATGGTCAGGGCACCCTCGACCATGGAGAAGGCCCCACGGGTGAGCCTGGCCGTTTCGTAGGGGCCTGCCGGGTTGATCTGGCCGGTCAGCTTGCGCTCCATCTTGTAGAGGCCGTCCAGGTCATCAGAGACCGCCTGACGGAAGCTGTGGAAGACGTTATGCAGCGACTCGTTGATGGGCTTTGAATTGCCGATCTTCGATCTCGCCCGGGTGAGTGCATCCTGAGCGAACCAGTCCGTCATACCTTTCCGGGCTTTTTTCAGGGCAGGACCGTATTCGTGCCGCTCTGAGAACTGGTTGAACCACTCGTTGAAGCGCGGGGCAACCTGCGCCAACGTCTCGGGCTGGGTCATCCACAGGCGCACACCCTCGGCGAATCCTTCGTAGACCTTCTTGCTGTCGTAGCTGATCGTGCGCAGTTCCTCGCGCAGCGCCTTGTCCTTCTGCCAGGCCTGACGGATCTCCGGCACCCGGTCGTCGATCAGGTGCGCCAATTCGTGGCTGGCCGTCTCCAGGTCGCCCTTGTTCCGGATGCGCACGGCTTCTTTCTTCGGCAGATAGAAGCCGAGCCGACCTTTACCCTTGACGCGCCCCTGGTAGAGAGGGACATCCAAAGCCTTCAGGAACGGAACCAGCACATCCTCCCGGCGGATCGGTTTAGTCTGGGTCTCGGGCTTGGCTTCGGCCGTGTCCTGGATGAAGCCGACATACTCACTACCAGGCGCGAAGGCATCGGCACCGGACGGGGGGAGTTCAGTTTCAACCGCCTCAAGCTGCGGCGACTGTGCTGTTTCTTCAACAGGAGACTCGACGTTCGGTTGTACCGGCGTGGGATTTCCTTGCATCGGCGTAACCTTCGGTGCCAGTGCCTTCTGAATGACCTCCTGGTGCTTCTTGGGGAAGATCAGGCCGCCCCTCTGCTTGTTGGGAAAACCCCTGAGAGTCACACCCGCCTGGCTGAGGGTTGAGAGGATCTGATCCGTGTCGCCGAGCACGATGAGATTCTTCTCCGAAACCGGCTCGATCTTGAAGACCGAGGAAGAAAGCGTAGCGTCAGTGGCTGCCTGAGTCGTTCCGCCATTGCGGACCTGATGACGCTCAGCGAGTGCTTCAAGCGCCGGGCGAACTTCGACCGAGCCGCCAGGCCCTGCCACGCGCTGGGCCGCTTCGGTAATGGAGGGGGAGCCGTCCGAGATCACATCCTGGACCACCACCCCATTTTCATCCCTGGCCGTCACCACCTGGTCAGAGAGGGGTTTTTCGGAAAT
>JBNLFS010000022.1:0-24303 GCA_050305635.1 Candidatus Thiodiazotropha sp. | reverse complement strand
CCATGCCGCCCGCGCCGTGCGTTGCGGTGTGATGGTGGATACCCTGCAGGATCAGTGGACCAAGCTGGTGGAGAACATCGGCAGCGGTGATCTGGAGACCTTCAACGCCCCGGTCTTCCCCAAGGGTGAGATCAGGGGTGTGGGTTTCCATCAGGCCCCGCGCGGTACCCTGTCGCACTGGGTGGTGATCGAAGACGGCAAGATCAAGAACTACCAGGCGGTGGTGCCCAGCACCTGGAACGCCGGCCCGCGCGACGCCGACGGCGAGATCGGTCCCTACGAGTCCTCGCTGATGGACAACCCGGTGGCCGATCCGGAGAAGCCGCTGGAGGTGCTGCGTACCGTCCACTCCTTCGATCCCTGCATCGCCTGCGCCATCCACATGGTCGACACCGAGCAGCAGGAGATCGTCAAGGTCAAGGCGCTCTGAGCGCGGGAGCGATGCATGGCTGATTCCGACAACGGCAAAATCCTCGTCATCGGCATGGGCAACGTGCTGATGCAGGACGAGGGCGTCGGCGTGCGCGCGGTCGAAGAGCTGGAGCAGCGCTACCAGATCCCCGACGGCGTGGAGGTGGTCGACGGCGGCACCACCGGCATGGAGCTGTTCGAGCCCATGCGCGGGGCCAGCAGTCTGATCATCGCCGACGCGGTCAACACCGGCGCGCCCTACGGCAGCCTGGTGCGCATCGCCAATGAGGAGATTCCGGCCTTCTTCCAGACCAAGCTCTCCAACCACCAGCTCGGCGTCTCCGACCTGCTGGCCCTGCTCGCCCTCAAGGGCGAGACGCCGGAGCAGGTGACCATCGTCGGCATGGTGCCCCACTCGCTGGAGAACCGGCTCGGGCTCACCCCCGAGGCGGAGGCGGGCCTGGAGGGCCTGGTGCAAATGCTGGTGGACGAACTGGCCTCCCTGGGCGTGCAACTGCAACCCCGCGACCGGGCCGGCGACGGCCACTGGAAGCGGGAGGCCGAGTATGAGGCGGCGGCCGGATTAACCGGCTGATCCCGCATGACGCTAAAGAGACATCGAACATGTGCATAGGTATTCCGGCCCTGGTGCTTGAAGCGGGGGATTTCGTCTCCCGCTGCCGAACCCGCAACGGCGAGGAGCGGATCAACATGATGCTGACCGGTCCCCTGCCGGCCGGTACCTGGGTGCTGACCTTTCTCGGCTCCGCCCGGGAGGTGATCAGCGAAGAGTATGCGGAGCAGATCGACAAAGCGCTGGATGCCCTGAGCGCCATCATGGCGGACGATGAGGCCGACATCGATGTGGATCACTACTTTCCCAACATGAGCGGAGCATAAGGGACGTGGAAAAAATTATTTGTTCCGCAACCCTAAAGCGGTGGAGACACAACCCATGACCCAGATCGAGAACCTGAGCCGAAACGTCGAAGCGGTCTTCAAGCGCATCGAACGGGAGCAGATGCAGGGTATTCCGATACTCAATCCGGCGTTGCGGGTGGAGACCCTGGGGTTTCAAACCTTCGAGGGCCGTGCGGTGGGGATTGTGATCACGCCTTGGATGATGAACCTGATGCTGTTGCCCACCGAGGGCGAGGACTGGAGCGGCCTGAAAACGGGGGACAAGACCCGCCATCGATTTCCGGCCAACGAGTTTCCCTTCATGGTCAACGAGTTCGATGGCATCGGCATCTGTCAGACCCACTCTCTTTACTCTCCCATGCATGAATTCATGGACCAGGACCACGCCGTGGCGGCCGCCGAAAGTTTCATGCAGACCTTGATGACGCCGGTCGAAAACCCGGATACCGATCCGTTCGACGAAGCGCTGCTGGGACGGATTCTGAGAGGGGAAGAGACGTCCGAAGTGGCGATGGACGGTTTCGCCCTGGCGGAAGAGGCCCATGAGGCGGAGAAACCCTGCGGGGCTACTCAGGAGTCGCTCAACCTGACCCGCCGGGAATTGCTGTTGAAAGGCTTCTCGAGAGAGGCCTGAATCCATAACTTCCAGTCATGTAATTCCTTTTTTCACGGCTCTTTTGTCAGAGATTCGGTCACGGCCTGAATCAGGCGTAGATTCTCCTCGGGCGTGCCGACGGTGATACGCAGGTAGGATTCGATCCTCGGCTGGCGGAAGTGACGCACGATCACCCCCTGTTCGCGCAGTTGGGCGGCCAGGCCTGCCGCATCCCGGTTGGGTGGCGCGGCGAATACGAAGTTGGCCGAGGAGGGCAGTACCTCGAAATCGAGGGCCTGCAACTCCCGGGTCACCCAGTCCCGGGCCAGCATGATCCGGCTGCGCATCTCCAGGAAGTAGGTCTCGTCCTCGAACGCGGCGATGGCCGCGCTGGAGGCCAGTCGGTCGAGGGGATAGGAGTTGAAGCTATCCTTGACCCGTATCAGGGCCTCGATCAGTTCTTCGTGGCCAAAAGCCAGGCCGATTCTGAGTCCCGCGAGAGAGCGGGACTTTGAGAGCGTCTGGATTACCAGCAGGTTGGGAAAGCGTTTGATGAACTTGATTGCGCTTTCGCCGCCGAAGTCGATGTAGGCTTCATCGATCACCACCGCCGAATCCCGGTTCTCCTCCAGCAGACCCTCGATGGCGTCGAGTCCGAGCAGCAGACCGGTGGGGGCATTCGGATTGGGAAAGATGATGCCGCCGTTTTCGATCCGGTAGGGTGCCAGGTTCAGACTGAAGTCCGCTTCCAGAGGAATGGTCCGGTAAGCGATGTCATACAGATCGCAGTAGACCGGATAGAAGCTGTAGGTGACATCCGGAAACAGGATCGGGCGGGATTGCTGGAACAGAGCGAGAAAGACATGCGCGAGCACTTCGTCCGAACCGTTACCGACAAACACTTGGGACGGATCCAGGTCGTAGTAACTCGCCACGGTCTGGCGCAGCTTTAAAGAGTCCGGTTCCGGGTAGAGCCGCAAGCTATCCGAGGCGTCTCGGCGAATCGCCTCGATCACCCGTGGCGAAGGACCGTACGGGTTCTCGTTGGTATTCAACTTGACCAGATTTTCCCTTTTGGGCTGCTCTCCCGGTATGTAGGGGGAGAGACGGGCGATCTTGGGGCTCCAGTAGGGGTTCATGGCATCAATCCTTGAGGCGGTACTCGGCGGAGCGGGCATGCGCGGTCAACCCCTCGCCCCGGGCTATGACCGATGAGGTTACAGCCAGGGTTTTGGCGCCTTCCGGTGAGGCCATGATCAGGCTGGAGCGCTTCTGAAAGTCGTACACCCCCAGGGGCGATGAGAATCGCGCGGTCCGGGAGGTGGGCAGCACATGGTTCGGCCCGGCACAGTAGTCGCCCATCGCCTCGGCGGTGTAGCGGCCCATGAAGATCGCGCCCGCGTGACGGATGCGCGGGGCCACCGCCTCGGGATCGGCCAGGGAGAGCTCCAGGTGCTCGGGGGCGATGTGGTTCGCCACCTCGATGGCTTGCTCCATGTCCTGCACGAGAATCAGTGCCCCGCGGGCGCGCAGAGCGGTGGCGATGATCTCCTGCCGCTCCATGGTGGGGAGCAGCCTGTCGATGCTGGCCTCCACCCGGGCCAGATAGTCCGCGTCGGGACACACCAGGATGGATTGGGCGTCTTCGTCATGCTCCGCCTGGGAGAACAGATCCATGGCGATCCAGTCGGGATCGGTCTGGCCGTCGCACAGGATGAGGATTTCCGAGGGGCCGGCCACCATGTCGATGCCCACCTGGCCGAACACCGCCCGCTTGGCGGTGGCCACGTAGATATTGCCCGGTCCGACGATCTTGTCCACCGGAGGGACGGTTTCGGTGCCGTAGGCGAGGGCCGCCACAGCCTGTGCACCGCCCACCGCGAACACCCGGTCCACCCCCGAGACGTGGGCCGCCGCGAGCACCAGTTCATTGAGTTCGCCCCCCGGGGTCGGCACCACCATGATCAGTTCCGCCACTCCGGCCACTTTGGCGGGCAGGGCGTTCATCAGCACCGACGAGGGATAGGCCGCCTTGCCACCCGGTACATACAGACCGACCCGATCCAGCGGGGTCACCTGCTGACCCAGCAGGGTGCCGTTCGCCTCGGTATAGCTCCAGGACTGCATCACCTGGTGTTCCGCGTAGGCGCGGATGCGCTGCGCCGAGACCTCCAGGGCGGTGCGCTGATTCTCGGGGATGCTGTCCCAGGCCTGTTTCAGGCGGCTCAGAGGAATCTCCAGGTCGGCGGCGCTGGCGGCTTCCCAGCGGTCGAAACGCCGCGTGAAGTCGATCAGCGCGGCGTCGCCCTGACTGCGGATATCCTGAATGATCCCGTTCACCGTATCGTTGACGGCGGTATCCGACACCGATTCCCAGGCAAGCAGCCGGTCCAGCTGTTGCTGAAAGTCGCTGTCACGGGTTGAAAGTTGGCGTATGTCGCTCATGGTGGAACCCTTCGGCGGTTGGGATTATTCGGCGGACTGGCTGACCGCTTCGCGGAATGCGTCCAGCAGCTGCATGATCAGACCATGCTTCATCTTCCAGGAGGCCTTGTTGACCACCAGGCGCGAGCTGATGTCGGCAATGTGCTCCAGGGGCACCAGACCGTTGGCCTTGAGCGTGTTACCGCTCTCCACCAGATCCACGATGATATCCGCCAGACCGACGATGGGAGCCAGTTCCATGGAGCCGTAGAGCTTGATGATTTCGACCTGCTCACCCTTCGCCGCGAAGTAGCGCTGGGCGCTTTTCACGTACTTGGTGGCCACCCGCAGGCGGCCCCGGTTGTTCACCGTGCCCGGGAACCCGGCGGTCATCATGCGGCAGCGGGCGATGTTGAGATCCAAGGGTTCGTAGAGCCCCTCGCCGCCATGCTCCAGCAGCACGTCCTTGCCCGCGATACCCAGATCGGCGGCGCCGTACTGCACATAGGTGGGTACGTCGGTGGCGCGGATGATCACCAGTTTCACCGATTCGTGATTGGTGTCGAGGATCAGTTTGCGGCTGGTTTCCGGATCATCAGCCGGCACGATCCCGGCATGGGCCAGCAAAGGCAGGCTCTGATCGAAGATGCGGCATTTGGAGAGGGCGATGGTGATTGGGGCGTCGAATTTCATCTGGGTGTTGCTTCGGATACGGCGGAATGGCTAAGGATATCAAATGCAGCGGTCAGTGTACTGAGTAGTTTTTATGACTCAAGTTTGCGAAATCGAAACGCTCTAACCCGGGTCTCATGGCCCTTTGCTCGGAATGAAATATCTAAATCTCACCACAAAGCGCACGAAGGCCAAGAAGGTAATAGGGTCGAACAATCGTGCAATGACCTTCGTGATCTTCGCGCACTTCGTGGTGAGATCGTCCGGCTTGGCGAACCGGTGCACGTCTCTGTTGCCCGGCGCGCGCCATTCAATGGAGCCGGCTCAGCTGGGAATGCGGCGGATCTCGCTGCCCAGCCCGGCCAGTTTCTCCTCGATGTTCTGATAACCCCGGTCGATATGGTAGATGCGGTCCACCAGGGTTTCGCCTTCAGCGACCAGACCCGCCAGCACCAGACTCGCCGAGGCGCGCAGGTCGGTGGCCATGACCGGGGCACCGGTCAGTTTGGAGGTTCCGGTACAGATCGCGGTGTTGCCCTCGAGCTTGATTTTCGCCCCCATGCGCTGCAGTTCCTGAACGTGCATGAAGCGGTTTTCGAAGATCGTTTCGGTGACGATGCCCACCCCCTCCGCGACCGCGTTGAGGGCGGTGAACTGGGCCTGCATGTCCGTGGGGAAGGCCGGATAGGGGGCGGTGTAGACATCCACCGCGGAGGGCCGTCTGCCCTGCATGTCCAGGCTGATCCAGTCCTCGCCGGTTTCGATCACCGCACCGGCCTCACGCAGCTTCTGCAGCACCGAATCGACCAGTTCCGGGCGGGTGTCGCGTACCTTGATGCTGCCCCGGGTGATCGCGGCGGCCACCAGGAAGGTGCCGGTCTCGATACGGTCGGGGAGTACGTCGTATTCGGTGCCGTGCAGGCTGTCCACCCCCTCGATGGTGATGGTCGGGGAGCCGGCGCCGCTGATTTTTGCGCCCATCTGGTTGAGGCACTCGGCCAGATCCACGACCTCCGGTTCCCGGGCGGCGTTCTCGATCAGGCTGGTGCCCTTGGCGAGCGCCGCGGCCATCATCAGGTTCTCGGTGCCAGTCACGGTGACCATGTCCATGACGATGCGAGCCCCTTTGAGACGCTTGCAGCGTGAACGGATATAGCCATTCTCCACATCGATATCGGCGCCCATCGCCCGCAGGCCGTCGATATGCAGGTTCACCGGTCGGGAGCCGATCGCGCAACCACCGGGCAGGGAGACGTCGGAGCGCCCGAAGCGGGCCAGCATCGGCCCCAGCACCAGGATGGAGGCGCGCATGGTCTTGACCAGTTCATAGGGGGCGCTGAATTCATGGATGGTGTTGGAGTCCACCTCGATGCCCATCTTCTCGTCCACCATCAGACTCACCCCCATGCCGCCCAGCAGTTCCATGGTGGTGGTGATGTCATGCAGATGCGGTACGTTGCCGACCCGCATGGTGGATTCAGACAGCAGTGTAGCGGCCAGGATCGGCAGCGCGGCGTTCTTGGCGCCGGCGATCCGAACCTCGCCGGACAGGGGGTTGCCTCCCCGGATGATCAATTTATCCATTGTTGTACCGGATATCCACGGGTTCACGGGTCATGTAATCGGTTTACGGTTTGGGCCAGATTCTGGCCGATAACCGGTAAATCGACTGAAAAAGAGGCAAATCATAACAAAATCCGCGTCAAACGGGAGCCTGTTCGCGGTATTTTGTTGCACCGCGGCGGGGTGGGGGTGATTTGCCGCTTCAGCGGCGCCCTGGCCGGTGCGGGGAGCGGCGGTGCTAAGGGGGGGTGGGCGGACGCTCAGCGACGGCTCACGGCCTGGTCGATATACTTCTTAATGGCCATCTGACCGAGGTCGTCGATGCCGGTGAACTCCATTCGGCTGAGCCAGCCGTCCGGGGTCCTCTGGTTGTGCAGGATGCGTGCATAAATGTGGCTGCTCTGGGTGCTCATCAAGGAGGTCTGAAGGGTGATGCGGATGTCCGAGAGGGCCTCCAGTTCGACCGGCAGATAGGCCTGCAGCCCGTTATAGCTCAGGTCGATGGCCCGCCCCGCGATCCGCTCAGCGGCTACCGTCTTGTCCTGGATGGGTTGGAACACGATGGGAAAATCCACGTTGATCCTTGGGCTGCGGCGCGCCTCGACCCGGGGGACTTCCAGGGTGCGCGGCCGGTGGGTCGCGAGCAGTTCATAGAGGTTGACCGGCTCCTCCTTGCCCTTGACCATCACCTGGTTCGGTTCGGCGCACTCGACGTAATCCCGGGCCAGGTTGTGCGAGCGTTCACTGAGCAGGATCTGCCCTCTGAGGCTGTAGGCCTCGATGCGTGAGGCCAGGTTCACCTCGTCCCCGATCACCGTGTACTCGTGGTGCAGTTGGGAACCGAGCTGTCCCGCCACCACTTCACCGGTGTTGATGCCGATGCCCATGAACAGTCGGGGGTGACCCCGTTTGATGTTTTCCGCATTGATCTCCTGCATGCTGCGCTGCATCTCCACCGCGCAGGCGATGGCCCGCTCCAGATCGTCGCTCCTGGACTGGGTCAGTCCGAACAGGGCCATGATCGCGTCCCCCATGAACTTGTCGACGCTGCCGCCGTAGCGGTAGATGATTTCGCACATCCGGGCGAAATAGAAATTCAGGATCTCAATGATCACATCCGGCGGGTAGTGCTCGGACAGGGCGGTAAAACCCCGCAGGTCGGACAGCAGGATGGTGACCTGCTTGGTCTGGGGTTTGAGACCCTGGCCCGAGGTCTCGTCGAGGGCGCGGATCAGGGCCTGATGCAAGCGGCTGCGCTGCTCCGGATTGAGGTTCTTCCCCAGTGATTTGCCGACGACATCGATGATGCGCTCGATCTCTTCGGCATGTCTCATGGTCAGGCTCCCGGTCTGAGGGTCTTCAGCAAGCTTCCGGATAGCGGGGGGATCAGCACCGGACTGCTTTGATTATAGTCACTCGCGGTGGGTGAAAACCGGAATGATTTCAGTGATTGGCGTGCATCCGGGCTGGCATGGTCGTGCATGGGTCCAGCGCCGGTGTTACTTGTCGAATTTCGGTCTTTCCCCGGAGATCGCATACAGGGTGAAGGGGTCGCTGCCCCGCCAGCCGCCGATCTCGATGCGGCTGCCCGGTGGCTGACCCGCGATGCGCTGCATCAGATCCTGGGAGTTCTTCACCTCGGTGGTGTCGACCTTGGTGATGACATCACCGGGCCGCAGACCGGCCTTGTTGGCCGGGCCGTCTTCCATCACCCCAGTGACCAGGATGCCGGTTTCGATATGCAATCCGAAGGCCTCGGCGAGTTTGTCGGTCATGTCCTGACCCTGGATGCCGATCCAGCCGCGCACCACCCGCCCGGTCTCGATCAGCTGCTTCATGATGCCTTCCGCCAGATCGAAGGGGATGGCGAAACCGATGCCGTGCGAGCCGCCGGTCTTGGAAAAGATCGCGGTATTGATGCCGATGAGTTCACCTCGGGCGTTAACCAGCGCTCCGCCGGAGTTGCCCGGGTTGATGGCGGCATCGGTCTGGATGAAATTCTCAAAGGTGCTGATACCGAGGTGGGAGCGGCCGGTGGCGCTGATGATGCCCATGGTGACGGTCTGGCCGACCCCGAAAGGATTGCCGATGGCCAGCACCACGTCCCCCACCTGCTGGGTGCCGGAATGACCGATGGGGATTGCTGACAGGGGGGAGCTGCTGTCGATCTTCAACACCGCCACATCCGATTCCGCATCGCTGCCCACCACGCTGACACTCACGTTCTGACCATTGGCCAGGACCACTTTGATCTCGCTCGCACCCTCGATCACATGATGATTGGTGAGCAGGTAGCCGTCGTCCGAAACGATGACCCCGGACCCCAGGCTGGTGTCGAGCCGCTGGCGTGTCTTCTCCGGAAGCATGCCGCCGAACAGATGTTGCAGGACCGGGTCGGTGAAGCGCAGGGACTGGGATTCGGTGGTGATTTTCGTGGAGAAGATGTTGACCACCGAGGGGGCGGCCTTGTCCACTGCGTCCGCATAGGAGAAAGGTCCGGGCTGCGGCGCGGTCGTCACGCTGGGCGCGGCTTGTTGCAGGGTTTGAACGGGCTCCGGTTTCGCGGGCAGAATCCGCTCGGGCATCAGGTACAGGGCGACGAAGGCGCCGGCCAGACCGGCCGTGAGCGCGGTCAGCAAGAGTGAGAAAAATCTACGCATATACAGCAAATCCGGAAATGACGGAACCCATGACCAATCGCCGGGTGAGAATTGCGCCCAAGCCCGTTACAATCGGGACATGGTCGACCTCATGACACTCGAAGCCTACTGCAACAACCTGCTCTCCGTCGAGGCATTTGATGATTATTGCCCCAATGGGGTGCAGGTGGAGGCCTCCTCGGTGGTGCGTAAGCTGATGGGTGGGGTCACTGCGTCCCAGGCCCTCATCGAAGTGGCGGAAGCCTGGGGAGCGGATGCCCTGCTGGTACATCACGGCTACTTCTGGAAAGGTGAGGCGGCATCCCTGCGCGGGGTCAAGGGGCGACGCGTCGGGCGTCTGTTTCGTCAGGGGATCAGTCTCCTGGCCTACCATCTTCCCCTCGATGCCCACCCGGAGCATGGCAACAACCGGCAACTGGGCGAGCGGCTCGGTTTCAAGGGCGCCGAAGCGACCCCGGCGGGCGGAGGAATGATTTGGCGGGCCGATCTGGACACTCCCATGAGCGCAGGGGAACTCGGCAAGAGGATCGAGGAGGCGCTGGATCGCCCGCCGTTGCACATCCCCGCGCGTCGAGAGTCCCTCAGGCGCGTGGGCTGGTGTACCGGTGCCGCGCAGGGTTACATCGACCAGGCCGCCGCGCTGGGCCTGGATGCGTTCATCTCCGGCGAGATCTCCGAGCACACAGTGCACCTGGCGCGAGAGCTGGACATTCACTATTTCTCCGCCGGTCACCATGCCACGGAGCGTTACGGGGTGCTCTCCCTGGGGCGGCATCTGGCGGAACGGTTCGGTCTGGAGTGGCGTTTTGAGGACCTGAGTAATCCGGTCTGAGCGACTCGGCGATCGGAGGGGTTTGGCGGAATGTCTATAACTTATTGATCAATTGTGTTTTTTTGTTTTTGTGCGGGCAAATATATCACACTTTGAAATCAGGGTATTTTGGGAAAACGGCGTCAATCCTCCTTGACCCACGTGCCGACATTATGGAGAATGCGCCGTTAATTTTCTCAATTTATGTAAGTATATTCTAATGTCCTTAAAATATGGGCGGGACGGGAACTGCTTTGTTTTTCACTGCCCATGACAGTAGCCGGGGATAAATAATATGAGCGCAGATGGCGTTGATTTGAAGAAGCGGCGTACCCTTACGCTTGCTACCAGTGCGGTCGGGGCGGTAGGTGCCGGATTCGTGATCTACCCGTTTCTGGCGGCTTGGGCTCCCAGTGAGAAAGCCAAGGCAGCCGGTGCGCCGGTCGAGGCCGATATCGGCAAGCTCGAACCCGGGCAGCTGATGCGGGTGAAATGGCGTGGCAAGCCGGTGTGGATCGTCTACCGTACCGAGCAGAACATTGCCGATCTGCCGAAGTTGAACGACCGGTTGCTGGATCCGGCCTCCGACGACACCGGGCAACAACCCGAATACTGTAAGAACGAGGTCCGTTCCATTAAAGAGAAGTATCTGGTGGCCGTGGGTATCTGCACCCATCTGGGTTGTTCCCCCACCTACCGTCCGGACGTGGCTCCAGAGGACCTGGGTCCGGAATGGTTGGGCGGCTTCTACTGCCCGTGTCACGGTTCCCGTTTTGATCTGGCCGGCCGGGTCTTTTCCGGTGTTCCGGCGCCGAAGAACCTGGAAATCCCCCCCTACCAGTATCTCTCCGACACCAAAATTCTGGTCGGTGCCGATGGAGGAGCAGCCTGATGAGCGCTATGAAAAATTTTGTCGGCTGGATCGACGACCGTTTCCCGCTGACCAAAGTCTGGAATGAGCATCTGGCTCAGTACTACGCACCGAAGAACTTCAACTTCTGGTATTTCTTCGGATCCCTGGCGCTGCTGGTGCTGGTCAACCAGATCCTCACCGGTGTCTGGCTGGCGATGAGCTACAAGCCCGATGCGGAACTCGCCTTCGGCTCGGTCGAATACATCATGCGCGATGTGGACTGGGGCTGGCTGATCCGCTACATGCACTCCACCGGCGCCTCGGCCTTCTTCATCGTAATCTATATGCATATGTTCCGTGGCCTGATGTACGGTTCCTACCGCAAGCCCCGTGAACTGCTGTGGATCATCGGCGTAATCATCTACCTGGCGATGATGGCCACCGCGTTCTTTGGTTATCTGCTGCCCTGGGGTCAGATGTCCTACTGGGGTGCCCAGGTTATCGTCAACCTGTTCTCCGCGGTGCCGGTGATCGGCCCCGATCTGGGTGTCTGGGTGCGTGGTGACTACGTCATCTCCGACGCCACTCTGAACCGTTTCTTCGCCCTGCACTTCCTTCTGCCCTTCCTGTTGGCCGCCCTGGTGTTCGTCCACATCGTGGCGCTGCACAAAGTGGGTTCCAACAACCCGGACGGCATCGAGATCAAGAAGAACAAGGACGAGAACGGTATCCCCAAAGACGGTATTCCGTTCCATCCCTACTACACGGTGAAAGACATCGCGGGCGTTGCCGGCTTCCTGTTCCTGTTCGCCGCGGTGATCTTCTACGCGCCGGAGATGGGCGGCTACTTCCTCGAGCATCCCAACTTCGAACCGGCCAACCCCCTGAAGACCCCGCCGCACATCGCGCCGGTCTGGTACTTCACGCCTTTCTACGCCATCCTGCGTGCCGTACCCTCGGTGGCCGGATCCGCGTTCCCCGGCGTACTGGCCATGTTCGCCTCCATCCTGATCATGTTCTTCCTGCCCTGGCTGGATCGCAGCCCGGTCAAGTCGATCCGCTACAAGGGCATGATCACCAAAGTCATGCTGGGACTGTTCGTGGTCGACTTCATCATGCTTGGCTATCTGGGGACTCAGGCAACCACTGCGCTCTACACCATACTCGCGCAGGTGGGTACTGCCTTCTATTTTGCCTTCTTCCTGTTGATGCCTATCTACAGCAAGCTCGACAAAACCCAACCCGTGCCTGAGAGGGTGACCGAATGAAAAAGCTGATTGTTGCATTCTTATTAGCCGCGGCCCCCATGCTCGGACTGGCGTCGGGCACAGGACCGCATCTCGAAGACGCCAACATCGATCTGGGTGATCAAGCCTCGCTGCAGCGCGGCGCCAAATACTTCGTCAACTATTGCCTGAGTTGCCATTCGGCCAAATATCAGCGCTACAACCGTATGGCGAGGGATCTGGGTCTTAGCGAGGAAGAGGTAATCAGCAACCTGATGTTCACCACCGACAAGATCGGTGACACCATGAAGGTGGCGATGACCGAGGATCAGGGCAATGCCTGGTTCGGTAACGCTCCGCCGGATCTGAGTGTGCTGATTCGTGCCCGGGGTGTGGATTATATCTACACTTATCTGAAAAGCTTCTACCTGGATGAAAAGCGTCCCTTCGGCGTGAATAACACGGTGTTCCCGGACGTGGCCATGCCCCATGTGTTGTGGAAGCTGCAGGGCACCCAAAAGGCGATCTTCAAGACCGAAACGGATGCCCAGGGTAACGAACACGTGATGTTTGAAGGCTTCGAGAGCGTGACTCCGGGAACCTTGAGCCCCGAAGAGTACGACGAGGTGGCCCGTGACCTGACGGCGTTCCTGAGCTATGTGGGTGAACCGATCCAGATGGAGAGAAAACGTCTTGGTATCTGGGTGCTGCTGTTCATTGCAGTGTTCTTCGTGGTGGCCTATCTGCTCAAGAAAGAGTACTGGAAGGACATTCACTGACAGCCGTGTAGCGCCTCATTTGAATGCGCTACGCTGAACTCGCTGACAAAAAGGCGCACAGTTGCGGTATACTGTGCGCCTTTTTTCGTGTGGTAATTTTCTTGTCCGGCGTTGCATATGGACTTTTTGTCTGACGCAGACAATTTCGGGAGAGGCAGATAATGGCAGCAGTTGCGAACAAACGCTCGGTGATGACCCTCTATTCGGATCCGACCGACCCCTACTGTCACCGGGTCAGACTGGTGCTGGCGGAGAAGAATATCACCTATGAAGTGGAAGATATCGACCCGCTGAACGTTCCGGAAGAGGTGATGGAACTCAATCCTTATGGAACCCTTCCCACCCTGGTCGATCGGGATCTGAAACTCTATGAATCCCGTATCATCATGGAGTATCTGGATGAACGGTTTCCCCATCCCCCACTGCTTCCGGTCGATCCGGTGTCCCGTTCCACCTCCCGGTTGCTGATGTACCGGGTGGACAACGACTGGTACACCCTCATGGATATCATCCTCAGCGGGAAGAAAGAGGCGGCAAAGGCGCGTAAGGAATTGCGCGAGAGCCTGATCGCCACGTCCCCGGTGTTCAGCGCCAAGCCGTTCTTCATGAGTGACGAGTTCACCTTGGTGGACTGCGCCATTGCCCCGCTGTTGTGGCGTCTCCCGGAACTCGGGGTGGAGCTGCCGGGCAGCGCCAAGGGCATTCAGGAATACAGCAAGCGCCTGTTTGAAAAGGATTCCTTCATCAAGAGTCTCTCCGAAGCGGAACAGGAGATGCGCGGCTGATAGCCATGTCCGAGATGACTTCCAACCGCCCGTACCTGTTGCGGGCGCTTTATGAATGGCTGGTCGACAACGGTAAAACCCCTTACCTGATGGTCAACGCAGATTGCCAGGGTACGGTGGTGCCCCAGCGGTTCGTGGAGAACGGCCGGATCATTCTCAATGTGGACCCCTCCGCGGTCTCCGAGCTGCTCCTGGGTAATGACTGGATCAGTTTCAGCGCCCGTTTCGGCGGGGTTGCGGAGGAGATCCTGATCCCGCCCAAGGCGGTACTGGGTATCTATGCCCGGGAAAACGGTCAGGGGATGTTGTTCCCGGATGACGACTCTGAGGTGGAGGACATCCCGGACGATGAACCTGACCCCACGCCGCCCTCCGGCCGGCGCCCCTCGCTCAAGGTGGTCAAGTAACACCCTCCTATCCTGTAGCCGGATGCAGCGAAGCGGAATCCGGGGTCCGGCAGAAATCTGAAGCGCGGCGGAGCCGAACAAATCTCAAACAGTGAGGCTTTCCCCTAGACCCATTATTGGCCTCGTTCCCACGCTCTGCGTGGGAACGCATACCGATACCTAGAGCGCTGCCCGGGCCTGATAGGGTGCATATTCCGGGTCTGTAACTTGATCGTGTGTCCGTTCCAATCCCGAACCGCGTTCCCCGGGTTTCGCGTTGCTTCACCCGGGCTGCAGGAACGTCAGGTTGTAGCCCGGATGCTAGCATCTGAGACACTGTCAAGCCTGATCCGGACTCTGATGTGCCTCTTCCTGGTCCGGCGCCTCAGGCAGGTCCAGGTGCAGACTGGTATTGGTGCTGCCCACCATGATCAGGTATCCGGTGCGACGTCCGGAACCCTCCAGGCTGTAGTCGAAGGCATACACCCGGCGGATCCGTGGACCGGCGGGTGTCCAGCGCAGTCCGACTCGATGCAGGGCGACGGTCTGGTCCAGTAGTTGCACCCCGTGACTGAGGCAGGCGCGGCGCCCGATCTGCAGGGCGATCTCACGCACACGCAGGCTGTCACGCCAGAAGCCGATGATCAGCATCAGCAGCAGTAACAGATTCAGGGTGGTGTAGTTCATGTCGGGAGTGTACAGGCGCCTGGGGCTATAATTTCGAAATTCAAAGGTTTCATCCGCCAGTCTGGATCCACAGGGTGATCAGAGTGGCGGATAGGAACCCAGTACAAGGATACCGGATTACCAGGCGTCATGGGCATGATACATATCGTAAAGGCGGACATCACAAAGCTGGAAGTGGATGCGATCGTCAATGCCGCCAACAGTTCACTGTTGGGGGGCGGTGGTGTGGATGGGGCGATCCACCGTGCCGCCGGTCCGCATCTGCTTGAATTTTGTCGTACCCTGGGAGGATGCCCGGTGGGAGAGGCGAAGATCACACCGGGATTCCAGCTGCCCTCGACCTGGGTGATTCATACCGTGGGTCCGGTTTGGCAGGGTGGCATCCGAGGTGAAGCCGATCTGTTGCGATCCTGCTACGAGAACAGCCTCGCCCTGGCCTGGGAACAGGGCGCGAAGCGTATCGCCTTTCCGGCGATCAGTACCGGGGTCTACGGCTACCCGAAACGGCCGGCGGCCGAACTGGCCCTTTCAGTGATGCAGCAATGGACGGAACGTTTCGAACGGATTATCGCCTGCTGCTTCGGGGATGGCGATCTGGAACTGTATCGATCCCTGTGTGACCGCTGCGAGGTTGGACTCTGATTCTGACCGTCGGCTCAGTCGGGGCTCTTCAATCGGTCGAGGCGCAACCTTTCGCGATCGTCGAAGAGGCGCCGAGAGCCGATCCACACAGCCGCGGTGGCGCCGAAACCGGTGCCGGCAGCGATCAGCAGCATGATCAGAATCTGGTACTTGCTCGCCTCCAGGGGGGGCGTGCCGCCGAGAATCTGACCGGTCATCATCCCCGGTAGACTCACCACCCCGGCCGCCGCCATGGCGTTGATGATGGGTATCAGGCCGCTGCGCAGGGCGCTGCGACGGATCTCCCGGATCGATTCGTCCCAGGTGTGCCCGAGAATCAGGCGAGCTTCGATGCTGCGGCGTTGCTGCCAGGCGTTCTGGGTGAGATTGTCCAGGGCGATGGCGATCCCGGACATGGTGTTGCCGAGCATCATGCCGAGCAGGGGAATGAGGTACTGCACGGAATACCAGGGCTGTGCCTGGATGATCACCGTCAGGGCGATGAGGGTCACGCTGAAGGATGAGATGAACATCGACAGGGTGCCGACCCCATAGCCCCAGGCGCCAATGAAGCGGCGCTGTTGCCGCGCCATCACCTCGTAACCCGCCACCAGCAGCATGAACATCGCCAGGGTGGCGATCAGCGCCGGGTGGGACTGGACGAAGAGGAACTTCAACACCAGGCCCAGCAGGGTGAGTTGCACGATGGTGCGCAAGGCCGCAATCAACAGGCGCTTCTCGATGCCGAGACTCAGGCGCAGAGAGAGCAGGGCGAGGAGGATCACCAGGCCCGAGGCCAGGGCGAGATCCAGGGGTGTGAGGAGGATCAGGGTCATGCCCCGGGTCTCAATTCACCGCGGTCGATCTGCCAGGATCGGCTGGCAATCCGTGCACGCTGTTCCGGATCGTGGCTGACCCAAAGTACCGCGGACTGGTGGTTCTGCCGCCACTGCCCGATCAGCGACTCGACCCGCTCGGTGTTGCGCTGGTCCAGGTTGGCGGTGGGTTCGTCCAGCAGCAGCACTTCCGGCTGCTGGGAGAGCAGTCGAATCAGCGACAGGCGCTGACGTTCGCCGCTGGAAAGATGGCTGACCTTCCAGTCGAGGCATTTCAATTCCAGGTCGAGCTGGTTGAACAGGGTTTCGTCCGCCCGCTCGAAATGGTCCCCGACCCGTTCACTCCACCAACCGCTCTCGGCGGGCAGCAGGCCGACCCTGCGGCGCCACTCCGGGCCGCTGAACTGCAGCCTGTCCCGACCGTCGAGCTGTATCCCCCCCTCGGCCGGGTCCAGGTCCGCCAGGGCCCTGAGCAGGCGTGACTTACCGCTGCCCGACGGGCCGCTGATCGCCAGGCATTCGCCGGTGGCGATGTGCAGGTCGATGGGCGCCAGCAATGGCGACTGAAACTGTGTCAGGGTGAGGTTGCCCATGGGGTGCCGGGTGCTCAGGGTTTGCGTTCGAACAGCAGATCCCAGACCCCGTGGCCGAGCCGGGCGCCGCGCTGTTCGAACTTGGTCAGGGGGCGGGACTCCGGCCGCTCCGAGAACTGCCCCGCGCCTGCCTGATTGATGAAGCCGGGGTGGGCCGAGAGTACGGTCATCATCTGGCGGGCGTAGTCCTCCCAGTCGGTGGCCATGTGCAGCACCCCGCCGGGGATCAATACCCGCTGCACCAGATCGGCGAACTCGGTCTGCACGATGCGCCGCTTGTGATGCTTGCGCTTGTGCCAGGGATCGGGGAAATAGAGCAACACCCGGGAGAGGCTGGACGGCGGCAGGTGACGACGCAGCAGCTCCATGGCGTCGGTCCGCAGGATGCGCGCATTGACGCTCTCCTGCTCCGCGAGTTTGATCATCAGATGCCCCACCCCGGGACTGTGCACCTCAACCCCGAGAAAGTTCTGATCCGGCTGGGCCCGGGCCATCTGGCTGAGGGCCTCGCCGTTGCCGAAACCGATCTCCAATGTGACAGGATGCTGCTGGTCGAAAATTTCACGAAAATCGATGGGATCGGGCCCTGGCTCGAGCCCGAATCGTGGCCAAAGTTCTTCAAAAGCGCGTTGCTGGGCCTCTGTCATGCGACCCTGACGCAGCACGTAGCTACGGATGGGGCGATGTATCGAGGGCTGGGATTCCGTCATGGTTGCGTTTTTCGATTGAGAGGCGATGATGATATCCGAAATTTCCGGGTCATCGATAAACTATTCATCCTGGGACAAAATGAATGGTCTCAGGACACGATACTCGCTTTCAGGGCGCCGCCATTTTGAGATTGGCGAGCTGGTCCGCGAGGAAGGATTTCAAGCTGGAGTATTGGCTGCCCGCAAGTCCATCGAAACCCATGTAGAGTTGTATCACCTGCCCTGGGTGTGCGGATTCGGCTCTATTGTCCATAAGCAGGTACTCGCCTTCACTGCGACTTCCAATCAACAGCATCTCCCCGAGTACATCGACATCGAAGGTCATCTCCTGATACTCCCCATCTGAGAGTTGCCGGGTGACTTGGATCGATTGTGCGACGCTCGGGGAATCGGTCCCGGGGCGTCTGTTTTGGAGCCGGTCCAGTGCCTGCCTGAACCTTGCTACCTGCTCAATCGGGGACAGGAGATAGTATTCCGCTGTGGGGTCATTCCAAAGCGTATTGATGCCGTTGCTGGTTCGCAAAAGGGTTCGGTAGTCGTTTTCGAAGCGGATATTCAGTCGCCGCTCCGCTTCACGGATAGAGCTGTCCCCGGCCGCCATATTGAGCAGGTGATGGGCTGCGTCGGAATCTTCAGCCCGGTTGAATGAGGCAAAGGTCGACTCCAGTTCGTTCAGCAGTTCGGGGGTGGACAGAGAGAGGGCCTCCTCATAGGCGCTTCTGTGAACCTCCTGCATGTCCTGAAACAGGGTCTGGGTCAGCATGCGCAGCGAGTCGGAGGTGCTGATCGCCACCGCCGGCGGCACGGCGAAGAGCCCGAGGTAGGTCGCGATCAGAAGTCCCGCGATCGCAGGACGGGCCCGCTCCAGTTTGAGCGTTCCGATGATGTCCGCAATCTCCGCTGCCTTCTTCTCCAGGGGACGATAGGTTTTATCGGTTTCATCCATGGCCTGAATTACGGAAGCAGCCAAACGGGTGTCCCCAAGTGAGTGCTGACTCCACTCGAGCCGACCGATCCGTTCGAATATGCGGTGCTTTTTCATCAGCGCCAGACTGCTGAACAGGGGGATCAGCGCGAGCATTGAGATAAACGTGGAATCGAGAAACCAGCCCAGCAGGAGCAGTCCCGCAACGCCCAGCCAATCGAGGGCGACCATCAGACCGAGTCGCTCATGAGGAATCAGCGCCTTGAGCAGTTGCCCCCCGTCCAGAGGCATGAATGGAAGCAGGTTGAGGTAGTTGACCGCGAGCAGGAGGATGGCCAACAAAGGCAGTATCTCCCCCTGCATGCCGTTCAACGCCAGCAGCAGGGTGCCCGCGAGGATTCCGGGGAGCGGCCCCATGAGACTGACGATCGCCCGGTGAGAAACCTTGTGCGTGGACTCCTGTCCCAGGGTGACGCCGCCGACCAGGGGCAGCATCAGAATCTGCAGGTTGCGGTAACCGAGCAGGCGCATGGCAAGCCAGTGGCCGAATTCATGGAACAGAATAACACCCAGCAATAGCAACCCGATCTGCCAATCCCAGAAGATTCCGGCCAGCACCACAAAGGCGATGGATGAGAGCGTGAATATACCCAGCTGGGTGGCGGTGGGGAGGGGCTGGGATTGGCTCAATTGCCAGTTGTGGAACAGATAGGCCGCCCGCTCCACGGGGATAGGCGAGGTCTCCCGGGGTGGGTTATGCTCATGACCCGTGAAGAAACGTCCCATGAAGCGCAACGCAACCCAAAGTGTGGGTGTCGCACTGCCGTCCGCTTGGGGCTTGATCAGTCTGTTCTTCCGATACCACTTGATGCTGACCTTTTCGTAATAATTCGCAAGTTTGAATGACCAGTGTTTTTCCCCCTGAGCGGGGCTGTCGTCACGCCAGACAAGGCCATGCGTCTTCATCGCCTGACAATGAGCCTGAAACTGCTCGGCCCATTCATCGACCCGGGTATTGAGCATGATGACCCGGGTTTCGGGCGGTCGGGGAAACAGCTCCATGATCCGATTGGCGGTGGCAAGCAACCGCTTGTCCTCGCTGATCGAGAGGAAGACGATCTGGCAGCGATCGGTTGAAAACACGCTGTGCGGTGGATTGACCCGGGCGATCACGGCCACCTCAGGATGATGGTAAAGACGCACCAGAGGGGCAACCATGCCGGGCAGTGCCGGTTTGCTGTGAACGGTTGCCCAGTGACCTGGAGAAAAACCGAGGTCGGTCAGCGCCCGATCGGCCTGTTCGAACAGGTCCTGCATGACATCGGGTGGCTGGTCCAGGGCTATGGGTTTGAACTGCAGGCTTTGTGGCATCCGCAGCGCCAGCAGCATGCGAAGCAGCTGGGCAAGAATCAGCAGCGCAATGGTGGATGCCATCAGTAGCAGGTCGATCATCCTGGCAACTCTCAAATTCCATGTATTGAAAACGCTGCCGACAGACCCGTCAGCCAGGAGGGACTCAACGGATCTCTGATGAAGTCGGGCTTGAAACCGGGGTGTCGTCTCAAGCGTCTGCCGATAGCCCGGACTCGCTGGCAACGAGTGTTCTCCCGGCTATCGGCAGCTTTCAGGCAGGCTTGAATATGGGCGGGACGCAGCGACCGCGCGGGTCGAGTGCGCCGCGGTTAAAAGAATAAGCCGTCCATGGGTGATGAGGCCGAGGCGAAGCGCTTCGCCGGCATGCGTCCGGCGAGGTAGGCTTCACGCCCGGCCTGGATCGCCTTTTTCATCGCCGAGGCCATCAGCACCGGGTTCTGCGCGGCGGCGATGGCGGTGTTCATCAGCACCCCGTCGCAGCCCAGTTCCATGGCTACTGCGGCATCCGACGCAGTGCCCACCCCCGCATCCACCAGCACCGGCACCTGGGCGTTCTCCACGATGGTGCGAATGTTGAGGCGGTTGCGAATGCCTAACCCCGAGCCGATGGGGGCCGCGAGGGGCATGACCGCGACACAGCCCATCTCCTCGAGCCGTTTGGCGACGATCGGATCGTCGTTGGTGTAGACCATGACATCGAAGCCGTCCTTGATCAGCACTTCGGCGGCTTCCAGGGTCTGGATCACATCCGGGAACAGGGTCTTCTCGTCACCCAGGACTTCCAGCTTGACCAGGTTGTGGCCGTCGAGCAGCTCCCGGGCCAGGCGGCAGGTGCGGATCGCCGTCTGGGCGTCGTAGCAGCCGGCGGTGTTCGGCAGGTAGGTGAATTCGCTGGGCGGCAGTACCTCGAGGATATTCGGTTCGTCCTGATTCTGTCCCATATTGGTACGGCGTACCGCGATGGTGACGATCTCGGCGCCGCTGGCCAGAATCGCCTCGCGGGTCTGCTCCATGTCACGGTATTTTCCGGTTCCGACCAGGAGCCGGGAGGTGAATTCGCGTCCGGCGACGCTGAAACGGTCTGACTGCTTTTCGTTTGACATCGGATATTATCTTCGGAGTTTGGCCTGATCAGGGTTGCTGGATGGAGTGAACAGGCTGTTGAAATACTGCTCGGGCGGTACGATTCTGTGCGGAAATCCACCTCGAAAGGCCCATTTACCCCAGTAAACGGCGCTTTTTCAGTGAATGCCGCCTTGTCTCGTACGCCTCTGAGCGAATTTCAACCGCCGGTTTAGCGGGGGCGATCAACCGCCGCCGACCGCGTGAATGATCTCAACCCGATCCCGGTCTTGCAACCGGTGACCCGGAAATGTGCTGCGGGGTACCAACTCCTCGTTAACCTCCACGGCAATGCGCTGACCCTGCAGCTCGAGCAGCGCGATCAGGCCTGCCATGTCGAGGTTTTCCGGGATTTGCTTTTCCTCGCCGTTTAAGTAAATCTGCATCACTGAATTGATCTCTGGTTAGGGCTTCATACTGGCGCGATCCCGTTGATCCGCCCGCCTATATGATGACGGGGGGAGCCGCGCCGCTCCGGTGAGACATCGGGCAGGTGAGGCTCCATCAGGGATTTTGGGGCTTAAGGGATTCTACCTCAACTCATACAAACAAAAACCATGGGGCAGCGGAGGGGCGAGTGGATTGGAGTGAAGACCTCATATCGGTGGAGCAGGCCGGGACTCTGGATGGTTTGTTTTATCAGAGGGTTCAGCGCACCCCCGACAGCCTGGCCTATCGCTACCATGATCGCAACAACAAGCAGTGGTGTGAACTGACCTGGAGCGACATGGCCCGTCAGGTGGCCTGTTGGCGCCACGCATTGGCGGGGGAGGACCTGGATCCCGGTGACCGGGTGGCGGTCCTGCTGCGCAACTGCCCGGAATGGGTGATGTTCGATCAGGCCGCCCTCTCCCTGGGACTGGTGGTGGTGCCCCTGTATACGGATGACCGGGCGGACGCGGCCGCCTACATCCTCAAGGACGCCGCGGTGAAGCTGTTGCTGATTCAGGACGCGGGACGCTGGAATCGCCTCGCGGAGTTGGTCATGGATCTGCCTCAGCTGCAACGGGTGGTGGTGCTGGAAAATCAGAAGCAGCCCCTGACCGGTCCGTCGGAGCTGGTGTACGATGCCCGCAGCTGGCTGCCGACTCGGGGCGATGCCCTGGTCAGGCGCAAGGCCGATCCCAACAGTCTGGCCTCCATCGTCTACACTTCCGGCACCACCGGTCGACCGAAAGGGGTGATGTTGTCCCACTACAACATGCTTTCGATCGCTCATGCCTCCCTCACCGTGGTGGACTGCTACCAGCAGGACAGTTTTCTCTCTTTCCTGCCTCTTTCCCACACCCTGGAGCGTACCGGGGGCTACTATCTGCCGATGATGGCCGGGGCTTCGGTGAGCTATGCCCGTTCGATCCCGCAGCTGGCGGAGGATCTGCAGACCATCCGGCCCACCGCGATCATTGCGGTGCCGCGCATCTTTGAGCGGGTCTATGCCCGGGTTCAGGATCAGCTCAAGAGTAAGCCTCGATTCGCGAGGCTGTTGTTCCAGATGGCCCTGAAGATCGGTTTCCTGGAGTTCGAACACCGTATGGGGCGGCGCGGCTGGTCTCCCGGGTTACTCCTGCATCCCCTGCTGCGCAAGCTGGTCTCGGGTAAAATTCTCGACAAACTGGGCGGCCGGCTGAGGGTTGCGGTGAGCGGTGGCGCGGCCATCTCCCCGGAGATCGCCCGGGTGTTTCTAGGCCTGGGCCTGCCGATGCTGCAGGGCTATGGTCTGACCGAAACCAGCCCGGTGATCAGCGTCAATCCCATGCACAACATCAAACCGGAGAGCGTCGGGGTTCCCCTGCGCGGTATTGCCGTGAAGGTTGGAGCAGACGACGAACTGCTGGTCAAGACGCCGGGCATGATGCTCGGTTACTGGAACAATCACGCCGCCACCGCGGAGATGATCGATCCCCAGGGCTGGCTGCATACCGGTGATCAGGCGCGCATCGACGAGGATGGACATATCCACATCACGGGACGGATCAAGGATATCCTGGTGCTCTCCAACGGGGAGAAGATCCCCCCGTCGGACATGGAAATGGCCATCGCTCTGGATCCCCTGGTGGAGCAGGTGATGGTGGTGGGTGAGGGCAAACCCTACCTGGGGGCGCTGGTGGTGCTCAACCCGGATCTGTGGAGCGGGGTGGCCGAGGAGTACGACCTCGATCCCTCGTTGGAGGCGAGTCTGCATAACGAGCAGGTGCTCAACATGGTGCTCAAGCGCATCCGGGTCGTGCTGCGGGACTTTCCCGGGTATGCCAAGATCCGCCGGGTAGCGCTGCTGCTGGAGCCCTGGAGCATCGAAAACGGCCTGTTGACGCCCACTATGAAGGTGAAAAGGCAGAAGGTGATCGAGCAGTACCAGGGCGCGATCAGCGCCTTGTATGACGACGGTCTGGTGTGAACGGCTCGTGAGAGGCTTGCGCGTTAACATGGGGCTGGTGTAGTGTTGCGCGCACGCGGGTGTAGTTCAATGGTAGAACTGTAGCTTCCCAAGCTACTAACGTGGGTTCGATTCCCATCACCCGCTCCACTTTCCAGGCGTCAGGTCTTACCCCAAAACGTCTGACCGGCGTTGTTGATGAGCTGACAACCCGTCTTGCCAATCCCCTCCGGGAATGCCTAAATAGGCGCAAGCAATCCGTTCCCGTCCAGGGTCTTCTCGCCCACGCCCAGTCCTCTGGGAAATGAGCCTGAGGCCTGTTGTCATTACCCCGGGCAGGGGTTTCCGGAATGGTTTTGAGGTATCCTGAGCGAGTTGGAACGAACCAGGGCGGTTCACAGTCTGAATCAACCAGACGGGGCCTGGACGGGGCGGGGAGCAGTTGGAGAATAAAGCACGGTCCTGATCGTGAAGAATAAGGAGCAGAGGATGGGTAAAGCCCTCAAAGTGCTTGTGTGGCTGGTCGGCATGCTGGTAGTGGTGATCGTTGCGGCGATCATACTGGTGCCGATGTTTGTCGATCCCAACGACCACAAGGCACGCATCATCGCGGAAGTGAAAAAGGCGACCGGCCGGGATCTCGGTATCAGCGGCGATATCGGCCTTTCGGTCTTTCCCCGTCTGGCCCTGGAACTCAACGGCCTGACCCTGAGCAACGCTCCCGGGTTCAAACAAACCGAATTTGCCACCATTCAGCACGCCCAGGTCGGGGTCAATCTGCTGCCCCTGCTGTTCAAACAGATCCTGGAAGTGGATACGGTGCAGATCGAAGGTGTCAGTCTCTATCTGGCCAAGGCCAAGAACGGCACCACCAACTGGGACGATCTGGCCGGTCAATCCAAACCTGAAAAGAAATCCGCGGGTCCGAAAGTCGAGACCCCGAAAGACGGGGAAATGGGGCTTCTTGCGTTTACT
>JBNLFS010000021.1:0-55029 GCA_050305635.1 Candidatus Thiodiazotropha sp. | reverse complement strand
AGGTATCCCGGGGGGCGTGCCCGGATGACAGCACCCTGGGATTCTGTCCGATCAGCTCGTGGTAATCGTACCCGGTGTGACGGATCATCGCCGGATTGACCGCGACGATATGATTCTCATGATCGGTGATCATGATCGCCTCGCCGCTGTGCTTGAAGGCGTTGGCGAACAGGTAGAGACTCTCCTCGGTGCGTTTGCGCGCGGTGATGTCCCGGGCAAGCACGATGAAACGCGGGCGTTCCCCCTTGCCTGACTGCTTGCGGGCAATGGAGAGTTCGAACCAGAACACCTCCCCGGAGAGGGTCAAGCGGTATTGCCGGCCAGTGGAAATCCCGTCCCGGGCCGCTTCACGCAATGCGGCTTCTATGGCATCCGCCGCATCCTTGGGCAGAATGCCCCGCACGGTTTCACCAATCAGGCGATTGGGAGTATCCACCAGCAGCCGCCGGTGGTGCGCCAGAACCTGGATGTAACGCCCCTCATCATCGAGTTCGAACAGGATATCGGGTATGGCCTGCAGAGTGGCGGCCATGTCTTCGGCCAGGTGACGTACCGGCATGCCGAACATCCGGCTGATCCGGTGCACCGCGAGACTGCCAATCACCATCAGCAGAATGACCATGCCGATCACATAGTAGATACCCTGTCTCAAGGCGGCATCCCGGGAGGCCTGGGAAATCCCCACTTGGACCACCCCCTGGAGGGCATGATCAAAGCCTCCTCGGTAGGGCAGTGTCACTTCCAGCACCGACTCGTCCCGCCACCTGAGGCGTCGGGAGAGTTCCGCACCCGCACCACTCATGGCGGCTTTCGCCTGATCCAACGCTTCTCCGGGGAGGCGACTATCGATCAGGTCCAGATCACTGCTCGCCAGCACCCGGCCATCCCGGTCGGTCACCCTCAGGTAGCGGATGTTCGGATGGTCCGCAAGCAGATCCTCCAGCAGCAGCTGGGCATGGTAGCGCCCGGAGAAACTGACCCGGGATACGGACACCGCAAGCACTTTGGTCAACAAAGTGGAAAGCTGATGTTCCTCCCGCTTCATCACCCCATTGAGGTAGAAGACCGCACTGGTCAGCACAATCATCATCAGGGTCAGGATCAGAACACCGAATGAAAGGGTCAGACGCCGGTCGACCGCGACCAGCCGTGAGATCGCACTCTCATCTCTCCCCGGTTCCACCATCAGGGATTCTCCCGCAACGAACCGGACCAGACCGGATCAATGGCGTTCCAGGGCTTTTCAAAGGGGCTGGGAATTTCACCCTGCCAACCAGGATAGCGGGGCAGGGTCTCCTGGGTCACCGGAAACACCGGCACCAGGGTCAGGCGGGGTACCGTGCGGCCGCGCACCACGTCATAGGCCAGGCGCATTGCGGTGGCGCCCAGGGCGCCGCAGAACTGCGCCGTGTCGATTCGGGTCAGACGCCCGGCGCGGATATTCTCGATGGAGGCCGGATCACCATCGATGGAGGCCACCATGATCTCGTCACGCCCCGCCCGGGCCAGTTCATCGACCACACTCAGGCCACCTCCGTCATTCACTGTAAAGATGGCATCCACACTACCCGGCTCCGGGAAATCCTCAAGGATCTGCCGCCCGGCCCGCCGTCCTTCTTCCGGCTGCACCGCGACGTAGGTATTGAGGATCCGGAACGGCTGACCATAGTCACGCAAGGCGTCCAGAAAACCGTTGAGCCGCTCCACGGTGGAGGAGACATGGGGATACTCGACCAGGATCAGTCTGATCTCCTGAGTATCGGGAAAATGACCGGCCAGATACTCCCCGTCCAGGTAACCGGCCTGACGGTTGTCGGAGGTCACGTAGGCGGTGAGCTTACCTCCGCTGATGTACTGATCGTAGGCGATCACCGGCACGCTCAGCCGGTTGGCGTCCCGCAACGGAGCCGCCAGCGCCGCATTGTCGGTGGGCTGAACGATGATCGCATCGGGTTCCATGCTAATCAGCTCGTAGAACTGATCGATCTGGCGCTCCATACCCTCCGGACCATCTCCGGCAACACGAACCGTCAGGGCAACCCCGGCTTCACCCCGTGCCTCAACCCGTCGGTTGATCTCTTCGGCTTGCGCCTCGAGCCCCCGGCGCATCGCCACCTGACCGGGTATGCTCATCGACCAATAGAGGACGCCGATCCTCTTGGGGGCAACAGCCTCCAGCTTATCGTCCGAAGCGACAAGCTGAGCAGCAAAAATGAGGAGCAGGACGGTCAGTGCGAGGCGGCAATTTCGACTGCAGAGTTTTTGCGACACCATGCGCCGAATTGTAGTGCACCCAGGGGGGTTACGGAAATTCCATTTGTTCCTTTGATTACAACACGCCCACTGGATTCGCACAGCACCCCGGTCCGTTACTCTGACCGAAGGCAAGCGATATCGAATGGCCGGGAGACTCCGGCGTGGGGTCCCGGGAACTGGTCCAGGGCACCGTATTTCCCCATTCACCGAAACAACCTCATTCCCGAACCCGATCCGGCTTTTGCTCGAGTTCCTGTTCCAACTGCCGGGTCAACTGCTTGGGTGACCCGGTATGCCGCGCCAGCAACTGGTAGGCCACCGGCACGATGTACAGGGTGAACACCGTGGCGGCGGTCACCCCGGCGAGGATCACGGTTCCGATCACCGCCCGGGTCTCGGCCCCGGCACCGGATGAGAGCAACAACGGCAACGACCCGGCGGCGGTGGTGATCCCGGTCATCAGGATCGGCCGAAAACGCACATGGGCCGCCTCCAGCAGGGCCTCTTCAAAGGCCTTGCCCCGATCCCGCAACTGGTTGGCGAATTCCACGATGAGGATGCCGTTCTTCGCCGCTAGTCCCACCAGCATGATCAGGCCGATCTGGCTGTAGATGTTGAGCGTCTGGTCGGTGAGCCAGAGTCCGAGCAGAGCCCCGGCCATCGCCAGGGGCACCGTAAGCATGATGACGAAGGGATGCACCCAGCTCTCGAACTGGGCCGCCAGCACCAGGTAGACCACCACCACGCCGAGTATCAGCACGAATACCACCGAACCGCCGGCGGTCTTGTAATCCCGAGACTGCCCCTTGTAGTCGACGATCACCTGCTCCGGCAGATAGTCCCGCACCAGCCCGTCCAGGTAGCTGAGGGCCTTGCCTAGGGCCAGCCCGTCCGCCAGGTTGGCCTCCAGGGTGATCGCGCGCACCCGGTTGTAGCGGTTGAGACTGATCGAGTCCGCCACCTCCTCCAGGCGCACCAGATTGGCCAGCTGGATCAGCGCCCCGCTGGTCTCCGAGCGCACATAGAGATGGCTCAGGTCCGAGGGGGTCTGCTGGTCGCTGCGTTCGCCTTCGAGGATCACGTCGTACTCCTCCCCCGACTCGATGTAGGTGGTCACCCGGCGGGAGCCGAACATGGTCTCCAGGGTGCGGCCGATGCGCTCCACCGTGACCCCGAGCTCCGAGGCCCGGTCATAGTCGATCTGCACCTTGAGCTGGGGTTTGGTCTCCTTGTAGTCGTAGTCGATACCCAGCAGGCCCGGGTTGTTCTCCTCGATCTTCTCCAGCAGGATGTCCCGCCAGGTCGCCAGTTCATCGTAGGTACCGCCACCGATAACGAACTGCACCGGTTTCTGGATGCGACGGCCAAACCCCTGACGCATCACCGGAAAGGCGCGCACCCCGGGCAGGTCGGAGAGCTTTTTGCGGATCTCGTCCATGATCACCCAGGCGGAACGGCGCTGATCCCAGTCGTTGAGCACGTTGATCACGATACCGCCGTTGAAGATGGCGAAGTTGCTGAAAGTGCGCGGTGCGCGCACCAGAAGACGGGTGATCTCCCCCGATTCGACGTAGGGCATGAGGCGGCGTTCGATCTCGTCCATGTAGTCCTTCATGTAGTCGAAGGAGGCCCCCTCGGGACCGTTGACGAGCAGGAAGAAGGCGCCCCGGTCCTCCTTCGGCGCGTACTCGTCAGGAATCCGCTCATACAGCCACCAGGCCCCGGCGATGATCGCGACGAACATCACCAGCATCAACCCGTAGTGGTGGATCGCCACCTTCAGGGTGGTGACATAGAAATCCCGCACATGGTTGAGCAGCCAGTCCACTCCCCGGGAAAGACTGAAGCCGCCGGCATGCTCCCGGGGCAGGATCTGCGAGGCGAGCATCGGCGAGAGGGACAGGGCCACCAGGCTGGAAAAGGCCACCGCCGCCGACATGGTGATCGCGAACTCGGTGAACAGCCGACCCAGGTCACCGCCGAGAAAGGCGATGGGCACGAACACCGAGATCAGCACCACGGTGGTGGAGATGACCGCGAAGGCCACCTGGCGGGCGCCGCGAAACGAGGCCACCAGGCGGGACTCGCCATACGCTTCCATGCGCCGGTGGATGTTCTCAAGCATCACGATGGCGTCATCGACCACCAGACCGATGGCCAGCACCAGGGCCAGCAGGGTCAGGATATTGATGGTAAAGCCGAGCACCAGCAGCACCAGGAAGGTCGCGATCAATGAGACCGGAACCGCCACCGCCGGCACAATCATCGCCCGCACGCTGCCGAGGAACAGGAAGATCACCGTCACCACCAGGGCGATGGCGATACCCAGGGTCTTGTAGACCTCCTTGATCGCTCCCTCGACGAACACCGAACTGTCATAGCTCTGCTTGATCTCCATGCCCTCGGGCAGAGTCGGATTGATGCGCTGCTGCTCCGCCTTGGCCAGGGCCGCCACCTCCAGGGTGTTGGCGGTGGACTGTTTGATGATACCGATACCCACCATCGGCACCCCGTTGCCGCGGAAGAAGGTCCGGGTCTCCTCGGCCCCCTTCTCCACCCGCGCCACCTCCCCGAGGCGCACCAGGTAGCCGTCACTGCCCCGGGCCAGCACCAGGCGGGCAAAATCGTCCGCGGAATGGAAACTGCGGTTGAGCCGCACGGTGAACACCCGGTCCTGCGAATCGATGCTGCCGGCGGGCAGTTCCAGGTTGCTCTTGCGCAATGCCTGTTCCACATCGGCCACGGTGAGTCCCCGGGCGGCCAGGGCCTGGCGATCGATCCACACACGCATGGCGAAGGTCTGGCCCCCGCCGACCCGCACCCGGGCCACTCCGTCGAGCACCGAGAAGCGGTCCACCAGGTAGCGCCGGGCATAGTCCGACAGCTCCGGTACGGTCATGCGGTCGCTCACCAGGTTGAGCCACATGATCACGTCCTCGTTGCTGTCCACCTTCTGGATCTCCGGCGGATCCGCCTCCAGAGGCAAATCGTCGAGGATGGTCGAGACCCGATCACGCACGTCATTGGCGGCGGCGTCGATGTCCCGGTCCACGTTGAACTCGATGGTCACCACCGAGCGGCCGTCCTCGCTCTGGGAGGAGATGAAACGGATCCCCTCGACCCCGGAGACCCGGTCCTCGATGAGCTGGGTGATGCGGGTTTCCACCACGTTGGCGGCGGCACCCCGGTAGAGGGTCTCCACCGAGACCACCGGAGAGTCGATGTCGGGGTACTCCCGCAGCGGCAGTTGCTGGAAGGCCACCAGACCGAAGGCGATCAGCAGCAGGGACAGGACCGAGGCGAAAACCGGTCGTTTGACCGAGATGTCCGAAAGGATCATGACGCGGACCCGGTGGCTTCAGCGGCGGCCGGCTTGAGCAGATCCGGCACGCTCCTGCCCGCCCCCTCGACCCCCTTGAGCCGGACCGGCTCCCCTTCCCGGGCCTTCTCCATGCCATGGGTGATCACCCGGTCGCCTTCGTTCAAACCTTCAAGCACTTCCACTTCACCTGCCCGCCGGGATCCGATCTCGATCCTGAGTTTCTCCGCCCGAGGGGGATCGCCCTGCAGGCGCATCACATAGTGTTCGCGACCCTTGGGCATCAGCGCGGACTCCGGAATCACCAGGGTCCGGCGGCGATTGCGCAGCAGCTCCACGGTCATCAGCAGACCGGGTTTGAGGATACGCTCGGGATTGGGTAGCACCGCCCTCACCAACACCGTGCGGTTGACCGGGTCGACCCGGCTGTCCATCGCCTTGACCTCGCCTTCGAACACCCGCTCGCCAAAGGCCCGGGCGCGGGCGCGGATCGGCAAACCGGGGGCGAGGCTCGCCAGATAGGTGGAGGGCACCGCAAACTCCAGTTTCATGACACGGTCGTCGTCCAGGGTGGAGATCCGGTCGCCGGTCTCCACCAGGGCGCCGACACTGATATTGCGCAGCCCCAGCACGCCACTGAATGGCGCCTTGATCAGCCGGTCGGCGAGGCGGGACTCGATCGCCGCCAGCCGCGCCCGGGAGGTATCCACCTCGCGGCGACGCTGATCCAGCAGGGACTGGGCCTCGATCCCCTGGGACTCCAGTTGGCGGACCCGGTTGAACTGCCGCTTCGCCTCCTCCAGGTTGGCCCGCGCCTCTTCCAGCAGGGCGTGCTCCTCACGGCTGGTCATCTCCACCAGAACCTGGTCCTTGTCCACCCGCTGGCCGTCATCGAAATGGATCGCGGTGACCATCTCGGTCACGTTGGCGGTCAATTCCACTGACTCGTTGGCTTTCAATGTGCCCAGGGCCTCGATCCGGTCAACGAACTCGGTTTCCCGGACCTGGGCCGCGATGACCTGGGGCGCGGGTTTATCCTCGGCCAGCGACGGCAGTGCGGTCTGCAGTGAGAGGATGGAAATCAACAGGCGATAAAGGCGGCGGCTCGGCATAACAGGTTCCCGTATAATCTGGAGCTCAATGATAGGGCCTGTTGACACTGATCCGATAGACCCCGAGAGAGACAAACCTTCAGATACAGGGCACAGCACGGAACAAACGGCCGGGTTCAGCCTGTTCAGATCCGTGATTTCAGCCGCTGTTCCGCGAATCTGGATTGCCACACGCAAAGCATGTCATCATCCCGAAAACGCCTCGGAGACCGACCCATGACGCTGGACCCCGCAGAGCATCACACCCTCGCCAGCGTGGCCGCGCTGCTGAGACATACCCTGCACGCCTACGGTCTCGACGTCGATCCTCTGGTCCGTGCCGCCGGCCTCGACCGATGCCACACTGGGCGCGTTCCTGAGCATGTGCCGAATCACCACCGGCCCCGGGGTCAACCCGTTGAGTGTCAGCCTGCGGCATGATGAGCCGCCCTGCGGCCAACACATGCGCGAATGGTTCGCCGCGCCGGTATCTTACCGTGCATCCCGAGACAGTCTGCTGTTCGCCCGTTCCGTCCTGGAGTCGCCGATCCCCAGCGCCCATCCGGAACTCGCACGGGCCAATGACACTCTGGTGCAGAACTATCTCGAGCGGCTCGATCAGAACAACCTCTCCCGGCGGGTGCGCGTCCGCATCATCGAGGACCTGCCCAACGGACTCCCCAGGCAGACACAGATTGCTCAGCAACTCAACCTGAGCCTGCGCAACCTGCAGCGCAAGCTGCAGCACGAAGGCACCCATTTCAAACAGCTGGTGGACGAGACCCGCAAAGCCCTGGCGATCGAGTATCTCACCGCTTCGGGCAAACCGCTCATCGAGATCGGTTATCTGCTGGGGTTCACCGAAAGTTCCAACTTCTCCCGGGCGTTCCGCCGCTGGACCGGGGAGTCGCCCCAGAACTATCGGCAAAGGCATCACTGACAGTCCACCGGGGCCGCGACTCTGGCGCCGAACGATCATCGATTGGCATGAACTGACAAACCCTCAGTGGCCGCTCGCTCCTATCCTGTTGGCGTCACGACAGGAGAATCAACATGCACCCAGCACATAAGATCGAACAGCGTACCCTGCGCCAGGCGATATCCTTTGTCGGCGTGGGACTCCACAGTGGACGAATGACGCGCCTGACCCTGCGCCCCAATCAGGACAGCAGCGGGATCCTGTTCCAGCGCTCCGATGTGGAAAACGGTCGGGGACTGATTACCGCGCGCTGGTACAACATCAGCGACACCCGACTGTCGACCACCATCAGTAACGAGTACGGTGTATCGGTGGCCACCATCGAACACCTCATGGCCGCTCTGGCGGGCTGCGGGGTGGACAACGCCCTGATCGACATCGACGGACCGGAGGTGCCGATCATGGACGGCAGCGCGGAGCCCTTTGCCACCGCAATCGAGAAATACGGCACCCTGTCACTCAAGGTCCCGCGTAATGCCATCTGGATTCAGCAGCCGATCGAGGTCCGGGATGGTGACAAGCACGCACTGCTGCTGCCCGCCCGCAAACCGCGCATCACCCTGTCGATCGATTTTCCCGGCACCCTCATCGGCCACTACTATGGACACAAATCCGGCCATGCACTGAACAAGCGCCTGTTGGACAAGCTGTTCGAATCCCATGCGGCCTGGTCCTATATCACCCTCGGCGACTATGAGCGGATGATGGGCGTCTCGATCCAGGACGGGAGACTCAAGACCTCGGCAACGGAAGATGGCGCGACAGATCCTGATCTCAGGGGAGGATGACCGCCACTGGCTGCAATGACCCGTCTCAGAAGCGCAGGGTTACATAGGCATTCAGACCCAGTACCTGGTCATCCAGATAGAGCGTTCTATCGTGGCCGTCGGTATATTCGGCCTTAAGCCGGTTCGACACCACCGCGAGACCGACGCCCCAACGCTTGTCAAAGGCGTATTCCAGGGCGCTTCTCAGGTCGGTGAGCGAACCTTTGGCGTCATTGACACTCAGGTAAAACACCTCGAACTGGTTGGACCAGGTCAGATCGGGAGTGATGGCGTAATTGAGTACGAACCCGATCACCGGCAAGGGCGCGGTCAGATTGTTGCTGTTGCTGGCCACTACCGCCCCGTTATAGGTGCCTTCCAGATCAATGGAGAACTGGGTGACATGCAACCCCAGGGAGACACCCAACTCCGCCTTGTCGTCATGATGAAACGACCAGATGTAGGAGGCCCGGTAGGTATCCCGGTCCATGCGGGTGTCGAGGTTGGCATTGACGGGGTAGACGTCGTCTCCCCAGGTGAGTTCCTCATCCAGCACCACCACGCCGTCCCGGTCGAAAGAGAAGTAGGAAAAATCCACCGAGTGTTCCGGGGTGAACCGGTAGCGGCCATCCAGGCGGAAGACATTCATCGAACTTTGCCAATCCAGATCCCGTTCGCTGTCGATGGTGAGACCCACCGATCTCGAACTGGTATAACTCAGGGTGGTGCTGGTATCGAAAATGAAGTAGGCGCCCAAGTCGACTTTCAGGGATTCCGTTTCCGGCGTCTGTGCTGAGCCGATACCGCTCCACAGCAGCAGCCCTGGCAATGCTATCTTGATAATGTTTCGCATAGTGACCACTCTTTGGTTGATGGACGGACCCTCACAAACCACAGAGGACATCGACACGGATCTGCCATGCAACGCGGAGCGCAGGGTATCCAATAACAATCCTGCCCGCAGAGGTTCCCTCCCCGACTTTCGACAAATCCTGACGCTACAGGTATATTACACGCAATTTCAGTAAGTTGATGCAGATATGAAGCACCCCTGCAGCCTCCATTACAGATCCTCGGTCAGCCGGTGGACCGCAATTGCCGGCGGATACGGTCCGGACGGTCTCGGAGACCTCCAATGAGCAGCGGCTGGCTTGTCTTCACGGATCTCGACGGCACCCTTCTGGATCACGATACCTACGACACGGGACCGGCGCAGCCGGCACTCCAGCGGCTGCGGGAAGCCGGCGTCCCGGTGGTCCCGGTGTCCAGCAAGACCCTCGCCGAACTCGACGAACTGAAACAGGCGTTGCCCTTCGACGGCCCCATCGTGGCGGAAAACGGCGCGGTGATTCTCTACCCCGGGGAGGCGCCGCAAATCGCTCCCCCCGGTTACCACCTGATCCGCGATTTCCTCATCGACCATCGCGCCAATCCCCACTTCGACACCCTGGGATTTGGCGACATGACCCTGGAAGAGGTCATGCAGCAGACCGGTCTGTCCCGCCCCCAGGCCCAGGCCGCGCGCAAGCGCCTGGCCTCGGAGCCATTCCTCTGGCGCAGCAGCGCAGACGACCTGGCGGCATTCCGCTTCGAAGTTGAAAAGTCCGGCCTCAGGCTCACCCGGGGCGGGCGTTTCCTGCACCTGTTGGGGGATACCGACAAGGGTCGGGCGGTGAAACTGGTGATCAAGCACCTCAACAACCAGGGCTACAAAATCACCCATACCATTGCCCTGGGGGACAGCGAGAACGACCGGGACATGCTGCTCGCAGTGGACCAGCCTGTGATCGTGCGCAGGCCGGATGGCAGTTGTCTCGATCTTCCGGAACGAGCGGACGCCCTGTGCACCCAGGCACCCGGCCCAACAGGCTGGAACGAGGCAATTCTCAGCCTGTGGTGACAGGCGGGCGGCTTTCGAACATCCACGGCAACCCTTTGCCCGCGAAACCGCACCGGGGATCGGACACCTGCGCCTGTGGCAATACCTCAGCCGATTGTGTAGGGTGCTAACGCAGCTGCCCGGCATCCCAGAGACAGACACGAGGAACTCCCATGGCGGACTTCTTTCAATTTGGAAAGATCACCACCCTGCACCGGCTCACCGAACGCCCCCTGGAGGAACTGGAAGCGGAGCTGCTGGCGTTTTCCAGAAAACGCCCCATCGGCCTGATTCTGCCCAGCCTGTTCTCGGAGCTCGAAGGACCCGCCCTGAGCCGGATTCTCGACGACCTGTGCCACGCCGACTACCTCTCCCATATCATCATCGGCCTGGACCGGGCCAACCGAGCGGAATTCGAACACGCCCGGGACTTCTTCGCCCGGCTGCCTCAGCAGACCCACCTGTTATGGCATGACGGCCCGCGCCTCAGGGCTCTGGACGAGGAACTCAAGCAGCGGGAACTCTCACCCCCGGAATCGGGCAAGGGTCGCAATGTGTGGTTCTGCCTGGGCTACGCCCTGGCGATCGACGAGCTCGAGGCGATCGGCCTGCACGACTGCGACATCACCACCTACTCCCGGGACCTGCCGGCACGTCTGCTCTACCCCCTGGCCCATCCCAACTTCAGCTTCGAATACGCCAAGGGTTACTACGCCCGGGTCAACGGGGACAAACTCAGCGGACGAGTCACCCGGCTGTTCGTCACGCCGCTGCTCAGGGCGCTGCGCCTGATGGTCGGTCCACTGGATTACCTGGAATACATGGACAGTTTCCGTTACCCCCTCTCCGGCGAATTCGCCATGAGCCGGGACCTGGCCTCCCAGGTGCGCATACCCAGCGACTGGGGCCTCGAGATCGGACTGCTCTCCGAGGTCTACCGCAACATCTCCCATCACCAGATCTGTCAGGTGGATATCGCGGATCAGTACGATCACAAGCATCAGGACCTCTCCGCCGAGGATCGGGACGGCGGACTGGCGAAGATGAGCCGGGACATTGCCAAGTCGCTCTATCGCAAGCTCGCCACCGAAGGCATCCAGATGAACCAGGCCTTCTTCCGCAGCCTCAAGGCCGCCTACCTGCGCAAGGCCCTGGACATGGTGGAGATGTACTACCACGACGCCAAGCTCAATGCCCTGGCTTTCAACCGGCACGCCGAGGAAGAGGCCATCGAGGTGTTTCAGCAAAGTATCGTGGAAGCGGGCCAGGTGTTTCTGGACAACCCGCTGGAAGCCCCTTTCATCCCCAACTGGAAACGGGTGCTGTCGGCGATGCCGGATTTCACCCAGCGTTTGTTCGAGGCCGTTGCCGAAGACAGCCAAGTGTAGCGTCCTCTACGGTACTGAAAACTTCCCACCCGACATCCGCTCCCGTCTCACCTTGACAGCCACACAAGCGTCTTACCATACTCAAAGCACGGGAGGTTGGTCAGACCGATTGAGGCAGACCGCTTGCAACGGATTGATTGCGGAGCGAATGTCCCGGTCAGGTTGATCCGGCACATCGAACCTCACGGCTCAAGCAAGGATCCGGCATCCCCACTCTGTCTCGCCTCTGACCACGCTCCCATGCTCAGAACCCAGTACAAGCCCAGCACGACCGGACAACAGCGATGCCTACGTACGAGATGCGGAAATTCGTCGCCCCCGAATTCATCTTCGGGGTTGGCGCACGCCACCGCGTCGGCCACTACGCCCAAAACCTCGCGGCACGCCGGGTGCTCATCGTCAGCGACCCCGGAGTCATCGCGGCGGGCTGGCTCGATCAGGTCGAGACCGACCTGCAAGCGGTGGGTATCGAATATGCGGTTTTCCACGAACTGACCCCCAACCCCAAAGATTACGAGGTCATGGCCGGCGCGGCTTTCTATGCCGAACAGCGCTGCGACCTGATCGTTGCCATCGGCGGAGGCAGTGTCATGGACTGCGCCAAAGGCATCGGTATCGTGCATGCCAACCGGCGGGAGATCCGCGAATTCGAAGGCGTCGACCGTATACCGCGTCCCGGCCCCCCGTTGATCTGCATCCCCACCACCGCGGGAACCGCCGCGGAAATATCCCAGTTCTGCATCATCGTCCACCAGGACCAGCACTATAAAATGTCGATCATCAGCAAATCCCTGGTGCCCGACGTGGCGCTGATCGATCCGGAAACCACCCTCACCATGCCCTCCTATCTGGCCGCCTGCACCGGGATCGACGCCCTGACCCATGCGATCGAGGCCTTCGTATCCACCGCCCGCTCACCCATTTCGGACCTGCATGCTCAAGCTGCCATCGATCTGATTTGGAACAACATAGAAACGGCCGTAGCGAAAACCGCCGACACCGATCCCCTGGAAAAGATGATGCTGGGCTGCCTGTACGCCGGCCTCGCCTTTTCCAATGCCAGCCTGGGTGCGATACATGCCATGGCGCATTCGCTGGGCGGCTATCTGGACCTCCCGCACGGTGAATGCAATGCCCTTCTGCTGGATCATGTCGTGCGCTTCAACATGCCGGCCTGCGCCGACCGTTACACCCATATCGGAAATCTCATGCAATTGAACCTGCAGGGATTAACGGAGAAGCAATGTACGAACCGTGTCGCCGAAAGCCTGTTGGAAATGCGCCGCAAGGTGGGCATAGAAGCAGGCTTGAGTCAGCGTCAGGTACATGGGAGCGATATTCCCGAACTCACCCGCCACGCCTATCAGGACGTGTGTCTGGTCACCAATCCCCGCCGTGTCAACCAGGACGATCTCAAAACGATATTCCATGAAGCCCTCTAACCCGGATCCGCAGTGGCAGCAACTCCATGATCAGATCGTCGGTCTGGGCGAGCGCTCGTTTCGCAAAAGTTACTACCCTCAGCTGCGGCAGAACCTGGATCGTCTGGAACGATTTCGTACCCTGCTGGACCACACGCCGGATTTCGTCATCCTGCTGGAGCTCCCCGATGGACGAATCATCGACGCCAACAGGGCCTTGGGGCTTTTGTTGGGAGAAGAGGCCGAGGCGCTGATCGGCCGCACCTTTTCCTCTTTGCGCATTCAAGCGAGTCAAAGCGTGCTGGAAACCCTGTACCGGGATATGCAGGAAGTCTCGAACCGCACGCCCGGCCCTCATACCCAGATCACCGCTCTGGATCATCAAGACGAAATCATCCAGTTGGAGCTTTCCTACGGCATCGCCAATATCGATCAGCAGTGCTACGGCATTCTGGTGGGGCGCGACGTCACCGAACGTCTGCGCAATGAAACCATGCTGAAACAGCTATTGACCGAACAGCAGGCCCTGCTCGACAACGCCCTGGTCGGTATCGTGATGATACGTCACCGAAAGATCCTCCGCTGCAACCGGCGCTTTCGGGAAATGTTCGGCTATGAAAACCAAACCCTGGAAGGGATGTCGATGCGTCTGCTCTATGCGGACGATGAGACGTTCCAGCTGGCCGGCGCCAGGGCCTATGCCACACAAAACGAAGACCCTTTAAGCGGAAGCCTGGAAATGCGGAAAGCCGACGGCAGTCTGTTCTGGATCGAGGCGACCGGCAGGATCCTCGACCCGGCCAACCCTCAGGAAGGCAGTATCTGGATCTTCACCGACATCAGCGAACGCAAGGCCGCGGAATCGCGGGCGCATTTCCTCGCTTATCACGATCAGTTGACCGGCTTACCCAACCGATCATTGGCGCAGGACCGTTTACAACTGGCCATCCGCACCGCGGAAAGAAACGAAACCAAACTGGCGCTGCTGATCCTCGACCTGGACCGCTTCAAAACGATCAACGACTCCCTCGGGCACAGCGCCGGGGATCGGCTGTTGATCGAAGTCAGCCGACGCCTGTCGAACGCCCTGCGTGAGACCGACACCATCAGCCGCCTCGGCGGCGACGAATTTCTGGTCCTGCTGCCGGACCTGCCGGAAACAGAACACTGCATCCATGTGCTGGACAAGCTCAGACAAAACCTCATCGAACCCTTCCCTATCGACGAGCACGAACTGACCGTCACCCTGTCGGTCGGCATCGCCCTCTATCCCGACGATGGCGAGGATCTGGAAACCCTGCAGAAAAAGGCGGATACCGCCATGTACCGGGCCAAGCAATCGGGTCGCAACACCTATCGGTTCTTCAACAAGGAGATGAATGACGAAGCCATAGAACGCCTGGCGATCCATTCCGATCTCCTGAGCGCACTCGGCAGAGGCGAGTTCGAGCTCTACTACCAGCCTCAGGTCCAGATCGCCAGCGGCCAGTTGCTCGGAGCCGAAGCGTTGCTGCGCTGGAACCATCCGGACAATGGTCAGATGCTCCCCGGCCGCTTCATCCCCCCGGCTGAAGAGAGCGGTCTCATCGTACCCATCGGTGCCTGGGTGTTGCAGGAGGCCTGCCGCACGGCGGCGAGCTGGCCGGCCCAGAACCTACCGGATATTCAGGTCGCGGTGAACCTCTCAGCCCTGCAATTCAAACAGGGGGATATCGAAGCGACCGTGACCCAGGCTTTGGAGTCTTCGGGCCTGGATCCCCAACGCCTGGAACTCGAGTTGACGGAATCGATCCTGATACAGGACACCGAAAAGGTGCTCACCACCATCATGCGGCTCAAACAGCTGGGGGTCAGGCTCTCGGTCGATGACTTCGGAACCGGTTATTCCAGCCTGGCCTATCTGAAGAGTTTCAAAGTCGACAAACTGAAAATCGACCAATCCTTCATCCGCGATCTGGCCCAGGATCCGGATGACGCCGCGATTGTCCGCGCGATCATCACCATGGCGCGCAGCCTGGGACTGACCACCATCGCCGAAGGCGTGGAGGACGAGGTCACCTTGCATCATCTGCGGCTTTACCACTGCGACGAAGTACAGGGATATCTGGTCTCCCGTCCCCTGCCCGCCCGTCAATTCATTGAACGCTATGGCAAGCAAAGCCCTCTGGATGCGAGCAGTTCATAGTGGGAATCGGGTCCCCTGAAAAGCCCTGAGATCAAGCGTGAACCGGCGGTTAACAGGCTGTTGAAATTCGCTCAGACGAGTGCGAGACAAGGCGAAAACCGCCGAAAATGCGCAGTTTACTGATGTAAATGAGCATTTTGAGGCGGTTTGCAACACAGGAACTCTGACTGTTCAATTCACCGTTGAACATTGTCGATTTAGAGTGGTAAGAAGACCATAAGGGAATTTAGGAGAGAAACCAAGAGTTGCGAAAAATAACGATATTCATCTGAAATATCTTTATTCAGTTTAATGAACGCCCTAATTGCTCCAACAGCTCTAAGAGCATCAGGAGTTTTAATGCCAACCTCTATAAGCCACGCCTCAGATTTTGGTCCTAAGCCAGGAAGGTATAAGGAGAATAACCGCAACACCCCTGTATTATAAGGCTGAGAACTGGAGGCTGGATATGCCTGAAATATCACTCAATCAGGCCTCAATCTATTCAACCCCCTGGATTTTCGGTTGAATCCACCCTCTTCCACTGCCTTCCTGGCCTTCCGGCCTGGTTCAGGCAATACCCCACCAGGCAACCTATCCTTCTGTTGCTGTACCCTGTTGAGAAGTGTGAAAACCAGCACTATGCAAACCAGTCTGAATCGGGTGAGGCCCGCGTTGCCGGCAGCAACTCGGGGGGTGGCGGTAATGCGCTTTTCTTCATGAGGTAAGCCTGTTTTTTGTCGATAATCTGCTGATCCTCGATGCTGGCGATCACCCTGGCTTCACCTCCACACTTTGGGCAGACCGAGACATCGACAAGGTGAATTGATGCGCAGCATCAAGAGAGGGCACCCTACCAGCGCCGCCGCTCATTTTCCTATCCTTCTAAAAGACATTTTGATACACACGCATCTAGTGTCAAGCTGCAAAAAACAATGCAAAGATTTTCTATAATTTCATCACAAACAGCATAGCAATACGCTTCATCTAGGGCCTGTTAACACTAATTCTGATAAAATCATCGGATGAAAATCACATCTGAAGAATTCAATCTGATCTAAGAATTACTACCAAAACAAATAGGTAATGTCACTGTATCGAATCTGCAAGTGATTAATGCCGTTTTGTACGTAGCTGAACAAGGCTGTAAATGGCGGGCTTTACCGAAGAAATTCGGCAACTGGCACACGATTTATACGCGAATGAACCGATGGGCCAAGCAAGGTGTTTTGAATGATGTCTTCTCGGAGCTGCAAGCCAACGACATCATCAACATTCAGGTTGAGCATGTGTCAGTCGATAGCACCGCTGTGAAAGTGCATCCGGACGGTACAGGCGCATTAAAAAAAACGGCCCACAAGCGATCGGTAAATCGCGAGCCGGATGGACAACTAAGATTCATATGGTAGCGGCGAATGAGAAGACCGCAGTCACGTTCTCGCTGTCTCCCGGTCAGGCGGGCGATGCGCCGGAAGGCAGAAAAATTTTGAAAACCCTTGAGAATCAGGGCTGGGAAGGAACCCATGTGATCATGGACAGAGCCTACGAAGGCGACGAGACACTGCAGTTGGTGCTGGACCTGGAAATGATTCCGGTTGTCCCTCCGAAGAGCAACCGCCTGACAAAATGGAACTATGACAAAGCGTTGTATAAAAAGCGCAATGAGGTAGAGCGCCTGTTTCGACGGCTGAAAGGTTTTCGCCGAATCTTTTCACGTTTCGATAAGCTGGATGTTGTCTTCTTGTTTTTTATCACCTTCGCACTGATTACCGACACTCTAATTAGTGTTAACAGGCCCTAATACATTTTTGTTGAAAAACTAGCCTTCTATTCATGGCATTCTTATTCGTGCCGTTCTAATTAGAATGAGTACTCGTCTCCTTGAATAAACAAAGGTTAATACCCAGTTTCGACCACTGATCAGATGTTTTTATCGGGTTCTAAATGTGCGTCAATACTCTGAGTGGTTCGGAAACACAAACAGAGGATACAGTCCATGAAAACCTGCCTACTACCATACATCCCATCCTGGATCCTTTTTCTGCTCGCTCTCCTCGCAGGAATAATGAGTTGCTTAGGGCTTGCGATCACCATCAAATTGGATGGCGTACACTTCAAGGCAGCATACGCATATCTTAGCAGTGGTATGACCGACGATACCTCGCTTGTGGTGGCAATTTTAGGTTTTGCCCTCAGCAGCACATTCTCGACATTTGGGCTAGCATCGTACATGTTTTACGTAGAGACGTTGAAGGTTAGCAAAAAAGGCCTATAGTTTTCTAACTTCAATATCGTTGCAGCCTATTAATCAACTATCGCATCACCATTACAAAAGGGATCAAGTCAAATGGCCATCACAAGAGAAGAGACAGTAACGGGAAGGGGCTTTCCCAAAAGGGCCTCCACAGCGTCTGAATTTGTGCCGTTATATAATTACATTAACCATAGCTATGGTTGAACATTTACAGCAACCCTCGTAGCCCCTCCATGCTGCGTCACACGTGGCCGACACCTTAGCTTTACAGCCCCCTTCGAGAAAGATTCATCAGTAGCTTTGCTTGACCATACATAAGCTTCCCCTGCTTTGAGTTGAGCCATCCTTTCTGGCGTCAGATTGCCGAGTGCCGCATTTGCCTTCTGGATATGCTTCAGCCAGGCGGGAGAATTAAATTTGTGCATGATGATCTGACTCGACAGCTCGATGAGGCTAATGGGAACTGAGGGGGGATCTTGGCTAGCCACCATGATACTAACGCCCTTATGACGCATCTCGCGTACAACTTCAACCAACCCTGACACCAAGTCGGGGCTTTCTATGTACTTGTGTGCCTCGTCGAAAACCACCAGCTTATTGAAACTTCGACCTTTGTTGCGAGCATCGGCAAAAAGCTGGAGCAACACCACGAATAATCCAAGCGCCTCATCCTTCTCGATGAACTCATCTCGCAGGTCGACAATAATTAGGCGCCCAGGCTTCACTACATCGGCAAGCGAAGCGCCATCGCTGATGTATTCTGCTGCTAATTCCATCCTCATACGCGCCAATTCTTTCAGATGATCCGGTACTGACGATGCTTCGATGCCCGCACGCAGCCCCTCAAGACTGATGTCGTCGCGCATCGATTTCATGATGCGCATGATCTGGCGAATATAGGTGGCTTGGTTACCCACCGCGCCCATCAGAAACTTCCAGTGGGAAGCCTTCAACTCCGATGCTGCGAATTGTAGAGGCAAAACCTCGATACCTGGATACTCCTCCTTGCGCTCATCGATTTTGTCAGAAGGCACAAGCATCACCACATCTCTTAGTGCCTTAGGCTTAGAGCCGTAGGTGGCACTTAATGTACGCATTTGTTCTTCATCGGAGTTAGGCGCGACCATCGATGTGAATTCTGGTTTGTAGTCCATCGTAGGGCTGTAGTGGAAGATAACGGTGGACAGCGGTTCAGGCAGGCAATTGATGCCAGGAATTTCAAGCGACGCCATTTCTGCCACGCTTCCAAGAGTGTAGCTCTTACCACCACCCTGCACACCAAACAGACTAATGGTATGGGTTTGATTAAGATCCAGGGCAACCTTACGCCCAGATACTTCACCTAAAAGCCCGTACTGCGGCGTTTTGCCCGTTGCCCCCAGCATGATGTCGTAGGCGACATCGATAGACGCCAGGCACTCTTGTTTAGACTCCGACGGGTCATTCGGTGAAGGTTCTGGAGCCAGCTCGTTCGGTATCGGAGCTGCGTCAATTGCAAAGCGCTCATCCACGACATTCCGAAATGGTGGCGGATCAGCGAGAGCAGGTGCAGAAGGCTGGGGGGAATCTGGCTCCTTCACTGAAGTTACAGAAGCTATTAAGGGTACAGATTCTGTGTAGGAATCACTTAGCCTGTCGTACCAAACCAGGGTGCGATCACGCATTGGACTGAGGAATGCAGCGGACTCGTATGTTGGTATTGCAGGTGCCAAACTACGCCGACGCAACAACTCCTGTGTGGTAGCGCGTGCCGCATCGAACGGCGACGTAGAGAGCAGATGTGCCATTGAGTCAGTATCGATAACCGCCGACTCCATAAGCTGACAGATCAAGTCGCTACCAATACGGTAAAACTCGATTCCGTTCTCCTGCTCGGCAGGCTCTGTCCCGGGTTTGCTGAAATCGAACACGACTGCACTGCGGGTGAAACGCAGGGTGTAGGGACACTCGTCAAGTCGCCGCAGGAAATAGCGAGCCTCCTCGGCTGCCTCTGGCAACATAATGCCATAGCGCTCTGAACGAGCCAGATAGAAGCCAAGTAAAGCAGCCAAATCAAGATTCTTAATGGCCCGATCAGGACGGTCCGTTTCAGCGAACTTCGGATCGAAGTGATGAGCGATGACCCGCTCTGTTTGCGCGATTTGCTCTACAATAGAAGCTTTGAGCTGCTGATAAATCGAGATGTCGCCAACCTGCGTATAGCACTTAACCTCTACAAGACGGCAAGTCACGATGCGAGCAGTTGGATCAAGATCGAACAATGCCAAATCGGTTCGCCGGAAGCTTACCTCATCACCCAACTCATAGGCGTTCTGACGCAGCGCATTGTACAACTCCAGATGGGCATCCAGTGGTACTACCACCTGATTTTGGAATACCCCCTGGTGCTCCAAGAACAGCCGGGACAGGGCGAGACCAACGGCCTCGGCTCGCTGCGACGGCGCGGAAAGCAACTTGAGCGCCAGTCGCCCGGAGAGCGACCGCAATTGATCCATCATCACCAAAGCATGCTGGCCTGTGCTTGGCAAACCATATTCGTCCAAGATCGGCACTAGCAATGATTCCAGTTCAGTAACGGAGCGTGAGGTGATTGTTAGCCGATGCCCCATGGCATTGGCCATACCCGGGGAGTGGTCAATCAAGTAATCCGGGCGTGTTGGATGGCGTCTATGGTCGAAGTATTCGATGCCTAAATTGCGGTCGATGGTCATAACCCAATCACTGACCTCATGCACCTGGTGCAGCATGGCTCGCTCCTCCGCAGACAGGCTCAATGCAATCACGGGGCGTGCATTTGGCAGGTATTGACTACGGGCGATGGTGGCTGCCGCGACTGATACGATCCGCGACATGCTGCCAAGCAAGTCTGACAGTGCCTCAGCCCCTTGCATAGGTTGCGGTACACCATGCAGAGGTCGACGTAGCCAGGTAATAGACTGCTCATCCTCCAGGTACTGAACGGCAAAAGGTTGAACCAGGCCATGAACGAAAGATGACTCGTCTGACTCTGAGACGTCGGCTGCACGAATTTCCTCAGCGGGGAATAAATCGAAAAGCAACGATAAGTGCGCCACATGCAAATCCGGATCGTCGCGAAATTCCTGGATCGACCGGATAGCCAATCGCAATTTGGGGTGCAGGTGGCTGTCAGTGGGCGTCGAGAAAGCATCCGCCTCCTTCACAGCTGTGCCCGACTCTGGCGCCAGCAAATCCAGCAATGCCTCACCTGTCGACGGTGCAGCCGGATCGAGCACGAACAAACGCACGTCATAACGCAAGTCGGCAAACTGGGGTTGCCGCTGCAGCATCGTCAGAACATCCGCGAGCAGTGCCGCGTGACCGGCGTTGAACACATTCATGGTAAGCGTGCGCACATAGGGATGCTGGATCAGGTAGCGTTGTACCCTGGAGGTAAGATAGGCGCTGTCGATGCTGTTACCGCCAATTGAAGGCTCTGGCAACCCCAGCGCCTCACAGACTTCGCCAACCAATCCACGAGGATCTTTCTCGTCAGAGGCGGCATACAGTGACCAGAAGGGATTAATGTTGTCTACAGCGAGAGCTGAGCGCCCCAGCTCTTCGCCAAAGGGCAACACGGGCGGGAAGGCTGATGGCGCAAGTTGATTTATGACGGCATCCCGAGTAGGCACGACAAACTCGCGGCTCGTAGAACGGCACTGTTCCATCCATAGCTGGCTTAACTGACTCCAGGCCACATGCCAATTGGTTCGCAAAGGATGTGTCGGGCCAAGTAAGATGGCATCACGCCGCCGACCTTGATAGTCCTCTAGAACCAACGACACAGAGTCGATAGTCAATGCACAACGCAGCTCTTCTAGTGCCGTCCGTGCACAAGCCGCGTCACTGGACGCAGTTCTGCTCAATATCGCATTCAGCCATTCCAGATAGGCTTCTACATAGCTCTGCGCCGGTTCCTGAAGCCCCATCAGATCGTTCGCTTGCATGATAAGGTGCTCATCGCCTTGCAACACGGCGGTGAAAAACGCTGCCCTCATCTCCCGGAATCTTATCCCTTCAGAGCAAGTGGGCCAGGGAAACGAGAGTGTGGTGCGCTGGGGAACCCCCGTCGGGTTAATGGTCAAACGCAGGCGATTGACGCTATCGGGTTCCGCAAGAAAGGCACGCTCCAGGCCTGCCAGCACGCTGGAGACTAAAACGTTTGCCTTACCCTCTTTGCCCAAGCGTACCTCCAATGTATCCAAACCAGTTGCAGAGGCTTTGCCACTGCGTGCTACCCAGCCATATCCAGTCACACCCACCACAGCCGGGTCACGCTCCTGTATGACAGCAGCAAACCGCTTACTCAATAAAGCGTGAGTCAGGCTGGGCTCACGTGGTACAGCACGCTGCGGTGGCTCTATCTCCACCTCATCCTCGGTGACAACGTAAAACAAATCACTTTCGTTGGGATTGGTGGATTCCGACATAGCGTCACCGCTGAACTGGAGCGGATTGCCCTCACCATCAACCAGGGGAATACGATCCCCTTCATCGGTCTCTGCATAGACCCGCACGAAGTGCCAGCCCTCTTCCCAGTCAATCTTTCCAATAGAAGAGAAGGCGATCACCCCACAGTCCGATGCTTTCGTCCAAGCCGCTTTACGACGACGCAGCCCTGTCGGTCCGTTATCGCGTGATTCGACCTCGGCTACGAAGCGCGCGAGACCCTCTACCTTGGAAGGTGCCGGTTCAACCCGGAATGACACACTGAACTTCTTAAGTCCCGTCTTTGAAATCGGCAGGATCCTGTGACCGATCAGTTCGGCCAGCCTAGGGTCTTCTGTGTCGTCCTGCACCACTGGTAAGTCCGGCAGTTCGAGATCACCGATAAAGACCGAATCAGGATTGACGCCGCCGTCCTCAAACACCCATTTATTGAAGGCTAGCTGCCAGTTGTTGCGGTCGCGAACGATCAACCGGGTCCAATCATGTGGATTAGCCACCCCCACATGCGTAAAGAATTCGCCCAAGCGGTTGCAAAAACCAGGATCAGAGAGTCCTAGCTCGAGTGGGCGCAAACGCTCTGAGCGTGTAGACCACGTAATGCTCTCCACGCATTCTCGGTTACGAGCTATGCGCGCAGGCGCCCGCTCTGGCTGCAGGAACAGCTCGAAGTCCGGTACCAAGGCCAACTCGAACAAGGCCGCTCCCATGGCGTCTGTGTCATGCCCGTTGATCTTCCCGGTCAAAAGGAAGCGGGTAACGGCAGCATCGTTGGCATAGCGCCAACGGGCCTCCCCACGCTGCAGTTCGCTCAAACAGGCTTCAAGTGTTGCGCGCAGATGTGGCGGTACCTGAGACAGCAATTGCGTATTCAGCTCGGCATAGGCACCTTCAATCGAGACTTCCTCGAAGGTAGCTACGCCAAACGAGTCTTCGGCAGATGCTCGCAAGTCGTTGGGTACGAACACCAACAGTGGCGGCCTCAGTTCGTCATTCGGCAAGGGGTTTCGCAATTCGACCAGCTTCGTACTACTAACTGCCAGTTGCGGCGCCTGTTTGTGTAATGCCTCATCGGCCAACAAAACCACCGTAGCTGTCGGTACGGCTGCCCGTAAGCCACCCGCCAAACGAATCATCAGCTCACGATCCAGATCGGTGACGCGCATGCAATGCCCCTGTTCGCGAGCAGCAAGGGTTTGCGCAAGCTTGGGCAGAAGTACAGACTCCAGGGCCGCGTTCAGCTCCTGAGTGGTTAGTTCGCGAAGTCCTTGGGTCATGCGCCTGATCCTTGGGATTTTTCAGCAATTTTATAGCGAGGCTCTACGGTCTGCGTCACATAGGCGTCCGAGAGATCGCGATAGAAACCGATCTCACGCAAGCGCCCAGTGAATGCCTGTACATTACTACGCAGTGCCTTGCGCTCGTCGATGTTAGGTGGGGCAAAGCCTTCACAAGGTGGCAGCTGATCGATGTACAAGCCGTATCGCTCTCGCAGGAAGGTCAGTAGGTCATCGATGCGCATCTCCCCGGTGAAATAGCCTTGGTCGCCACCTGGACGTAACACTGCGATCTGAAGCAACACCTCAAGTAAGCGGCTCTCTAGCACGAAACGGCGTGGCGCGTTCCTGGCACGTGCCTGTGCCATGAGTGCACCCTGGCGATTCTTCTGGCTCATTGAGTCGAATGCCTGGATGATGTACTTTCGATGAAAAGCGCCGCGTAACGCCACCAGAATTTCGATATAGGTATCGAAATCAGAAAGCTCCATTTTGGTGATGGCCTCCAATTCCGGATCTAGTCCTGCATCGCCCTCGGAAATCGACTCCAGCAACCCAGCAAGACGCTCCCCAAAGAACTTGTCTCGCTCCTCGGCAAAAGGCATTTCCTGAAGGCCGTAAAGCTCATTCACTGAAAGCGTGGCATTCGCCGGGCGAATCAGCTTGCCCCGTCGCACCAAGTGTACTGAGAATTCATCCAGCTTCTTGGCCACGAAGTAAGACCTCACAAAGCTCGGAATCCGGCGTAGATAGCCATCGGCACTGCGTGAGGCCAACTCCGCCGTGGGTGACTCAGCATTGCCCGATAGGTCCACGAACAAACCCAACTTGTACGGGCAATCGCCTTGTGGCTCACGTGCTTGGCGAGGATCCATAGGACAAGCAGCTTCCAGGCACAAGGCATTGGCCCCGTTGTTCTTTTGCCATGCAGGCAGTAGCTTGAGCAGTCGCAGGTGATAAAGCGCCAAATGGAAGGAGAGCAGCAGCTTGAGATAGTCCACCATGACCGAGCGTGGCATGAAAGGCTTATAGAATAATAAGCGCTGAACATCCTCCGCCATCAAATCTGCAGAACCGATGCAAACTGGGCTAAAACGGTCGCCGCCGGCACGAGTGTCCGCCGTGTCCTTGCGTTGGGATAGGAAGTGCAGCAGTGTTGCGGTCTCAATATCGGTCAAAGTTTTACTGTCCAGCTCGCGCGTTACTTTGTCGAAGCCGTCGAAGAAAAACGCCTTTAGATGCTCGATCGCACGGTGTCCGGAAAGATGCCGGGCGTGATGCAGCATCTGGTAGAGGTGCAGAGCTGCGCCATAATCACGCGAATGTTTGGGGTTACGGAAGCGATAGGTATAGCCATGCAATGGCCTCGGCCCTGCTACGGCCGCATTTTTCTTGCCGCGATTTACGATGTCCATCAGATGGGTCTCCACCCAACGAGTCACGATATCTCGGTGCAGGGCAAACCCCTGGAAGCGATCATTTGCATCCAGGATGTCATCGACGAATTTATCCACCGTAAGTTCGCGCTTGTCGCGGAACACACTGGGATAGCCATTGTGCTCAAGCCGCTCGAACAGTCCAGTAAGCACACGATCCATCTCGATATACTTGAAGTCGAGATGGGTGATCTTGGGTAGCCGAAACTCACGATCCTTCTTCTGCAGCGCCATTAGTTCATCCTCTCTGGCTGTTTAGTTGCTGACGCTGTGGACCTGGGAGGCGGCCACCGCTCCATGCAACAAGCGCATTTCCACCCGTCCATCGTCATGTTGAGCCAGCCTGTAGAAGTCATGCCCTGTTGTGGTCAGTAAAATCTCGCGATAGGGCTGGGCATTCAGGCTGTTCTTGAACACGCCCAGGCACAAGTAAAAGCCCTGCATCTCCTCCACGCTGGGTCGGTAACCATCGTTCAGTCGCTGCAACATCTCAAATACATCGAGATTGATGACCAAGTCGCTGGAGACAACACCCATGCCCTCTCCCTTGAACTCCAGCAGCAAACCGGTAGGTAGGTGTTCGATGAAACGTGCCTTGGCAGCAAAATCCTGTACTTGTAGTGAAAAACCTTCCAAGGGGAACAGCCGATAACTACGCACCGTGCCATGTTCCACATGGCGCAGCTGAAGGGCTAGGCTGCTACCCAGTCTTTCTGGACACTGCAGCCCCTCGCCCCTGTTGATCGCATGCAACAATTCTTGGATTAGGTCGGTTGGGGGATGTTCACCTCGCACTATTTCCACCATGCGTTTGGCTGAGCGATACGGCAGCATCTTCTCCCACGCGTTGTCGCGGCGCTCGAAGAAATGTTTGCGGCGCGCCATGGCCACGTAGTCGCGGTGCTTACTCATCCGCAGCGGCAGGACGGCATCTGAAACACCTCGAGGTAACTCGGTAAACAAACGCTTGAACACCTCGAAGTCGAACTGGCCCCGGCGCTCGAAGCGGAATAGGATGCGGTTGTTCGGTTGCACGAAATCGAGTCCGCGATCAAAGCGCGGGTCTTCTTGACGGCCGACATCCAGCTCAGCCAACAAGGCGATAAGGCGATCTGAATTAGGCCGATCCCCTCCCATCCAGGCATTGAAGTAGTAACTACGTGCGACCTCGTCATGATTGCCTTCGTCATACAGCGTATGAATCTCCTCACAGTTGCGGTTGCCGACCAACATGAAGGACAGAGCTGAGCGCAAGTCGCGCATTGTGATGTGCAAGCGTCCGCGTAGATGCGCCATGGTGTAGAGTGTTTTTAAGCGCTCCAGTAAACGCGGTCCGGCAATCTCGTCCTGGAAGCTGCGCGCGTTGTGCAAGGCATAGCAACGGTCCTTCAAGTCGCAGTGATCACAGGCTGCCCAATGTTTGGAATGGACAATACTGCGAAGCGTGCGTTCGAGAATCGAATCGCCCTCACTGGCTGCCACTACGCTGCGCAAGTTCAGATTGACCACTGCCACGCCCGACTCGGTGTCTCCACTGGCGAAGGCTTGGCGTACTATTGCAGTCAAGGCCGGAAAATCCGCCTCATAGGTGGACAGAAAATCGACCAGTCGACCCTCGTTGATAGCAATCAAACGGGTCTCCTTTGGCTGCCAGGCAGAGATATTTGCACCAGCAAACGGGGCGAGAAAATCCAGTAACACCTGGTTGTTGTCCTTGCTGCCTTCGTCCTGGCTACCGTCGTAATTGATCAAGTAACGCCGACCATCCAGCAACATCTCACTGCCATTGAGCAGATCGCGATTGACGTTGCCACCCCGCGACTCAACTTCTTTCTCGAGCCGTTGCAAGAAAGCCGTCTTGCCATCACCCGCATTTCCGGAAATCAGCACAAGACGAAACTCGCCCTGCAACACCGCTGGTAGCAGTTCGCGATCCAGCGCGGTGTTAACGTAGGTGGAGAACCCCAGCGCATCGATGCCTCGTGTGCCGGCATTGCTGCGCCGGCTCTGGCTATAAAGAGTCAACAGATGAGCGATGAAAGCATTGCTATTCGGGGCCGTAGGCGTCAGGACCGCGCCGCCCGTGCTGGCATTTGACGTCAGTGCAGATAGACTTACCGGCTGAATGCGCCTGGCCTGCCGCACCTCCACCAGAGCATCTTGGAATTCGACGGCGGAGGCAAAACGCTCGTCACGGCGAGGTGCGATAGCCTTCAGCACTACATTCACCAACTCGGCTGTCAGATCGTTAAATCCCGACAGCTCACGCGGGTCGGGGGCGGGTGTGTTCAGGGGTGGCTCACTGGTATCCCAGGGGTAGCGTGAGGTGAGCGCCTCGTAGAGTGTCAGTCCTAGTGCGTATAGGTCGCGGTCGGCCCGCTCACCGTTATGGGGGATCACCTCGGGGTCGAAGTCTGGTGGAAGGTAGCGACGTGAGCCGCCACCACGCGTATCCCGGTCATTCGCACGGACCGATACATTGAAGTCGATGATCTTGGCGCCTTTTTGCGTCCACAACAGGTTACGCGGCTTGATATCGCAGTGGTGAAAGCCCTGGGTGTGCAAATGCACTAAACCTTCGACCACTTGCTTGCCCAGTTCCAGCACGTCCTCCGGTGACAGCAGGCGTGCCTGAATCATATCTCCCACATCGGCGCCTTCCACGTACTCGAATACAAGGAAGGGAATATCGCACCCAGGGATCACGTCCGCGTCGAGCACTCGGATCACATGGGGATGCTCGGGGAGCTGCACCAGGTGTCTGTACTCCTTCTTCAGGCGCTCCAGGGTGGAATGCCGATCGCTGACAATCAGCTTTACCGTGCGTGCCACGTCGCCCAAGGTATCGATCACCTTATAGACCACCCCAAAGCTGCCGCGTCCCAGCCTCTTCTCAACGATGAACTTGTGTGTCAGACGGTGACCCGCAGCCAGGTTCATATAGTCCGTCTTATCATCAGTCGGGGACGCATCGACCGCTGCTTCAGTCATCGGCATCGCGGCGGGCAGGGTCTGAACGGGGGGCAGCAACAAAACCTGCAAACCGGCCAGTGCCGCTGCAGCCGTGGGACGCCGTTGCTCATCGAACGCGCACAAGGATTGCAGCCAAGCATCGAATGCGGCGTTCAATTCCGGGCGCAGTGTGGAAGGTTGAGTAAGGAAGGCGCCATCGCGGTCCCAGACCGTGGTCGGATCACCGGCAAAGGGTTTCTCTCCAGTGAACAACTCGTAGATGATGACACCAGCGGAGAAAACATCGGAAGCCGCTGTCGCCGCACCCGGCTCACGAAATGCCTCTGGCGCTACATAGGCCTTTTCCACCAGTTCGACGATGTACTCAGCAATCGTCTGACTACGGTCACTGCCCAGCTTGGCGAAATCGAAGTCGGTCAGGCGCGTGGTGCCGTCCTGGCCGATCAGGATCGCGCCCGGTGTTAGGTTGCGATGCAGTACGCCGTGTTGGTGGGCATGGGCCAGTGCCGCCAGTAAATCCTTGCCGACCCGCCACTTCTGATCCAGGGTCAGCGCCAATTGCGGACGTGCCAGGTGCACTGTGAGTGCCTGGCCGAGAGCGTCTTCAAGGATCAGGATGAAGGACTTATCATCGTCGGTGGAGAAGAAATCCCGTGCAGCTACGATGTTTGGGTGCAACGGCAACCTGGACAAGGCCCGGTAGGCATTGGCTATGCGATTAAGCTGCGCCTGGCGCATCTCCTCAGGCAAGTAAGGGTCGGCCTGGTAGACCCGTAGCCGGGCGGTACCACCGGCGAAGGTGTTCTCGGCGCGGTACTCGCTAAAGCTCTGCACTGCCCCTAATTTTTCCGTGACTTGCCAATGGCCGAAACGCGGTACACCCGCGCTGGGCTTGGCCACCTTCAAGGCATGCAGAATCAGGCCTTGCTGCGCCAAGATGTTGCGGGAAAATCGCGAGGGGATACGCGTGGAATCCTTGAAGTAACGCTCGGTATCCTTGAGCCGCACCACCCGATCGGTGTCTCGCGCTTCACGGTCGTTGAGAAAGGCGTCTGGCGCGGTGAGCAGGATGGCGGCATCTACATAGATGCCCTCCAGCTCACGCCGCCCCGGATGCGCTTGAGTGATCAGCCCTTTGAGGGTTCGTGCATGGCTGCGCAGTTTGGCCAATGGCGAGGGGTAGGGCGCCCGCCCCTCCGGATACCATTTATGGCCGTAGACGTCGATGGTGCCGCGCGTGCCCTTCACGTCGATCAGGTACAGTGCGTGTGGCGTAAGCAGCGCCTGATCGATCTCGAAGCGCTCGCCCTGGCGCTCGATCTCGAAGTTGTGCAGTAGGATATAGTTGTCCGGCAAGTGATCCCGTAGGTGGGCGATGGCGGCGCGCTCAGCGTCGTTGACCGGCTGGCCTATTGGAATCACTTTGGTCATACTTATTGCACTCCTCCGATTGCAGCTTCCACTTTAGCTACTGCTTGACCTTCCTGAACATCCGCCTGGTCACGTGACTTGAACGCTGTGCGGATAATCTCCTCGACTTCAGTTCGTTTTTCGTCTGTCAGAACTGGGATGGGCATTTGATAGAGCCATCCATTGTGGATTTCCTGCTGCTTACTTCCTGTACTCATCGATCTAAGTGCACGAAATGCAATCTCGCTTCGCAAGAACGCGAAGAGATATGCTCCCGAGATTTGATCGTCACCGGATACAACTCGCAGAAAATGTTGTGTGAATGCATAGTCAAGCCAGCGCCCAGTTATCAAAATTGGCCTGCAATATACCTCGTTTTCACCCAGAGTCCCGCTGGATGCAACGAGGACAGACTCATCGGCAGCAAAGATCCCTTTGGGCGCATGGCGGGGTGAAATCCATCGACCTTCAGGCTGCATCCAAAAGCCCTGCTTTTGCCCAACAAGACGCACTCCCTCACTTGGCTCGCAGTCAATTCGCTTGAATCGGGCACCAGTACCAAGATGCCCATCCTTGCAGATTTCACCTAATGGTAAAGAGCCGGCACGCTTAATCTTCCCAAGAAGGGACTGGACTCGTGGAGAGTAGTTGGCTGCACGCATTGAACGAGCAACCGAAATCGATGACGAAAAACCGATATCCGGTTGAAGAGCATTCCATTTATGAGGCGGACAGTCCTCGACACCGGCATACTTCAGTACTGTTTTCGTTGCCTCATTGATGCCCGATTGAAACACCGCACGCAGCTCAGATGCGTTTCGAATTAATCGATCTATCTCAGCCTCGAGCTCACTACCAAGGCGCGGAACTTCAATTCCTGCAATATGCTCAGGCTCGATGTGTTGAATGATGGCGCCATAGGTACCAGAGACCACCAGCGGCACACCATAGCGACTGGAGAGGTAGGCATACAGATAGCCGGGCGGAATTCGATCTGGGTCGGGGACAACGCGCAACACGTCTTCAGAGCACGCTAGGCCTGCCATGTCCGACCGCACATAGGCCATACGCCCAATCGTCCCGGAGCGGGTAATCAGAGACCAGCCTTCTTCAATGAGCAGCTTTGGGCTGCGAGCGACTTGCTTATTCGAGATCAATGGCAGAGCCGAAAGGTCAGCCAAACTGATCGCTGAACTACCCATGTAACGAACGCCATGGTTCGGATCATCAACCCAATTACGACTATGTCTACCGGAGTCGAACATGGCAAAGGTGACATCGACCAATTTTTCCTTAGGCGCGGAAAGTCGCTTGAGAGCATCTCGCGCCTCCAACGCCCCTGACATGTACGGATTGCAGTCCAGCCGCCGCCCGCCTTCTTCCAACCAGCTTGAACGTACTACACGGGCGTTCTTGAAGGCGAACGCGCTCATTCCTCGCCTCCTGCCGGAAACCAGGCTAGTAGTTGGGCTTGCATATCGATAAAGGCTGCATCGGTGCAGCCTTTGATTGAAATATGCTCAGCCAGCTTTTGGTAGATGGAAGACGAGCGTGGCTGTCTGGTTTGCTTCAATACCCACTCCACTGCCTCCTTGGGTCGGGGCGGCTTGGGGGCATCCTGCGGCCACCACCCGTGTTGTTCCAACCACTGGCGAAGGTTGGGCTGGCTGCGATATTTAAGGGCTTCCGCGATCTGCGGCTTGTCCTGCCACAGCCAGTTTTCCAGTTCGGGGTTGATGGCGATTACCTTTACGGCATCCTCATTCCAGCCGCTGGTGATGAGGTTGCCGGTGATGCGCTGTTCGATGGTGGCTTTGCCGGGTGAGCCGTTCCACTCACAGTCGAGCACCACCAGGGCGCGGGCGTGACTGCGCTGGAATGGGCGCAGCAACTCATGGCCCTTGGTATAAACGCCTGGGTCATTTCCACCCTCATCGACGATGAGATCACCACCGATGTCGGCATTAAAGTCGAAAGGCGCACAACCGAGGCTACAATGCCATTTGGCACGGCTAAAATAGCCCTTGAAGGCGGCGGCCATATTGCTATCGGCCACCAGAATGACACAGGGGCGCTTAGCATTCATCCCAACACCCCTGCTGCAAACAGACTGCCCAAGTCGATACCGCCCCGCCAATCTTGCAGACGGGGGTGCTTAGTGCCAGGCACCATTTCCACGCTGCCCTCGCTGGTGAGTCGCGCGCACAAGAGCTGATCGAGCTTGGCGCGGGCGAGCACCACCGGTGAATGCGACGAGACCCAGACCTGGCTGTCATACATCGACGAAAGCGACTGTAACACTGCCTCGATGGCGCGAGGGTGAATGCCGTTTTCCGGCTCTTCGGTCACCAGAATGGTAGGCTGCGTGCTCAGGTAGGGCAGCAGGGTCAGGGTGAGGATACGTAGGGTGCCGTCAGAAAGCCCCGACGAAGGCACCTTGAAACCGCCGCGATAGCTGACCACGAAGTAACTGTGGTGGTCGTCCTCACGCTCGCGCACATCGATGTCTTCCACCTGTGGCAGTGCCGTTCGGACATGGGCGAGCCAGTCTTTATAACGTTCGTTGCGGTAGTTGGTTGGCGCCTTTTCTGGCGCGCCCTGGCGTTTGAGTTCCAGTGCCAGCCAGGGCATGTTACGGCCATCAGGCGCAATGATTTTGGGTTGCCCCGGCGGGCTGGCCAGGCGCATGGCCGTCCAGTCCGGGTCCAAGAACACGGTGTCGGTGGTCAATAAACCATGCAGCCATCGCGCGGCAGGATATTCGGACTCGGACTCGAACAACACGCGCGGCATAGCCAATAAAGTATCGGGCAAACCTGCCTTGGCCACACGCGCCGTCTTGCTACCACCGGGGGGTACCTCAGGGGTGAATTCTGCCTCGTAGCCGAATTCTCGCTTGAGGATAAGACGCCAGTGCTTATTGGCTTCTGCATGAATACCGTGAAACCCAGGCTGACCACGTTCCGGTGCTTGCGACTCGGGAAAGACAAACAGGTATTCAGCGGCTACGTGCAGTTCGCGTTCGTCCGAGACTCGCAAACCGAGTTCGTAGCGAATATGCGTCGGCCAAAACTTGCGGCTCTTTTCATCCTGAAAGGCCAGACGTGCCTTTTCACTGCGCAGGCGTGTGAACATGCCTTGCAGCACCTTGCTCTGTACCGCTTCTGGGAGTCGCGCCTCAACAGCGAGCGAGAAATCGTCGCCACGCCCGGCGTAGATCAGCTCCTTCAAGCTGCCCGCGCGTGGTGGGAGGTCGTTGCGCTCCCGCTTTCGCAGCATGAAAGCGTCAGCAATGTTTTTTGCATCGAGTATGTCACCGAATAGTCCCGGCAGGTCCAATAGGGTAGATTTGCCCGAGCCGTTCGCGCCGACGAGGACGCGGAAGTCGCCTACATCGATGCCGAGGCGCTCAAAGCAGCGGTAACGGGTGGCTTCCAGTCGGGTAATCATTGGCCTGGCTCCGGGTTTTTGGTGCGAAACTCTGCGTAGGCCTTGGCAATTTCTGGAAGGTCGTCGTCGAGGATACGTTCCTTGCGGTGAAGCAAGCGGGTTTCCATGCGACCACCAATACGGACTTTTTCCTCAACGGTCACGTCTTGCAGGATTTCTTCGCCGTCGGGGTGACGCTTGTACAAGGTGTTGCCGCGACGATCAAAGCCCACCTTCTCGGCTACCGCCATGAATACGGGGTAGTCCTTCTTTCTCCCCAGGTCTTCGGCCTGAATCACTGACTCGGGTTTCTTCTTGAGGAACAGCAGGCTGGTGAGGATGTTGACATTGGCCTCGACGATGAAGGACTCCACCGGTAGGTCAACGCTGGCAAGCACCCAGCAGTGGCGCAGAATCCAGTAGCGGATGTGTTCGTCGCCGGGGTTACCTAGGATGCCGTCGGGCAGGACGATGCCCAGACGCCCACCTGGCTTGAGCCATTGGACGCAGCGCTCTATGAACAGTACCTCCGGGGATATGGCTTTCTTCATGTTTCCGGTGTTATAGAAGCCTGCCCCATCAGGTGTCCGCTTCCAATCCCGAGCCAATTCGAAATGTTGCAGAATGTTCGGCTCGGTTACCGGAATATCCGAGCCGAACGGCGGGTTGGTCATGATGATATCTATAGAACCGAGGGGGATCTTGTCTTTGGCTGGAGGGACGCCCGGCAGATGGCCTGACGGGAACTCCAGTGAGTTCATGTGGTAAAGATGGCCCAAAGAGTTTCCGGCCATCATCACATTCATTTGCGCAGCGCGCACCAGAAAAGGGTCGAAGTCGGCGCCAAACAACTTATTTGCGGCGTAGTCAGCCAAACGGTCGCGGATCGAGAGGAACTCTTCGGTGTCTTCGTCCCCGACTTTGACCTTCTTCAGGTCATGGAAGACCTTGTTCAGGTAATTCAGGGTTTCAACCAAGAAGCCGCCGGTACCGCAGGACGAATCCAGCACCTTTTCGTGCTCCTTGGGTGCGATCATCTGCACCATCAGACGAATAGCGCCACGTGGGGTGAAGTATTGCCCCCGGTCGCCGCGCAGGTTGGTGCCGACAATTTCTTGATAGGCTGCACCTTTGGCGTCCACGTCGGTGCGGCCAAAGTCATAGCGAGAGAGTTCGGAGACGATAAAAGCCAGCGCACGGTCCGAGAGCGTGATCTCCTCGTTACCTTTGAACAGCTCTGGATACTCGCGTTTAACCTGCTTGAACAGCGGTTCAATGCGCTTGCGGATCTGCTTCTGGCCATTCGCATCGAAAGGCTCGAAAGGTCCTGCCCAGAACGCACGGTGCCCATTAGATTGGCGCTCATCATACATCTTGCAAAAGATGAGATAGAGAAACTGCCAAAAAGCGGCATCCTTTGGCATCCCTTCATTACCGTGGATGAAATTGTGGCAACGGCGGAATGCAGTGAGCAGCATGTCGCGCTCGGCCCGGCGCAGTCGCCCCGCCGAGCGACCGTCTACACTAAAGGTGTCGTCACCCAGGGGCCAATCACCAATGGGCTTAAACTTGGTGTCGAAGCGAGTGATTTCCTTCTTGAAGAAGAAGAACTCCAGCCCGTTGGTCCATAAGCCGTACTCGCAGCTTTCAACTTCAGCCATCACTGTCTCAAGGAGTTCAAATTCCTTGCTTGCTTCATCTGGGTCACGCATGCGATACGCGCCTTTTGTGCCGATCTTGGGCTCTTTTTCCACGACCACAACACGGTATAGGTTGTCCGGCGTGTGTGTGGTGCCAGGCCTGAAGATCGCGATGTCGAGCTTGCGATTCTTACCCTGTGCCTTGACCCTGAAATCAGGTTCCATGTCCTCGGCGGCGATGCCATATTCATGGATGATGGCGCGAGATATTCGCTGGCGCACCAGCTCCTTCACCGTTTCTTTAACCTGATTGCCAGTGATGTAGTCGAAGATTTTGCCTTCTTCGAGCGTGCTCTCTGTGTCTTGGGCGTTTTGCTCAAGGTCGGCTACGTTGTTATTCTTTTTTGAGCGCGGTTTAGGCATTGTGTGACCCCTTATTATCTATGTCATCACTGCTGACACTGGCTCCGCCTTCTCGTACCCAGGTGTCCACATCTTCCTTCTTGAACTTCCAGAAGCGGCCAACCTTATGCCCAGGCATACCTTTGTTGGTCACCCAGGTGTAAATTGTGTCTTTAACAACACCGAGGTACTCGGCGATTTCATCGACTGAAAGCCAGCGGTCGTCCATTTATTTTACCCAAACGAAGTGAGCCACCACTGTGGCGGCAGTTAAGTGCAGATTACTCCAATCCAGCCATGTCTAATAGAGTTTAGTTGGGTTTGACCCATAATGACCCATGTTAACCTAGGTGGGGCTCTATCGGTATACCATCAGATAACAAATAGCCAAGCAAAAAGGTATAAGGAGAATAACCGCAACACCCCTGTATTATAAGGTTGAGAACTGGAGGCTGGATATGCCTGAAATATCCCTCTATCCGGCCTCAATCCATTCAACCCCCTGGATTTTCGGTTGAATCCGCCCGCTTTCTCTGCCTTCCTGGCCTTCTGGCCTGGTTCAGGCAATACCCCACCAGGCAACCTATCCTTCTGTTGCTGTACCCTGTTGAGAAGTGTGAAAACCAGCGCTATGCAAACCAGTCTGAATCGGGTGAGGCCCGCGTTGCCGGCAGCAACTCGGGGGGTGGCGGTAATGCGCCTTTCTTCATGAGGTGAGCCAGTATCTTGTCGATACTCTGCTGATCCTCGATGCTGGCGATCACCTTGGCTTCACCTCCACACTTTGGGCAGACCGAGACATCGACAAGGTGAATTGATGCGCAGCATCAAGAGAGGGTACCCTGGGGTATGTTAAATACCCGTTTAAGGCGCTGTGCTTAAGGCTCATGGCCTAGTGCTGCTGTTCGGGTGTTTTGTCTTCGTTTTTCTTTCGGGCGCGACCTTTGCCGCGTTTGGCTGGCGTCACATCAACACGGTGTTTGCTGTTGGGTGCAAAAACACCGTGAAACCTTGTCAGATTCACTCTCGGTTCCGGCACCAGCGCCGCCAGCTTGGCAATGACAAATCGGCAGGAAAGCCGATTTGCACGACAAGTGTCGCCCGAAGGGTGGCGCACAGGGATGTGCGACATAAAATCCAGCGGCTCAAAGATGACGTGTGTGGTGCCGTCGCGATACGGCGTTTTTAGCTGAGTCGCTCCTGCGCATCCATGCGCCCGCGACACTCGTGAATCCATTCACGTCGTACCGGATATTCCCTGAGGGTGTCAGTGACAGCCGTTTCTCTGATACCGCTGGTCTTGAAATATATCGGCATAGCCTCTCCAGCAATCAGATGGGATGATATGGCCCGGTACACGATCCCCAGCACCCGCCCCATCAGTTGCGGGCGGCTGGCGAACAGACAAAAGCGAAGCGTTGAGCAGCTTTAGCTCTGAGGAGAATTTCAACAGCCTGTTAACTCTTGGCGACCAGCCAGACGGTCTGATAGGGCCTCAGGCGCAGCCCCCGCTCATCGATATCGGGCACCATCTGGTGCAGGGCGTCGAACCAGCGGGTGTCCGGTTCACCCAGATCAGCGATTTCCAGGGTCTTGAGATTGCCCGTGAGGTTGTGGATGGCGTACACCGTCTGGCGCCCGTCCAGGCTGGTGCGCTGCAGGGCGAATATCCCCTCGGGCATCGCCAGAACCCGCTGTGGCGCATCCGGATGAAAGGCCCGGATTCCCCGGCGCAGCCGCAGCCTGCGGATGTATTCGGGGAACACCTGGCCCGCATCGGTCAAGGGCAGGTCGATCAGTCGCTCCAGTTCCGATCCGTCCCACTTGCGCCGGTTGATGCTGCGGGTCATTCCGGTGCGCTCCACCCCCAGGGGATCGTTGGGCGTCGCCCCCAGAGCGTTGAAGTAGACCGCGGGAATGCCGCGAAACGACAGGGGCAGGGTCTGGGACAGCATGAAGCGGGGGATACGCCAGGGATCCACCTCATCATCCACATCCGCGAAGGCATCGAAATAGCTGATATTCAGCTCGTAGGGCCGGTCCCGGCCCTCGCTGGTCGCGCGCATCGAGACATAACCGCCGCGTTTGCGCATCATCTCCAGCAGTTCATTGACCTCGTCGTCCGGCACCAGCCCCTCGAGGGCGCGCAGACCCACCCCGTCATGGGAGGCGGTGAAGTTCAGGTAGGTGCAACCTGCCGGCAGGGACTCCGCTTCCAGTCCCCGGGCCCAGGCGGTGAGATAGTCGGTGGTCTCCCGCATGATCGCATGCAGCACCAGGGGCGGCAGACTGAACTGGTAGACCATGTGGGTTTCGTCACCCTCGTCGAAATAGCTGATGTTCTCCACGTGAGGCACATTGGTCTCGGTCAACAGGATCGCACCCGGCTCCAGAATCTCGAACAGGGTGCGGAACAGCTTCACCACCTCATGGGTCTGGGGCAGGTGGACACAGGTGGTGCCGATCTGCTTCCAGAGAAACGCCACCGCGTCCAGACGGATCGCCCGGGCACCGTGGCGCACGTAGTCCAGCAGAATATCGATGAACTCCAGCAGCACGTCCGGGTTGGCATAGTTGAGATCGATCTGGTCGTTGCTGAAGGTGGCCCAGACATGGCGCATGCCGTTGGGGGTGCGCACCCGGCTGAGCAGCGGGGTGCTGCGGGGACGCACCACCATCGAAAGATTCTCGTCCTCAGCCACTTCGATGACATAGTCGCGGCCCGGCGCCTCGTCATGGATGAAGTTGACGAACCACAGGTGCTCGCGGGACATATGGTTCAACACCAGATCGAACATCAGCGAGAAGTGCTCCCCCAGGGCCTCGATATCCGTCCACGCCCCCAGCGCCGGGTTGACCGCGCGAAAATCGGACACCGAAAAGCCGTCATCCGAACTGAAGGGATAGAAGGGCAACACATGCACCAGGCTGAACACCCCGTTGAGGCGCCGGTCGAGAAACTGCTTCAGGGATGCCAGGGGGACCCGGCCGGGATACTGGACGCTGTCCCCATAGGTGATCAGCACACTGTCCTTTTCGTCCCAACGAGGGATCTCCACCCGTTTACCCTGACGCAGTTCGATATGGCGGTTGATCAGCTGATGCACCCGGTGCAGAAGCGCATCGGCCCGCTCCGTTCCGTAGAGAACGGCCAGGTGACCGCGCAGCCGTCGGTCCAGATCATCACCATGCATGATCGGCGCTCCCCGTGAAACCCACTCTCGGGCCGATTGACAGAGCCAGGTAATACCGCATCCGAAATCCTCACCATCAGAAAAAATGATCCTCAGTTTGTGAGGTCATAAGCCCTCACTATATTCAATATCTCTTAAGTGTAGAAGTATTGATCCAGGTCATCACCCACCCAATCCAGGCCTTCTAAACCCTGCTATTTTTATTGATAAAAGGGCCGCAGAGAACGACCCACCCCCACACCGAAGCACGGCATCCACAGCGTGTCGCCATATTGCAGCAAGCAGTTCCTCCCCTCCGGGAGCCCGATCGGCCAAACCGATCCCTGATGTCGGAGTATTACTGAGTCGGGTCCACAGGGTATGTGGACAACGAGTTAGCGGGAAGTGGGCTGCCGTATCAATCCCCCCTTAACCGCTTTCTCCGCAAACAGTATTCACCGGTGCGAAGTGTTGTTGAGCGCCCGATACCACTACAGCCAAAGGAGCTTACGATGAGACTTGAACAGCAGACAAAGCAACCCCCCGGCGTTGTCGAGATGCCCCCACGAACAGTGGAGATCGAAGGACGCGCCATCCCCCTGGATGGCTACGGCTATCTGGCGGATCCCGCTGACTGGAGCGTGGCGTTGACCGAGTACATGGCCCGGGAAGACGGGATCGCCTTGACCGATGATCATTGGCTGTTGGTTGATTTCCTGCACCGTTTCTACAAGGAATACGGGATCGCCCCGGAGCTGCCGGTGCTCTCCCGCAATCTCTGCAAGGACCAGAACAATTGCCGCTGGACCCGCAAGTACATCAAGCAGCTGTTCCCGAACGGCGCGAAGACCGCCTGCCGTTACGCCGGCCTGCCGACACCCGTGGGTCTGAGCTGCGGTTGAGGCGATACCGACCGGGAAATCCGCCGGAACACCCAGGTTCCCACTCCCGGTCGAACATCCTGTGTGACAGGGATGTCCCGCCCTTCGGGGACCGCTGCGATGCTCACAAAAACCTGCGGGGCTGGAACTCGATGCGCGCAACAGCCCGCCCCGGAGTTCCGCAGGGTTGTTCCCGGGTTCCGCTTCGCTGCACCCGGGCTACGCCGCTGCGGTTATTCAGGGCAGTAGCAGACACTGATTTTCACCACGAAGAGCACGAAGGTCACGAAGCGGCGTGTTCAGGGATTTCAATGCCAAAAAGCTACGCAATGAGATGAAATGATTGCCAGTCTGATCCTTCGTGCTCTTCGTGTCCTTCGTGGTTAAAGCAATCGGTTATGCGTTCTCGCGCGATAGATTTGAACTCCGAAACTTGAGTTAAATGAAAACAGGCACAGCCCCATTCCCAGGACTTTTTCAGTTTGAGTTCATATACCCCGACTAGACTGACCCTCAGGTTCACAACTGACGTCGCCTCAGACACCATCCAGCACCATGACCTCCGGCACACTGGCTCTCTTGATCGCCATCCTGATCCTCGCGCAGGTCCTGTTGGCCCTGTGGTTCAAACTGCGCAAGCGTCTCGGCGACGACAAATCCCATGCAACGGCCGATACCCAAGCACAATCCCCGGTCACGCCTCAAGCCGGTTCGGCAACCCAGGCGGGCACACCGGCATGGCCCGGTTTCCTGCCCTTCCGGGTTGTGAAGCGTGAGATGGAAAACCGCGCGGGCGACATCGTCTCCTTCTATCTCGAGCCTGAGCAACCCATGCAACTGCCCGCTTTCAAACCGGGACAGTATCTCAGCATCCGTCTCGAACGGCCGGACACCACTGGAAGCGGGGAACAACCCCTGATCCGCTGCTACTCACTCTCGGATCGTCCGCGCAACGACCAGTATCGCATCTCGGTAAAACGCATCCCCGAAGGACGGGTTTCCGCGTATCTGCATGACCAGGTACGGGTCGGCTCACGCCTGATGGTCAAGGCGCCATCCGGGTCTTTTCACCTGATAGACCGGCCGCCGCGTCCTCAGGTGCTGATCGCGGGCGGGATCGGCATCACGCCGATGCTGAGCATGCTCTACAGTCTGCTCGATCAGCGGTACGAGCAGGACATCTGGTTGTTCTACGGCGTACGCAACGGTCAGGAAGCGGTCATGTTGCCCCAATTACGGGAACTGGCCGATTACCATCCGCAGTTCCACCTGAACCTCTGTTTCAGCCGGCCGGGTCCGGAGGATCGTCCCGGCATAGACTTTCAGCATGAAGGACATGTGAACACCGCCCTGCTGCAACGAGCACTGCCCCTCAACCGCTACCGGTTTTACCTCTGCGGACCCTCTGCCCTGATGGAAAACCTGGTGCCGGGACTCGCAGAGATCGGGGTTCCCGAAGAGGACATCCATTTCGAAGCATTTGGACCCTCCACCCTCAAGCGTGCAAAGCAGGTGTCTGTGAAAGTCACCGCAGCAGAATCTCAACCCTGGCAGGTCAACTTTCACCGCAGCGGCAAAACCACGACCTGGAACGGAGCACACGAAAATCTCCTCAGTTTCATCGAAGCCGAGGGGATCGCGGTCGACTCCGCATGCCGATCCGGCAGCTGCGGCAGCTGTCAGACCCGGATCGAATCCGGAAGCGTCGTCTATGACCAGACACCGGACGCGCCGATCGAGAGCGGACATTGTCTGCTCTGCATCGGCCGACCCAACAGTGATTTAACCCTGGCCCTGTAGCTTTCCCATGACACACCCCTCAGTATTTCGCCAACTGCTGCCGTTCACGGCCCTCTTCGCGGGGCTGATCCTGGGCGCTTTATCGATCGATGCCTTGCTGCATCAATTCAACCTGGCATGGATCGGACGCTGGCTCGGAATCCCCGGAACCCTGTTGATTCTGACCTCGTTTCTCTACTCTCTGCGAAAACGCAAAAAAATCCACTTCGGCAAACCCAAGACCCTGCTGGCCCTGCATGAAACCCTGGCCTGGTTTGGCGTTCTGATGATCCTGGTGCATGCGGGCATCCATATCTATGCCCTGCTGCCCTGGCTGGCGCTACTCGCCATGCTGGTGAACGTCGTCAGCGGCATGACCGGCAAGTACCTGCTTGACCGCTCCCGGCGCCTGCTTGCGGACCGACAGGCCCATTACCTTGAGCAGGGCATGCCCCCCGAGGCCATCGAACGTCAGCTGTTCTGGGATGCCACCACGGTGGATGCCATGAAACAGTGGCGGGTGGTGCATCTTCCGATCACCCTGGCTTTCGCCGTACTCGGTCTCACACATATCCTCAGTATCCTGCTTTTCTGGCAATGGCCATGAACTACCGAACCCCCTTACTGATCGTCACCCTGAACCTATTGCTGTTGATCGGGCTGACACTGTTTCTGCCCGAATCGACGATCATGCCGGGCAAACCGATCCAGGCCCATGAAACCATCACGGATGACTGTTTCGCCTGCCACACTCCGTTTCTGGGCAGTACCCCGGAGAAATGCATCCGCTGTCACAAGGTGGCTGAAATCGGACTCAAAACCACCCAGGGCCTGGCGATCGATGGCGAACGGAAAAACGTCGCATTTCACCAAAGCCTGATCGAAGAGGACTGCGTCGCCTGTCACAGTGATCACAAGGGCGTTATGGCCTTTCAGCCGATTCGCGGGTTTTCCCACGAACTCGTCTCCCCCGAGGTGCGGGATCGCTGCGAAGACTGCCACACTAAGCCGCTGGACAAACTGCACCGCAAGCTCAAAGGATCATGCGCTGATTGTCATGACCCGGCGACATGGACCTCGGCACGCTTTAATCATGACGACTTTTTCCGCTTCGACCGGCACCACGACACGGACTGCGAAACCTGCCACAGGGACGAAGACTACGACACCTACACCTGTTATGGCTGCCATGAGCACAGCCGCTCGAAAATACGCGAGGAACACTTTGAAGAGGGCATTCGTGATTTCGAGAACTGCGTCGAGTGCCATCGCAGCGGCGATGAAGATGAAGCGAAGTATCTGTGGCGCTCCCGCAACCGCTTTGAGGGCTATCGAAGTGAGGGTCGCGAACGGGAAGAACACGATCGGGGGGATCGACGCCACGACGATGATTGAGTTCACATAGGTCCCAGGCCCGGCATGGCGTATCATGGTGCACGGTATTCAATGCATGGGATCTGCAACATTGTTTGAAACATCACTCACGGCCCGCATACTGCTGCCTGCCCTGATATTCACCGTGCAATCCCTGGCGGCTGAGCCGTTGGGAGAGGTCAGCACCAAATTCCGCATGCTGGGCCCGAATGACAAAATCGTCGTCGAGGCCTTCGACGATCCAGACGTGCCCGGCGTCACCTGCTACCTGAGCCGGGCCCGCACCGGAGGCATGAGTGGCGCGGTCGGCATTGCCGAAGACACCTCCGACGCCTCCATCGCCTGTCGTCAAACCGGGCCCGTAAGCCTGTCTCAAGACATACTCAATGGTTCCAAAGATGGCCACGAAGTGTTCAAACAGCGCACCTCGATCCTCTTCAAAACCCTCCAGGTGGTGCGTTTCTATGACGCCCGGCGCAATGCGCTGGTCTACCTGAGTTACAGCGACAAACTGGTGGACGGCTCTCCCAAGAACAGCATCACCGCAGTACCCCTGTACACACCGGCCGCGGCCACGCCAAACCCACTGCCCCCGCCATGATCCAGCAGCCTCTGCACAACGGTCGATTGATCCTGACCCCTCAATCCCCTTACTGGGCATTGGAGGATCCCGCGCCGTTGATCGATAAACTACGGAGCATCGGGCTGATCGAACAGCCGCTGGCCAACCAGCCGAACCACTACCTGCTGGGCGATAAATTCATGCAGTGGATCAGCTTCATGGGTTGTTCGCCCTTCATCCGAATGGAACCGGGCCAGGATGACGAACCCTTCTGCCACCTGATCATCGACGGACCCACGCCTCAACCAAGACTGATCACCGGCCGCAACACCACCCCTCCGCGCTGTGCGCACTGCCGTAAGCGACTGACGGATTGGCGCAATACTTTTGCATCCTGGGAAAGGGAGTCGACAGGCTGGCTCGCCAGCTGCACCCACTGCGGCCAGATGCAGGATCCGGCAACCTACGATTTCCGCCAAACCGCCGGCTGCGGGCGATTATTCCTATTCATTGAAAACATTTTCCCTCAGGAAGCCATCCCCTCTCCGGGTCTGCTGGAATTGCTGAAAAAGGCCACTGACGATCAGGCATGGGTATTTTTTTACCAGCAGGAGTGATGTCCCCCCTTCGATCTCTACTGTCGTATCACTATCAATAATCGTTTAATTCTGACAGCATCCATACCATTGTTAATTTGTATTATATTTAACATCTAACCCTCTGATTATAAGACTGACCAGATCCCAAGACCGAGACATTTAATTAAAGATTGAGCAGGCATTTTCCGTAAACCTACTCACGGATACCAATAAATAGACAGGGTCGTTGTACTTTTCATCTTGATACTTGGAGCGACCTATGGCCTTTCTACGAAACCTGACAATCAGTAACCGCCTGTGGCTCATCATCCTGGTTGCTATCCTGGGATTTTGCGCCATAACCTTCCTCTCGCTCAGCCGCTTTCACGACAACATGATGGATGAGAAGCGGATACAGACGAAAAAGCTGGTGGAATCCGTTTACAGTATTGCGAATAACTACCACGAGCGCGCAAAACGTGGCGATCTGGAGCAGGAAGAAGCACAGCAGCAGGCCATGGCCAGCATCAGCGTCATCCGTTATGACGAGAACAACTATTTCTGGATAAACGACTTCAATGCCCGCATCCTGATGCATCCCATCAAAAAGGAACTGAACAATACCGATGCCTCGCGCATGAGCGATCCGAATGGAAAAATGCTCTTTTCGGAGTTCGCCAAGACCGCGCGCAACGAAGGTGCGGGATTCGTATCGTACCAATGGGCAAAAGCGAGCGGCGGTAAACCCGTAGACAAGTTATCCTACGTTAAAGCCTTCGAACCCTGGAACTGGGTCATTGGCACAGGCATCTACATCGACGATGTTGAAGAAGATTTTTGGCACAGCGCCCTAAGCATGGGCACTACGGCCTTGCTGATCCTGGCCCTCCTTCTCGGCCTTTCAGTAAGTATCACGCGCAGTATCGTAAAGCCGCTCGCCCAGACTATTGCCGCACTGGATGACATATCCATGGGTGAAGGCGACCTGACTAAGCGATTGGATGAGCACGGCAAAGATGAAATTTCAAAGCTGTCCGCATCGTTCAACCTTTTCAGCGAAAAGATATTGCAAATTGTTTTGCAGATGGCTCATGTCAGCACCCAATTGGCCACAGCGGCGGATGAGCTTTCAACCACCTCGTCTCAGACGCATGACAATATCACTCAACAACAGAGTGAAACCCAGCAGGTGGCGACCGCAGTGACCGAGATGGCCGCCACCGTGAAAGAGATTGCAGAGAGTGCCGAAGGCGCGGCGGCAAACGCCCGCGAGGCTGACGGACAGGCACAAAAGGGCAAACAGGTTGTAGTGGATGTTACATCCGCGATCAACGAACTGGCTAAAGAGATGAATTCCGCTTCGGATGTCATCAATCTACTGGCGAAAGAGAGCGAAAGCATCGGTTCCGTATCGGATGTCATAAGAGGCATTGCCGAACAAACCAGCCTGCTTGCCTTGAATGCGGCCATCGAAGCCGCCCGCGCAGGTGAGCAGGGCCGGGGCTTTGCCGTGGTTGCAGACGAGGTACGCTCACTGGCAAGTCGCACCCAGCAGGCGACGACGGAGATCCGCGATATGATCGAACGCTTACAGAGCGGCACTCAGAATGCAGTCAGCGTCATCAAACGCAGTGGCGACACCACCTTGATCACCGTCGAAAAAGCCCGCACCGCAGCCGGTTCTCTTGATCAGATCGTATCCTCAGTAGCACTGATCTCCGACCGTAATACACAGATTGCCAATGCTTCGGAAGAACAATCCGCGGTTGCCTCGGAGATCGATCACAGCGTGGTGCAGATTTCGCAACTCGCGGAACACTCGGCACTGGCGAGCCAACAGATTGCGCAGGCAACCGCTGAACTATCGAAACTGGGGGATAATCTGAACGAGATGATCTCTCATTTCAAAACCGCCTGATCCGCACGCGTCTAGCAGGCTGTTTGCTGAGTTTGTGGTTAACAGACTGTTAACCCAAAACGCAGCAGTTTTTTCCGTTTCTCTTGGCCTGGTAGAGTGCCTTGTCGGCGCGTGAGAAAACCGTGTTGAGGTTGTCACTGTCCGCGAAACTGGTCAGGCCGCAGGAGATGGTGACATTGACCGGATTACCCGCGGAGTGAAAACCGTTGTCCTCGACGGATTTACGCATCTCCTCCGCAACCCGCAACGCTTCCTCACCGGAACTGCCGCAGAGCAGGCAGACAAACTCCTCGCCCCCGTAACGGGCGATGAAATCCGTGACCCGCAGCCGGGAGTTGAGACTGCGGGCGATCACCTTGAGGGCCTTGTCCCCCGCCTGGTGTCCAAACCGATCGTTGATGGATTTGAAATCGTCGATATCCCAAACCAGCATGGTCAGGGGTTCCCGGAAGCGTTTCCAGCGGGCATATTCCTGCGCCGCCCGCTCGTCATAGGCCATACGGTTGGGTAGCCCGGTAACCGCGTCGATCAGCGCCAGATGATGGGCTTCCACCATCCGCGTGCGCAGTTCGCTGGACTCACTTTCGAGCTGCATGAGACGATCCTTGAGCGCTTTTTCACGCTCCTCTGTCTGCTCGTGCCAGTTGTTTTCCTCTTTCAGGTAGGTATCAACAACGGACTGGATCTGGCTGAGTCTTTCGCTTACGGCATTCTTAAGCTGGTGAAGATCCGTCGCCTGACGCACGGTGTGGCCCAGATCCCCCATCTGCCCGGTCATCTCGACACTCAGGCGACGTCCATGCTCGGCAATCTTGTCGCGCCCCTCGTGTATGCTTTGTAGGTGGATGCCGAAATCCTGCAGGCGCCGGGTGAGCTCGGCCAGGAAGTCCTCGGCCTCCTTGATCTCCATCTGAACTTCGCCGTAGGACTTCGCGGAGAGTTCAAGCAGATCCTCAAGCACCGTTGCCCATGCATCATCCGGTGTCTTGCCGACCAGACGCCCCTTGAAGGCGCTGATACTATCGCCCCAATGCCCCGGCCAGGAGGCCTGCTCGAGGAGATTGAGGAGAATGGCGTTGGGTTTAGGTCCATCCTCTCCGGCTTCGTGACCACTACCGAGCAGGCGTTCGAAAAGCCCGGGGCGGCGCTCCGACTTGAGCCCGACCCCCTGCCCGAGCAGGACCGCAAAGCGCTGAAATTCATCATCGGACAGGGACGCGGCATCTTCCGCAAAGCGCGTTATCAGCAGCGAGACCTCAGCCAGCTCCTTTTTACCGAGTTGCAGGGGTTCCGTGCGCTTGGCCAGCAGATTCGGATCGATGGACGGTTCATCCTTGTTCTGCTCTTCGGCGAAATGCAGCAAGCCGTCACTGAAGGAGTTGAGTTTGTCGCTGAGGTTCGGTCCGCCACCTCCGCGAACCGCGTCGCGGACGGATTTCAGGTAGGGATCCAGACGTCGGTCGAGACCGTTGGCGGCAATCGTCAAGCGGATGATGGTGCGGGTCAGCAGTTCCTCGAGTTCCGCATTGGCGCCCCGTTCGCTGTCGTGTTTTCGCAGCAGGTCTTCATAACGGTTTTTCCACTCGGACTCGCTCATGGGTTCTGTTACCCGATTACTTAAGCCACGGCCGGCAGCAAGACATCCTTCGGCAGCTCGATCTCCAGACTGATCGGCAGATGATCGGAGTGCGCGTAGTTGAGAACCTCCGACTTGGCAACCGTCAGGGTCCTTGATGCCAGGATATGGTCCAGCTTGCGGTTGGGGCGCCAGCTCGGGAAGGTCATCATGTCACAACTGCTGCCCTGCAGGTTGGTGCGTTCGATCAGATACTGGAACTCCCGGGAGCTGCAACCGCAGTTGAAATCCCCCATCAGCACCAGATGGGAATAATGGGAGACCAGGTCGCTGATATAGGAAAACTGGCGCAACCGGGCACGACGCCCCAGGGCCAGATGCATGATGCAGATGCCCAAGGGTTTTTCCGTGGTCTGGAACTCCATCAGCACCGCACCCCGTCCGGGAAGCCCGGGCAGGCGATGCTCTGTGATCATGCGGGGATGTACCCGGCTGAGCACCCCGTTACTGTGCTGGGCCAGCTTGCCCAGGCGACGGTTAACCTGTCGGTACCAATAGGGAAACCCAGCATTTTCAGCCAGATAGGCGGTCTGATCGACAAACCCGCTGCGGAAGCTGCCCGAGTCCACCTCCTGCAGACCGACGACGTCGTAATCCCTGAGCAGGTGTGCAATCCGGTTGAGATTGTTGAGCTGATCCTTATGCGGCAGCATCTGTTTCCAGCTACCGGTCACATATTCGCTGTAGCGGCGGGTGTCGGCCCCCACCTGAATGTTATAACTGAGCAGCCGCAAGCGCTGCTTGTCATCCAGGGATGCCTGATTTTCAAAAATTTGCTGGGTCATTTTTGTGCGCTGTTTTTTTCATTCCCCGGTACCATGGAATATTACGGCAAACCCGGGTCAAAACTTAAGACATCGACCGCAATTTTCACCAAAAAATCCGTCCAGACACAAAAAAGGCGGTATCGGATACCGCCTTTTCTTTTGCATTTCAGCGCCCTGAGATCAACGCTGCAGACCCTGAATGTACTGGGCCACTGCGGCGATCTCTTTGTCGGTCATGCGCGCGACCACGCCCTGCATCATCTTGTTGACGTCATTGGCGCGGTTACCGTCGCGAAAATCCTTCAACGCTTTCTCGATATAGCTGGCATGCTGACCGCCCAGCGCCGGAAACACCGCCTGGGGATTGCCGGCTCCTGTGGGACCATGACACGCCATGCAGGCGGCCACACCGGTATCCGCATTACCTGCCCGATAGATTTTCTCACCCTGTACCACCTGGTCCGCCGCGGCAACACCGCCCTGCAGAGACTGACTGGAGAAATAGGCGGCCAGATCCGCCATATCCTGGTCGCTCAGAGGCATCGCCATGGGGGCCATGGTCGGATCCTGACGAGCGCCTTCCTTGAAATTCTTCAGTTGCTTTTCAATATACTGGGGATGTTGGCCCGCGAGTTTTGGCCATACCGGATTGAGGGGGCTGTTGCCATCCGCACCGTGACAGCTGGAGCAAATCAGAGATTTTTCCTTCCCTTGTTCGGCGTTACCGGCCGCCTGGGCCAGATTCATTCCAAGACAAAGGGCGAGAGTAGAGGTTACAAGCCATTTATTCATGATCAATCCTGCTCTGAAAGTATGCTGGATAGTTGAATCCCGGTCCTCTTTGCCTTCGGCCAGAGCATTGCCAACGCACAGAGGCGACCTCGAAAAGCTGCGGAACTATAGCAGAATTTTCTAATAAAGGTCAAAACCGGACCCTGTCCAGGGTTAAAAAACGCCAACCGGACTCAACCTGCTCGCGGGGGATGCGGAAAACCGCCAGAGACTTCCCGCCCGGTCCAATTAGGCCGGGCGATCGGAGCGGGAAAACCGCGGGTCGTTGCAGCCGGTGAAGACCGTCAGCCGACCCTGGGACGAAGCTTTGCCATCTCCGCCTCGATCGACGGCGCATCCAGGGTGTCGAAATCGGAACGGCTGAACGTGGTCACGCCACCCGCCAGCTCATACCAGGCGAAACCCTGGGTCCAGGGCGCATGCTCGTAGCTGCCCTGGGCTTTGCGAGGCACGCAATAGAGTCTGCCCGGCTGGTAGAGCAGGTTATAACTGATCTCCCGGGCGTGCAGATCTTCGATATACGCCCAGGCCCGCTGTGGGGCATCGAAAACCTCGCAGTTCAACGGGTAGTCCGCCTCACCCCCGTTGTGCCGCCAGCAGCTCCGGGTCAGGGGCAGGCTTGCGGATGCCATGAACATCTGAAAATGCAGATGATTCACCGAGGCATAGGCGCCGTAGCTGTTATAAGCGACGTGCAGTCGCGGTAGGTTTTTGCCCAGCAGTGCGCTTACCTGCCACACGTATTCATGGTCTTCGCGGGTCAGGAATTGCGGGTGCCCCGCGCTGCGGTCGGGCACCAGCAGACCATGCAAGGGGACGAACGGGAACTTGTTGTAGAGCAGTTCCACCCGCCTCCCTTCGAGCTCACCGCTCCAGAAGGCCTCCTTGCGCAGGAACGGCTTGTTGAAATGGAATCCCTGGGGATCGAAGGGTCGGCGGATGCCCGCAACCCGGGTTCGACTCATTCGGGAGGGGCGGAAGGCGCGCAGCAGGTTGAACTGAAGCTCCCAGGCGCCTTCCGTGCGGAAACGGGCCGGTTCGATGCCCGCGAAACCCAAGGCCATGAGCTTGAGAAACACCTGCTGATCGTCGTCCGCGCCCGTCAGCTCCCGACCTTCCGAGAGGGTCTGCCTGCAATGCTCCGCGAGTTTTTCGAATCTTGCCTGTAAAGCGGGTCGCAACCGTTCATACAACCCCGCATCAATGGCCGCATTGGCGTGCACCAGGATATAGCTGCCGAGTCCGGGATGTTGAAGCAGGGACACCAGCCCGGCCTCGAAAGCCTGGCTCATGGACTGCTCGGATTGAAATACAGACGCGTTCATCGCGGGGGACCAGCCGCACCATCGGATCATCCGCGTCCTCGGGCGGTGACCGGCGACGGGCGGGATCGAATCAGTGGCCGCTCATGCCCTCCATGCTCATACGGATCTTTCTCACCGGAGCCGACACCTCCCGCGCGGATCCATCCGAGAACTTCAGAGTCAACAGGATCTCATCATCCGGCACCAGCTTCTGTTTTAGCCCGATCAGCATGATATGCAACCCTCCCGGCTTGAGACTGACCGTTTCGCCCGCCGGCAGCTCGATATGATCCACCTGACGCATTCGCATCATGCCGTCCTCGAGGGTGTGGGTGTGCAATTCGACGACTTCCGCCACATCACTGCTGGCGCCGACCAGCCGATAGGTCTGATCACTGGTATTACGCAGGGCCATGAAAGAGGCGGAGTTGGGTTGCCCCGGGGGCACCGCCCGCACATAGGGGTCTTCGACGAGCACCCCGTCACCGGCCGTGGCGGCCAGGATGGCCGGGCTCAGCACGAACAGTCCCCAGCCGAGCAGCACCCAGGTACGCAATACACTCATAGTGAATTCCTCAAAGAACAAGGTTGAAAAAAAAAGCGCCTACCTGCAAAGGTAAGGCGCTTTTTCCCGCCACTCAAGTCAGAGCGGCCCCATTAAACTCAATTAGAGGGTCAGGATCCACTCAACAACGGTTTTGATGTCCTCATCGCTGACATGAGCATTCGGGGGCATGGGAACCGGGCCCCAAACGCCGGAACCGCCGGCCTTGACCTTGGCGACCAGCATATCGACCGCGCCATCCTGACCTTTGTACTTGGCGGCCACTTCTTTGTAAGCCGGGCCAACGACCTTGGTGTCGACTTGGTGACATGCAGAGCAGCCGCGCTGGGTGGCCAGAGGCAGCATCTCGGTCGCGGAGGCAGTGCTCACGCCACTGAGAATCATCACAGCAGCACCGGCAGACAGCAACATGGTTTTCATCATCTTCATCAGGTTTGTTCCTCTTTTTTAGTCAGGTTGACAGCTTTTATCAGCGGGATGAGTTCAGAGTCCCTCCCCAAAAATCGGGCGGATTATAAACTATCGGTATTGAAAATGCCTATCAAAGACATTTATCAATCAGTCAATTTCCCTGTATATGACCGCGTGATCAGGCAAATGATCGGTCACCAAGCGTTGAAATGCCTGCCCCTGGGGTTTGACCGTGGAATGGAACAAGTGACTCCCGCAACCGCAGTCCGAGGCGCCAAACCCCGCTACGGGCTGACTCAAAGCCGGGTTCCGGGACAGCAATTCGGCCCAAGCGTGTTCCCGGTGCTGCGGATCATGGGTGTACCAGATCTCCGCCAGACGGCAATGCGCGCGCAGATAATCGATGTGCCAGCGGGGATTCTTCGCAATCCGCCGATGGTGACCGCAACGGGCCGCCACACCCCCCGGGCCGAAGGCACTGCCTACGTACAGATACCATCCCTTATTTATGGGATGGTCACCCAGGCGACCGATGTTCAGATCCAATCGCTTGCCAGAGAAGAGCACCAGGATATAGGTTCCCGGGGAGCGAGCTTCCATTCCGCCGGATCTCATCGGCACCCCGACAGCGCTTCAGTCTGGAACCGGCCCGGCAGCCCCCTAACAGGCTGTTGAGATTCACTCAGACGAGTGCAAGGCAAGGCGAAAACCGCCGAAAATTCGCAGTTTACTGAAGAAAATGAGCATTTTGAGGCGGTTTTCAACACTGGATCGTACCGTCTGAGTAGCATTTCAACAGCCTGCTAATGGGCCGCACTCTTATCCGCCATGTGCGAGAGGTAGAGCGCCAGGCCCAGCAGGGCGATGCCCCCGGCGAAGTGCAGCAGATCCATGGGTGAGCTGAACTCCATACCCAGGGCGAATTCGAAATAGCGCACCACCAGGATCATCATCACCACCTTTGCCAGACGGTTCTTCAAGTCGTCGAGGCTGGTGATCATGAGCACGTTCGAGGCGCTTTCCGAGCCCTCCGCGAGATCGATCTTGCTGATGAACAACTCATACAGCCCAAGGGAAAATATCAACAGCACGGTCGCCAGCAGGTAACCGTCCACGATCTCCACCACGTGGGTCACGGTGGCCGAGCGCAAGGCGACCCGCTCCGCGCCGCTCAGCCCGGGCGAGGCGTATTCACCCAGGTGACTGAGCATGATCACCGCGTCCACGGAGGCCATGAAAAACATCGCGACCGCACCGGCCAGGCTGGCGATTACCGCCGCAAGGACGATCAGGCGGCTGTTCCAGAGCAGTGTTTCAAAGGTCTTTTCGAGCATAGGTCATTCTCAATATCCGGATGGGCCGCGCCATTCTACTATCAAGCCGCGTCTCTGTTGAATGATCGTTCGGTGCCGGTATTCGAGTATGGCACCCGCGACCCAATGCCATTATCATCGGCCCCTTTTCAATCCGGGGTTGGACTATGACGGGTTTCCAGGCAGGACAGCGCTGGATCAGCGAGAGTGAATCGGAACTGGGACTGGGCATCGTTACCGGATGCGCGCAGCGTCGGGTCAGTATCGACTTTCCGGCCGTGGGTGAAACCCGGGTTTACGCGGATCGGGGCGCCCCGCTCACCCGGGTCAGTTTCGTCGCGGGTGACCGGATCGAAAGCCTGGACGGCGGGTCCCTGCGGGTCGAGGAGATCCGCGAGGATGCCGGCCTGCTGACCTACATCGGAGTGCGGGAGGATGGCACCCGGGTCAGTCTGGAAGAGTCCCGACTCAGCCACATGCTGCGTATCGACCAGCCCAAGCAGCGCCTGCTGAGCGGCCAGATCGACCCGCCGCACTGGTTCAATCTGCGCTGCCACACTCTGTCGCAACGGGGCAAAAGCCAGCAGTCGCCCAGTCTGGGGCTGACCGGCGCGCGCATCGACCTGATCCCTCATCAGCTGTACATCGCCCACGAGGTGGCGGGCCGCCCCGCCCCCCGGGTGCTGCTGGCGGATGAAGTGGGCCTGGGTAAAACCATCGAGGCCTGCCTGATTCTGCACCAGCAACTGCTTACCGGGCGGGCCAGCCGGGTGCTGATCCTGGTGCCCGACCCCCTGGTGCATCAATGGCTGGTGGAGCTGTTGCGGCGTTTCAACCTGAGTTTCCGCATCTTCGACGAGGAGGCCTGCCAGGCCATCCAGGACTCGGGTGAGTCGGACAATCCCTTCCATGCGGAGCAGCGGATCCTGTGCAGTCTCAACCTGTTCCACGAGAACCCGCAGCGCCTCAGTCAGGCCCTGGAGGGTGAATGGGACCTGCTGATCGTCGACGAGGCCCACCACCTGACCTGGTCTGAGGAGGATCCCAGCGCGGAGTATCTGCTGGTGGAGGCCCTGGCGCTGCGAACACCCGGAATCCTGCTGCTCACCGCCACCCCGGAGCAGTTGGGCCAGGCGGGCCATTTCGCGCGCCTGCGACTGCTCGACCCGGACCGCTACTACGATCTGCACCAGTTCCTCGAGGAGGAACGGCTGTATGAACCGGTGGCGGAGGCGGTGGAGTATCTGTTACAGCACCGGTCACTGCCCGAGACCGCCACCCGCACCTTGTTGAACCGGCTGGACGAGGACGCCAGCCTGCCGTTGCTGCGCAGCCTGACGGATGAGCAGGCCAGCGGAGAGGAGCGCCAATCCGCCCGGGAGACCCTGATCAACATGCTGCTCGACCGGCACGGCACCGGCCGGGTGCTGTTCCGCAACACCCGGCACCGGATCAGCGGCTTCCCGCAACGCGCCCTGCAGTCGACGCCACTGCCCATGCCCGAGGCCTACCAGGATTGCCTCAATAGCGCGGACCCGGACATCCCCTTGGGGCTGAGACTGGCCCCGGAGCGGCTCTATGCCGGTTGTGGATTCGGCAACTGGTGGCAGCAGGACCCACGGGTCGCCTGGCTGATCGAGACACTGAAAAACAACCCGGATGCGAAATTCCTGTTGATCTGCGCCGAGGCCGAAACGGCGATTGAGCTGCAGGAGGCGCTGCGCCTGCGCTCGGGGGTCGCCACCGGACTGTTTCATCAAGGCATGAGCATCATCGAGCGGGACCGGGCCGCGGCCTGGTTTGCTGATCCGCAAGGGGCCCGCCTGCTGATCTGCTCGGAAATCGGCAGTGAGGGACGCAATTTTCAGTTCGCCCACCACCTGGTGCTGTTCGATCTGCCGCTGGATCCGGATCTCCTGGAACAGCGTATCGGCCGGCTCGACCGGATCGGCCAGAAGCAGACCATTCAGATTCATGTGCCGTACCTGGAGCCCGGCCCCCAGGCGGTGATGTTTCACTGGTACCGGGACGGCCTGGAAGGGTTTCGCCAGCCGGTCAGCGGCGCCCAGGGCATCTTCGAGGCAATGACCGAAACGCTTATCCGCAGCCTGCGCTCAGCCGACGCCCAGGATCCCGACCCCCAGAATCCCGACCCGTTGATCCGTGAAACCCGGGCGATCCGCCAGGCCGTCCAGGAGCGACTGCAGCAGGGTCGGGATCATTTATTGGAACTGAGCAGCTGCCGGGAACCCCAGGCCAGCGAACTGGTCGAGCGGGTACGCGGGCAGGATGCCTCCACCGAGCTGGACGAATATCTGCAGCGGCTGTTCGACAGCTACAACATCGACGCCGAACCCCTGGGCGAGGCCGGCCTGGTGCTCAAACCGGGCGAACAGGTGATTGCGGGCACCCTGCCCGGATTGCCGGAGGAGGGTCTGACCGTGACCCTCGACCGTCGCGATGCACTCAGTCATGAAGAGCGCCAATTCCTGACCTGGGAACACCCCCTGGTGCGCAATACCATGGATCAGATCCTCAGTCAGCAGACCGGTAATGCCTCTGCGATCATCGTACAGTCAGCGGAGCTGGGCAAAGGGCAGCTCCTGCTGGAAGCCCTGTTCGTGGTGGAGTGCCCGGCACCCCGCCCACTCCAGGTGAGCCGTTTCCTGCCTCCAACCCTGGAACGGGTGCTGCTCGACAGCAAGGGGACCCGCTGGGATCGGCGCATCGACACCGATGCGCTGATCAATCAGGCCCAGGGGATGGAGCCCGTGCAGCTGCAGGCGGTGCTCAAACACTATCGCCCCATGATCGAACAGCTCATGGAGCAGGCCGAATCCCAGGCACGGGGGGTGATTGGCGGCCTCACTCAGGAGGCGGTAAAGCGGATGACTCAGCATTATACAAATGAGATTCAACGTCTGCAGGCCCTGAAAAAACACAACCCTTCAGTACGTCGGGAAGAGATCAGCCTGCTCCAGGAACACGGGGTTGCCTTGCATCAGCATCTGCAGAAGACGCGCCTGCGACTCGATGCGATCCGCCTGGTGGTTACCGTCTGATACAGCCCCGGAATACTAGCGATCGAGCAGTTGAGTGATGGGAAAGGGCCGGCAGATCGCGTAGCCCTGGGCATAATCGACCCCGAGTTCCATCAGACGGTCACGGATCTGTGCGCTCTCGACGAACTCAGCGATGGTTTCGAGACCCATGACATGACCGATGTGGTTAATCGCGTCCACCATGGATTCATCGATGTCGTTCTCCAGCATGTCCTTGACGAAGGCCCCGTCGATCTTCAAATACTCCACCGGCAGGTGTTTCAGATAGGCGAAGGAGGAGAGTCCGCTGCCAAAGTCATCCAGGGCAAATTCACAGCCGCAGCGCTGCAGGGAGCGCATGAAGTGCTCCGCCGTGGCCAGGTTGG
>JBNLFS010000020.1:0-104443 GCA_050305635.1 Candidatus Thiodiazotropha sp. | reverse complement strand
TGTCACCCTGGCCGCCGTGGATCAGGGCGTATTGAATATCACCCGCTACAAAACCCCGGACCCGGTGAGCGCGTTCTATGGCCCGCGCCGCTATGAAGCCAACTACTACGACGTCTATGGCCAGATTATCGAAAACGCCGGATTCGACTACAGCCAGTACCGTTTCGGCGGCGGTTTCAACCAATCCGAAGCCGACCTGTCACGCGGCGGCGACAAACCGAAAAACGAGGTACGCATCCTGTCACTGCAATCGGCTCCGGTCGCAGTCGCAAAGGACGGAACCGCAACCATCGCCCTCGACATTCCGCATTTCAACGGCAAACTGCGCTGGATGGCCATCGCCTATTCCGACCAGACCTATGGCAGCGCGCAAGCCGACACCACGGTCGCGGAAAAGCTGATCGCTCAAATCGGCAAACCACGCTTTCTCGCCGTGGGCGACTCATCGGAGCTGACCCTCGATCTGAGCAACATGAGCGATGAGGAACAGCCGCTCGAGCTCAGCCTGAAGAGCGACGGCGCACTCGGCCTGCACGAATGGACCCAGGCGCTGAAACTGGCCGTCGGCGCCAAGCAGACGCTGCGCTTTCCCGTCAACGCCCTGAAGACCGGCGAGGGAACCATCGAACTGAACCTCGAGAACGGTCTGGAGGGCGCGCGTGGCATCACGATCCAACGCCACTGGACACTGGGTGTCCGCCACGCCTACCCGGCGGTGACACGAAAAGAGATGTCGACGATCAACCCGGGGCAATCCTGGCAACCCAAGGTGGAGATCGCGGATCTGCTCAAAACCAGCGTTCAGGGACAGCTCATATTGTCCAATCAACCTCCCATCGACATTGCTTCACACTTCGAGCACCTGCTCAACTACCCTTACGGCTGCACCGAACAGAGCACCAGTTCGGGCTATCCCTGGGTGCTGGTCGATGTGGATGCGGCCCGTGACATGGAGCTGTTGCCGCAGATCAAAAAACGTTTCAACACCGACTACACCCAGGCGTTCCGCAAGCAGCAGATCGAAAAGGCGGTGCAACGCCTGCTGCCCCGTCAGAACAGCTCCGGTGGTTTTGCCCTGTGGAGCGGCCAGGGCGACGAATTGAGCTGGTTGAGCGTCTATGTCGCCGATTTCCTCACCGACGCGGAGATGGCCGGAGCGGAGGTCGACGCCAATGCCCTGAACCAGACCCTGAACCGGCTGCGGGAGTATCTGCGTGAACCGGCGCGGATCGCCAACCGCTGGAGCAGCGATTCCGATATCTACAACTTCGCCACCCGCGCTTATGCCGCCTATGTGCTTGCCAAGGTGAACCGCACCAACCTGTCCGACCTGCGACTGTTCTACGATCAGGTCAAGGAGGGGCATCAGGATACGCCTCTGGCCTGGGCGCAGCTGGGCTACGCCCTCGACAAACTGGGTGACATGAAGCGCGCCAAGGAGGCCTACGACAAGGCCCGCACGCATAAATTCGTTGATCGCTATATCGGTTACTACGACAGCGAGCTGCGCGACCTCGCCCTCACCTATGCCCTGCTCGCCGGACGGGGGGAGGCCCGCTCCGAGATGCTCATGCAGATCTTCGAGATAACCAAGCAGCGTTCCTGGCTGAGCACCCAAGAGCGTAACGCCCTGTTCAAAGCGGCTCTCGCTTCGAAAACAACGGCGGGCGAAAAGCTGCTCGCTCTGATCAAAACCGATCACTTCGAGCAGAAGATCGATCAGGCAAAACCCTTCCGCTCGCTTCTCGACTTCGATCAGCTGGCCTCGATCCAGTCGATCGCCGGCCAGGAACATACGCTCTATGCAAGCCTGGAGATCGTCGGCAATCAGTCCAGCCTGCCGACCCCCTACAGCGAAGGGTTCAGCATCAAACGCGACTACTTCGACATCGATGGCCGAAGCATCGACCCGAGCGCCCTGCAAAGCGGTGAACTGACCGTGGTGCGGTTGCGCGTTACGGCGGAACAGCACAGCCCGGACGCCCTGGTCGTCGATCTGTTGCCGGCCGGACTGGAACTGGAAAACCAGAATCTGGCCAATGCCAGCGTCGATCTGAGCAAGGTCGCAATCGATGGCGTGGAGCTCAGTAACTGGCGCGACAACCTGGATGTGGCGCATGTCGAGTATCACGACGACCGGTTCGTCGTGGCCCTGTCTCTCGACGACTACGGTTCGAGCGATCTCTTCTACCTGGCCCGCGCGGTCACACCGGGGGACTACCGGATTCCGCCCCCCTATATCGAGGATATGTACCGTCCCTATCGTCACGCCCTGGGCGAGACACGAGAGACGCTGCATATCTCGCGCTGACCGGTGCGCCGGACTGCTCAACGGGTCTGGCGTCCGGCCAGACCCGTCCTGGCAACCGGAGCGCTGGGGTTCCCTCGTTCCCACGCTCCGCGTGGGAATGCAGACCCGGGGTTCGACGCTTTATCCCAAAGTGGCTGAAATGGTTAAGTCGAGATAGGCATTCCCACGCAGAGCGTGGGAACGAGAGAGGGTTGTTACTTATGGATTATATCCTCACCCATGGATTGAAATGGGTCTGGCGTCTGACCCGACTCGCGGTGATCACCGGGCTGCTGGCGTTTGCCGGTTTCCTGCTGCTGGACAAACTGCAACCGGTCGACCTTGAAACAGGCTCCGCCGCCCGCGTGGTACTCGACAGCCACGGCGAACCGTTGCGCGCCTTTGCCGACGAACTCGGAGAATGGCGTTACCCGATAACCCTCGATCAGGTCTCGCCCTATTATCTGCAGGCGCTGATCACCTACGAAGACCGCTGGTACTACCGGCATCCCGGCGTCAATCCGCTATCCCTCGTGCGTGCCGCCGGGCAGTGGCTGAGCAACGATCGCATCATCTCCGGCGGCTCCACCCTGACCATGCAGGTTGCGCGCATCCGCTACCCGGGGAACCGCAGCATTCCGGGAAAACTCACACAGATTCTCCGCGCGTTGCAATTGGAGTGGCACTACAGCAAGACGGAGATTCTGACCTACTACATCAACCATGCGCCCTTCGGAGGCACGCTACAGGGCGTGGAAGCGGCCAGTCGCGGCTACTTCGGACGCCCCGCCCGCCATCTGACCCAGGCCCAGGCGGCACTGCTCGCGGTACTGCCGCAAGCGCCGAGCCGATATCGTCCCGATCGTTTTCCCGAACAGGCCCGGCAACAGCGGGACAAGGTGCTCGACCGCCTGGTAGCCTACGGTCTGCTCTCCGATGAACAGGCCGAAGACGCCAAGCTGGAAACCGCCGAAGCCCATGCGCCGCATCTCAAACCGCTGGCCCCGCTGCTTTCCCGGCGACTGATCAACCGCGATCCCGACGCCCGGCTGATCCAAACCTTTATCGATCGGGAGATCCAGCGCCGTCTCGAAGCGCTGGCCCGCGACCAGATTCGTCACCTGCCGCAACGCGCTTCGCTGGCGATGATGGTGATGGAGCACGCCAGCGGTAAGGTCGTTGCCTATCTCGGTTCCGCCGATATGGCTGACCGGGAGCGCTTCGGCTATATCGATATGGTCAGCGCCGAACGTTCCCCCGGCTCGACGCTCAAGCCCTTTATCTACGGCATGGCGATGGATGAGGGGCTGATCCACAGCGAAAGCCTGCTGATGGATGTGCCCCTGAGCTTCGGCGACTACCGGCCGCACAACTTCGATCGCGGTTTCTCCGGACCGGTCAGCGTCAGCGAAGCCCTGCAGCAGTCCCTCAACATCCCCGCCGTCCAGGTGCTGGAACAGCTCGACCCCGGCCGTTTCTTCGCCCGCATGCAGACCGCCGGCGCCGGCCTTCGCTTGCCCTCGGGAGCCATCCCCAATCTGGCGATCGCCCTGGGGGGCGTGGCCACCGATCTGGAACATCTGGTTACCCTCTACAGCGCCCTGGGCCACGAGGGATATGCCGTCAAGCCACGCCTGACACCGGACGACCCATTCCAGCAGCGCCGCCTGCTCAGCTCCGGCAGCGCCTGGGTGATCCGTGAGATTCTGTCGCAGCGCCGCGACAATGCGGTGTATCGTCCGGGGCTGGCGATCAAGACCGGCACCAGCTACGGCTATCGCGACGCCTGGGCGATCGGCGTAACCGGGACCTACACCCTCGGAGTCTGGGTAGGACGTCCCGACAACGCAGCGATGACTGGACACTACGGCAGCTTGACCGCCGTGCCGATCCTGCGGGCAGCCGCTGCCGTACTGCCCGAAAAAACCTCGTCAAACCCGGCAAAGCCGGAGAGCGTCAGCCGCGAGACCATCTGCTGGCCCACCGGCGGGCAAACACCCAAGCTGTGCGACCAGGAAAGAACGGCCTGGATCATAGACGGCGCGGTCCCCACAACCTTCATGAGCAGCGCGGCCTACACGCCACTGATCCCACAACCCTATCTCGAACTTCGCCTGGCCAACGACAGCGGCCTGCGGGTCGCTCTGGGCTGTCAAGTTGAATCGCAAACCAAGATCATCCCCGTATGGCCTGCACCGTTACAGCATTGGCTGAGCGCAGACCAGCGTAACAGTCACCGCATCCCGCTCCTCGATCCCCGCTGCGACCGTAAAGCCGGTCTGTTGAGCGAAACGCCGATCGAGATCCGAGGACTCGATAACCATGCCCGTCTGAAACGCCATGCCATCACCGCCGAACAGCCGTTACTCAGCTTCCAAGCAGTGGGTGGTCAACCCCAATGGTACTGGTTTCTGAACGGCGCCCTGCTTGATGTCCAGGGAGCCGATCTCAATCTGCCGATGCCCGCCCCGGGCCGCTATCAATTGGCCGTCTCCGACCAGGCAGGCATGAGCGACTCTCTGGAGTTCGTGGTCGAACCGGATGAAAACCTGAGCAGGTAACCTTCCCGGTCTTCACAATGCTCTTGTACCCCCTCTCCCCGCCCCGCAAGGGGAGAGGGAGTCTGCTTAGCAAGGACGGAGTTTAAGACCTCGTTCCCACGCTCTGCGTGGGAATGCATACCCAGCCCCGTCTTTACTCATCACTATTGTCTGCTCCGATTGACCGGGGTAAGCGTTCCCACGCAGAGCGTTGGAACAAGGGACCAGTGAGACCCGCTCCTCTTCACCATCACGTTTGTCCCAAGCGAGAAGCGTAGCAAAAACCGATCAGCTGGGCTGGCTGTTTGAGCGACAGCGAGTTCCAGCCCCGGAGCTCCAGAGGGTTGTTCCCGGGTTCCGCTTCGCTGCACCCGGGCTACCCTGCTCGGCCACACGGGAATCTCAAGAAGAGCGAGCATCACGCGTAGCCCGGGTGAAACGAAGTGGAACCCGGGATCCAGCAGAATGCGAAGCACTGCGGGATAATACAAAATCCTCCAGACGTCTTCCTTCGCGAGGAGTGTAGAGAACAATGCAGCTCAATGGCGATGCTGATATGACTCTATTTAATTTGGGTCCATAAAATCAGTCATTGCAGGTTCCTGGGTAGGGACAGGGATGTGGGGGGGGACAATGCCAAGGTGTGCAGCAGACACCTAACCCAACATTCAAAACCGTTCCTGGCAACGTATTCCATGGCTGTGAATCGTGGGTAATCTGGAAAAGAAAAGTAACTCGCCCAGGAGAGCGAAACAGGCGCTGGCCGAAAATGAGGAAAACCACGACAGAGAGAAAGCTGATCCGTCAGATACGCGCGAGATATCAACCAACTTTCACAACGGTATGAAAGAAAGCCCGCTCTTTTGATGCCCCCTCTCCCCTTGCGGGAGAGGGACGGAGCGAAGGGTTCATATACCCATGAACAATAAGACTATTTACCGGGCTCGACCGTATTCAGTCCCCACAATTTCCACAACTGCATGCCACCGCGATAATAGTAAAGCTTACTCACCGGGTATCCCACCGCCAGTAATCCTTTGATCGCCCTGGGGGACTGTCCACATTGGGGACTGTTGCACCAAAGCACCAGCTCCTTGGCATCGGTGAAATCCCATTTATCGGTTTTGTACTCACCGCCTCCCATCAAAGACTCGAACTGAAGGGTAATCGAGCTGACATCTCCCCGTTCTTGAGCGCCAAACATCTTCAAAGCTTTCTTCATTTCCGGTGAATCCGGCTTCTGAAGCTCAAAAAACGGCACATTGACAGAACCTGGAATCGTGCCTCGTTGATACCATTCCGGTGTGCGGGCATCCACCAGCATACCTTGATTGCTACTCAGTTTGTCTTCCATGAAATCAAACAACTCGACCTCGCCGATCGTGGTCACGCCAGGCGCGATGATTTCGGGCTGCAAACAAAAAGGCGGACATTCACGCGCCGTTTTAGCGTAATAACCCGTCAGCTCATGGCTGGGATCCTGGATACGTTCGACCGTAATGGAGCGCCCTTCATGCATCACATTGATAGAGGGCTTCTCTTTGGTGAGCCGCGCCTTACCCCCTTCACTGGCCGTGGCGGTAAGGTTGACAACACTGAGGGGGACCAACAGCATGAGTGCCAGGAGGGACTTACTGGGAGACAACTTCTTCATGATGATACCGTTCCTTGAAAGGATACTGGACAGACCCAGACATACCGAGACCCATTGAGACGGGCCCAGGCGCGCCTAGAAGACTGATCGTATCGTTATTGACGATTCGAGTAGAGTGACAGGATCTTTTTCCTGACCTCATCGAAGGAGCTACCGGATGTGTAATCCTGGTAGACGGACTGCTTCGAAGCATCGCTCAATCTCATGTAGACAAAGTAACTGCCCTTGTACTGATCCTTGAGTTCCTGCTCGAACGCTGCGTATTTTTTGTCAGTCGGTTTCACCGTTTCCGGTGCCGTGGTTTCAGCCGATGGAGACGACTCACTATCGACCTTTTGCGCTTCTGAAGAGATCATCGATAGATAATCATCTTCTGCGATGGCCGCCTGGGACAGACAGCCGGATAAGATAACAGCCAAGGTAAAAGGTTTGAGACCTCGCACCATTCCTATGCAAACTACATTTGCCTTCATGGCAAAACACCTCTTTTTATTTTGATTAATGGTACTACCCAAGCCGAAGGTATCGATTGAACACCTTTTCGGCTTTCCATTAACAGCCCGATCCGTGGATTTGGAATCCGTGGACTCCAAACCGGGAACTCACGCCGTGTGACCGGACAGTTCCCTGACAATCAGTTACCTGGGCCTGGGTTGATCACAAGACAATGGGCAATGTCTTTCCTGTAGCGGCCAAATTCCTAAAAGTTGAACCCCAATGTTGATCCGATTGCCATCAGCGCCACGCCAGTTCGCCGGAACATGCTCCGGAATGCCTTTCCGCCGGCCCCTTTATGCCCTCTGCAAGCGGGTGCATCTGTGACGGGGCACGCTCAATAGTATCCTAGATTGACGATCTCATTACGAGGAGAGAATTTTTACCACGAAGAGCACGAAGGTCACGAAGCGGCGTGTTCATTAATTTCAATGCCTAAAAGCTACGCAATGAGATTACATGATTGCTCGTCTGATCCTTCGTGCTCTTCGTGTCCTTCGTGGTTAAAGCATTCGGATATGCGAAGGATCGTGGGAGGATGCCCAGTTACCACATTTCACATGCCATGTGCATGCCATTCAAAATGCTTTTTGTTGTTTGATATAGAATACAAAGATTTTACCATGCAATAGGGATAATAATATTATTATTCAATATGTTATGCGTGCTCTCGTACCAGGTTTGAACTCCGAAACTTGAGCAAGCGTAGGTCGGGTTAGCGCAGCGTAACCCGACGATCAGCGGGACCATCCCCATTCATGTCGGGTTACGCTGCGCTAACCTGACCTACCCAATGGCCGGGAGGATTGCATGAGTTCGTTGCGAACGTCCCCAGCCCCTTGGCTGCAAGGCTTAGCAGGGGATCTGTGCGCCAGATGCCTGCAATCACGGACACGGAAACGACAAAAGCACAATGCCCCGCATCTCGTAAGGCGCGAAGCACTGTGCAACGGCATAGATCATGCCCACGAGGGAAGTGATGGTATCAGTGGTTCAACGATCGTCTTTGAACATGCGCCAACCGCTGATCATGGTGCTGATCAGGCTCTGCCGGGACATGATGTCCTCGCGCACCGCGGCATATACATGGATCATGACGAACACCACGATGATCCACATGCCCCAGTGGTGCCACAGGCGCACATCCTGGCTCTGCCCGAGCAACGGAATGAGCCAGCCGAACAGGCGGTCCTGCCAGCTGCCCAGACCGGTCTGCTCCGCGTACAGGGCGAAGCCGGTCAGAAGCATGAAAAAGCCGCCCACGGTGATAATGATCACCATGACCAGGTGAGCCAGCGGATTGTGCCCGATGTACTTTTTCGGCTCCTTCTCCATGAATGCGTACCAGCGGATTTCATACAACACCTCCTTCCAGTACTCCCGGTTCTTGAACAGGGGCAGGCTGAACAGTTGCCGGGCATGCTCGTTACCGACGATGGCCCAGTAGACCCGTCCGATAAAGCCCACCGTGAAGACATAGGCGGCGACGAAATGGATGAACCGGATCGTCCCCATCAGGTAGGAACCACTGGCTTCGCCCGGCACGCTGGGCAGGGGGTTGGCGATCAGGTAGCCGGTAATCGCCAACAGGGTGATCGACAGGGCATTGACCCAGTGCCAGAGCCGCACTGGAGCCTCGTAGACATAGACCGATGATTGTCTGAGTTCGCTTTGCATGATCTTTCCTCAACCTGATCTGAAATTTCGTCGCAGACCTCCGGGACCGGGATGGGCATGCTGCCTCCGCCCAACCCGGCCAGACGATGGAGTCAGGCCACGCCGCCAAACATCAGCGAGACGCCTGCGAGGCTGCTGAGGACACCCAGGCCGCGCAGCACCCGGTCGTGGCTCAGCAACACCCGGCCCAGCCCCATCCCCATCAGGTGCAGTGAAACGGTAGCCAGGATGAATCCGCCGAAGTAGCTCAGATACCCACCCGAGGGCATCTCCAGACCGTGGGCATTACCGTGAAACAGGGCGAACAGTCCCACCGTCACAGCCGCGAGACCCAGCGGCGGACGCAGCCCCATCATCAACATCGCGCCAAGGAAGATCACCGAGAAGGCGATCCCCGCTTCCATCATGGGCACCCCGTAACCTGCGATACCGAACAGGGCGCCCAGCGCCATGCAGGCGACGAAAGCCACGGGCACCAGCCATGCCCTGAGTCCGCGGCCGAATCCGGCGGCCCAGACCCCCACCAGCAGCATCGCCAGCAGGTGATCGTTGCCACTGAGGGGATGCGCCAAACCCGTGGCGAAACCGCCGTCATGTAGGCCCTGGTGCGCCGCGACCGGAGCCGAGACCAGCAACAGCAGCGGTGCGACATACTTGCGATAGTTCTTCTGTTTCATTTCATTTCCTCTTGGATTCATCGTACCGTGACCCGGGCCAGTTCCTCGCCCTCCTCGCTCATCACATGGGTCGAACAGGCCAGGCAGGGATCGAAGCTGTGCAGGGTGCGAAGGATCTCCACCGGTTCCTCCTTACGTTCAACCTGGGTGTTCATCAGGGAGGCCTCGAAGGCGCCGATGTTGCCCTGACTGTCACGGGGCGAGCCGTTCCAGGTGGTGGGCACCACGCACTGGTAGTTGTCGATCTTGGTATCCTTGATGCGGATCCAGTGAGCCAGCGCGCCTCGGGGCGCCTCGGTGAAACCGACCCCCTTGGCCTCCTTTGGCCAAGTGGACGGATCCCAGTTGTCGATGTTCGCCGTGCTGCTGTCGCCCGCCTTGATATTGGCGATCATCTTGTCCATGAAGTAACGCATCTGGTCGGCGGCCCAGTCGGCCTCCAGGGCCCGGGCCGCGGTCCGGCCGAGGGTGGAGAACAGGGCGCTGACCGGGATGTCGAGGGTCTTGAGGACGAAGTTGATCTGCTCGGTGATTGCCTCGTGACCCTGGGCATAACCGATCACGTAACGGGCCAGGGGTCCCACCTCCATGGCATGACCGCGCCAGCGCGGCGCCTTGATCCATGAGTACTTGGCGTTCTCGTCGATCTCCTGGATGTCGGTGCGGCTGCCCTTGGTGTTCGGCCCAAGCTGGTAATTGGGCTCAGTGATACCGTCCCAGGGATGCAGACCCTTGGCCTCGTCCGGGTACTGGTACCAGGAATGGGGCACGAACTCCTGGATCTCCTGCGCATCGCGCAGATCCACCGGGTGCACCTCCTTGAGGTTGCCGTTGATGATCGCCCCGCGGGGCATCATCAGATTTTCCGCCGAGTAGTCGTTGGCCCGGTCCGGAATATCGCCGTAGGAGAGCACGTTCATGCCGGACAGACCGCCGCCGTAGAGCCAGCCCTTGTAGAACTGACCGACCGCGAGGATGTCGGGGATGTATACATTCTTGATGAAGGTCCGGGTCTCATCAATGATCGAGGAGATCAGATTGATGTTGACCATGTTCAGCGGGGCACCGGCGGACAGGTCGTCATCCATGTTGATGGCGCAGGGCACCCCGCCCACCATCCAGTTCGGATGCGGATCCTTGCCGCCGAGGATGGTGCGGATGCGCATGATGTTCTTCTGGAAGTCCAGCGCCTCCAGGTAATGGGTCACCGCCATCAGGTCCGCTTCGGGAGGCAGCAGGTAGGCCGGGTTGCTCCAGTAGCCGTTCTTGAAGGGGCCCAGCTGACCACTCTCGACAAATCGTTTCAACCGGTTCTGCACATCCCGGAAGTATCCCGGGGAGGAGTGCGGATGTTGCGGCGAAACCGACTGCTGAAGGGCCGACGTCGCCTTCGGGTCGGCCTTGAGGGCATTCACCGGATTGACCCAGTCGAGGGCATGCAGGTGATAAAAGTGCACCAGATGATCGTGGGCCTGCAGGGTCAGCTGCATGATGTTGCGGATCGAGTTGGCGTTCTCCGGTATGCGGATGCCCAGGGCGTCCTCCACGGCGCGTACCGAGGTCAGGGCGTGGGTGCCGGTGCAGACTCCGCAGATGCGCTGGGTGAAGGCCCAGGCATCCCGCGGATCGCGGCCCTTGAGGATCACCTCGAGCCCTCGCCACATGGTGCCGGTGGAGACCGCGTTGCGAATGATGTTCTCTCCGTCGATATTGACCTCGCAGCGCATATGGCCCTCGATCCGGGTCACCGGATCGACCACCACCCGCTGGCCGCTGTCGTCGAGTTTGAAACCGTTCGGTGTCGTCGTGATACCCATTATTCGTCACCCCCCTTCTTTTGCGCACGCTTCAGGGCGCTGACCGCGGCATGGGCGGCGATGGCCGCGCCCACGGTACCCGCGGCGGCCAGTCCGACCTTGTCGGCATTGGCCTCGACCCCGAACTGGTGGATATCGGTTACATGTTGATAGAAAGAACCCTTGTCCCAGAAACCGTCCTCGGAACAGCCGATGCAGGGGTGGCCCGCCTGAATCGGGAACGACAGACCGCCGTTCCAGCGGATGGTCGAGCAGGCGTTGTAGGTGGTGGGACCCTTGCAGCCCATCTTGTACAGGCAATAACCCTTGCGTGCCCCATCATCGTCCCAGGCTTCCACGTACTGGCCCGCATCGAAGTGGGGACGCCGATAACACTTATCGTGGATACGCTGGCTGTAGAACATCTTCGGCCGCCCCTGGCGATCGAGTTCCGGGAAGCGCTCGAAGGTAAGGATGTAGGTGATCACCGCGGTCATGACCTCGGCGATGGGGGGACAGCCCGGCACCTTGATAATCGGCTTGTCCGCCAGGCCCGGCACCTTGTGCACCGGGGTCGCCCGGGTGGGATTGGGACGCGCCGCCTGGACGCAGCCCCAGGAGGCGCAGGAACCCCAGGAGATGATCGCCTTGCAGTGTTCCGCCGCCTTCTTCAACTGCTCGGTGAACGGCTTGCCGCCGATGATGCAGAACATCCCGTCCTCGTTCAGCGGCGGATTGCCCTCCACCGCGAGGATGAACTGGCCATCGTACTTCTCGATGGTCTCGTCGATGATCGCCTCCGCCTGGTGACCGGCCGCCGCCATGATGGTGTCGTCGTAGTCCAGGGAGATCATCGACAGCACCACATCCTTGGCCAGGGGATGGGCGGAACGGATGAAGGACTCCGAACAGCAGGTGCACTCAAGTCCATGCAGCCAGAGAACCGGCAGACGCGGCTTGGTCTCCATCGCCTCCGCGATCTTCGGCGCGAAGGCCGGTCCGAGACCGAGCGCCGAGGCGGTCAGGCTGCAGAATTTGAGGAAACTGCGGCGGGTGATCCCCTGCCGCCGCATCACGTCATAAAAGGTTTCGGTCATTGTTATCGCCTCCAGTCACTCGGACCGGTCTGGGCGGTCCGTATTGTTCGCAGTTGAGAACAGGTGACTATCAGCAATCGCTGTGCCAAACAATTAATTGTTATTATTAACAGTAGGTTACAAATATTTTGGCGATATGGATCCGGTTTAAGCTGCAAAGCCACCAATCAAAGCGGTTACCGGCTTTACACCCTGAGCCCCGCCATTCCCCGGTGCCCGCAGGACCCTTCACATCGCCACTTCACATCAGCCTGAAAGATAAACCCTGTGCCCCAGATCAATTAACCCCAAAACGAATACGAGTTAGTGCCCAAGCGGACGTGCTATTTTGCCTAGAGAACAATTGAACATCGAAATATATAAGGGGGCAGAGACCATGCGACACCACACATCCATCCTACTTTCATCGATGACCGCGGCCATGCTGCTGTGGGGCAGTTCCGTATTCGCAGTGGAGTGCGGTGACGGTTACGCCGACCTGGATGCGGGGGAACAGTGCGACGACGGCAACACCATCGATGGGGATGGCTGCTCCTCGGCCTGTCTGCTCGAACCCATGTGCGGTGACGGCATCCTGGACGAAGGCGAAGCCTGCGACGACGGCAACAACATGAATTTCGACGGCTGTTCCGCCTCATGCACCATCGAAGCCTACTGCGGAGACGGTGTGCTCGACATCGGAGAATCCTGTGACGACGGCAACCTGGTGGACGGTGACGGATGCTCTTCGGAATGCACGATTGAACCCTTCTGCGGCGACGGCATTCTCAACCCGGGCGAGCAGTGTGACGATGGCAATTTCGACAACGGGGATGGCTGTTCCATGTACTGCGAACTCGAAGCGGACGGCGGTGACGGCTGCACCCCGGGCTACTGGAAGCAACCCCACCACTTCGACTCGTGGAACCTCTACACCCCGGACACTCTGTTCGCCGATGTGTTCGAGGACGCCTTCCCCGGCATGACCCTGCTGCAGGTGATGAGAAACGGCGGCGGCAAGATCAACGCCCTGGGTCGCCACACCGTGGCGGCGCTGTTGAACGCGGCATCCACGGGCGTGAACTACGGGCATACCCCGCAATCCATCATTGACCTGTTCAACGATGCCTATCCGGGCACCAAGGACGACTATGAAATGCTCAAGGATGAATTTGCGGATGGCAACGAACGAGGCTGCCCGCTCAACTGATTCCTAACAACGAATGGATAAAAAAGGGCTGTTATATACAGCCCTTTTTTGTTTGACTCTGAAGAAATCCCATCTTGCCGCTAACAAAAGGATACCTGATAACCCATGATTCTCAGCTATAGAATCCGCTACCAGGAGCGGTTTTGAGTCATGAGTCAAGGTGATCGTTGAGCGCGTCAGCATTGCCCCCTCTCCCGTCTCTACCCAGGAACCTCTTCCAAATGATGGATGTTATGGACCCCGATTACTTGAGTCATGTCAGCATCGCCATGCTGCGTTGATCTCTGCGCCCAGAACGAAGGGAGATATCTAGGGGGGGGGTTGTATTATCCCACAGTACTTCGCATTCTGCCGGGTCCCGCGTTCCACTTCATTTCACCCGGGCTACGGGGTGATTCTCACTCCTCTTGAGATTCCCGTGTGGCCGTAGCCCGGGTGCAGAGAAGCGGAACCCGGGAGCAACCCTCCGGAACTCCAGTGCGGGCTGTCTGAGCGCAACGAGTTCCAACCCCGCAGGCTTTTGCGAGCATCACAGCGCTCCCCGCGGAGGCGGGACCATCGGGCGCCCTTTCTTTGGGTTACTTAATTCTTTTAGCGAAAAGAAAAGTAACTCGCCCAGGAGGACGAAACCGGCGATATCATGTCAGAGGAGAACAGCGATGGAGAGCCCCTTGTTCCCTTCCACGTCCCAAGCTCCGAGTGGTAGTGCAGCCCCGGGCTTACGCACATCTATCAGATTTGTGCAATACGGCGTGATCTCGATAGGCAATAAACGAAGGGGCCATTGGCCCCTTTGTTGTTGTGGATGTTCACGCAGCACACTCTCTACGCGTAAGCATAGAAGGATGTATTTATCAACCATAGTCCATATGCACAAGCAAGTAGAAATAGTAGTGACGAAATAGCGCTAAGCTTTTCGAACGCATTAGTCAGAGCGGATATTCCTGATATTAGCGCACAAAACAAACAAACTATACTAATTCCTAAAAACTTGTTTGATATGCATTCCAACTCTTGGGTTGAGTAGAATCTTTCAAGCAAATATCCCCTTTCAGGGCTGATTAAAGACCAAAAATTTGCATACACACCTGCCACCATAACGGCAGATATAGAATTGAATAAACGTACTATCTTATTCATTGCAAGATAATTTCACAAAATTCACTTAGGATAGGCCGTATACCATCCAGCGCCGAAAGTAAAAAACGGCTGGTATGGAACATGCGTTGAATTGTAATGCCCAAATCCGTCTGTCTGAACATAACCGTTTGGCGCAGTAACTGGAACACCCAATTCATTTGCCAGTTCTTGATAATAATTTTCATCTCCAGAGTTACATACAAGTAACTTCACAGGTTCCCCAGGATTCCAACCATGATTTCTTATAAATTCTGCCAATTCATTTGGCGTTAGTCGGTGAGCATTTTGTTTTGATTGCCCCATTCTTTGGTCAAGAACGCCATTTTCGTTTCCATGCCCTTTAACATATGTCTCACCATCAGGCGCGACAATTGGATTAAAAAATAATTGATCTTTTGTGTTAGAGGCGAAGAAATCTAGTGTAACCAACCCAAAGACATCGATCCATCTAAGCGGGTTATTAAGAACATATGCATAGGTATCAATCCCACCACTTAACCCGATCGGATCAGATTGCAGATACCGTCCAGTGGTCGGATCATAATCACTGAAGTAGTTGTAAAAGTTACCAGACTCCTGATCGTAATACTGCCCCGGAAACCCCAGCGGCATTTCAAGCTGGTTCACCGTAACAACCCGACGCCCGAACGGCTCACACACCGCATCCCAGACGATATCCTGGTATTGATCCGTCGCCTTGACCACCGCGCCCAGATGGTCGGTATGCAGATAGGCCAGATCTCCGCCCGGTATGCCGCTGATCGCAATAGCCGAAGTCGTCCCGCGGCGTCTCAGGGCGGAGGGATCGGTCCCGCGGGTGCTTACGTCCTGGGCAAACACATGCCAATCGATCTGTAACACCGCGACCGTTTCGACCGCATGGGCGATCTCGTCATCCCGGGATTGCTCTTCCTGTACCTGCAGCTTCTGATCTCCCACGGATATCCAGACCTGGTTGAACTGCGCCTGACTCAGCTGGTAGTTCGGGTGTGACCCACAGAATCGGGTCTGACCGCTACCGCTCGGACTGTGGATGGCCAGATAGCCATTGATACGATTATCGAATAACCCACAACAACAAAGGGGCCGTTGGCCCCTTTGTTGTTGTAGATGTCCACGCAGCATATCAAAGTCAATCAGGGCTATTGCATGCGCAAGCTCAAGGATGACCCTGTCGGTGCCGGGCGGCCCGTGCCCTCGATCCAGCTTAAAGGCCACTGGCTTAATCAGGCTATGTTCGAGATCAACGTCTCTGTCAAGATTCGGATCATGCACGGTTGTCTGGTGTTGATCGTAGAGAACAAGCCCGCCACATCATTAACAATAAACGAAGTGGCCATTGGCCCCTTCGTTATCATGGATGTCCAAGTAGTAAGTTTTCTACGACTATCCGCCTCGCAAGGATGAACCGTCCCGGTCATCGGGCCAGTCGGTGCCGGTGCCCTGGCTGCAGATGAAAGGCCGATGGCTGGCCCAGGCCGGGTTCGATATCCGGGTGCCGGTGCGCATCCGGGTCATGCACGGCTGTCTGGTCTTGACTGTCGTGGAGGAGTGAACGCAAAAGCCCCGCTCTTCGCAGGGCAGGGCTTTTGTTTACTCCTTCTGTACGGGGTCGGAGTAGATTTACTCTGACCCCGGCTCATTCTTTACTTCCACATGGCGTATCAAATATAAATCTACAAATAAAAAGGCTAAAGAAGTAATTACCGCTACCGCACCGGCGAAAAATATAGCCCCAAAGACTTTCTCATTAAGGTCACTGCATAAACATCTTGGCCCAAAGATTGCGGATAGAATACCGACCACCAGCGAAACCACAAAATAATGGACAATCGGTAGGTTAGACTTAGTTCTAAGCACAAATCTAACTACCAAAAAAAATAGTACAGGAAGAGTAAAATAAACAATTTCCTCCAAATAATCGCTCATAAACACAAGCATCAGATCCTATTTCGCGACACCATTTCTGTAGGTTCTTTTAAAACCCCATGAACTAGAACTATTACCAAAAAGCCAATGATTTTCATAACCGAATTGATACCCATTTCCACCCGTTACATTTACGCCTGGAAACATCTCACTCAACCTCTTGGTAATATTATCGTCGCCTGATGCATTGTTGCACCCTTCTAAATTTATCTCTGATTCCTCTGCTAATTTGTCCTTAAGGATATCCTGTAGATTTCCTAGATAGCCGTCATTGCCATATATTCCACCATCATTATAAATATAACCGCTACAGCCAGTGCCAGCTGATATACATATCGAAGAAGTATTTCCATGCCCCATTTGCTGCACATTTGTTATAGAGTTATTTGGAGAATTATTTATTGTGTTCACAAAATCTTGCGCACTTGGGTTGTCAATTGAGACCGAAGTACCATCATTATAACCAATCGTTAACTTCGAGAGACCATAAGGGTCTGCATAGAAAAGTGGATTCCCAGCCACATAAGCATATGTGTTGATTCCACCTAATAAGCCGATAGGATCACTTTGCAAATATCGTCCCGTACTCGGATCATAATCCCTAAAGTAGTTGTAGAAGTTACCAGACTCCTGATCATAATACTGCCCCGGAAACCCCAGCGGCATTTCAATCTGATTTACCGTAACAAACCGACGCCCGAACGGCTCGCGCACCGCATCCCAGACGATATCCTGGTATTGATCCGTCGCCTTGACCACCGCTCCAAGGTGGTCGGTATGTAGATACACAAGAGTCGAGGCACCTCCAGCCATCTCTGCGCCGGATTCATACACTCGAACATTACGGAATTGACTCTCTCCGGTCGGATTGGCCACATCATGGTCGTTGGTCAACGTCAGCCATTGCATAGTGCCGGTAAAGTAGTTCCCTACCGGTATCACAAAATGCTGTTGTCCGCTGCCGTTGTAGCGACCTTCGCTGCGGATGCCCCAGGATTGAGTGCCGTAGACGATAAAACTGCGATCTGGACTTATGGCGTCATCGGTATCGAAGCCGATGCCGTGCAGTTCGCCCTGTTGGGCGCTTTGGAAATCGAATTCCAGAACAGTGTTCGGGGTCACCGTATAGGGGAAGGCAATTTTCTTCCAGGTATTGCCCGCCATGGTAACGCCGCTTTCGTTCACTTCGACAGTCCCCATGACATCCTGGCTGGTGCCTCCACCGTAACTTAACACCGTGGTTTGAGTGAAGTCGATAACGGCTGGTTCATGATTTGGCTGGATCTGTGCGATCGGCTGGCCTCTCAGATAGACATACTCGCGAATCAACTCTCCTGCCTGGTTGTATTCGCCTAACAGCTCACCCGACGGTCCGTATCGAAACCGGGTAGTTTCCCCATTGACCGTTTTGCGCACCCGCTCGCCTTTGCCGTTGTAGCCGTAGTTAGCATGGGTCGTTCCCTTTGTGAGATCGACCATCCGATTGGTGTCATCGTAACCATAGCGCTCCATAGGTCCCTGAATCGCATTACCCGCTTCGTCATAGTCCGGAAGGTCGGTGGTACTGCTCGAAAATCCCCGGATTGTCCATGTCATGGTGCTTTCGCGATTTCCGAGCGCATCGTATACATAACTGGTCCCGTTGTAAGGGTCACGCTCAGCTACGATCAAACGATTGAGGGCGTCGTACTGGAAGTGCCGACTTAGGCTGGTGTTCAATAAATCTTCCCAACCGGTTATATTGTTCATCGGATCGTAGCTGTAACGGCTTTCGAGCACGCCCGGTATGGTTTGACCGGTCATTCGGTAATCCTGATCATAGCTACGCGTCAGAACCAGACCATTTCCGTATGCCAGGGATTGAACCGATCCGAAGGGCAGATAATCCAGATTGCCGGCCAGGGACTGACGACTTCCGTCCGGTCTCTGCAGGATCAATTCACTCAACTGCCCCTGTGCATAGCTGAATTCAAGACGGTTGCCCGAAGGATAGGTCTGACTCGCGATACGTCCCTGCGCATCGTAGGCATACTCAAATGTGGTGACTACTCCGTCCTGGCTGGTCCGTGTCTGGCGGATCAGACTGCCGACATCGTTATAAGCGAAATCGGTCATCCCCTCGGCATCACTCATTCGCGTCAGATGGCCAATCCCATTGATGCCCTGATCATACCGATAGGCTCTATCCAAGCGACTGTCCGGATAGTGGACGTCGGTCAGGCGATTGAGAAGGTCATACGCGTAGGTCGAGGTAATATTACGAGCGTCGGTTTTGTCGCGTGGATTTCCAGCCTCGTCGTAGGTATAGGTGGTAGTCCCTGTATCGGGGCTGATTTGCTGGATCAGATTGCCGAAACCGTCATAGACGTATCGGGTCTGCCTGCCCAGCTGATCTGTCACCTCATTGAGATTTCCCTGCCGGTCGTAGCCTAACCGAATCAGATGCTCCAGGGGATCGGTGAGTTCCGTAAGACGGTTAAGTCCATCATAACTGGATAGCGTTTCCGCTTGAAAACCGTCGCCCTGTTCGATCAAGCCGACAGGGTTTCCCACCAGGTCGTAGTGATAATCGGTCTGCTGTGAATTGGCTCCCAGCAATCGGACCAGCCTTCCCAGTTCGTCAAATACCCTTTGCTTGGTTCGCACAATTGCGCCACTACCCGATCGCACGATCTCTTCAGCCCATGCTCCATCCAGAAGATTCGGCGAGTATTCGATGCGTTCACCCCGGTCATTGGCAATCGCCGTCAGATGGTGGGCGGTATTGTAATCAAACGAAAGATAGCTTCCGTCATCCAAGGTAATCCGGCTGATCAGACGGTTGGGATGATAGGCAAAACCCGTGACTACCGTACCTTGCTGTGAAAAAACGCGGGCTTCCGTCAGGAGCCCCACAGCGTTATAGCTCATATCGGTCACTAACCCGTTCGCGTCGACGATTCGGCCCGGTTGACCTTGAGGGGTATGGTTGCTGTAGTCGATCGACTGACCCAATGGGTTTACATAGCGAATCAGATTGCCCATAAGGTCGAATGTATAGCGCCGGGTATCTTCCGCTCCGGGCAGCGGACCATCCAGGGCAAGTGTCTCAATCTGGCTTTGCTCGGAATCGTAAAAGGTATAGCTGTAGGTCCAGATCCGCGTATTGCCTTGTGTACCGTAAGGCACGGTCTGCTCGGCCGTATCGGTCTCGGTTCGCGTAATCACACGATCATTCTGATAGGTATAACGGGTGGTTTTACCCGGTTCGCGCTGTTCAACGGGAAGATTCAGCGCCGGACTCCCTATCCAGTCGGTCTCGACAATGCGCGTTTCCGGTAGCGGTTCCAGATTTCCATCCACCATAACCAAAGGTTCGGTGCGTCGAATCAATTGACCTCGGTCATCGTAGTCAAAATCCGTATAGTGATCGTTTGCGTCTTTAAGCAGATCCCTGAAACCGTTGGCATCATAGCTAGTGCTGCTGTTCGAAGCGGCGCAACTGGCACTCGCCTCCCCATCGACACTCAGAAGTTGACGGATGGTACCCGCTCCACTACCGGCTGTACCGAAATGGTATATCGTCTCTTTGCCTAAGGCGTTGCGAGTACGAACATTATCGCCATACTGCAAAACCTCGACACGCTCCGCTCCTTCACCGTGTTCGCTGAGTACGGCACGTCCTTCCTCATCGTATGCATAATGAGCGAATTGCTGTCCGTGCTCATCGACGATACCGGTCAGATGATACGGATGCCGCGCATCTTCGTAGAGATACGTTTTTGTGGCTGTATCGCCGGCCTCTTCAGAGGCTGGCCCCGGATAGGTCACCGAAGCCAGATTGCCTAGCAAGTCATACTGATAGCTGAAAACCTGTTCTTCCGGTGCAATAACCTGTTCCACCCGACCTTGAGAATCGTAAACGAACTGCAATTGGCGGCCGTTGGTGTGAGTAATGGTCTCCACTCGCCCTTCGGTGTCATAAGCATAGGTATGGCGCAGTCCACCACGCCATTTCGTCCATAACAATCTTGAGGTGTAACGCTGATCCGCGATAAACGCCTGCATATCGAAGTCATAAACTTCATGGGTGCCATCGGGCAGTCTCAATACCCAGATGTAGCCATCCTGATAGTTGTAAAGTGTCAGACTTGCATTCGTGTCGGTTTTGACAGGCCGGGTCGCACCGCCCCCACCGCTGATCCAGGCGAATTTTAGATATGAGCCGTTCGGACGTACCGCCGTGTAAACATCGCCTTCATTATCCGTATTGACACTCACGATGCGAGAGGATCCGGTACCGAGCCAGTGCTCCCCCCAATGGCCATCCGGCATGGTCCATGCGGAACTGTAATTTCGGCTCAGGACCAATGGATACTCGCCATTGCCCTGGTAGTCGATTTCCGCCTGGAGTTTTGCTCCGCTGGACAGTTGAATGGGATTGCCTTCACAGACATCTTCTTCGGCATCCGCACAATATCTCATGCACCAGTTCTGCTGATGAAGAAAATTGCAGGAGAGCATGTTATTGGGCGGAACCCAATGCAACTGTGTCTGACACGTTGTTACACATGTCAGATAGGGATCAGTCGGATCGACCGTCACCTCGTCATAAGTGCATTCATAGCCGGCATAGAGCGGAGTGGCGAGGGCGATCAGAGATGCATAGCACAGGGTCAGTATATTTTTCAGGTGGCTATGGTTAGGACATGATTCCATTCGGACATCCTGCTTCATTATTGTATTCCTTCTTCAATCCAAATTCGGTTTCTTGGAGTGCAGTTGCATCTGCCTTCCAACGAAATTCTATTAAGGTGGTACTTGATTTACTGGTACTGCGATGGGTGCTTTGACGAGAAATCGGTAACTAGAGATGAAATTCTGAGAACGACGTTTTCACCGCACATCACGCAAATCGATATGAACGCGTCACAAATACGGAGGAAAAAAGGCGTATGCTTCAAATCGGTATCCGCAGCATCGGCACCGCAGACGAGGGGAGGTTCTTCCTGACCAGGCTTTTGCAAGTGCGGGATTCTGATCCGCGTTTGCGCCTGAACTCCAATATCCATCATAGCAACTCGACCCATTCCTTGGCCCAGAGCATTGGGCCTTGTTCAATTCATGCTATATGTCTCAACGCACTCTGTTCAACCTGAAACGCCAACATTCCCTAATAAAAATGGACGCACTCGCCGAACAGTGTCAATAAGCGTGACCAACATCACACTATTAACATCGCAAGCACCCGGAAAGTGACGAATTCCTCAACCATCTTCCTCAAACGAGAACAGCAATGAACTCGGCAATAATTTCAAATACACAATCGCAAGCAGGGGTTCACACAACTTCCTTCTGAATGACCACTGAGAAGGGGCGGCTGCAGGCAACCCCTTCCCAGCGTGATCCTCACATCACAGATACTCCACTGCTCTTGAACGCATTCAACGCACCAGCACCTGCAGCGCCTGCTCCGTGGACAAAACACCATTGGCAATCATGCCGTAGTTCACCAAAGCAGCCTGATAGGCCTCTTTACCCGGAGCCGCCACGGCATCTTTCACCACATAGACCCGGAAGCCGTTTTCCATCAACGCGCGCATATGGGAATCTACGCACAGGTTCGCCACCATGCCGCCCAGAATCACGGTATCCACGCCACGGCTGCGAAGCTGATAAATCAGATCGTTGCTTTCCGGCCCATACATCTTGTGCGGCGAGACAACGAGGGTTTTTCCATCCAGGATGTAACGTTTGAAGGGCGTGTAGAAATCGGCTCCGGAACCTTCGAACCCTTTGTTATCGGTCAGGTTCGCCCGATGCAGCGCCTGCATATCCAGAAGTTTACGCTGCAGGGCACCGGCATGAATCCAATGGCCGTCCAAAGCGGTATAGACCAGGGGATCCACCGCCAGGAGGATTCCGGATTTTTTGGCGGCCTGCATCAGCCGTTCGATGTTATCGATACCATTCAGCGCTTTCAGATTATCCGCCATCAGTGGATAGAGCTTGCCTTTAGGATCGAGAAATTCATTTTGAGGATCGGTGATCAACACAGCAGTGCGGGCCTTTTCCAAGGTCGGCAGATCCACCGCTTCACTGGACGATGCTGAAGATAAAAAGTTGAACAGGAAGAACGTAAGCAAAAAGGACAATATCGATTTATTCATCGTTGAGACCTCTATGTCATGGGTGAGCAAAAACACCACAGTCCACCCAGGTTCTACCCCTGTGTATTGACCACATCGGGAAGACCGCAGTGGCTCGCATTGTCCGGGATAGGTACCTACGGGTTCTGTAACAAGGGATACACTTGCCCCCTGTCCGGAAACGCCACATTGGCAACCAACACTTGACTTGACCAACCGGTCAACTATACTCAACACCATGAATCAAGCCCTCGACACCCGCACCCGTATTCTCAGCACCGCCCGCGAACTCTTTCACGGGCGCAGTTACGCGGACGTGGGCATCAAGGAGATCTGCGAGCTCGCCCAGGTACAGAAAGGCAGCTTCTACCATTTTTTTCCGTCCAAGCAGGATCTGGCCATGGCGGTCATCGACGACATGGCCGACGACTGGGCCCACGGATTCGTCGCCGAGGCCTTCGACCGGGACCTGCCACCCCTGGAACGGCTCGACTATCTGGTCGATGCGGCCTACTACTGGCAGAAGGCGGCGAAGGATCTGGAAGGCCGCATGCCGGGGTGCCTGTTCGGTAACCTGGCCCTGGAGATCAGCACCCGGGACGAGGTGATACGCGCCCGGATCAACGCGGTGTTCGAGAAGGCCAGCGCCCGCTTTCACGAGACCCTCGACGAGGCCGTGAGCATGGGTCTCATGCCGGCCCTCGATACCGCGGCGACCGCCCAGGCGATGCTGGCCTATCTGGAAGGGGTGATTCTGCTGGCCAAGAGCCGCAACGACCCGGAGGTGGTGCGCATCCTCGGACCGGCGATCAAAACCCTGAGGATCGAACGTCCCCTGACCAATTGAATTTTTTTGATCCAAGAGTTGACCGACCGGTCGACTCGTTCCATCGACAAACAAGGAGTGACATCCCATGAACGAACCCATGCACACCCTGGACGCCCGCGGCCTCAACTGTCCCCTGCCGATCCTGCGGACCAAAAAGGCGCTGGCGACTCTGTCCACCGGAGAGGTGCTGGAGATCGCCGCGACCGACCCCGGTTCCGTAAAGGACCTAAGCTCATTCTGCGAACAGACCGGTCACGAAATGCTCTCCAGCCAACAGCAGTCCGGAGAATTCCATTTCCGGATCCGCAAGTCCTGACACGGGAGGCAGCCCTATGAACTCCACCGCAATCAAAACTCCGTGGCCGGATCAGGAGCTGGACGCCTGGTTTGATCAGCGCTTCGATGAAAAGATGGCTCAGCGGGAGGCCGCACACACCCCTTCGATGACCATCATCGCCACCAAGGGCACTCTGGACATGGCCTATCCCCCGTTCATTCTGGCTTCCACCGCAGGGGCCCTGGGCTGGGATGTGTCGATCTTCTTCACCTTCTACGGTCTGAACCTGCTGAAACGGGATCTGGATCTGAAGGTCACGCCCCTGGGCAACCCGGCCATGCCGATGAAACTCCCGGTGGGTCCGGGGTGGCTGCAAGGCAAGGAGATCCCCCTGCCTACCTCGCTCATGACCCTGATGCCCGGTTTCGAGGAAATGGCCACTCGGCTGATGCGTCGCACCATGAACGACAAGGGCGTGGCGCCCATCGATGAGTTGCGGGCCCTGTGCCTGGAGGCGGAGGTAAAACTGGTGGCCTGCCAGATGACCGTGGATCTGTTCGACTACCCCAAGGAGGCCTTCATTCCGGAGATCGAGGAGTGGGTCGGGGCGGCCAGCTTTCTACCCCGCGCGCTCAAGGCGGATGTGAATCTGTTCGTGTAAATCAGGTCAGGGTCACCGGCGACGGTGGCCCGCTGAGCGGTTCGTGCTCATTCGACCCGGCTGACCGTGTAACCCCGCTGTCGCAGCAGGGCGATGAGACCGGTCTCTCCCGGCAGATGCAGGGCCCCCACGGCGACGAACACACGCCCCTCAGCGAACTGGGGCAGCATCCGTTCTGCCATGCGCCGATTGCGCGTATCCAGCATCAGCGTCATGACCCGCTCCTGCAGATCGGCATCGCTGGCCATCGGGTTGGCGATGGTGATGGCCATAAGGCGCTGCAGGTCCTGATCCAGGTAGGCCTGGGTGAGCATCTCGAACATCCCCGGGTAATCCCGGTACTCCTGCAACACCTGGACGAGCATCGATTTCTGCTCATCCAGACTCAGGGTGTTAAAGATTGAGAGTTGCTCCCCGGCGCTTTCCAATGCCTGAAATCTTTTGCCTGATGCAATGCCCCGCTCGTAGAGAAGTTTGTCCAGGAACAGGCCGGATTCCATCTGCGGCATGCCCAGTGTCATGACCACCGCCCAGGGCTGCAACCGTTCGGTCACCTCGGGCGGTATACCCAGGGTCTGCATCGCCCCACAGGCCTCCGCACCCAGGGATGAGCCGACCTGCTCACTCAGGGAAGTGTCTGGATCCAACATCATCCGGGTGGCCACGTCGATCATCGTGCGCTCATCCAACGCCATCTCCAGCATCAGGATAACCGACTCGTTGAAGCAGCGGGTCACCGTATCGGGCAGTTGCGTGACCCGGGGGTCGTCACTGTGCATGGTGCCGAACAGGCAGGCATGGGCGCCCTGCCCTTCGATACGCCACAAAAGCCCCTGTTCTCCCGCAATGCCGACTCGGCACGCAAGCACCATCAGCAGGGCGAACCCGACAGACAACCCCACACGGAAGTGTTTCATAATATGATTCTTCTCAAACCGTCCCGCCCGGTCAGCGGTCATCCTCATGATCCCCCCACCCTGTTAGAGGGTGTCGCAAAAGTCCGATTCGTAGGTCGGGTTAGCGTAGCGTAACCCGACGAGCGGCTGAAAAATGCCCATTTCTTGTCGGGTTACGCTTCGCTAACCCGACCTACGGTTCTTTCCTAAAACCCTTTAACAACACCCTCCGTTATCCGCGGGATGAAACCCCATTTCTCCCTCCAACGCCTGCTTTAACCCGGCGCAGATCTCCGCCAGCGTCTGGGGGTCATACGCGCGAGGCGGCACCCGTCCCCACACCGGTGAGGGCCAGGCCGGATCGGTCCGATAGCGGACCACATGGTGGATGTGCAATTGAGGTACCAGGTTACCCAGTGCCCCCAGGTTCATCTTGTGCGCCTCAAAACGCTCTGCCAGGACACGGCTCAGACAGCAGGATTCCCGCATCAACTGGGCTTGATCCTCGGTACTCAATTCGTGGATCTCACACACAGCCTCCCGATCCGGAACCAGGATCGCCCAAGGGTAGTTGGCGTCGCGCATCCACAGCACATGACACAGGGTAAAACACCCGAGGTATTCGCAATCCTGTCTCAATTGCGGATGTAGCTGAAACATAATGGTTTCCGTTTTCAGGCGAATGATTGATTGCAATCACCACGGTGCATTCATACTAACAGATCGTCTCATCAGGCAGGCAACCCTGCAGGCATATTTTCCGCTTGGTCCGGACCGTATGTTTACCTATGATTGAACTCGTGATTCCGGTCACTCTATACAATTGACGGTCAGTCAGACGGGAGGCGAAGCCAGTGGAAACAACATTTTCGAGTACCTGCGGAGTGATTCGAGCAACCCTGATCATCGTTTCAATCGGGCTCACTGGATCGACGCTTGCTGAAGAGACTTCGGCGGCCCCGACAGAGGCTCCCCAGGAATCGTCTCGCAGCGTCACCGAAGCGGTCACAGAAACATCCAAAGAGGCATGGAGCAATACCAAGGAGGCGGCCAGCGAAGTCGGTGAAGCCGTGTCTGAAGGTTCCAAAGAGGCCTGGAGTAGTACCAAGGAGGCCGCAAGCGGAGTGGGCAAAGCGGTGACTGACGCCTCAAAAGAGGGGTGGGAAAATACAAAAACCGGAGCGAAACAAGGCTGGGAGGCCGCCAAGGATACGGCCGCTGAAGTCATGGACGCCGCGACGGGCGGCACCCGGGGCAGCACCGACCCGGCACCGGTCCAATCCGAGTAACGCTGCGCCACAGCAGGTCCCTGAAACGAGAATCATCGCGCAATCCATCAATCAGCGTTCATTCATCGCCGCTTGCATGATCGAGAACCGGAACCCTGCATCACAAGTGACGAACCGCCCTCGGAATCCTGAGTGTTGGAAGATGGCGACAGGGCGAGCGGCCGGCGGGTCAGTCTGTCGACAGGCTCAACCCATGATGGCCCGGCGGATGTGAAGATGGCGGAGAGGGAGGGATTTGAACCCTCGGATCCCGGAAAGGGATCACCTGATTTCGAGTCAGGCCCGTTCGGCCGCTCCGGCACCTCTCCTGTTTGTGTATGCGCCGCTTGTCTGAAGATCTGACGCAAACCGCTGTGCTTTTTACGATAAATCCGGTTTATTGTCCAATATCAATGCCGGATTAGCGGAATTAGGTTACCAAGATACCCTGAGCGCCTGGTTATTCAAAGTCCGTATCAATTCAGAGCGACTAAACTAGGGAAAGTCTCAACAGCCGTCATGCCGTGCAAGCCGGGGTTCCCATACCTGATCGCCCAGGATCACCGTAATGTCGGGATGACGATTTGCGAACTTGATCAGCCCCGTCCAAGCTATGATCCGGGGCCATCCTCTGCTTTACTGAGTACCTGAGGGATTCGGGCGGCAAGGAGGCCTGTGCTCTACGGGAGCCTGGACCCGTCTGCATTGTCATAACAAAAAGTAATCGATCAACATACGACCCGATGCCATCGACCTTTCGCTTAAAACTGCTGACCCTGTGCCTGATGTTGGTCTTGGCTTATATCAGTGGTTGCAGTATTCCGCCCCCGCTGGTCGAGCGGATCAAGGCGTCGGGTGAACTCAGGGTGGTCACCCGCAACAGCGGCACCACCCTGTACGAGGGATCCGAAGGTCTCACCGGTTTCGAATACGACCTGGTGCAGCTGTTCGCCAAGGACCTGGGCGTCAAGGTCCACTTCATCATCCCCCAGAGTTTCGACGGTCTGCTACCCACCGTGATCAATGGCGACGCCCACCTGGCGGCGGCCGGGCTGACGGTCACCCCCGAACGGGAGGCGGAAATCCGTTTCGGCCCTTCCTATCAGGAGATCACCCAGCAGGTGATCTACCGCGCCGGGGGCAAGCGGCCGAAAAAGATCGAAGACCTGTTGGGACGCGACCTGCATATCCTCTCCGGGAGCAGCCATGAGGAGGAACTGCTGCGACTGAAGAAGAAGTATCCGGTCCTGACCTGGGTCAGCCACTCGGACCTGGAAAGTGCCGAACTCCTGCAGATGGTGGAGAACAAGGAGATCGAGTTCACCATCGCCGATTCCAACGAGTTCGCGGTCACCCGGCGCTTCATGCCCCACATCAAGGTGGGCTTCGACCTGACCAAGCCGCAACCCCTGGCCTGGGCCATGGCGCATGCGGAAGACGCCAGTCTGTATAACGCCATGGAGTCCTTCTTCAACCGCATCCGTGAAGACGGCACCCTGTCCCAGTTGATCGAGCGCTACTATGGGCATATCGGGCGGCTCAACTTTGTCGAGCTGCGCACCTTCGTCAAACACTACGAAAACCGACTCCCCAAATATCTGGGTTTCTTCAAGGAAGCGGAACGGCTCACCGATATCGACTGGCGTCTGCTGGCGGCGATCGGCTATCAGGAATCCCATTGGAACCCGAAGGCGAAATCGCCCACCGGAGTACGGGGCATCATGATGCTCACCCTGGCCACCGCCGAGCACATGAAGATCGAAAGCCGCCTCGATCCGGAGCAGAGCATCATCGGTGGCGCCAAATACCTGCGCTTCGTGGAGAACCGTTTACCGGAAGATATCCCCGAACCCGACCGCCTGTGGCTGACCCTGGCCGGTTATAACGTGGGATTCGGTCATGTGGAGGATGCCCGGGTGCTCACCCAGCAACTCGGCGATGATCCCGACAAATGGTCCGATGTGAAAAAACACCTGCCCAAGCTGAGCCTGAAGAAATGGTATAAGAACCTCAAGCGGGGTTATGCGCGGGGCAGTGAAGCGGTCAACTATGTGGACAACATCCGCGCCTATTACGAATTGCTTAAGTGGCAGTTACGTCAGACCGAGGCGAAAAAGAAGAACGCCCCGGATGACTCGCCTCATGCACTCTCGATCATTCCCGATGCCCTTTGACAGATTCGGGCGATAGATCCCGGTCCGCCTGTAGCCTGAATGCAACGCAGCGGAATCCGGGGGGGATGGGCTTCGATGCTTCCCGGGTTGCGCGTTGCTTCACCCGGGCTACCCATACGCAATCATCCAATCCGGGCGATAATTTCTTGTAGCCCGGATGCAGCGCAGCGGAATCCGGGGGGATGGGCTTCGATGCTTCCCGGGTTGCGCTGCGCTAACCGGACCTACCCACTCGCGGGAGAGGGACAGAATGGGAAACACACCACCGCGTGAGCGCTCATCAGCACTCAACAATACGTTACAGCCAATCGGTCAACTGCAGACCGAACCCGATCCGGTGACTCTTGGCGTTATAGTCGATCAGGCTTTCACCATAGCCGTAAAAGTACTGCATGTAACCCCGCCAGTGGCGGTACAACGGAAAACTCCAATCCAGTTGCGCGGTATCCCGGTTTTCCCCATCGAAAAGATTGCGCAACATCAGGCTGAAAGTCTGATCCTGGTGTTTATAGAAGCCGTATAACTCGTAGTGACCGAGGTAGTCCTCGATATCGGGATTATCGTCGTTGTCCTCGGGAATCCGGTACCAGGGCTTGAAACCGAGAATGTAGTTGTCCTTCTCGAACAGAAAATTGGCATACACCCGGTTCCAGCTGCGGGACAGATATCCCCCCTGGCCGTTGGATTGATGCACCACACCAAACTGCATCAGTTCATTGCGCCATCCCTGCCATTGCCACTCATCCGGCAACAGGTCCGGAACCACCAGAAACAGCTCCGGTTCATGGACCGTCTCGCGAAACGGCGATGAGATGTCCCGGTTGTAGGCCTGCCAGAACGACAGGTTGGTATAGGCGGCGTAGAGGTCGGTCCCGCTGCCGAACAATCCTTCCACCACCGGGATCTTGAAGCTCAACTGAAACTTCATCTCGATCCGGTCATAGTCCGATTCGGGCAGGTTGTACACACCATAGTTGGGCTTATCGTTATAGGACGCCAACAGGACATAATTCTGCTTGTGTGGGGAGAGTACAAACGGATTCGAACGGGTGGCCCGCTCCGCATCGATACGGTTATCCACCAGGGACTCTTCGGGAAGCACCGGATCCTGAACCGGTTCAGTCGCCGGCGTGGCGGGCGATTCTTCCGCCAACGGTACAACCGCGTTGTGACACTGTTCCCTGATGACCCCGACCGGCACATCCGCTTCCGCGGACTCGAAGTATTCCAGCAGACAGGATTGATAGGCTGAGAGGGATTCCTCCGCCGCACGTACGAGTCCCGGAAGACTGGCGCACAAGCCCAGCGCCATGGGTAGCAAGGATTTTGTCATACTGCTAAACCGTCATTCTGATTTTGTCTTGTTTTTCTGTTCCGCCCGCTTGCGTTGGAAAAAATTCCGCAGCAGCTGGGCACCCTCCTCTTCCATGAGTCCGCCTTCGACCCGAACCTGGTGATGAAACCGGTCATCGGTAGGCAACAGATTGAATACACTGCCGGCGGCGCCGGCCTTGGGGTCGGGCGCCGCATACACCACCCGCTCCACCCGGGCATGCACGATCGCACCGGCGCACATGATGCAGGGTTCCAGCGTGACATACAGAGTAGTGCCGGGAAGGCGGTAGTTCCCTTCGTTCAAACCCGCGTCGCGCAGGGCCACGATTTCGGCATGGGCGGTGGGATCCTGCAATCCAATCGGCCGATTCCAGCCCTCGCCGATCACCCGGCCCTGGTGCACCATCACGGCACCGACCGGCACTTCCCCCTCGGCCTGTGCCCGCTCCGCAAGCGCCAGGGCATGCCGCATGAAGCCTTCATCGAAGTCCGAGAATGTGTCAGGGCTGGATGGCGACACCGGTCAGTACCCCGCAGGGATCACCCGCGAGGAGACCTGTGAGCAAAGGACAGCAACAAAACCGGTCGACTTGAACAACTTCGCAAACTCTTCGTGAAACCCGAAAAAAACCAATGCTTTTCAGTATATTGCAGCAGGTCACATCAAACAATCTGTTTCTTGATCAGCCACCATTCATAGCCGATGCAGCGGTCGTCTACAGGCATTACGAAATGTTGTATATGGGTTGTGGCGTTCGCCGTGCTCACTGCTTATTTGCTCCCCCTCTCCCCGGCCCTCTCCCGCAAGGGAGGGTGTCGCAAAAGTCCGATCTGTAGGTCGGGTTAGCGCGGCGTAACCCGACGAGCGGCGGGAAAATGCCCATCTTTTGTCGGGTTACGCTGCGCTAACCCGACCTACGGCTCTTTCCCAATAACCTTTTACAACACCCTCCAAGGGGAGAGGGAGTACGCTGTTCGAGTACAGCGAATACAGCGGGCCGTTTACTCCGGCGCTTGGTCCTTACACCCCCTCTCCCCTTGCGGGAGAGGGCCGGGGAGAGGGGGTATAAAAACATCTGAGCTCAGCTCACACCACAACTTAAAACTCAAACTCTTCAAACCATTGCTCAATGCCAGAAGTTGCTTTCAACAGGCCTGAATGCTACCGGGCGATCAAGATTCGAGCTGTCTGAAATGCCATCGAGGCGGTTCCACCAACCCGGACAAGGCATCTAACGGGCGCTGCCGGCCCGGTGGAATCGAAATTGGCCTAATTCTGGAGAGTCCATGGGGATATTGCGAAACCCGATGCAAGAATTTGGAATGGAATCACCGTTCCGGAGATTCCCCACTGGACCCGAAATCTCCTTGGGACTAACCTTCCTGGGAACTGTTTTCCTGTTTCATCCCGCCACTGCGATCGCTCATGATAACCACCGGTACACAAAGCCTGTCCTCCACATCTCCGGGGGCCGAACTGAAGGCCGGCACCTTTACCCTGCCAACCCTGTGCCTGTCCGGTCTCGAACCGGAGGCGATCGACGAACTGCTGCATGAACGGGTCGCCAAGGCGCCCCATTTTTTCCGTAACACTCCGGTGGTGCTGGACCTCACCCACTCTGCGGAAGGTTATGACAATGCGGACCTGGCCATTGCCATCGGCGCAGTGCGCGGATACGGCCTGGTGCCCATCGGGGTGCGGGGCGGCTCCCAGGCTCAGCGCGAGCAGGCACGGCTGCTGGAACTGGCGGTGTTTCCCCAGTCACAGCAGAGCAAGACTTCAAAGACAGCGGGGCGACACACGGCTCAAGCCGTGCCGACCCGGATCGTCGATACTCCGGTACGCTCCGGGCAACGGGTCTATGCCAAGGGTGGCGATCTGGTACTGCTCGCGGCCGTGAGCAGTGGCGCCGAAGTGGTGGCGGATGGCCATGTGCATGCCTACGCACCAATCCGCGGACGGGTGCTCGCCGGGGTCCTGGGTGATTCGTCCGCCCGAATCTTCTGCAAGGACCTGAACGCGGAACTGGTCTCCATCGCCGGGCGCTACAAAGTCAACGAAGATCTGGATCCGGGCTATACGGGACGCCTGGTCTCGGTGTCCCTCAAGGGTGACGCCCTGATTTTCAAAAAACTCTAACGAACATTCGATCAACAAACCGGGTATCCCAGAAGGGTGCGCCGTACTTTTCAGGAGCAATCAATTGGCCAGAATCATCGTCGTTACGTCCGGAAAGGGCGGTGTAGGCAAGACCACCACGGCTGCGGCATTGGCCATGGGTCTTGCGGAGAGAGGACTGCGCAGCGCGGTTATCGATTTCGATGTAGGGTTGCGCAACCTGGACCTGATCATGGGATGCGAACGTCGCGTCGTCTACGATTTCGTCAATGTCATTCAGGGTGAAGCGAAGCTGAACCAGGCGCTGATCAAGGACAAACGCAATGACAAGCTGTTCATCCTCCCCGCCTCCCAGACCCGGGACAAGGAGGCCCTGACCAAGGAGGGGGTGGGCAGGGTGCTGGAGGAACTGGCCGAAGACTTCGAATACATCATCTGCGACTCTCCGGCCGGAATCGAGGTGGGGGCCACCATGGCCATGTACTACGCCGATGACGCCTTCGTGGTGACCAATCCGGAAGTCTCCTCGGTGCGCGACTCCGATCGTATGATCGGTATTCTGTCGAGCAAATCGCGCCGCGCCGAACAGGGGCTGGAACCGATCCGTGAGTTTCTGCTGCTGACCCGCTACGCCCCGGAGCGGGTCAAACGGGGTGAGATGCTCAGCGTCGAGGACGTACAGGATATCCTCTCCCTTGATCTGATCGGGGTGATCCCGGAATCCCAGGCGGTGCTCAATGCCTCCAACTCCGGTGTGCCGGTGATCATGGACACCCAGAGCAGTGCCGGTCAGGCCTACAGCGATGTGGTGGCGCGCTACCTGGGTGAACCGATCCCGCACCGCTTCCTGGATGTTGAGAAGAAGGGACTGTTCGGTCGGTTGTTCGGAGGTTGAGCATGATGGGTCTGCTGGATTACTTCAAACAGAAAAAACCCGCCGGATCGGCCTCGCTGGCCCGGGAGCGGTTGCAGATCCTGGTGGCCCATGACCGGATCGGTCATGACGCCCCCTCCTACCTGCCCCAGTTGCAGCGGGATATCCTCAAGGTGCTGCGCAAATATGTCAGCGTCGACGCGGGCGCCGTCAACGTCAATGTGGAGCATGACGATGATCGGGAGATACTGGAGTTGAACATCGTGTTGCCTGAGAGCCGTCGAAATACGGGATGAGCAGCATCTTTCTGTCGTTCACACAGGACATTGCAGGCCGGATGCAGCGCAGCGGAATCCGGGTCGGTCGGTGCCACCGCTTTCCCGGGTTACGCTTTGCTTCACCCGGGCTACGGGGCGCGACCATTTGCCTTAGGTGAGATATCTTGACTCATGTAGCCCGGATGCAGCGCAGCGGAATCCGGGGGATCAGTGCCACCGTCTTCCCGGGTTGCGCTTTGCTTCACCCGGGCTACGGGTCGCAACCATTCGCCTTAGGTGAGATATCCTGACTCATGTAGCCCGGCTGCGACGCAATCCACTATAGCCTCCGAGTCCCAGCAACCCCGTGAAGAACAACCAGGCGGCAGCGGGGAGCGGTACCGGACTCACCGATCCCACGGTAATCGAGTAGTAGTTTTCCCGGGTGCTGGTCCATGAAATCGAGGTGAAGAGACCTTCGAACATGACCACTCCGTTGCCTTCCCGCCCCGACACCGTATTACCCGAAACCCAGATCGACGACGAACCTCTGTAGTTGCTGTTGGGACCGCCGACCACAAACGTGGGTGTTTCATCGAACACAAAGTCCACGGTGTAGTTGGGATTTCCCACACTCCAGAATGCGATCAACGGATTCTCCACCGGGGCGGAAAAAGTGAGGGTCGAGCCGGCAGAATAGTTCAATGACAACCGATCACCCACGTCATCGGGCGACACATCGATCGCTCCACCGGTGTAGGTCGTGGATGGATTCCACACATTGGCGGTACCGTTGAAGGTGGTGTACGGAGTCGGTATCAGCGGCCCGCTGTAATTTACCGATACCCCATTCAATGAGCCTACCGCGGAACCGTCCATACCGGCACTTCCGGACTCCCAATCGGTCCAGATGGTCGCGCCCTGTACGCTCGAAGCGCAGATCACCAGCGCGGGCATCAGAAGCGTTTGAATGACTCGAATCGTTTTCATGGCATGCTCCCTCATATCCAGTGACATATTCAAATAACGTGTGATAACCAACTATTGCGTCTTGCGGACACTGCCCACCGCATCCAGCTCGCCTTTCTCATCCCCGGTGCCATCGAAATACCAGCGGTAGACCAGCTCATTCTGCGACTGGTCCGTCAACTCCACGAAACCCTGGTCGTAGCAGACGCCGTTTCCGAAGGTGATGGTTTCCCGAAACAGCAACTGCGCATCGGTTTCCTCCAACAGGGTGAGATACCCGCCACACTCCAGGGAGGGGTATTCGATTAACTGTTCCTCCTCCCGCAAGGTGATGCGTATGGTCCAGGAAACACCCGGCTGTTGACCCTCACCCTCCCAGACACCCAGCTTACCCGCCAGGCCACCCCCGATCGGAGGATCGGTCTGTCCCGCCAGCTGGTCCAGTGTATTCTGCAGATGCGCAATCGCCTGTTCGGCGCTGATCAAGGTGGTGCAGGTGGAATTCTGCTGTCCCCCGTTGGCCACCAGATTGGCCACTTTGGTATCGAAATCCGGATCCTCGAAATCGAGGGACATGCCCGTCGCGGCCAACAGCGCCTCACCGCTGATGGTGATACCGTTGTCCGGATTGCAATCCTCATCCAGGGATTGCAGCAGTCTCGCCATATTGACCACACCGGTGTGGTTGATGTCCTCGACCCCCGCCAGTTCCAACGGGGTCAGGATCTGCGCCGCGGTGACCGCGGGAAAGGAGAGATCCCCCAAGCCGAAGACCACGGTTTCACCGGCCAGATAGGTGAACTCTCCGTTGGCCCCCGTCACCCCGCTGCGGCTGGCGGTGCGGTAACTCAACCCCGCGCAGGCGCTGTCGAGAAACCGACCGGTCAGGACCTGCTCGTCCGACGCATCGCTGGATCCCCCGGAACCGCCACCGCACCCCATCAGCAGCAGCAGCAATCCGAGACAACTGAACGCCTTCAACCCGACCTGATGATTCGCTCCCATAATCCTCTCCCCATGCTTTCCATAAAACTCTCCGGATACCCTCATCGTGAACGGTACCCCCTCCGAAGCGTTTTCCCCGAAACCGATCGCTGAGCGTTCCATGGCCCCGGGCCGTCAGGCTGTTGAAAGGCGACTCAGACGGAGCGATCCTGCGTTGAAATCCGCCTCAAAACGCTCATTGACTCCAGTAAACTGCGCGTTTTCGGCGAATTTCGTCTTGTCTTGCACGCATCAGAACGAATTTCAACAGCCTGCCAGTACTCCTTCGACATGATATTTTCCAGCGATTAATTTTTAACCTACGTGTTCACGTAGAGAACCGGCCCATGCCATTCAAAAACCGGTCTCCAGCGCAATCATGCCCCATGCGGTCGCAAAATGGACCGCGGCGGTAATACTCCGGGTATTGAATTTTTCAAGCAGCCGTCGGGTGTGAAAATCGACGGTGTGGTAGGAGATCCGCAAGCGATCGGAAACATCCGCCTTGGTCAGTCCCAGCGCCAGAAGTCTGAGGATCTCGACCTCCCTGGGCGACAGACTGAGGGCTTCCCGGGGAGGCTCGGACTGTTCGAACAGTCGCCAGTAGGCGGCGTAGAATTGCATGGAGAGGTTATGGATCTGCCACAGGCTCAAGCTGTCCTGGGCCGGTTTTCTCGAGGAGCTGGCCAGACCGATGCCAGCCGTGGTGCCTTCGGGTCCGCGCAGAGGTATCCCCAATCCGTGATGCAGATCGACCTCGCCCGCCTCACGAAACAGGCGCTTCTGACGCAGGCTCAGGGGAAGGGTCTCTTGCAAATGCCGCCAGCTGAACGGGGCGATGCGTTTGCACACCTCGATCCGCACCGGATCGATCCGATCATAACCCTGGGACAGGTAGTGGGAGACCCAGACATCGGGATAACTACTGAGAACCCCGTGTTGAGCCTTAAGATGCAACCGGGGATGGTCGGAGATCAATGCCAGCAGCACCTGGTCGTAGCCAAAACACTCAACCGCCGCCTGATAGCAATGAAAGAGCTGTTCGACATGCCCGGCTTGGTGCATGCCCTCTATGGCATCTTCTAGATTCATCCTTGCCTTCATCCCATGTTTCCTGAGTATGATCTGCTCAGGAATCCCCATGATCGAAGGTGGGACTATATCGAATTCAGCCCAGTGATGCTATCTCCCGCGTGTTAATCCTTAATCACAAGTGCCTGCAGAGAATCGGCAGTGCGTCGGGTGCTGAGCGCCATCTCCTGGGTATGTTTACTGGAGGATTCGATGCTTTCCAAGTGTGAGGATAACTCCGATACCGAGTGTGATTGGGTTTCAATTGCTTGTGCAACCCGTCCGATCTCCGAGGAAAGCCGGTTGATATCTTTACCGATCTCCTCGGCGCTTACACGGGACTTTTCAGCCAGTTTTCGCACTTCATCGGACACTACGGAAAAACCACGCCCCGCATCACCCGCGCGTGCCGCTTCGATAGCCGCGTTGAGCGCCAGTAAGTTCGTCTGATCGGCAATCTGTTGAATCGCCTCAACCACATTCTGAGTTCGACCGCTGTCTACTGCCAGTTTGCGGGCTCCCTCCGCGACATCCGATGCCTTGGCACTGAGGTCACTGATTACAGCGGATGTACGAGCCACCGTCTGATTCTGCTCATCAATATGCCCTTGCAGGGTCTGCATGGAAGTGTAGAGCGCCTGGGTACTTTGTTCGATCTGCTGGCTGGTTGCTTCCTGCAACTCCGTTGCTTCACGCAGGGTACGCCCCAGATCATTGAGTCCCTGAAACAGGTTCACAATCGCGAAATCCAATCCGGTCGTATCCAGGGTGCTCTCAAAATGTCCATGCTCGAAATCATCAATATGTTTAACCGCCACACGCATCAGATTTTTTAATACCGCCGTCTTACGCTGTAGAAAAAAGCCCTTGAATTCACTGTAGTGGACGTGAAAATTATCGATATATTCGTCATGAAAACGCTCACCCTCTGGCACACGAAAAAAGAAGATTGCCGTCAACGTCTGGTTCAGGTTCAAGCCGAGTATTTCACCGAATGTGGAAAATCCAATCAAGGAACCTTGAAGCACTCCCCCCATGGCACCCAGTTCTTTGGTGTTGTAGAGACGCCGCAGAATACAGTCGTTGAGAATACCGGCCAGTGGCTTGGCGCTCTTGTTCTGCAGAAAGCTTTGCAGATCCCGCCGCGTGGTCTCGACCAAACTGGTGCGTCGAACCAGTTGCAGTTCATCACCGGGGGCTATATCGCAATAAAAACAGATACGACGTTGCTCCAAATCGATCTGCGAAACGGAACGAACAAAAAGCTCGCTCCCGCTCTTGATGGCAAATGAGTATTCGGCCAGCTTCTGTTCCAGTGATTTGGGATCGCACTTGAAGTATTCGCTGATCAGATCGATGGCATCGCGCACACGCCCATGACTGTCCACCAATTGGGTAATATAGCGATGCTCCACCGAAGCCGAAAGTACGTTGAAGCTCTCACCGGTGGGTTCAAAATTCTGACTTTTCAGCACACCGAAGCGAATCTGTGGTGCAAGTTTGATAAAGGTGATCAGCACACTGTTTTCAAACCGCTGCCGACCATCATGCAGATAGGTATGTACGAAATCGAGCTTACCGCCGGCAGAGCCGCCAACAAACAGACATGGAAAGCGACCGGACTCGTAGACGGCCTCCATGAAAAACGATTCCGAAGCCGAAAGACCGTCAAAAAGTACATAAGCCAGGGTATCGCGATGATCGATCTCTACCCCGACACGTAGTTCTTTGATTTTCCGCGTCAGTTGATCTACACGCTGTTTCAGCGTGATGGCATTCTTGCCCTGCCGCAAATCCTCACTTCCCAATGGCATGGACACAACCTCGGCCCGGGTCACGAGGCTGGCATCAAAACACTGCAGAACCACACGATCCCAGCGATTACCGGTCTCGCAATAGAGTCCCCCATTTTGACTGCAGAGTTCGCCGGCCGTGGAGCAGAGCGCAATTGCCGCGCTTGGAAAACGGGTTTTGATCTTGCTCGCTATTGCATCGATTTCCAGGTGCGGCGATACGAAACCGATAACCAATGTAGGTTGAAATCGCACACCGGCCAACACACCTTCCAGCGCCTGCGATGACGACTCGAGCGTCGCCACTCCTACATGCGTCTTCAACGTGTGGCGTACAGAATCGAATAGTCTCATGCTGCCTCCCGCAATCGGATCTGAACCAAGGAATCTCAAACTTACGCAGAGTCCATCACCCAAGAGAAGAATCCGCCGCAACGGGCAACAGCATCCCCTTCTCGACATTTTTCTCGTGACACTATCCGGAATAGCGGCGCATTCTGAGAGAACTTAAACTCTTGGGTGGTTGAGTGATTACCCCATTGAGTTCAATGTTCGAGTCTGCTGAGCGCAGAGTTTGGTTTGTCAGTACACCACTGTTTGTATAGCCCCATCCTTTTTCACTATGTGATCCAGAATCCGTTTAGAAAGGTAATGCCCAGTGCCCATCACGCCTTCAATGATGAGCCAGACTTTCTGGACAATACCTGGTTTTGGTGTCATGACTACTTGTCAACGGAAGCGCAACAGCAGATCCTTCGCTTCAACCGTGGTATCGGGTTCGATCTCGATGCTCTTGACCACCCCCGCCATGGAGGCGTTGACCGTGGTGAACATCTTCATCGCCTCCAGGGTGAACAGGGGATCGCCCTTGTTCACCGAGTCGCCGACACTCACCGAGATCTGGGTCACCTTGCCCGGGATGGGCGCGCCCACCTGGCGCGGATCGTCCGGGCTGGCCTTGGGTCGCGAGGTGCTGTCCACCACCAGGCTCTTGTCCTGAATGGTGATGTTGCGGGCATCGCCGTTGAGTTCGAAGATCACCGTGCGTTTGCCGTGCTTGTCCGCCTCGCCCAGGTGCAGCAGCTTGATGAACAGGGTCTTGCCCGGTTCGATCTCGACCGCGATCTCTTCGTCGCAGCTCAGGCCATAGAAAAACGCCGGGCTGGGCAGCACCGAGAGGTCGCCGTACTGTTCGCACACCTTGTCGTAATCCAGGAACACCTTCGGATACATCAGGTAACTGAGCACTTCATCGTCGCTGGGTTCGCGGCCGAGCTTCTCCACCAGATCGAACTTCAACGGCTGGAAATCCACCGCCTCCGCATGCAGTCCGGGACGGTCGTCGATCGCCTTGCGTTCGCCCAGCACGATGCGTTGCAGCTCCTTGGGCCAACCACCCTTGGGCTGTCCCAGACCACCGGCCAGCATATCGATCACCGATTCGGGAAAGGGCACGGAACCGGGGGCCAGGTTGAGCACGTCCTGGGCCTTGATGCCGCGGGTCACCAGGAAGATTGCCATGTCCCCCACCACCTTGGAGCTGGGGGTGACCTTGACGATGTCGCCGAACAGCTGGTTCACCTCCGCGTAGGTGCGCGCGACCTCAGGCCAGCGTGACCCCAGGCCCATGGCGCTGGCCTGCTCCTTGAGGTTGGTGAACTGACCGCCGGGGAGTTCGTGCAGGTAGACCTCGGCGGTACCGTGGGGCGCACTGGTATCGAAGGGCTTGTAGAAGGTACGCACGTGCTCCCAGTAGCGGGACATCTCATCCAGCGCCTCCCGGTTGATGCCGGGATCCCGGGCGGTGTGCTCCAGGGCGGCGATCATGGAATTGAGGTTCGGCTGGGAGGTCGAGCCGGAGAGTCCGGCGATCGCCCCGTCGACCACGTCCACGCCCGCATCCACGGCGCGCAGCACGGTGGCCGCGTTGATTCCCGAGGTATCGTGGGTATGGTAGTGAATCGGAATGCCGATCTCGGACTTCAGGGCGCGGAACAGCACGTCGGCGGCATACGGGCGCAACAGACCCGCCATGTCCTTGATGGCGAGGATGTGCGCGCCCCGCTTCTCGAGTTCCTTGGCCATGCTGATGTAGTACTCGAGATCGTACTTGTTGCGTTTCGGATCGAGGATGTTGCCGGTATAGCAGATCGCCGCCTCACACACCGCGCGGCCGTCCTCGAGCACCGCCTCCATCGCCGGGAAAAGATTCTCCGCATAGTTCAGGCTGTCGAAGATGCGGAAGATGTCCATGCCGTTTTCCACCGCTCGGCGCACGAAACTGCCGACCACGTTGTCGGGATAGTTCGAGTAGCCCACCGCGTTGGCGCCGCGCAACAACATCTGGAAACAGATGTTCGGAATCCGTTCGCGCAACTGGATCAGACGCTCCCAGGGATCCTCGTTGAGAAAGCGCATCGCGGTATCGAAGGTCGCCCCGCCCCACATCTCCAGGGAGAACAGATTCGGCACCTTGTGCGCGATCACATCGGCGATGCGCAGCATGTCGTCGCTGCGCATCCGGGTGGCGAGCAGGGACTGGTGCGCATCCCGCAGGGTGGTGTCGGTGAACAGGGCCTGGTCCTGGGTGAGGATCCAGTCCGAGAAGCCCTTGGGACCCAGTTCCAGCAGCCGGTCCCGGGTACCGGGCTGCAGGGGTGAGCGATGATCGTAGGCCGGTACCGGGGCCGGGGTGAAGAGCGCATCCGGTTTCCAGCCCTTAGCGGTGGGGTTGCCGTTGACGATCACCTCGCCGAGATAATTGAGCAGCTTGCTGGCGCGATCCCGGCGGGGCTTGAAATCGAACAGCGCCGGGGTGGTGTCGATCAGCCGGGTGGTGGCCTGACCGGAACGGAAGGTCTCGTCCTGGATGACGTTCTCCAGGAACGGGATGTTCGTCTTCACACCCCGGATGCGGAATTCGTGCAGCGCGCGCTGCATGCGCTCCAGGGCGTTTTCCCAGTTCGGCGAACGCACCGTGAGTTTCACCAGCAGGGAATCGTAATAGGGGGTGACCACCGCCCCGTTGGTGGCGATCGCCGCGTCCAGGCGGATACCGCAACCCGCTGGGGAGCGGTAGGTGAGAATCCGTCCGATATCCGGCGCGAAACCGTTTTCCGGGTCTTCGGTGGTGATCCGGCACTGCACCGCGAAGCCCTCTCGGGGTATCTGCTCCTGGGGCGGTATGCCGATCTCCGCATCGTGCAGTGCCCGGCCCGAGGCGACCAGAATCTGCGAACGCACCAGGTCCAGATTGGTGATCTCTTCGGTGACCGTGTGTTCCACCTGAATACGCGGGTTCATCTCGATGAAGAACCAGTCGCCGCTCTCCGCATCCACCAGGAACTCCACGGTGCCCGCGTTATCGTAGCCGATCTCGCTGGCCAGCCGGACCGCCGCGTCACACAGCGCCAGGCGGGTCGCTTCCGGTAGATCCACGGAGGGCGCGATCTCGATGACCTTCTGGTGACGGCGCTGCACCGAGCAGTCGCGTTCATGAAGGTGCACCACGTTGCCGTGCCGGTCGCCGAGGATCTGAACCTCGATGTGCTTGGCCCGCTGGATGAAGCGCTCCAGGAACACCGCGCCGTTGCCGAAAGCGTTCTGCGCCTCGTTGCGGGCCTCATCGAGCAGCCGGCCGAGATCCGCCGGATCCCGCACGACGCGCATACCCCGTCCGCCCCCTCCGTGGGCGGCCTTAATGATCAGCGGGAAACCGATCTCATCGGCGATACGCACCGCAGTCTCCCGGTCCTCGATCGCCTCCTCGGTACCGGGCAGTGTAGGCACCTGGGCCCGTTGCGCGAGTTCCCGGGCGGCGGTCTTGTCGCCCATCTGCGCCAGCAGGTCCGCGCGGGGACCGATGAAGGTGATGCCGTTGTCCGCGCAGGCCTGGGCGAATTCCGGGTTCTCGGAGAGAAAACCATAACCGGGATGGATCGCATCGACCCCCTTGTCCAGGGCGATATCGATAATCCCCTGAATGTCCAGATAGGCGCCCACCGGACCCTTGGCGGGGTTCAGCTTGTAGGCCTCATCGGCCTTGGAGCGATGGATCGACAGGCGGTCCTCCTCCGCATAGATGGCCACGGTACGAATCCCGAGTTCGTTCGCGGCACGGAAGATTCGAATCGCGATCTCACTGCGGTTGGCAACCAGCAGCTTCTTGAAAGGCTTGATGGACATGTGGGTCTCCGGTGTCATGCTGCATCGCAGCAATTGCCTGACTATAGCAGGCGTCTGGGACGAACTCCAAGGGTTGGGAATCGACCTGATCCATGGCCTGGCACGCGCTGATTGGCCAACCGTCACGCTCTGCTCCGCCAGTCCCGAAAGCACCGCCCACGGTCGAACGTATCGATCCAATGCGAAGGCGCGGGAAGGCACACCCCGGGGACCGGGGCCGGGCGAATCCGCCGCCCCATCTCGAGGCTCGCGGGTTTATGTTTCAGGCGTCCAAACAGTTGTTTTTCTTATGCCGCGCAACAGTCTGCCAGACAAACGACCGAGCGATCAACCGATGTTTTTAAGGCCTTGTCAGCGGCTTGGACAGCACCCTGTTTTACACAATCCGCAAGGCGCTGTCGTATGGCAGGCTCAAAGCCTGCCGCCTACTTTTTTAAACACCCATTTGATTTGGCTGGGTATATCCAATAACCTGAGCGCACGCGCAAAAAAGGAATGTGCTCAAAGGATCTGTATCATGAAAACATTACCAGGGATTGCCCTCTTATCCACCCTCCTCCCTTTCTCATCTGCGTCAGCGGTCAGCTTTGAAGTACTCGACGCAAGTCCCGCCAACGACCAGCCCGTGTCGATCCGGGTGACCACCTGTCCGGAGTACTATCTCACCCAGACATACGGTACGGAATCCGATGGCCATGCCATCAATATCTACGTACAACTGTTCGGGGGTCTCACCATTGACCCGATACCGGCACCCTGTACCGACACCACCATCGAGATCGGTCCCTTCGCATCCGGCAACTACACTTTGAATCTCTACACGACGGAGAACGGCGGTGCGTTCTTAGCGCAGGATTCAAAGCCCATCGAGATCCAGTCCGTAAGCGAAAACGAACCCACCATGGGGCGTCTGGTGTTTCTCGGTACCCCGGCGGAAGATCAACTGATCAGCATCGATGACAGCTTCCTCAGCGACGCTAACGGCATCGGCGATCTGAGTCTGCAGTGGTATCGCGATGACGAACCGATCCCCGGAGCCCTTTATGCAGCCTATTTCCTGACCAATGAGGACGTGAATCGGGAAATCCGCGTGGTCGCTTCCTACAACGACGGACTGGGCAACCCGGAGCAGTTCCGCTCCCTGCCGCTGGCGGTGCCACAACTGATCGCCGATGTGCCGGACGAACCCAGCGGAGCGGTTTACATCACAGGCAGTTTTTCCACCGGCTCGACGCTGACCCTGCACAACCGCTACTTCGATGATGACGGGACGACATTTGACTATCTCTGGCGATATGTCCGATGGCCCGATCCGTACGCTGACCCGAGGCTTCAGTATGATGCGGAACCCTACACCATCACCGAGCAGGATCTCGGCCTTGAAATTTTCAATGAAGTTTCATTGAACAGCGGTTCCCGGATATACCGTGACGTCATCTACAGCAATCGCAGCAGTGTCATCACCTCGGCCCGCTATGCCCCGGTTATCACCCTTTCACAGCATCTCGATATCACCGCCATGGGCGCACTGACCCAGGTTGACCCGGGCATGGTGAGTGCTTATGACGTCCAGGACGGGGATATCGTCCCGGTACTGGAAAGCGTGGCCAGCAACGGAAACGATCCGATAACCGTGAGCGGAGATCCACTTGAACTGCCCAGCGGCAATCACCTTTTGACCTGGTCCGCAACCGACAGCGCAGGCACCACGACCCAGGCGGCACAGCTGATTTCCATCGCACCCATCATCGAATTCAGCAAGGATCACAGCGACTATTACGATGACCACTATGCCTGTCCGTTTGAGTTGAGTGGCGAGGCCTCCGCCTATCCGGTAACCATCGACTACCGGCTGAAAGGTATCCGCTACGGTGATGATCGTGAACAAACCCTGTTTGCCGGCACACTCAGACTCGACGGCCATGAAACGGCTCTCGAAATTCCGATCCACGTTGTCATGCTGAGCGATCCCACCACGCTGCTCAGTGCATGGCTTGAGATGGATGAGGTCACGAATGCAGTGCCCGGCGGCATTACCCGCTGCGACATCATCCTCGCCACCACCAACCCTTCACCCCGGGTTTCATTGACCATCAACCAGGCCAATGAGCCCTATCGCATCCTATTGAGAAGCTCGAACCCTGTGATTCTCACCACCACCCTCAAGGGGTTGCCCGACACCACGGATACCACGCAGGCCCGTTATGCATGGCAGGGTTCGGATGGGACGTTGATCGACATCGATACCCGGGAAGACGCCTTTACGCTCGACCCGGCATCCCTTCAACCCGGCCTGTATCGAGTGGGTGTGACCGTGAACCTGGACCTCTGGCAAATGAGTGATGAACTCAGTTTCCTGGTCGTGAATGCGGACCCGGCCCGTTACAACGGTGACACGGATCAGGACGGGGTGCTCGACTACCCGGATGGATCCGACGATTCCGATATGGACGGCATCCCGGACTATCTCGATCATTCCCATCTACCGCGCAACCAGCTTCAGGTCATCAAGGCTGACGCGGAAAGGGTGATCGAGGCCGATCCCGGCCTGGAACTGTTTTTGGGCGACACCGCATTTCAAGCGTTGGTCTATTCCGCATCCATTGCACCGCAGGACATTACGCACTGTGGTTTACCGGATCTCTGCGGCACAACCGATCCGGCGGATCCTGTGTACTATCCCGGTTTGTACAATTTCCAGATCAAGAATCTGCCCGGTGAGGGCAACAGTGTTCGGGTTGTGATACCGCAACAGGCGGCCATCACAGTCGACTCCGAATTCCGGGTATTCACGCCGAATGGTTGGCAGACCTTCGCCGAGGACACCCACAACCAGCTGAGCAGTGTCTCCGGCACGAACCGGTCGTGCCCGGCGCCCGGGAGTGATGCCTTTGTGAGCGGCCTGAATGAAAACACCTGGTGTGTGCAAATGACCCTGGAAGATGGAGGACCCAACGACGGGGATGGCATGGTCGATGGCAAGATCGTAATCCTGGGCGGCCTCATCGTCAGCGCATCGGACAGCAGTGATGAGCAGAATGGGGATTCGGATGCCGATAGCGGAGATACCGGTGATACCGAAGACAGCAACGGTGATACGGAATCAACGGTTCAAGACACGAGCAGTGGCGGCGGCGGCGCCCTGTCACCCGGATGGTTGCTGTTGTTTGCCGGTCTCTACGGCATGACCCGGTCTAACCCGATAAGGCGGTACACGTAACAGAGCACGCCATGACCTGCAAAACTCAACGACAGCGTTCCCGTTGCAGCGTTTCGAAGAACGCTTGATTGGAACGGTAGAAGAATCCCTGGGCGAAGGCTGCGCCTCGAACTGAGTCGCAGGTGTTGGGTAGGGCCGGGAGGTTTTGTGATTGCCGGGCCTGCGCATCAGAGGCGGTCACCGTGCAACCGCGTATCGCACCCAGAAAGTGTTGTACCTGCTGTTCCGCTTCATCGATGGTCAGCATCCGGTAGAGCGGGCCCGCCTCACTGCCGCCGTTGAACAGGCCTACCTGGAGCAAGCGCACCACCGCGTCACAGGTACGGAAATCATCCAATCGGATGCGCCGGCACACGCCGGGGGCTTCATAGTGAATCAGCCCGGTATCCGCATAGACATTGCCATTCTTGATCAACCGGCCCTGGGTCGCTGAGCGGTAGGCCAGTGGATTGACCAGTTCGTTGTAGCCGCCGGGAAATTTATCCGCACTACCGTCGGCGCGGTGTAACAGGATGTCATGGGCCAGCATGGCCTGCCGGTCCTGGGGATCCGTCAGGTCGGTCACCCGATCCGTGTCGCTCAGGCGGCAGGCGATACCGGTATGCTTCCCGTCAAAGTAGTGATGGATCGCGGTATTCGGCGCATTGGAAAAATAGACCGAAGGTCCGTAGGAGATGTTCGATGGCAAACCGCCCTCACCGGCTTGCTGAGCCCGTTTCAATCCCAGCAGCCGACCCTGCAGATAGAGCCGTCGCTGTTGAGGGAGATCGAGGCTCTTGAGTGCTTTTTGCGTGTCATCGATCAGCGTTTCGATTGCGTGGGGCAGGTCCTCGAGAAACCCGGGATTGACCTGATTGAACGCCAATGCGGTCAGCCCGGTCCGAGCGGCGGAGCGGGTGCCATCGTCCGCGGGCGCCGGTATGTTACCGTCCTGAGTGACCTGTCGGGACCACAATCGCTGCAACCGGTCGAGCATCTCCTGATTCCGGGTATAGGCATACAGCGTCCCAACCGTGGCAGTGCCCAGAGATTTGCGTAGCAGGTCGGTATACAGCGGAAAACGGGGATAGTCCTTGTACTCGAACAGAAAACGCCGCGCCTGGATACCGGCAAAGGTGAACTGCTGGGCATCATTGAAGACGCGAAACACACCATACCCGTCGTGGGTCAGGAGGGCGAATTTTTCCTCATGGCCCCAGGTATAAAGCCAGCGTTCCTGATCGTCCGGAGGGCGCTCGCAACTATGCAGAAATTGCGACAACGCGGTATCCGCCTGCCAATCGACCTCAGCCAGATGACAGGCGGCGTTCGCGCACAGACTGCTCAGCAAACCCAGCAGCAACCACAGGAATTGAAACCGAGAAGACACACCCGGCATCTTCACGCGCCCTTCTGCGTCTCTGTCCCGGTGTCCGTTGCGGAGGGTTGCCGGTAAGCCGGGTTGTACCAGATCACGTCATCACGGCCCTGCTCATAGGAGTACGGCTGAGCTACACATCCCGGTTTCGGTGATGCTTGATCCGCGGTTTCGGCTTTATCCAGACCTTCGAGACGGGCCTGGTAAAGCGCGAAACGTTGCGGGTCCATCTGACGGGTGACAGGAATGAAACCGAGTTTATCACCCCACTGATCGATCTGTCGGTTGGTCAGGCATCCCGGGTCGGTGGATGAGATCGAACAGCGTTGTTTGGCCGTACGACCCACATGCAGATCGGTCAGCTCCTCGAGACGGATCAGGGATGCCTTGGCGGGCATCGGCAGCTGAATGCGGAAGGCGTAGGGACTGCGGTAATTATCCGGAGAGAAATCGCACACATCACTGCGATCGCTGCAGATGCGGGCCTCCTCCTGCATCCTGCGCAACTTGACCAGCACCTCGTCCTGGGCGCGCTTGAGTGTCTGCATCGGGCTGTCGGTGGCAATCTCAGTGATCAGACTGTTGTCCTTCTCACACTGGGCCAGGGATGCCTTGGCCTTGTCCCGGGCCTCGACCAGGGGTTTTTCGATCTGTTTAAAGATCGGCTCCCAGCCTGGGATTTCGACCCGACGCTCGGTCATCAGTTTGAGGGTCTGTTGTGAGGCGGACAGGGCCTCGCGCTGAACCGAGCAGCTGGGCACCACCAGGCAGCCGTTCGCGTCGCGACTCACCGCCACATAGTCCTGGGGATTGTCCAGGGCCTGCTGCATCTCGTCGTAGAGGGTATTGTAGCTGCCCCAGTAACTGGCCAGTTCTTCGAACTCCGTCTGCTTGTCCGGCAGAATCCTGCCCGGCCAGTTCGACAATATTTCATAGGGGGTGATGGCGATCTGGAAGTCCTTGGGCGCCACATAGGCGTCCAGGGAGAGGGTCTGCAGTTTGTCGGTCAGATCCTTCTGCGTCGCGGGAATGGTGTCACCCTTGCCACCGGTCATGAACAGGGACAGGTCCATGCGCTCGGAGCGGCTGCCTGTGGTTTTGTTTTCGTTCAACTTGGATTCGAATCGCGCGCCCCAGCCCCCGCCACTGAGGTCCGCGCTCAGAGACTCTTTCTCCTCCAGACTGTCCGCGGCGATGCTCAATGCCGCCGTCAGCTTGGCGCCCCCGTAAATCGCTGAAACGAACGCGGATCCACAGCGGTGCTTGAAAGCCTCCAGCCCGTCGCGCTTTTTCGCCAGGGCCAGGGCCTCGGGGGTCAATCGCACCGCACCCCGGGAACCGCCCCGTTCGTTCACCGGGGGCTGGTACCCGGCAGCCTGCGCCTCACCGACCGAAACGGAATCGTCCGGCACCGGAGCGGTGTAACGGACCCCGTTCTGCACCACCGCGTTGAGGATAAAAGTGGAACGTTCGCTGCTCATATCCATGGACTTGGCAAACGCCGCCTTGCCGCTGGCCTCATAGCCGATCGCCTTCACCGAGGCCTCCGCGGACACCCCCAGGCTCTTCATCAGGGTGTAGTTGTCGGACACTTCCTGCATGGTCATATAGCGGGTCTGGGCCGGTTCCTCGCCGGGAACGAACTCGACACAGATCGTCGGCACCGGCTCGGAATCCCCCCGGTTCCACCCCCACCCCAGGGCCACCCCGGTGGCCGGACTGTCGACGATCTCGATTGCGGAGACCGCGTCATAGCGGGTCAAGGGGTCGTTCGCTTCGCCGCCCGGAGCTTGCTTGTCAACAAGATGGGTGGTCCCCGGCTGGGGGGAGCAGGCGGCCAGCAGCGTACACAACAGAGCGGCGGGAATGAACGGGGTACGCGGCAAATGGAGAGGGATCATCGGCAGCTCCATGTTTTGATTGTTATCCGAATAACTATAGTGCTCCCATGCACAAGGATGATCGGGCAATCTTTGGGGTATTCGCCAGTGACCGGTTTCGATTCGGTTTCGCTCATCAACACAGCCTGAATACCGATTGCAATTATTATTAACCCGGCACCCGCATCCCGAACGGGTATGGCGGATAATCCGTCACAAAACTTATCGCGATTGGTTCCATAAAAGTTTTTAATTACAAAGTGAACGACCCCAGAGAATTCGTTGCGACCAATCTTGAGTTTTGCCTGGGACGCTCAGGAATCTCAGAGATATCACCCGGAATAACATCCATCCACATGCGTAATATCCCTCATATTGGTTTATTTATGCGGTTTTTACTTATCAGCGGGCACTCTGGACAATTCATATGCAGGGTTTATCTTTTGAGATAACCCGATTCGATAGTGTGTTTCATCGGCCACCTGATTGAAGATGAATCACCTATCGAATACACAGGGATCCGCCCTTATTGTGTGACCTCGCCGTTCAGGTTTATCGGTACACCGGAATCATTCGCCAATTATATGCACGCATGGCAAACCGTCTTGCAATGCGTGGGGGAGTCCCTATGTTCCGAGTCCGTCGCCGTTACGGCATATCTTTTCTTGTGTACCTGATTCTGACCGCCACACTGACCGGTTGCGGTGGTGGAGACGAGGGTGGCCGAGTGATCGGCGATGGCGGCAGCGCGGGGGATGATTCGTCAACGGCAAGCGTCACCCTGAGAGACCTCATTGCCGGGGACGCCACCCTGGCCCTCGAGCAACCTTCCGATCCCTTCACGGATCTGCCCTCGGGCGTCAACCCGGTTACGCTCAACTCCCCGCCGGTGGTGAACTTCCGCATCGCCACTACCGACGGTCAGCCGGTCACCGATCTGACCACCAATGAAGTGCGCATCGCCCTGGCCAAGCTGGTGCCGGGCACCCCCGGCGACTACGGGGTCGAGGGTTCCGGGGAAGCGGATCAGTGGGTCAGTTACATCTACCGCCAGCGCACCGGCACCGCGGTTCCCGAGGGCGCCTGGCAGGCCACCACCGAAACCCCGGCCAGCCTGGTCTATCACAGCGATGAAGGCTACTACACCTACACCTTTTCCACGGATATCACCACCGCGACGCTGCCCGGCACCGACACCCTCATCTGGGATCCCTCCGCGACCCACCGGATCGCCATCCAACTGCAGATCCGCGACGCCAATCGCAACACCATCGTGGCGCTCAATCCCTATTACGATTTCAGTTTCGATGCGCAGAACCGGTCGGTACCCGTTGCAGCCGAAGACACTCGCATCGTGGTCGACCGCAGCGCCTGCAACGAGTGTCATAACCAACTGGCGATGCACGGCGGCGGACGCATCGATCCCCAGTACTGCGTGCTGTGCCACAACCCGGGCACCACCGAGGCGCAGACCGGTGAGGTGATCGACTTCAAGGTGATGATCCACAAGATCCACAAAGGCCGCGCCCTGACCACGCCCTACCTGCTGGGGGGATTCAACGGTGCGCTCACCGACTATTCCGAGGTGGGTTTTCCCCAGGACCTGCGCAACTGCAAAAAATGCCACGACGGCGCCAGGCGGGACAGCGAGGGCAACCTGTTGACCCCCCAGGGGGACAATTGGCAGAGCAAACCCACCCAGCAGGCCTGCGGCGCCTGTCATGACGATGTGGACTTCAACGACCACCAGGGCTTCGACTTCGTCATGGAGGACAATACGCCGGACAATTCGGCCTGCTCCGTGTGTCACGCCGGGGCGTCCACCATCGCCAGCGTCGAGACCGTGCACTTCAATCAGCTCGAAGCACACTCGACCAACTACCGGTTCAACATCGAAACGCTGAGTTACGATGCCGCCAGCCGTCAGGTCACGGTGCGTTATTCACTCACCAACCCCAATGACGGCAGCGCCTATGACCTGACCGCCGATTGCGACGGCGACTGCGGCAGTGACAACACCTTCTACAACCTGCGCCTGTATGTCGCCTCGCTGAACCTGATCGGCGCCTCCAACGCGGTGGCGGACTACACCAACACGGTCAACGACCGGGCGGTGAACGGCGCTGACGACGGCACCCATCACTACACGCTGACGTTACCGGCACTGCCGGACAACTCGGCGGAACAGGCCCATGGCACCGCCCGGGTGGTGAGCATCGGCCAGGTTACGGAACCCCGGGTGTTGAATGTGGCCACCGGCGCCATCGATCCGCTGACCCGGGTCAACATACCGGTGCTCAATACCTATCAGGACTTTGCCATCGATGGCACCCTGATACCCAGACGCCAGGTGGTGTCCACCGAGAAGTGCAACGCCTGTCATGGCATGCTCGGCACCGCCTCGGGTTCCAATACCCTGGCCAACGCCTTCCACCGGGGTGCGCGCAACACCGTTGAGGCCTGCCCCATCTGCCACAATCCGAACCGGGCTTCGACCACCCTGATGACCGATCCCAACGGGGATGTACTGCCGGTATTCCCCATGACCAGTCCCTTCGACGGACGCACCTTCAACCAGTCCTACCAGTTCAAAACCATGATTCACGGGATCCATGCCGGCAGTTTCCGCGCTTCGCCCTACACCCACGGCAATCCCCCCGGCGAGGTGGAGGATTACAGCGTGGAGGTGGCCTACCCGGGCATCGTTTCGGACTGCGCCACCTGTCATGTGGGGGATTCCTATCGCAGTGACAACGGACGGCTCGGCAGCAGCGTGCTCAGCAGCAGCACCACGACGTTCGATCCCCAGACCGGCGCCGGCAACCCCAATGCGGATCTGCTGAGTCTGGTGACGAATGCGGACAGCCTGGTGGATCCCCTGCTGTTGCCGGTGATCTCACCCAAAGCTGCGAGTTGCGCGGGCTGTCACGATAGCGCAGCGGCACGTGAGCACATGGTCAGCATCGGCGATGCGGCCTTCGACATGAACCAGCAGGATGTGCTGCTCGACGGCCGGGTGTTCGAACGCTGTGACGAATGCCACGGCGTCAGCGGGGCGGTGGACGTCAAGTCGGTGCATCACGTGCCTTGAGCGCGTTGCAGTCCCTGCATGGCAGTGAAAACGACAACAGGAAGCTGAGTATGCTCGATCTACATCCGATACGGCTGAGCGGGTTGCTGACCCTGTTCCTGCTCCTGTTGTCGATTTCTCCTTTGCTCGAGGCCGCGGACGACGCATCCATGACGGGGCATCCGCGCATGCCCCTCGAAGAGGCGCAACAGACCGTTGCGCGTGTGCTGGCCGCGCAACCCTCCAAGAAAGGCGCCGACACCTGCCTGAAATGTCACGACGAGGACAACGAGTATCCGGTGATGCCCCTGTTCAAGACCCGTCATGCGGTAGCCGCCGACCCGCGCACCCCGTTCGCCAACGAACAGTGCGAAACCTGTCATGGACCGGGGGGTGAACATCAGGTCGACACCAAGGAGGGCGAAGTCAAACCGCCTATCCTCAATTTCGGGCGCAAGGCCTGGACACCGGTGAAGGATCAGAACGACCGTTGCCTTACCTGTCACCAGAACCACCAGCGGATCGAATGGCAGGGCTCCAGCCACGAGTTCAACGAAGTCGCTTGCGCCGACTGCCACCGGATCCATGTGGCGCGGGACCCGGTGTTGCAGCACGCCGACCAGGCGCAGGTCTGCTTCGACTGTCACGCCAACCAGAAGGCGAAGTTTTTCCAGGCCTCCCACCACCCGGTGCGGGAAGGCCAGATGACCTGCAGCGAGTGTCACAACGTGCATGGCGAGGATGGTGGCGGCCTGAAGATCGCCGCCACGATGCGCGAAAAGTGCACCGCCTGTCACGCGGAGAAACGCGGCCCGTTTCTCTGGGAACACGAACCCGCCGCGGAAGACTGCACTCTCTGTCATGCCAGTCACGGTTCCAATTTCCAGGCGTTGCTGAAGAAACGCCCGCCCCAGCTCTGCCAGCAGTGCCATGCCCCGGCAGGCCACCCCAGTGTCAGCTACAACGGTTCGAGGATTCCCTCCCAGTTCCTCAGCGTCAAAGGCTGCCTGAACTGCCACTCCCAGATGCATGGCACCAACCATCCTTCCGGCGTCTCGCCCTTGCGATGAGCGTGACACGGAATATCAGGGGAACGGCATAAGATGCACACAAGATTCAAACACTCATCCAGGATCGGGCAGCACGCGGGTTGCGCCACGGGTCTGCCGCTAAGTCTGATGTTCAGGACCCTGCTGCTCACCGCCCTGTTGATCGCCGCGCCTGTGCGCGCCGAGGAAAACTCCGACTCTGAGCCACCCGCCTGTCGCTACTGTCCCGACGAGACCGGCACCTCGGGTTGGGTGGAAGGTGGCGCGGGTTACCAGAACAACGACGACTACCGCTTCGGACGCTACACCGGCACCGAAGAGGAGGGCGTGCTGTTCAACGCCGGTGGCGAGTTCCGCTATCGGGGTGAAAACGGTGAATATGCCGAGGGTGCCGCACAGGATCTCGGCCTGGAGTCCCGCCGCATCGAACTCGAAGGCGGTCGCCAGGGCCGCTATTCGATCGGCATCGAATACCACGAGATCCCAAACTTCCGGGAGCGCAGCGCCTACTCACCCTACCTGGACCGCAACGACGGACGCTACGAGCTGCCGGCCAACTGGGTTTCCGGTCCGACCACCACCGACATGCCCAATCTGACCACCGATCTGCGACGTATTCCTCTGGAGACTCAACGGGACCGCACCAGTGCGCGTTTCAGCCTGTTACCGGCGAAACGTTGGGAGGTTTCCGGGTTTGCCCGGCATGAGAAGAAAGACGGCATCAAGGATTTGGGCGCAACCTTCGGTTTCAACCAGACGGTCTACCTTCCGGTCGCGTTTGAATATGAGACCGATGAACTCGGGATCAACCTGGGTTACACCGGTGAGCGGTTCCAGGCAGAGATTGGTTATTCCGGCTCCTTCTTCAACAACGATCAGGATGCCATCGTCTGGCGCAACCCCTACCAGGAGGCCACCAGCGACACCGCCTATGGCCGGATGGCCGAAGCGCCGGACAACGAGTTTCACCAGCTCAGCGGGCTGTTCGCCTATCAGCTGACCCCGACCACCCGGGTGAGCGCGCGCCTGGCGCGAGGGCGCATGACCCAGGACCAGGACTACCTGCCCTACACCATCAACCCCTCGATCGCGACCTCGGCACTGCCGGCGAACAGTCTGGACGGCAAGGTCGACACCACCCTGGCGGCTGTCGAACTCAATGCCCGTCCCCTGCCGCGCCTGCGCATCGACGCCAGTCATACCTACAGCGATCGGGACAACGGTTCGAGTGTCCATGTCTACGACTATGTGGTGACCGATACCGCCTCAGGGGGACAACGGCAGAACCGTCCCTACAGCTACACCCAGGAGCTGACCCGCCTGAAGGCGGCCTACCGCTTCCCGCATCGCATTACCCTGTCCGGCGGCTACGACCTGGACCGCATGGAACGCACCTATGTGCAGGCCGAGGAGACCCAGGACAAGACCCTCTGGAGCAAGCTGAAACTGCAGCCCCTGGATCGGCTCGAAACCACCCTGAAGTATGCCTACTCGGACCGGGACGTCTCGTCCTATGTGCCCCTGTCGCAGATCGACCCACTGCTCGACAACCCGAATCCGAACTACTACGACAATCCCCTGATGCGGGTCCTCACCATGACCGACCGGCAGCGGGATTCATTCGGCGTGATGCTGTCGATGACCCCCTACGAGACTCTTACCCTGGGGTTCGATTTGGACTTCGTCAAGGACGATTATGATCACAGTTACCTGGGTCTGCAGGAGGCCAAGGGCCTGGTCTCGACCCTCAGTCTCTCCTACACCTTTGATGAGAACCTGTCCGCGTCGACCTACTACACCTACGACGAACTCAGCTCCGATCAGAAGGGCAGTGAGAAACTCTTCTACTCCGATCCCGACAACCTCTGGATCGCCTCGTCGCAAAACCGCACCGACACCGTCGGCATCGGCCTGGACTGGACCGCCATACCGGACAAGCTCGAGCTGGGCGCCGATTACACCTACTCCGAATTCACCGGGGAACTCGGCTTCGACAACGCACCCTCGCTGCCGGATCTGAGGTCACGGCTCAGCGCATTCAGCCTGCACGGCAGTTACCGCATCAGCGAACAGCTCTCGCTGCGCGCGGAGTACCGCTACGAACGTTTCGCGGAAACCGACTGGACCCAGGACGGCACCGTAAACACCCTGCCGACCCTGCTCTCTCTGGGTACGGCGCCACAGGACAACACCACTTACCTGGGCTTCGTCGCCCTGCGCTACGAATTCCAGTAACAGGGATGGACAACACAACGCAGCCGTCGAGACCCGGAATGGGCAAACGCGGCCTCTGGCAGGTTTGTCATCCGGGCTGTTTCCAGCCCTGCTGGCATCCGCTTGATGAACCTGCCCATGACAAGACCTTGCGGAGGAGAAGCATCATGAGCAATCGACTGAGCCGGACCTTTCATCGGCCGCTTTGGCTAACCCTGTACCTATCACTCTTAGCACTCAGCGCATGTAACAGCGGCAGTGACGGATCGGACGGGGTGGATGGCCTGGACGGCCAGGACGGGCAGGATGCGGTGATCCTTTCCGACATCGTGCCGCTCAACCCGCAGCTCGATCTGAGCAACACGGTTGCCTATGATGCGGCCAGCGGCAGCCTGAGCATCCATTTCTTCCTCACCGACGGGGAAGGCAACGGCGTGGACGTCTACCAGGACGCCTACGAACTGCGTCTCTACGTGTCTGAACTGGTACCCGCCGACCCGGCCTCCGGCGAGGGCGACGCCTGGAACCAGCTGATCAGCGAAAGCGGCACGCCGATGACCGAGCCCTTACCGGGCACCCTCACCCAGCTGGATGCCGCAACCGGCGAATACCGCTATGTCTGCAGCAACACCCTCGCCGCCTCCCCCAACGTGATCCGGGTCACCCTGCGAGCGCGCTGGCGCGAGACCATCGACGGGGTGCGTTACACCTTCGCCAACGCGGTCAACGCCTCCTATGATTTCCTGCAATCCAATCCGGGCAGCGAACTGAGCAGCTCCGGAGCGGACATGGTCACCACGGAAGCCTGCGAGAGCTGTCACGGCGCGCGTATCGGCGACGTAGGTCACGGGGGCGGCTACACCCAGGTGAAGTCCTGCAACAACTGCCACAACGTGAACTACATGGCGTCGCGCAACGAGGGTGAAGGCGACTTGGCACACATGATTCACCGGATCCATGACGCCGGGACGTTCGCCCTGCTCGAAGACGGCGTGGACTTCTCCCACGTCACCTATCCCCAGCACATCAACACCTGCAGCAAGTGCCACACGGACGATGCCCCCCAGGCGGCGTTGGCCTATCAGGTCCCGACCATGAAAAACTGCGGCTCCTGCCATGAGAGTGTCAACTTCATCACCGGTGACAACCACGGCAACAACACATCCGGATTCGTCGGTCCCCTCACCGACGACTCGGAGTGCACGGTCTGTCACGGTGTCGACAGCGGCCTTGGTGGTGGCGTCATGATCGTTCACGATCCCGAGCCGGAAGCCAACCTGGTCTCCGAGTTCGAGGTCAGCATCCGCATGACCCCGCCGGCCAATGGCAGCTACTATGTCGCCGGTGAGACCCCGGTCGTCACCGTCACCCTGGCGGATGCATCCGGCCCGGTGGACGGCTCCCGCTACACCGCCGACCAGGAAGCCACCGGATCATCCGGGAACGGCCTGTCGACCGCCAACCTCTACGTCTACGGCCCACGCTCCGATGCGGTTCCGGTGCTGACCACGAATTCCAGCACCGACCCGGCGCTTGCGGGCACCCCGACCCAGGGCCATCCCCTGTTCGTCAACGAGTTGGTCAGCGGGGTACCCACCCCCAATGACGACCCAAGGGTCACCAGCGGCGCCAGCGGCTTCTCCTACCAGTTGATGGCGATACCGGCCAATATGACGCCCGGCACCTACATGGTGCGCTTCGAAGGCATGGACTACGGGGCCGTCTCCGCCAGCGACTTCGTCACCGCCTCGAGCACGGTGATCAATTTCCAGGTGAACACGGATACGGTCGAGCACAAGGTCTCGGGCAGCGCCTGCACCAACTGTCACGGCGACACCGTGATGCACCTGGAGGGCGCGCATCCGCATCACGCCCCGTTCAACACCGACCACTGCCTGGGTTGTCACGATCTCTCCGGCAACTACGGCGATTACATCGGCAACCGGGTGCACGCGGTGCACAGCGCCAGCGCCACCGGTGATCTGAAGCATCACGACTGGTCCTACATCACCTTCCCCCAGGCGGCCAACAACTGCATGATCTGCCATACCAACACCGAAGGCACGCCGGTTTGGAGAACTCCCAACGAAGTGGTGTGCGGCGGTTGTCACGGTACGGACGTGGATGCGATACCGGCGGATTTCCCGGCGGTGGATCCCGCCAAGATCCAGGCCGAGGCGGCGGCGGCCGTGCACATGCTGCTCATGGGCGGTACCTTCGATGCAACCACCCTGGACGATCCCCGTCAGTGCACCGTATGTCACGGCGAGGACCGAATCGCGGATCTCTACGACAGTCATGAACTGGTCAACTTCCCGCCTCCCGCGCCTGACCCGAATGACTAGCGGTTGTCAATCCGCAGAGTTGTGACCCAGAACGCCAGGCACGCCGGACCCCGCTCTCGGGGTCCGGCGTTTTTTCTCAGGCCATCATTACTCATTGCGGCTCAGGGCGGGGTGAGCTGAACCGACCAGGGGGTCTGGGCAACGGACACCTGGCACAGCCATTCGTTGCCCGCGTACTCGCTGCCGCAATCCACCGGGTGCACCGCCAACTGGCGGTCATAGGCCGAGCGGTTGGAATGCATGTAGTTATCGTGCCCCCAGTCGAACTGCTCATGGTACTGCTCCACGTACATATGTCCGCTGAAGTAGACCGGCTCATCGCTGTGCACGATGAAACGGTCACCCCGGGGCCAGGTGGACCAGTCCAGAGGAAAGCGCAGTACATTGGCCCCGGTACCCGGCGGCAGCGCCAGATCATACTCGACGCGCACTTTCGCATCGCTGGATGAAACCAGTTGAAAGCGCACCTTGGCGGTTCTCGAGGAGAGGTTTTCCACCATCATCACCGAGCGGTTGGTGTTGATATTCAGATCGCCCATGTCCTGCGTCGAGTTGTCGTAGATGTCGGTAGGATGCAGATAGGCATAGTCGCCGAAGTTGATCAGACGGCTGTAACGGGGCGCATCCCCACGACGCAGATCCAGGTGGATCTCCGCCATCGCCTGATCCTCGTCCGAAACGCCGAACTCCTGAGGCAGGGGCACGCCCCTGACCTGCCGGTCAGTTTCGGCGAGCCAGGGCGGCGATTGCATCCGGGATTGCGCCGGCTCCTCCATCGAATCACCCGCATCGGCATGAATACCCGGATCCGTCACAACAGCCGTCATGTCAGACCCGGCATCGGTACCGACATCCGCGGCATGCACCGTGTTGGTCATGCCACCCCAGACGAGAAGCAGGGCGAATACCATAACTTCAGACACCTCGATGACCAGGGACCTTCCCCAGCGACGATTCCCATCCTGCTTCGCATTATTCTGTGTTTTCATTCTGCCGGTTCCTCAAGGTTAAGCCCCGTCCCGCGACACATCGGTTATATGCCAGGGTAAGTTGAGCCTGTTGAACGTCCTATGAGGAAGTGAACCCGGCGGCTGTGACTTTCGTCACTCCGGATTCAAAAGAACCCCTGATCGCCCATGATTCTCAGCCGTAGAATCTGCTGCCAGGAACGGTTTTGAGTCATGGGTTAGGGTGCTCGTTGCACACATCGGCATTGCCCCTTGTCCCTACCCAGGAACCTCATCCAAATGAATGATTTTCCGGACCCCAATAACTGGCGTCATGTCAGCATGGCCATGCTGTGGATCTCTGCACCCAGGGCGAAGGGAGACGTCCGGAGGGATTGCACTATCCCGCAGTGCTTCGCATTCTGCCGGATCCCGGGTTCCACTTCGCTTCACTCGGGCTACCCATACATGACCCGGTTTCCATCGAGACGTAGCCCGGATGCAGCGAAGCGGAACCCGGGTCACGCGTCCTCATGCTACAACCCCGTTCAACCCGCATACGAAACCTACTAACCGAACGATAACAACCCGCTAAACCACAAGGTCCAGTTGTTGAACGCTACCCGCCACCCCCTCCTCGGAGAGGTACAAACCCGTCTGGCGGATCTGCCCCAGGGTCTCATTAGCCGCATCCTTCAGCAGAAAGGGCGTCTCCACGGAGCCGAGATAGATCGCACCGATGCCGGCCTGGCCCAAAGCCATCAGTGAATCCTGACCCTCTGCATCTTTGGTCCAGATGCGCAGGCGGTTGTAGACGGCGTCCGCTTCATCGATCCAACCGTTGTTGTCCCCATCAAAGGCAGCGAGTTCCGCAAAACCGTTTCCGCTCACGGCTCCGAATAATTCACTGCCGTCATTGATCACCCCATCCGAGTTGCGATCGAGTGAAAGCAGACCGCTCCCCGGCCGAACGAAGGCGATCTGATCCTCGCGTCCATCCGCGTCGATATCGAAGCTGAAGTTACGTTCGCTCAGTTGCGCCGCGGTCCCGTTGAAATTGACCACCAGGGGGTCCTTCATGACCGCATCGCCCGCACGTAACTGAATGGACGTTTCGCTGAAAAACTCACGGCTCATACTCAGTTGCAGCGTGATGCCGATCTCTTGTCCGTCAAGGGTACGAACCGTCCCCTGCGCCTGAAACTCGGTGTGTTCCGACTCATAATGAGCGGCATAGAAGTCGTAGATCAAACCCCAGCCCACAGACGGGGTCGCGGCCTGACCTTCTGGCTGAGGCGCGGATCGGGCCTGCCCGTCCTCGACGGGCTGGACGTCCGGGTTTAACTCGTCCGGCGTCAGCAGGTCGATCTCACGCCCGGTGAATCGCTCGACCAACAACTTCAGCAACTGGATCTTCAGATCACCCATGGGCGTTTTAGGCGCCGTAGTGTCCAGCTTGAGGAGTGCCTTGTTCGGTTGCAGGGATTGCGCCGCCCGGGAGATTTCGAGCGGAAGGGTCGGCCCCTGCATCGCATGCCGCGTTCCCGGTCTGGCCGGTTGTGCGGCAGCGGATTCGGGGCGTTGACCGCTCCAGATCGTGAGACGGGACTTTTCCTTGTGGTGCACCTCGGCGGCATGCTGGCTCGCCAGGGTCACGGAAGATTGGGTGATGATCATGATACGCCCCCGCAGTACGCCAGTCTGCCAACGTAAGGAAAACTCTGAAACCGTGCTTCTCTGTCTATGTATCGGCCTGTGACGCGGATTTTTGAATCGGAGACTCAGCATCCCCCCACATACCGGGCATCACTGACAGGCTTCGAGGTCTGGGTTACATCAACCTTGTTTTTCCGTTCGGAAGCGGGTTCAATTCAGACGAGCATGTCGCGCACAACAAGCGGATTAACGATGCCACGCAGGTCGCGCTTCACCTTGATCACCCCCCGAGGGGACGTGTCATGAGCGGAACCTCGCATCCCAACCGGACAACACAATGACCCAGGATACCGATGACAGCCTTGTCAAACCCTGCCTTGCCGTCATCTATACCCCGAGTCGCCGGCGCAAGCGCTTTCCTGAAAACTGTGTCACACCGGTAGACACGGTGGAGGATGCGATCCAACAGGCGAGGAGCCGGGAGGATTGTCATGCCGCACGGGTCATGGGCCCTTCGAGATCCTCCGAGGGTTTTCGCCTCTATTACCTGCTGGAGTGGCTGGATTGAGGATTCAGGCTCAGGACCGTCACCGTTGATACCGCTTCAATCCGCCATTCAGGCTCACCAGAAAAAACTCAAGGCCTGCACTGCCTGCCCGCAGATGCTGGGTCCCGTGGTCATCGGCAACCCGATCGTCTCTCCGATCATCCTGGTCGGTCAGGCGCCGGGCGACAAAGAGGGTCCGGCGGGCAAGCCCTTTGCCTGGACGGCGGGAAAGACCCTTTTCAGCTCCTGGATCAACGGGAAGTGGACATCATCCCCCTGCCCCATCCCTCCGGGGCCTCCACCTGGCACAGAACGGAACCGGGAAAAACCCTGCTGGGCATCGCTCTGCAACAGATCGCGGATCACCCGGCCTGGCGCAGTATCCGGGATCTTTAAGAACTCTGATTACCCGTCGATCCATGCGGCCTCTTCAGCTGTTCTGATCCGGCATAGTGTTCTATCTTAGGGCCTGTTGACACTCAGCGCGCACAAGCCTACTTCACAGAGACATCCCGCCATGCCAGAAGCGATCGAGTTGACCACCCGGAACGGAGAAACCTTCTCCGCCTATGCCTGCGGAGATGAAGAGGCCCGGGCCGGGGTTCTGATCCTGCATGAGTGGTGGGGATTGAAACCGCACAACCGTCTCTGGGCGGAACGACTGGCCGACCAGGGCTACAAGGCGCTGGCAATCGACCTGTATGACGGACGTGTCACCGACGATCCCGAACAGGCCGCGACCTGGATGCGGGAGATCGATCAGGCGGCGGCGGATCGCAAACTGATCGCCGCAATCGAGACGCTGACCGCAGGTGACCGCAAGCTGGGCGTCTACGGCTGTTCCTTTGGCGGCAAACAGGCCATGCAGGCAAGTCTGCTGCGGCCGGACGCGGTATCGGCCACGGCGCTGGCCTACTGCCGCATGGAAACCGACGCGGACAAACTGGCGCACCTGCAAGGTCCGGTCCTGGCGATCTATGCACAGCAGGAGCGCACCTGGCCGGAAAAACAAGCGCTTTTCGAGCAGGCCATGAAGAGCGCCGGGAAACTCACCCGATCCGTGAGTTACGATGCGGCGCACGGCTTCACCAACCCCACCAGTCCCCATTACGACGCCGCCGCGGACAAGGATGCCTGGCGTGAACTGCTGGAATTCTTTGCACAGCACCTTAAATAAAACACCGACGGCTCCCCCTTGAAAACCTGATCTAGTGGGCCGCTCGGTAAATTCCAACAGCCCGCCGAACCGGTCCGGCCCAGCGGGCTGTCCCGCATCAACAAACAACCAGATTTCTCCCGCCATGCCCGAGGGAACACCCGACGCGGCCCAAAAAGCCCCGTATTTCAGTCCATACTGAAGGCAGGGGGTATTTCAGCGCGACACGAGGTGAGCCATGAAACTGCAGTTTTTGGGCGCCGTCGGAGAGGTCACGGGATCCTGCTATCTGCTGACCATCGGCACACACAAGGTCCTCATCGAGTGCGGCCTGGTGCAGGGCAATCGGGAACATGAAGCCGCCAACGAGGCCCCCTTCCCTTTCGACCCCCGGGAGATCGATGCGGTGGTGCTCACCCATGCCCACCTGGACCATTCCGGGCGCCTGCCCCTGCTGGTCAAACGCGGTTACGACGGACCGGTCTACACCCATGAAGCCAGCGCGGACCTGGCCCGGATCATGCTCAAGGATGCCGCGTTCCTGAATGAACGCGAGGCCGAGTGGGCCAACCGCAAACTGCGCAAATCCGGCGACGATCCGATCCTGCCACTCTATGATCGCGAGGATGCTATCGCGGCGGTTCAGTCCCTGGTTCCGCTGGAGTACGACACCCCTCACGCGTTGCTCCCAGGCGTCACCCTCAGACTCCTGGATGCGGGGCACATACTCGGCTCCGCCATCGTCTGTCTGGACCTGCAGGAACAGGGTGTGCGGCGTCGGCTGGTGATCAGCGGCGACCTGGGCCATCGCGGAGCCCCGATTCTGCGCGACCCGGTGAGGATTCCCGAGGCGGACCTGGTGCTCATGGAGAGCACCTACGGCAATCGCTTGCACCGGAGCTGGGACAGGACCTGGCAGGAGATGGGCGAGATCATCCTCGGCGCACGCAAGGGGCGTGGCAACATCCTCATCCCCTCCTTCGCCGTGGGACGCACCCAGGAACTGCTGTATGCCTTCAAACAGCATTTCGAGGAGTGGGAGCTGGCGGCCTGGGACATCTTCCTCGACAGCCCCATGGCCATCGAAGCCACCGAGGTCTATGCGCGGCATCCCCAGGTCTACGACCGCGAGGCCCGCCATGTGCAGCAAAACAGCGGCTCACTCCACGACCTGCCGAATCTCCACATGACCCGTGAAACCGAGGAATCGATGGCCCTCAACCGGGTCCACGCCGGCGCCATCATCATCGCCGGCAGCGGCATGTGCACCGGCGGGCGCATCCGTCACCACCTGCGCCACAACCTGCATCGCCGTGACAGCCATGTGCTGATCGTAGGTTTCCAGGCGGCCGGAACGCCGGGTCGCGCACTGGTCGACGGCGCCCGGCAGATCCACCTGGCCGGACGCGAACTCACGGTGCAGGCCCAGGTGCACACCATCGGCGGCCTCTCCGCGCATGCGGATCAGCAGGGACTGTTCGATTGGTACGCGGCCTTTCGCAATCGGCCACCCCTGGTGCTGGTACATGGCGAACCGGATGCCAGCGAAGCTCTGAAGGCGCGCATCTGCGCTGAACTCAACGCGGACGTTCGCCTGCCTTCACTGCTGGAGCGCATCGACCTGTAGCGCCACTCACCCGATCCGGTTTCCAGGATATGCGTGACAACAGCCGCCGAGCCGCTTGTTAGTAACCCGGCCACCCGATATGTCGTCTTCAGCCGAAGCGTGCCTGCCTGCAGCATGGCATCAAAACGCCACGGTAGCCCCCCTACCCAGACACCCCCATCCTCCCGGGTAGGGTTTATCGGTAAATGTCTGTCAACAACTCCGTATTACTCTGTAACCCCGTTTAATTTAAGCGGCGCTTAAGGTATTTGTGTCTCTCAGGAACAAGCGACTACTGCGACCATAGCCTGTGGCCCGGCCATGAGATGCAGCGGCGAAATACAACAAAAAACGAGACGGGCAATCTGCCTTGAACTCGTGAGCGCACAACGCTTAACGCCTATTCATCTGGGGGGATAAACAGTGACCAACCACAAAACCAAACCGATTCTCCACGCTATTCTGGTGGGGGGCTGCGCATGCCTTTGCGAAACCGGACAGGCGGGACACCTGTACACGGGCACCGTAGATGGCGCACAGGTGAGCAAGTACGTTACGCCGCTGGTCGTTCCGCCGGTGATGCCCGGGTCCGGTCAGGTGACGGCCTGGCTGCCCAAGGCCAACGGCAAACTCAAAGAGAAGGAGATCGATTATTACGAAATCGCCGTGCGGCAGTTTCAACAACAGATCCTGCCGAGCACGGACGGTTTCAATCCCACCACGGTCTGGAGCTACGGCGCCAACGCCGATAAGGACCCGGATGGCAGCGCGAAAACCGTCGCCGAGGGGGGCAGTTTCTTCTACCCCTCCTTCACTCTGGAAGCAAAGCAGAACAAACCACTGCGGGTCCGTTGGATCAACGACCTGGTGGACGCCAACGGTAACTACCTGCCCCACCTGCTTCCGGTGGACCAGACCCTGCACTGGGCCAATCCGGCGCAGGACTGCCGCCCCGATCTGCTTGAGATCGGCCCTGGCCCCCTGCGTACCGACTGCCGCGGTCAAAGCGGTGAACCTTACAGCGGCCCGGTACCCATGGTGGCCCATCTGCACGGCGCCCATGTCGGCCCGGAAAGCGACGGTTACCCCGAGGCCTGGTGGCTGCCCAAGGCCAACAATATTCCCGAAAGCTTCGCCAGCAAGGGACTCCTGTTTGGAGATATCACCCGCAATCCCGTCGCTGGCCAGGCTTCCACGGGTTATGCCGGGGCAGGCGCGGCCATCAACGACGGTACCCAGGGATTCGCGGATTTCCAGTATCCCAACGACCAGACCGCCTCCACCCTGTGGTTTCATGACCATACCCTGGGCATGACCCGCACCAATGTCTACGCCGGACCCGCGGGTTTCTACCTGTTGCGGGACATGACTGAAGGCGCCCTCGGCCTGCCCAGTCCTGCACCCAAGCGGACCACCCTGGAAGACAGCCGCAAACTCCGTGAACTGCCGATCGTCATCCAGGACCGCTCCTTCAATCCCGACGGCTCGCTCTACTACCCGGAAAGCCGAGCACGCTTCGACGGCTATGACGGGGCCGTCATGCCTCAATCCGACGACGGCGTTAACCTTGCGAGCGACATCGCGCCCCTGTGGAACCCGGAGGCCTTCTTCGAAACCATCGTAGTCAACGGACAATCCTGGCCCTATCTCGACGTGGCGCCTGCCCGCTACCGCCTGCGGCTGCTCAACGGCTGTAACTCCCGTTTTCTCAACCTGAACCTGATCGCCTACGACGCGGACAACAACCCCCTCGGCGAAGTGCCCTTCTACCAGATCGGTGGTGACGGCGGACTGCTGCCGCAAGTGGTGGAGATCAGCACCGGCTTCAAGACCCTGCTGCCGGGTAACGGTACGATTCCCACTGAAAAGTCTCCGGCCTCCGCCACCGATGAGGCGCTGCTGATGGGTCCCGCGGAACGCATGGATGTGATCGTCGACTTCTCCCGGGTACCGCCGGGCACCGCCTACGTACAGGTGGGCAACACCGCACCCGACGCTCCCTTCGGCGGATTCCCGATCGATCCCGCGGAGATGGCCGATCCCCTGAGCACCGGCCAGATCATGCGCTTCAACCTGAGTCTGGTAGCGGAGAACCCGGACATCAGCACCCCAGTCGAGTCCCTGGCCATGCCCGGCATTGCGCCGATCATCCCGAATGTGACCCGCGCCCTGTCCCTGCATGAAGAGGAGTCGTCCCTGGTCACCACCGTCGAGGACGGTAACGTGGTGCCGGTAGCCCCTATGGCCGCCACCCTGGGCGCATTTGACCAAACCTCGGGACAGTTCCAGCCCCTGCTGTGGTCTGACCCGATCTGGATCAATCCCACCCTGGGCAACACGGAGCTGTGGGAAATCAACAATTTCACCGAGGATGCCCATCCGGTCCATCTGCACCTGGTGCAGTTCCAGGTGGTCTCGCGCTCACCGCTGGACGGTACCGATATCGACCGGGACGGAGACAATGTCACCGACTGTGCCGCACCCTGCGTCGAACCCAACGAACGGGGCTGGAAAGACACCGTGATCGCCTACCCGGGTGAAGTGACCCAGGTGGTGGCGCGCTTCGATCTGCCGGGACTTTATGTCTGGCACTGCCACATCCTGGAGCACGAGGACAACGAGATGATGCTGCCCTTCTGCGTGGGCGAAGCCGGTGTCGCCTGTCCCCAGGAACTGTTCGAGGCAACCGCTACACCCCCGATCTCGGAAGCGACTCCGCCTCAGCCCATGTAAGGAGACAACCGCATGCGCATCACGCGGACGGGGATGAGAAGGTCTCCAGGCTCCGCATCAGCAGGTCAGGAAAGGACTCGAATCCAACCGGGAAACCCGGGGTACCTGGCCAGGTATCCCGGGCGGTACCTGATCCCTGCCCTGCTCGCCTTGTGGGCTCTGGTCGCGACCGCGGCTGAGCGTCTCGAAGCTGAAACCCCGGACCCGGTTGCCGCAGGCAAACGCATCTACCTCGAAGGCATTTTGTCCGATGGCACCCCGCTATCACAGGTGGTATCCAGGAACCAGCCTGACGGCGACGTGGCCTGCGTACGCTGTCACCGCCGTAGCGGTCTGGGCGGTATGGAGGGGGGCGAACAGGTGCCCGCCATCACCGGGGATTACCTGTTTCGCAACCACCTGAAAGTCGTCACCGAACCGGTTCCGAGACGCATCAAGCGCTGGGCCTACTCAGAAAACGCCTTCAGACGCACCCTGCAAAACGGCATCGACGTGATGGGGGATCCAATCAGCGCGGCCATGCCCCGGTATAGCCTGGCGCAACCGGACATCCAGGCATTGATGGCCTACCTGCGCACCCTGAGCCATGCAAAATCCCCCGGTGTCGATGCGCAGACCGTGCATATCGCCACGGTGGTGGACCGGCGTCTGCCCCAGGCCGCGCAGGCGGCATTGATCCAGACCGCCTCCCGTTTCGTGGATCACGAAAACCGGGCCATTCAGGCAAAGGAGAAGCGCGCCGCTTTCTCCAACCGGCAAAACAATTGGAACGTTAAGAGTTTCCGTCGCTGGAAGTGGCATTTGTGGGAACTCGACGGCGACCCGGACAGTTGGCCTGAGCAGTTACAGTCCCGCTATGAACAACAACCGGTTTTCCTGCTCGTGGGGGGCGCGGTATCCGGGCCCTGGTCGCCGATCGACCGGTTTTGCGAGGCACGCGCCCTGCCGTGCCTGTTCCCGCACACGGACATGCCCGCGCAAGGTCAGCGCTCACATTTCACCTTTTACTACTCCCGGGGTCTCGAACTGGAGGCGGAAGTCCTGGCCACTCACCTGAGCCGGAAAGTCGCCAAACCCGAGCATATCCTGCAAATCGCACCCGACAATGAAACCGGGCGCTACGCCTCAGGGTCGCTGGAGCAGGCCCTTGCGGATAGGGCCATCACCGCTGAAGCCCGCTATTTCAACAACACTGAAAGGTTGAAAAGCATAGCCGCCGCGGCGCTCGAATCCCGAGTCAGTCTGATGCTCTGGTTGAACGACGAGGAACTCAGCATGTTTCGCCAAATCCTCGACGCCCACCCGGCCAAGGCCCCGATATATCAATCGTCCAGCCTGCTCTCGCAACCCTTGGATCCCACCAGTGGGATTGGGGCGGATAACATCAATCTGATTCACCCTTTTTCACTTCCCTGGCAGGGGCGTGACGGTCAAAGCGAGGGGTTTCTCAGCAAACAGGGCATTCTCGATACGCGCTATTTCCGTCTGCAGTCCGAAACCTTCACCGCCCTCGCCAGCCTGGCCCAGGTGCTGAACCGGATCAAGCACAACCTGGTCCGGGAGTACTTCATGGAACAGTTGGAGAGCCTGTCGGAGAACCTGCGCGTGACATCTCTGTATCCCCGCTTCAGCCTGGGCCCTTATCAACGAACGCTCTCAAAAGGCGCCTACGTTCTGCCATTGTCTGTCGTCGCCGATCCTTCGCGGGAGGAAAAGCAAACCTGGGTGATACCCAGTCGCTAGTGGGCCGCTCGGAAAATTCGCTAACACTCAGATATCCCCGACAGGGGGAATCCGGATCGCCGATTATCGATAGCGCGTCGTTAAAGCGGCCTGCGAGACCCGCACCACCGCTCCCTGTCCCAGCAGACCCGCTATACTTCCATTTCATTCAGTAGTCTCAGCATCTTGTTCAAGCATGATCAACAACCCTTATCCCCATCAGGAACAGACCCCATGCCACTGCAAATGGACCAAAGCTGTAATACACTGAACTCCCTACAGAAGCATGAAGTTCGTTCACTCTATGACCGGGCTTCCGCACTCTTGACCTTTGCCCACACCGCAATGATGCGGATCAGCTTCGACGAGGCTGAGCAACAACGTTTCACCCGCTGGTTCGGCACCTATTCGAAAGCCTCCATGGTGCCCATGAAGCAGAATATCCACAATCTCCACAGTGCACTGGTGTCTCAAAACTGTTTCATGACCTGGTGCCATGACGGAGCCCTGCCGAACGGTCAGGTCGCACCCCGCACCGCGAATGCCGCGGTGTTCCGCCATCAATCACAGCTCCAGATCTATATCTTTCCCCATTTCTTTACCCAGGGACTCAACGGCATGGTCAGCGAGGCGGGAACCGTCATCCATGAACTCTCCCATTGTGTGCTCAGTACCCGGGATCACTGCTATCGCCAGGTGGCCTGCCAGGATCTGGCTCGGACGAATCCTCTTATGGCTCGCGCCAATGCGGACAGCTATCGCATGTATTGCGAAGAATTTCAGGGGATGGTGCCCTGGCGCTGACCGCCCAATCGCCCCGAAGTTGCTGACGATAGCGGAACGTCATTCACCCACCGAATTGATGGCGCATCTCTTACTCACGACCCAACAGACCGTCGCCCCCAAGCGCGGCTCATCCGGCCAACCGTCATCTCGCGGTGTATGCCCGGCATCCGCCTTGCACCTGCGCGGAGGTATCAAGTATCCTTCCCGCTGATTTTTCTCCCCGACAGGCCCGACACCCCGCACCCTCCATGTCCAGGATCTGCATTTTCATACCCACCTTTGGCGACGGCGGCGTGGAACGCATGCTCGTCAATCTGGCCCGTGGACTGATCCACCTGGGCGCCGGGGTCGATTTCATCGTAAAAAACGCACAGATTCCCTATATCGACAAGCTCCCGCCGTCCGTGCGGCTGATCGAATTCGGCACGGGCCGGCCCCGGCACCGGGTTCGTCAGCTGCTCGCCTACCTGACCGAGCACCGGCCGGATGTACTGATCTCGGCAAAAGGCAAGGACGACCGGGTGGCCATCCAAGCCAAGCTGCAGACCGCCGTTCCGACCCGCTTCTTTCTGCGTCCCGGAACGGCGGTCTCCGAGCGTCTGCGGGCTCGCAACGCCAACTGGTTCAAACGTTGGCGCACCCACCGCCGCATGCACTGGCTGTATCGTCATACCGATGGGGTGATTGCCGTTTCCCAGGGTGTTGCCGAGGAGATTATCGGCGCCACCGGCGTGGATCCCGTCAAGGTGAAAGTGGTTCGGAATCCCAACATCACACCCGAACTTTACAACCTCGCGGCCGCCCCCCTGAACCACCCCTGGTTTAGCGGACAACAGGATCCGGTCATGCTGGGTATCGGCGGCCTGCGCCAGCAGAAGGATTTCCCGACCCTGTTGCGTGCCTTTGCACAGGTCAACCGCGAGCGCCCGGCGCGCCTGATGATTCTCGGTCAGGGCCACCAGCGCGATGAGCTGCTCAACCTGGCAAAATCATTGGGGGTTGCGGAGCGGGTCGAGCTGCCCGGCTTTGTTGAAAATCCCTATGCCTATCTCTCCAGGGCCGGGCTATTCGTGCTTTCATCGCTATGGGAAGGTTCCCCGAACGTGGTTACCGAATCCCTCGCCCTCGGTACCCCCGTGGTTGCGACGGATTGCCGAAGCGGACCGAATGAAATCACCCAGCAGGGGAAATATGGCAAACTGGTGCCCGTGGGTGACGTGCCCGCCATGGCAAGCGCGATTCTCGAAACCCTGGCCGATCCACCCGATTCCGAGTGGCTGAAAGGCGCGGTTCAGGAGTACACCATGGAGAAAAGCGCAACCCGTTATCTCGAGGCCCTCGGCCTGCCCCTTGAAGCAGAATCGACCACCTCGCATACAGGAACGCCTGACCATGCCTGATCCGTTCTCGAAGGGGGGCAAAGATGCACACTAGGCCACTCGCGGTATTTGTCGCATCCCTGGCCCAGGGCGGCGTCGGGAAGATGCGCACTCATCTGATCAACCGTTTCAGCGAACTGGGACACCGGGTCGATCTGCTGCTGGGCGATCCACGAAGCCCCTATATGGACCGTCTCCACCCCAATGTGCGTGTCATCGACCTGGGCACCTCCAACGCCATTACCGGAGTGCCCGCCCTGGCGCGATACCTGTGGCGGGAAAAACCGGAAGTCCTGCTGACACAACGGATTCGGGTCAACGTGCTCGCCCTGCGCGCGCGCAATCTGATTCGCAGCGATGTGCGGATCTATGTCACCTCGAATACCAACATCACCAGCCAGCTCGAAAGCATGCGTCCGGACAAACGCGCCAAGCAGACCAAGCTGCTGCGGAAATACTATCCACAAAACGACGCCATCATGGCCGTATCCCGCGGGGTCGCGGAGGATACCGCCTCGATCATCGGCATACCGGGCGATAGCATTCGGGTGATACACAATCCGGTGATCACCGCCGAACTCGAGCAACTCGCCGCCACCCCACCCGATCACCCCTGGTTCCGGGACGGACAGCCTCCGGTGCTGCTCGGAGTCGGTCGCCTCGAACCGCAGAAGGACTTTCCCAACCTGATCCGCGCTTTTGCCCGGGTGCGGAACCGGCAGCCCTGCCGATTGATGATCCTCGGCGAAGGCGCACTGCGCCCTGAATTGCAGAGTCTGGCGGACTCGCTGGGCGTGGGAGAGGATCTGGCCATGCCGGGGTTTATGAAAAACCCCTATCAGTACATGCGTGCCGCCGCCCTGTTCGTACTGTCATCCCGCTGGGAGGGTTCACCCAATGGACTCACCGAGGCGCTGGCCGTGGGCACCCCGGTGGTCGCCACCGACTGCCCGGACGGTCCCATCGAAATCCTCCAGCAAGGCAAACTGGGACCGCTGGTTCCGATGCGTGACGATCAGGCCCTGGCGGAAGCGATCCTGCAAACGCTTGCCAACCCCCATCCCGCGGAGTTCCTGCGTGCCGGAGTGGCCCGCTATTCCGTGGAAAACAGCGCACGGGAATATCTCGCCGCCATGGGTTTGCCCGAGCATCCCCAAAGCAGTTGAAATTCGCGTCTCCTCAGGGAATCACGAACTCACCCGATTACGCCATCTCCAGGTTCGGATTTGAAGTGTTGCCTCGGGTTACGCTGCGCAAACCCGAGCTACGATTTCCACGGCGCCATCATGCGCCTATCGGATCCGATGGAATCAGGGAGCGGTAAGCGTGCCAGCTTCCATGCCCGATGACCGGAAGCGCAACGATCAGTCCGATGTAGTAGGTCATCAGACCGAGACCGACAATCGCCACGATGAGCGCCGCCCAGAGCATCATGGCAAGGAAATTCTTCAGGACCGACTTGATACTCAGGCGTATCGCGGTGAAACCATCGATTTTGCGATCGATGAGGATCGGCACGGTGATCACGCTGATCAGGTAGGCGCACCCGGCGTAAAAGAACCCCACCGCGATGCTTGCCAGGGTGAATTTCAAGCCCTTTTGCGAGAGAAACACCTGATCGACAAAGTTATGCATCGGTGGTGAGAGACCTTCATACAGCAGGGCGAACAGTACGAAGCTCGATGCGATCCAGAGCTGCGCAATGATAAAGAACCCGCCGGTTATCATGCTGATCTGGGTATGGTTGCTCTTCCAGGCTTCCAGTGCATTGCAGGTTTTCAACGACTCCCCCCTTTCCAGGTGAGCGCTCATTTGATAGAGACCGATACCCAGGAAGGGCGCCACCAGAAAAAATGCGGCAATCAGGAAAGGCAGGAGAAACAGGTTATCGGTGACGATCAAGCCGAAGGTTAGAAGACCGCTGATCAGGACGATGGCCAGGCCGTAGAGCAGGCTGTATCGGCCCGCCGCACGCATGTCCCGCCATCCTTTACGCAGCCAGACAAAAGGTGTCGACAGCTCAATTCTGTTAACCGCGAGATCGGGCCATCGGGTACTGCCGGTATACTCCAGGGTCTCCATCGAATCCTCCACTCAATCATGGGACATCGGGAAAGGATTACCGAAGTCTACTGCACATCGGCCAAGGGAATAGCCCGCAAACACTAAGGTGTTTCAGCAACCGGGAAAGCGTGGTTGTGATTCTGATCGTTGTATTTTTTATCACCAGTTTAGCCGTGATCTAGAAATCGTCAAAAATGGATACCCACCCGCATCACCGGATGTTTGAGACCACTGAACATCCATGCGGGCCTTCCGGGTTTCGAGTCTCTCCTGATATGCTGATCCGGTGAGTCGGGTGGAGCGCAGGGCCTCATCGATCGTTCGTTCAGTCTCGATAGGGGAATTTCAATGCGTTGTCCGCAGCAGGACGGACCCTTGCCCTGGGGTTGCCGGCAACCTGCATTCCGCACCATGAACGCTCGAATAAAGAGGAGATGAGGATGACGAAACCCCTGCGCATGTCGCTGATGGCCGTGCTGTTATTCCCGGGTCTACTGCTGGCCGACGCCCCCGAAGGCTACCCTTTCCTGCCCTTTGACCAGGCCATGGCGAAATCGCAAGCCGAGCACAAACCCCTGTTTGTCTATTTTGGTCGCTACGGCTGCGGCTACTGCGAGAAGACCAACAAGGAGGCCTTCATCGATCCCGAGGTCAGGCGACGCTACCAGGAGCACTACGTGCTCGCCTATGTGGATGCCGAGAGCGGGAAACGCCTGCGCCTGCCATCCGGCGAGCGAATTCAGGAACGGGAACTGGGAACCCGGTACAACGCCCTGGTGACCCCGATCTTCACCTTCCTCGACAGCCAGGGCGAGTCCCTCCACCGCATGATCGGTGTACAGCGCATCGAGGATCTGATCGAGGCGGACGAGCGGGTCCAGGCGGCCCTGTCCCAGGTCTCCCAACCATGAACCGATTGATTGGCCTGCTGCTCCTCGCCGCACTGACTCTGCATGCGGCCAGCGCCGAGTGCTGGACTTTCGAGCAGGCGATCGATGTCTCGAATGCCTTGCCCAATGGCGTGTTTCAGCACCTGGACGCATCCGGTCGTCGCAGCATCGCGGCGAGTGAGCACGGTATTGGGGTGGTGTGGGAGGATGACCGGGACGGGACCCCCCGCGTCTACTTCGCCTACAAGGACTTCAGCGCCCGCCGCTTTGGTCAGGCGCAGAGGATCAGCGGAGACGGCGAGGCATACGAACCCGGACTGGTGGCGCTCAGCGGTCAGCGGTTCGCCCTGGTATGGGAAGAGCATGGCGGCGTCTGGTTACGCCTGCTCAGCATCCCGGGGGAGACGCAACTCGGTGCGGTGCAGCGGATCGGCCTGGGGGAGAGCGCTCAGGCGAGTGTCGTTGCTGACGCAGATCGACTCCGGGTCCTGCGTTCCGAGCGGGAGGGGAGCTACACACGGATCCGCCTGCAGACCCTGCAGACAAACGGTCTGATCGCCTCGCAGCAGAGCGACTGCCCGGTGGACGCCGAAGCGCCGACGGATGATCAACTCTACCCTACCGCCGCCTTAGTGCAGGGGCGGCTGGTGGTGGCCTGGGAGGACCGGCGCCCGAAACACACCATTATCATGGCGGCGACACAGCAGGCGCCGGGCATGTGCCGCTTCACCCCACCCCTGCGCATCAGTGAGAAGCCACCCGGCGGAAACATGCCCTACGGTACCGGTCACGGCGTCTCCCGGGTCGCCTTGGACCGGATCGGCAAGGCGGGGGCGTTCGCCGCCTGGGCGGACAAACGCAGCTTCCGTAACGGCTACGACATCTGGGGTGCCCACTATCGGCCTGAGACATCGGGATTTGGCCAAAATGTGCGCGTCCAGGATGATTTCGGCGGACTTGCCAAACAGCGTCATGTGACGGTCGCCGGTCATCCCGACGGCACCCTGGTGGTGGCCTGGGACGATGACCGGGAAGGCAACACCGACCTGATGCTGAGCGCTTTCGAGGACGAAGGATTTTCAGACGACGTGCCGATCCCCGTGGCCAGTGGTGCGGGAGAACAGACTCACCCGGCCATGACCTTCGATCAGGAGGGCAATCTACATCTGATCTGGCTGGAACGGGCACGCATCGGCGCCCCCTCACGCATCCGTTATGCCCTTGGAAAGCGCTGACAGGCTGTTGAAATTCGCTCAACTCAGTTCACTGGTGCAGTGAGGACAACGGGTGGCTTTGATCGGGATCGAGGTGCAGCAGTGGGGACACTCCTTATCAGTGGGATCGGCCGGCGCCTCCTCCTGTTTTTTCTGCAAACTGTTCATCCCCTTGATAAGCAGGAACACCGCGAAGGCAACGATGAGGAAACTGATGACGCTGTTGACGAAAAGCCCGGCATTCAGGGTCACCGCGCCCGCATCCTTGGCCGCGGCGATGGTGGCATAGGGTCCTGCCGTGGCGCCGTCCTTGAGTGTGATGAAAAGATCCGAGAAATCGACACCACCCAGCAGCAGGCCGATGGGCGGCATGATGACGTCGTCAACCAGACTCTTGACGATGGTGCCGAAGGCGCCACCGATAATGATACCGACGGCCATGTCGACCACGTTGCCACGCATGGCGAATTTTTTAAACTCTTCCACGATAGCCATTTCGTTACTCTCCTCATGATTATTGTCAGTATTTGACGCAGAACCTGCGCGAGAACAGTGTATGCTTAAAAAATGAGAATTTACATCCCGTTTAAGTCCCTGCCCTGCTTCGAAATCAACGCAACCCGGCCACGAACGATTCCACAGATCGGCTCAGATCAGCTACACTTTTCCTAAGGCCAACCATCCTATGAACCTGTAACCTGTTCACGCCCATGCCGGACAAATCCCAAGCCGATCCATCCACCCGACCGAAAGGAACGACCGCGAAGCTGCCGATCCGGGACTATTCGACGTTGCCCCAGAAACCCATCAAGCTCAAAGATGAGATCGACCTGCACCCGGCGCTGAAGAGCGCTGAGACCGAACACAAAAGCGCTCAAGCGACTCCGCCCCTTGCCAAACCACGCAGGAAAAAACCGACTATCCCAAAGACACCCGCCCCAAAGACGCCCACACTCATCGACAGCCTCTCACCTGAGGCTCGGGAGATCCTGCAAAGGGCGGCGTCCACAAGCGGTCTGGAACCTCTCGCCTGGCTGGATCAGTTGGTGCGCCAGAGTCCGCAGACCGACCATCGCCCCCCGACATCGGACAACAGGGAGCTCCTGCAGATGCTGCACAAAATCGACGAGCGACTGCTGCGACTCGAAGACCAGCGAGGATTTTGGAGCCGGTTCTGGGATCAGTTCATGAACCCTCCGGGCCGCACCGGCGACTCGCAAGACTGATCGGCGCATAGGAATGACAGAAGCCGCCAAAGCAGCGGCATGTTCCCCATATTATTGCCGCATAATCGTGCAGAGTCTGCACAAGCCGATACGGCATGGCCTGAACGGTTTTTATTGTTTACTATTTGACGGGGCCAATGGGTCGCCGGACTCTTCAGCCTAATCCCACATACCGATCCGTGCACTTCTGCAATGAGGTGACCTATTGATTATTCAAAATCGGTCACTGACCGCAGATATGTTTTCGTTACACCATTGATCTGAATACGTTCGAAAAAGAAAAACAGGGTTATCGATGATCAGCCAAAGCCGTCATTCACCGAGCGTTCGTTTGTATATGCCTGATGCTGACGAGGTAACCCTGGTTGTCGATGATTGGTTCGAGTCCCAGCCATTGACAAAGGAGCGCAACGGCTATTGGTCCATTGATTTAACACACACAATCAACGAACTGTCCGGTCGGGCTTATCATTTCAATATCGTTGAAAACGGACAGGTATTCAGCATCGCCGATCCTCTGGCACACCGAACCCAACGGGATAATAAGACCATCAAGTCGTATTTTTCCGACATGCAATATGATTGGAAGCACGCAAACTTCGTCGCTCCGCCGTTTCATGACATTGTCATCTACGAAACCCATCTGCCCGCCCTGAGCCGACATGCCAGCGCAAAGGTGTTACACCGGTCGCACAGAGGTCGCTACCTTGGAGCCACAGCGCCCAACATTCTGAAGCATTTAAGCCAGTTGAACATCAGTGTGGAGTTTCTTCCACTGCACGCCAGCGACCGTTTTTTAGGCCAGGATTGGGGTTACTTTTCGACCTCGTTTTTTGCCATGCGTGAAAGCTATGCATTAAAGGAAACCGACGTCAACAAGGAAGTCATGGCGGTAGTGGACGCCATGCATGGCCAGGGAATACCGGTCATCCTTGATGTGGTTTTCAACCATGGGGCGGAGTTATGGGTACAAGCCTGGGGCAAGGACATCGTATACCGAAAACATGCGAACGGCGATTTCTGTCATGGTTCCGGTTGCGGGCCAACGGTGAATACCGAACACCCCTTCATTCGTGAATTGATCATCCAGACCCTGGAGCATCTGGTGCAGACCTATCACTTCGATGGCTTCCGCTTCGACCTTGGCGCCTTGCACGACAAACGCACCCTGCTCGAAATCGACCGACGGCTGCCGAAGCACGTTTACCTGATCGCAGAACCTTGGGCGCTGGGCGGCACACACTGGGGCAAAGGGGACATGGCCCATGACTTTGCCCGATCCCGCTGGGCCGTATGGAATGACGATTTTCGGGAACCCGCGAGAACCTTTTTAATGGGGCGGGGCGATCACCACAATCGGGACCGCCTGATGCAGGCCATTACCGGCAACCACATTCTAAACGGCGGTTGGGCTGTCAGACCGCAGCAACGTATCAACTATCTCACCAGCCACGACGGTAAAACACTCGCCGATTTCGTCAATGGCGACAGGAAACGTGCATTTCTGGGCATGCTCATGGTACTGACTTCTCAGGGCGTACCGATGTTGAGTGAAGGTTCCGAGTTCCTGTTCAGCAAACAGGGCCACGACAACAGCTACAACCGAGCGGATCTGAACCAGATCGATTGGCGCAATCTCCAATTCCATCAGGATCTGGTCACGGCCGTATCCCGGCTGATTGCACTGCGCAAGACACTCCCGCATTTCCAATACAAGGCACATCTCAGGCATCAGGATCGTAAAACTCTACTCTGGGATATCTGCTGGATTTTCCCCACCGGCTTTCCGCACAATGACAACACCAATGCGATTGGCTATATCCTGAAACCTCCCCCTGTCTGGTACCGCTTGCGACGCGCCCGGCACTCGCTGATCATATTGTTGAACGGAAGTCATACCGGTGCCGACTTCCACCTGCCAAAAGGCAAATGGAAAGTACTGGTCGATGGCAACGGCATCGAGGTGAATCCCCAGGGCATACCCAAGGTGCCACCCGCGCAGGGGAACTACTATGTGCACCCCGGCACCGGTGTGGTACTCGCGCAATAAATCCCATCACAGGGTGCGCCTGCCAGGACAGAGCGTGTCCTGAGGAATGCCGCTATCAAAGACACCCGAATCCGCGTCTCATAACCGTTCAAAAGAATGAAAAAGTCCGTCCCAGGTAGAGATAAGTTTCCGAACGCCCACCCTCAGCGAAACCTTGGGCCAGGTAAATCGGGCCTAAGGGCGAGTCGATCGCCAGATTGACAGAGCCCGCGTATCGCAGGGAATCGGCACCGATATCCTGTCGCCGGTTCCAGACATTTCCGGCTTCCACAGATGCGCCAAGATAAACCGGCACCTTGAATATCGAACGGCTGTCTCCGATCTCCCGCAGGTAGATCACTCGCATGATGCCGGCATAGCGACCCGACAATTCCGACTCGTGGTAACCGGAGAGATTGAACAGGCCACCGACTGAAAATGCATCGTTGACGGATTCATCACTGTTGGCGACGCCGGCAATGCCCGCCCACAACATCACCGTGTTTTTCCCCCAGCTGTTTGCATTGAGTCCTTCCACCGTGTAGCTATCGTACTCCCGATCCGCACCCAGCTCATCCCTGTGCGCCGTCCATACCACACTCGCAATCGAGCCGGAACGGGGCAGATTGATACTGTCCAGATTGTCATACATAAAACGCGCGACCCAGGCGCCTATTTTGATGTCCTGGCTGGGCGCGGACATATCGCCAATAAAGGTTCCGGTGTCACCGGAACCGGTGTAGGCGCCCAGTTCAAGCGTGCCCCAGTTTCCGAAGTGTCGACCCGCGGCCAAACCCAGGCTCGAATAACTCACCTCCAAGTCCGCAATCTGATGGCCTGATTCATACATACCCACATGGTTCCTGTAGTAGCCCAATACGCTGCGAAAATAGTATCTCAGACGATCGTCAATCGGTTGATACAGTTCGGTGGTGACTCGCTGGTCATGGCCGATGGCTACCTCAGAACGCCACTCTCCACCCATGCTGTTGATCGGATTCAGGGTATAGCTGGAGGCCAGATTGAAATGACCCACTTCCTCGAAATTGGTCTGCATCATCAGGCCAAAGCGCAGATAGTGCGGGCCCCAATCCTTCTCTTCGGCATGAATCAACAGTTCGGTCTCATCCTCCTCAGGCAAGAGATCATAATCGATACGTTTGAAGATATTCATGCCGAAGAGTTGGTTGAAATCGTCCTCCAGACCCGGAAGATCCAATGCGTCGCCCGCATTGGCGGTGATATGGGCTTTCAGTATGTCGGTGTCCAGCGGCGTTTGATTATCGAAACTGATCTGATCGATCCGCACAGATAGATCCTCACGTGCCCGGAGTTTGGAAAGATAACTTGAATACTCGCGTTCAGGGATGGAGAGTCTGCTGAGCTGCCTGTTGCGAAGTCTGGCTGCGGACGCGCCATGATCGATCATCTCGCCTGCCCGCCAAAAATCGGTCGATGAGTAGCCGCTCAGATCGGGCTGGATCAAAATATCGGAGGGCGCCAGCAATGCACGCTGTTCGTCGGTATTTTTCTGGATGGTAAATCCCAGTGTCTGATTGAGGATGCTGAAGGGGGATCCCAAACCGTCTCTGGCCTGCATCTCACTGCTCAGATCGACCGCAATGATGATGTCAGCGCCAAGATCTCGGGCCAGTTGCACGGGGAGATTGTTCGCCACTCCGCCATCGACCAGCAACCGGTCCTGCCATTCAACCGGGGCAAACACACCCGGGATCGCCATACTGGCCAGCATGGCGTCCGAGAGCGTACCCTGCCGCAATGCAACGGCCTCGCCCGACTCGATATCCGTAGCGACAGCCCGAAACCTGATGGGTAGCGCATCGAAATCAGTCGCTGCCGATAGAGTGAGCGACTTCAGCCTTAAGGATAACTGCTGCCCCTGCAACAACCCTTTAGGAATGATGAATCGTCCCTCTTTGATACCCGCTTCGAGCTTGATCAGAAAGTTATAGTCATCCTGTTTCCGACGTATGCTTCGCTCCAACCGCGGTGCTTCGTCCCGAAAAACCCTGTCCCAATCGGTCTCGGCGAGTAATCGCTCGATCTCTTCAACGGAATAGCCATAGGCATACATACCGCCCACGATGGATCCCATGCTGGTACCGGTAATGATATCGATGGGAATCCTGTGCGCTTCCAACACCTTGAGCACGCCGATATGGGATGCACCCCGCGCGCCGCCGCCACTCAGCACCAGACCTATCTTGGGTCTGGAGTACGACTCATCGGCCACCGCGACATCGGCCCAAACCCAGTCACACAGGAACACAGGGATCATGAACACAAACAAAGAGACAGTCTGGACGAACGGATTTGACGGGCGACTGTGTATGTTTTTTGAAATCATCATGGAATACATTACCAACGGACTGAGATTCCGTATCCGACCAGCACACCCTCTGAATCAACTTCGTAAACATAGGTTGAAATGTCAACTATAGCAAACGCGTCGGCAACCCGGGATTGAGACCGGCTAATTTTTACTCTGCGACTTGATATCGCTTATAGAAGCTTAGGCATAATTGCGCATCACCGACCAGGTATTCAAGCACAGGGAACCCATTGCAGAATCGGTCGATCCATCGCAGGAGCGTACCGTCCGAATAGCATTTCAACAGCCGGCCAGTCCGTCTCAGCCCGGCTCAGTCCAGAATTCGTGCGATCGTCTCCAGCATGTTCTCGGCCGAAAGATAATCAACCGGCAGCGTCCATCGTGCACCGCTTACTTCCAGGACGAGAGAGGGAAAGCTATGAACGCCCATCGCGCGACTGAGCCCGATCTCCGCTGTCAGTTCCTGTTCAACCGAGGAACGCCTCAATTCACGGGTGAACCGTTGCCCGTCGAGACCGATTGCTCCAGCCAGAGAAACGAGCACCTGTTCATCCGAGGGATTCCGTGCTTCGAGATAGTAGGCATGTTGAATGGCCAGAATCATTCGCTCCTCAGCTTCGGGGGAAAGAGCACGAGCCGCGATGACGGCGCGACAGGCCGGATAGGTTGCGCGTCTCGGTGTCGTGCGTTGCCAAAATTCAAAGTTGAATTCGGTGCCCGGCACACGTTCCTGTATTGTGCGCCAGGTCGCCTGCAGGCTCTCGCGCATCGCCTGCGGCATCGGTTCGTCGGTATCCGGCGCCAGACCTCCGAGCAGTCGGCTGTAGCTGACGCTGTTCGGAAGGCCTTCCAGCAGAATCTGCAATTGCGGGCGAAACCCCCAACACCAACTGCACATGGGATCGTGAACGTAGTATAGGTGCGGCATATTGTTTTGACAGGTGGCAAACGAGGCTGTCAGTGTCTTTCCAGTCGCTTCATCTCCGACTGAGCCCATCGTAACTGTTGGGATAAGGATCTGGCCACGTTACACAAAACCGCCCAGCGCGCGTCTCTCAATCCCTCTTCATTCAGTGATTCAAAGCTGTTTCTGCTCAATACCAACAGTTTGGCATCTCGCGTCGCTACCGCCGTCGCCGTCCTGGGAGCCGGGTCTAAAAATGCCTCTTCACCAAAGAAGGATCCCGGTCCTAATTTCGCTAAACGTTTGTAGTGGTAAATTCTGGTCGGAAGCCTGATTTCAATCTGCCCACTCTCGATAAAATACAATTTATCGCCAAACTCCCCGTAGGCATACACCACCTCTTTTCTCTTTTTTGAGTCCGCATACATGAGCGCCTTTAAAGCTTCACGAGTTTGCCGGCTCAAGTGCTTAAACAGTTCCGTCTCAGTCAGCTCTATTTCGTGCATCATCGAAGCCGGCTTACAGCCCAGGCTCTTCAGCAATTCGTTTTCAACGAATTCCAATGCACCATCCGTACTCTTGAAGGTTTTGACTCTCGGTAAATTCTTTGCGGGTCCCAGCCACTGCATCAGCTTTCTCATCTTGCGGCTTCGGGCAACACTGTTCCTTACGTTGGAAAACACCATGCGCCCGCCATGCGCATCCAGCCTTTTTATCATCTGCCTGAACAGATTGAGGCCTGAGATATCCATGGACTGAACACGCCGCATATTAAGCACCATCCAGACCGGCCGGTTCAGATCGGGAAGCAACGCCGTGAACAGTCTGTCCACGGTACCAAAGAAAAGATTGCCCCGCAGTTCGATATAAACGATTCGATCACCGTATTGATCCAGTAAAGCGCTCTCCTCCTCGGTGCGATGCAGAAGAGAATGACGCTCCTTTCCCGTTGAATATTCGTGTACTACCCGAGCAGACACCAGGAGACGCATGAACAACAGGACTGCGCCGACGACCCCTACGCCGACACCGATCATAAGATCAAAGCTCAACGTTGCTGAGAACACCAACAAGGCAACCACCCCATCGACACGAGTCTCTCCCCTGCGCAACCAGCGCACGATATTCCATTCGACAAGTCCTGTACCGACGAAGACGACCACGCCCGCAAGTGCACTGATAGGCAACCACTCTCCCGCCGGCCTGAGAAACAGAATCAGCAGGACAAAAGTCAGGCTCGTAATGACCGCCGACCAGCGTCGCCCTCCGGATTTGATCGCAACCAGCGTGGCGCCTTTGGTGCCGCCACCACTCAGCCCACCGAGCAGACCCGCCACAAGCTGCCCGATGCCCTGCGCCGCCAATTCTCTGTTGGCGGAGTGCCGCTCACCGGTTTGTTCATCAGCGACAACAGCCGTCAGAAGACAATCGACAGAAGCAATCACCACAAGGGTCAACGCCGAGATGACGATAAATCCCCATGGCAACCCGCTGAACGAGATTGTGTCAGTGCTGATGTGTCTGAAGTTGAAACCCGGGATGGACCCTACTACCCAGGATTCAGGTATTGGACCCGGCGCAGTCAGCATCAGCAGATGAAACACCACCACACCGATAACCAGTCCGGTCAGGACTGCGGGGAATTTCGGCATATACCGACTTACGATGAGGCTAGAGGTGAATGTCAGCAGTGCGGTAACCGTCGGGATCGAGATCCACCAACCTCCCCAACCCCCTGCTTCCACGCCGGAAAGCGCCTTGAGCTGTGAGACGACCATGAGAACGCCCACGCCACTGACAATCCCCGCAACAACCGGGTAAGGGATAAACTTAACCAGTTGCCCCCCTCCAATTACGCCAAGCAGAAACTGGAATACTCCCGTTAATCCAATCACAAGCGCGAGAACCAGGAGCAGATCACTATCCTGCACGCCCAGTACTGTCACCGATGCCATACAGCTCGACAGAAAGATGGTGACAGGACCATTAGGCGCACTGATCATCCCAATGGTCGCGCCCGCCAAGCCGGAGATCAGTGACAGGGATGCCGCACCGACCAAGCCGGCAAATGCACCGGTGGAAGCATCGAAACCCATTGCGAGAAACAGAGCGACTCCAAGTCCCATGGCCTGAGGCAAGGCAACAGCCGCTGCGGTAACACCACCCAGCAAATCCCCGATCTTAAAGCCGTCGAACGCCGATCCTCGTCCGCCCGAGTCTTGTACCACCTGCCCCACTTTGCCTGCGTCACCTTGTTCGGTGCTTACTGACGGGCGCATACATATCCCGGCAGGTTTTCCATAGGACTCTGACACCGGTAATCGGGCCGTTCACCGGGTAATGCAATGAAACAGACGCGCACCTGTTGCGTCAGAGCCGGTTGAGCCAGGCACTGACAATCTCGACCAATTCGGCCTCTTTACCGTCGAAAAAGTGGCTGGCGCCATCAACCTGACGCTGGGTGAACGCCAGCTTGCCTGCGGCCTGGGCGCGTTGCTCAACGCTATTGAGGACACCCTCCAGATCCTCACTGCCATAAAGATCGAGCACCGGCAGATTCATCATGCCCAGTGAACGCACCCCGTCCTGTACATCGCTGCCGAAATTGCCGGACATGCCGATACTCACGAAACCCGCGAAGCCTTCCGGGTGGGTGCGCAGGTAATAGGCACCCATGGTGGCACCCTGGCTGTGGGCGATGAGAACGATACGCTCGATGCCCTGTTCATGCAGATAGGCAATGGCCGCATCGATTCGTGGATTCACTTCCGGGTAGAGCGGCTCGTACTCCTTGTAGTCGGCCTCATTCGCCAGTACCGGCATCTGGATCGACAAAGTGTGCCAGCCGTGCCCGGGCAGTTCGACACGCAGGGGTTTCACCACCTGTTGCCAATCCGGGTGCACGCCGGTACCGTGCAGGATGATCGCCGCCTGACCCTTGTCGTCTTCGGCCTGGGTATAGATACCGAGGTAATCGGTCCTGCCATCGTTGAGCCACACCGCCTCGCCGTCGATCAGCGCATCCACGATCTGTTCGGCCCAGCGTTTTTCCTTGGCGAGATCGGAAGCCAGCACCCAGGAACTCGCACAGAACAGGGTGATCAGCAGTGCGCGGGAAAGACGATTCATGACAGTGCTCCGAAATGCTGTTTGAGAAAGGCACCCGAGAAATCGGGCATGGCGAACCACGGATTGTTAAGGAAGGCCTCGAAACAGGCGTCCGCTTCGCGGTGGCGTATCAGGTATTGTTGTCAAAGAATGAGAAGGGCGCAAGCTGTGGTGGGCCGTGTGATATCAGGCTGTAACCGGAATGCCGCACAGAGGAATCCACGGGTTTGGGCTTCAGCACTTACCGGATTCCGCGAAGCCGAATCCGGCGAGAGGGTCGCCAGGCCTTTCACGTCCGGACTACAACAGCACCCTGCTGATCGACCCCCTGCGGACACCGCGCATCACGAACTCCGCAGCTTGGTTAGTGCGACGGCTAAGCACCTGTTTTCCGGTAAGTTCCGTGTTCGATTCCAACCCTTACCGGGAAATGCCTATTCTCAGCCCGCGTAGGCAGGCCATAGCCCTGGAGATCCCCACCATCCTGTCACTGCGCCGGTCACCGTGCGAATCAGTTTTTCGCACGATTCGGTTATACTTGCGGGAAATTCGCAGTTTAGGGGCACAGCCATGCACATTCAACGTCAAGGACAATGGGTCTTCGCAGTCGGGCTGGTCATAGTGTTGGCCAGCGTGATCGCTGGCACCCTCATTCAGGACGAACTCAAGAGCCTGGGCGACCGGGCTTATCTGGCCAGTCACGGTGCGACAGGCTGGCTGGCCTTTCTGTCTTTCGCCTTCGGTTTTCCACTGGGCATGGCGGTCTGTGCCACCGGCATGTTCATGGCCAGCGAACCCGCTATGGGCAAACGCCTGCTGTTTGGCCTCACCGTACTGCTGGTCGCCCTGTCGGCCATACTGGTTCCCGGAATCGTCGGTAGGGCGCCCAGCGCGGTATTTTTCGGCACCGGCGGTTACATGATCCTGGCTCTGGTGCTGGCAACCCTCTGGCTGTGGGGCAGACATCGGGCCAGCCTGCCGTCTGAGGCACGCCTCGGCGCGGACCTGCAGGGCGCCGGTTACCTGTGCTTCGCCATTGTCGCCTGGAACCTGTGCGGCCTCGGCGGCATGCCCTCCTTTGCCCTGGATCCTGAGAAAATGCTGGCCACGGGCAGCCGCGGCTTCGCTATTGGTCAGACGAAAGCGATCATGGTGGCGCTGGTGGCGGGCTGGATACTCACGGCGGCCGGTTATCGCATGTCGCTGAAGACCTCTCAGTAACCCGTTCCGGGCAGGCGATATGCAGTACAACCCATTCCGTGTCGTCACCGACAGCAGATCGAGCCCACGGTTTCGGATTTTCCAAGCAGTCCTGCTGGCACTGCTGCTATCGGCCTGCAGTCGTATCCAACTGGCCTACAACAACCTCGACTGGCTGTTGCCGGAATACCTTGGATCTTACATGCCACTGTCCGATGACCAGGACAGTATGCTGGATGCACGAGTCGAGCATTTCCTGCACTGGCACTGCAGCACCCAGGTCGCCAGCTATGCGCAACTGTTTCGCGATGTCGATAGACGCTTCCGCAGCGACGACCTGACCCGGGCCGAACTGGAAACCTTCAATGATCGCGTCCAGCAGGCCTGGGCGGGCATCCTGCGGCAGGGCAGCCCGGCGATCGGCGATATCCTGCTCACCGCGAATCAAACCCAGATCAAAGAACTCTTCGACGGGTTTGAGACAACCAACCGCGAATGGTTGGAGGAGTTCGAGGCCACCAGTGACGAGACGTTGCGCGATGACTACCGGGAACGCATGGACAAGGAATTGCAGCGCTGGTTCGGCGAACTGGACGAGGGGCAGGAAAAGATCCTGGTCGTCTGGAGTCGCCGGTTCCAGCCCCTGGGCCTCGAAGGTCTGGAGGTACGGCGGCGCTGGCAGTCGCGTCTGCGGGAGATCGTGAATGACCGCGATGATCCCGAGGTTTTCCAGCGTGAACTCGCCGATCTGTTGATCAACCCGGGCGCACTACGCACCCCCCTGTACCAGCAGCGTCTCGATCACAATCGCGATGTGACGATCGACATGATCTACGGCATAGTCCGACAGCTCAGTGATGCGCAAAAGCACCAACTGAAACGGCAGGTCGAAGCTGTGGCAGGTGATTTTGACGACCTGGCATGCAATGCTGAACCCATCGCTTCCTGATCAGAGCACTCTGACATCAACCGAAAATAGAAATTGTGCCGGTAGATTTCCTCAGCATAGCTTCGTCGCCCGGCACAGCAGGCCACATATTCCTTCCGCACTTCGTCAGTGCATAATCGGCCCCTTATCAGTCTTGATAGACAAAGGGAAAAATCGGTCGCTTTGGCGGACAGATGACCCGACAGATCACCGAAAGGCGCGTTGATCCACCACATCAGCAAGCTCTGCGAAACAGCCTCCAAGATAGGCAACTACCCTCAGGGATGGACGCGGGAAGCCCGCTGTCTGGATGAGATTCGCAGGATGAAAAGACGGGGGTTTTGATCTCGCCGAGTCCGATAACGCTGCCGCATTGCTGGAGTGCGAAACGGACTACCGCTCTTTGCCTATCTCGTATTGATGGCATGTATTTGAATAAACATCCCAGGTCGATAGCGCATCATCATTCGAACTTGAAGCCCTGCTCCCTGATCACTTGAATGCAGGCCTCCACCACCTGAGCGTCGAACAGATCGCCTTTGCCTCTTTCGATCTCTTCCAGTGCCGCTGCTATACCCAACCCTGGGCGATAGGGCCGATGTGTCGTCATCGCCTCGACCACATCACAAACAGCCAGCACCCGCGCTTCCGGTAATATCGCTTCGCCCTTCAAGCCCTGAGGATAACCTGAACCATTCAGTCTTTCATGGTGCTGACGTACAATTTGCGCAATCGGCCATGGAAAATCCACGGCTTGGAGGATGTCGTAACAAGCATCCGCATGGGTACGCACCAGCATAAACTCCGCATCGCTGAGTCGTCCTGGCTTACTGAGAATCTCTGCGGGTATGGCAATTTTACCGATATCGTGCACCAAATATGAATCAGCGGTAACGCGAGACAAGCCTGAATGCCAGAGCGCTGGAGTTCATCCCTGAAAAAGGCGCATTCCGGCAGGAGATCGATATCGTGCAGGACTTGTACCTTATCGGTATGTGCTGCAATACTGGCCGGGTCCTCCATGTGTTTTCCCTGTCGATGATACGCTTCGATACTGTCAAATACAGACTTGTCACCCGCCCACGCCAGCGGTGCGAGACTGTCATCTGTCATTTTGAATCCGATCCAGGCAAGCTGGTATCCACCCACTTCGACGACGACGCGACACATCTCACGAAAAAGATCCTCTTCACTACTCGCCCTTACCAACACTTCATTACCGCTACTGAGCGTTTTCAGGGCGCGGTTCAATCGCTTCATCGCGAGTTCCGATTCTTTTCGCTCGGTGATGTCATGCGCCATTCCGGAGATGCGCTGAATCCGATTCTCCGCGTCTCTGATCGGGATCAAAGTAATGCGATAGGTTCGTCTGCCACGCCCGACATCCAGCTCCACTTCATCCTGAGTGATCTCAGTTGTCTGCTGACAACGCTGATATCCGTCGTTCAGAAATGCGGCAAGATCCGGCGCCATAATTTCGTCCACATGTTTGCCGATCAGCGTGCTATACGAAAGCCCCAACATCCGCTCAAATGCAGGGTTGACCTGCAGAATTCTGAAACGGCCTTGTGACAGGACTTCCAGCAAAAACAGCGACTCCTGAGTGTTTTCGAAGATTTGCCGATAGCGCTCTTCGCTCTCTTTCAAGGCTTCCTGGACTGCCATGAGCGCAGTGACATCACGGCTGATGCTGAGTGCGCCAACCACCCTGCCGGTTACATCCTTTTCCGCCACCACGCTGACCGCATGATGGAGCTGTTGTCCCTGGAAGGTTCGCAACTGAAGCAGGATGTCGCCTTGTATACCCGTCGACATAACGCGCTTCAGCACCGCAACGAACTCTTCTACGGGCGTGATGGGCGACCAGAGCGCGTCCGGTCTTTTGCCGACCGCATCCTCCACCCAATTCCCCGTAAAGTGCTGGTAGACCTGATTGACATAGGTGCGACGACACTCCAGATCGTACCTCATCACGACATCGGGCAAATTCTCCGCAAGAATTCTGAACTGCTTTTCCGTCTGCGCATTGAGCAGCGCTTCGGACTCTTTCCAGTCTGAAATATTGCGTACCAGTGCGAACGCATGGTCTTCTCCCCGATATTTCATGGCGATGGCGAAGATCTCAGCCGGAAAAATCGTCCCGTCCTTCCGGCGGTTTCGAGATTCAAAGGTGAGCGACCCTTCAGTTGTCAGGGATTGCCAGAATGCCGGCCATTGCTCCATCGTCCAATCCGGGTCCAGGTCTGGCATCGACATTGCCATGAACTCTGCTTGCGAATAGCCAAAAGCATGGCATGTCTCGGCATTGACGTAGTGAAACCTGGCATTTTTATCGACCAGAAAGGCGGCTTCGTGAACCTGCTGCAGAGCGAAATCCAGCAATTCACATCTTTCCTGACTGAGTTGCTGCTCGCTGATGTCATGAACGACGCCATAGATACAGACTATTTCACCGTCGCTTTCACTCTGGGGGGTTAGCGACGTCTGCAGTGTCCGCGTTTTACCTTGCACGGTATTTCGACTAGAAAGCTGAACACCTGAACCAGCAGCGAGGCATTCATGCACCTGGAGGGTAAGTGTTTCGCCAAGGGCTGGATCCGACAGCTCATCCAAAGCACTGCCCGCAGATGGCACCTCACAACACGTCAACGCACACCAGGCCTGGTTGGCATACAGGAGGAACGCTCCGCATTCCGCGTATCGATGAAGAACGCCGCGGCCGAAGCATTTTCAACCAGTTGTCTGTAGATATCGTCTAATGCCAACTAACCCGTCCCCTTAGAAATTTGGCTTTCTACCATTTTATCGTGGACTGACAAGACTCTTACCCGGTTGCTGTTGCGCGGTCGACTCCCATGGATATTTTTGCCCCGCAGGCGCCATCCCACGGGCTATTCCGGCTACCTAATAGTAGCCCATACGGACGAAAGACCCACAGGTACTGTTTGCAGCAAGTCACCCTCCCGACTTTTGGCGGGGCCGCCCCCGGGTTGCTATGCTATCGGCCGTAACGGGAGCCCTGTCATGTTAGGCATCAATGACTACGGCGCCTTTCTGGTCGCCATACGGCTCTTCCTGTTCCTGCCAGGCCCCGGCACTCTGGCCCTATGGGCCGTCACCGGCAAGGGAGGCCTCCGGGGTGGATTGGGCGCCGCTCTGGGGGTGTCGGCCGGGGAACAGATCCTGATCTGGCTCGCGGTGGCTGGCGTGGCCGCCCTACTGGCTGCCCACCCCACGCTTTTTCACGGCATGCGCTGGCTGGGCGCCACCTACTTAACCTGGCTTGGTCTGCGCCTCATCCTGGAGAAATCCTCTGGTCTGCTACTGGTGGGCTTCAGCCTGCGTCTGGCCCAGAACGGCTGAGCCGGCGCAGGGGTTGAAGCAGATACCTCAGGCCGTTGTGATCCAGTTCGTGCATCAGTGCCAGTAGCTCTCCCAGTTCTCCCCTGGGAAAACCTTCCCGGGCAAACCAGTTCAGGTAGTGGCCGGGTAAGTCCGCCAGCAGCCGTCCTTTGTACTTGCCATAGGGCATGACCCGGGTCACCAGTTTCTCCAGGCTGACCGTATCCATAAGTGATAAAACGCCTTCGGCCTATGCCGGAAATCAGCCGTACTGGCTCATTGCAACCCCTCTAATGCCATCCACTCCCGGGAGTCGATGCCGACCCTGTATTGATGCGAGCGATCCACAGCCAGCGGCCTGTCCCGCTCTCCACCAGGAACCCTGAACAGTGATCCCTCACCCAGGCGGCGCGTCACACTGGCCAACCGGAGAATATGCAGCACCACCCCGCCCTGATGGCAGGCGGGCAGCAGGAGGAGGGACGGGTCAGCACACAGGCGCATAGGGAATTCTTGAAAACGGGAAAGTCTAAGCCTATCAGAGGAAGTCGCAGCTGAGGGTGATCATGCAGCCCCGCGACTCGAGAAAACATCCTCCGCATCCACGCGTATCACCTTGACACCCATATGTTCGGCGAAAGCTGGCAGGACCAATAACAGGGTATACAGCGGAGTCAGGGGGAGAAATCCTGAATTGATAACCTGCCTCAGGCGGGTTCTATTTCGAGCCGATTCCTTCTCCCAAGATTATATTAAAAATAGAAGAGCATCTCCGCGCCGATTAGCAGACTGTTATTAACGGCGTGATAGCGCTTGCTTGAAAACGCAGGATCGTACCGTCTGAGTAGAATTTCAACAGCCTGATAGGCCCTAGCGTCGCCTTTTACCGCGTCCCTTCGTTTCTCGCGCAGGCCCAACACGGATCAGACTTCCACAAACATCGCTATTGTCCAGAGCTGCGATAGCGGCGCGCGCCTCGTGACCTTCCATATCGAGGTATGCAAAACCCTTGCACTCACCGGAGAAGAGGTCTTTTACAAGTTTGAGTGAGCGGACCGTTCCATATTGTGAAAAGAGCGAGGTCAGCGACGCTTCTGTAGTCGATCTGGGTAGACCGCGAACCGAGAGAGAAATCAAAATACTTTGCCTTTAGACGTCTAATAAATGTAGAACCATACTTGAGTGTACGGATGTAAGTCAGATCTAGCAGTACTGAAGAATCCCGCCTCGAATAAGGCGGGATGATTCGAAAACGCGGCTGTTTACAGAGGAACTACACTGTCCGCCTGTGGGCCTTTCTGGCCTGCGGTCTCTGTAAATTCAACCTTTTGACCATCGACCAGGTTGGTATGACCTTCGCCAACGATGGACCGGTGATGAACAAACAGGTCTTTTCCTGCTTCACGCTCGATAAAACCATAACCCTTTGCACTGTCGAACCATTTAACGGTTCCCGTTTGTCTATTTGACATCTGTGTTACCTCGAATAATTAAAATGTATCCGTCTCAGAGAGCGGACGCTCACCACAAATCTTGGAAAAACACTATTTAGCTTGATTCGGGTGCAACTGTTTAGGAAACAGCGAATGTGAGGCGTTATAGGTAGGACAAAGATCATGCAGACGGACACTATATATAGATATGAGCATAAAGGCAACGTAGGGTTAGCAGGCTGTTGAATTCGCTCAGACGAGTACGAGACAAGGCAAAAACCGCCGAAAAAGCACAGTTTACTGAAGTAAATGAGCATTTTGAGGCGGTTTTCAACGCAGGATCGTACCGTCTGAGTCGCATTTCAACAGCCTGTTAGATGACGCGATTGCCCAGTTCGTCAAGAATCAGAGCAAATATGGCCTGACAAGAAGATCGGGGCATGCCAAGCACTACTTGGATATCGGTTGAGAAGCGCCTGGAAACTGCCGTAATCCCAAGCGGCGATCCCTTCGGTGGATCTATTGATTGAACTGAACCGCGCCGATTTCCGATAGTGTCGATCTCATGGCGCCATAGATATCATGCGTCAAGCGCCCGTAACTGCTTCTTCCGATAAGCGGAGAATTCTCGCCCACCACCAGGGTTGCGGTGACGATAGAAAGCAGGGGGTCCTGGGTGAGAGCCGCTGTGTCCCAGGCGGGCGGTATGGCGTTTACAGGTGAGTTCCCACTGTAATACCACAGATTATTGTCGCCGATGACATTATCGAGCTGGACCTCCGCACCACAGCATCCGGCGGCGACAAACGGTTTGTCTTTATTTGTGTAACAGACATTGTCATTCCAGATAATGCTGACATTGTCACCCGTGCCCTGGAGTCCCAGGCAGGCCTGGGTATCGTTTGCCTGGTCATCATTGTTCCAGGTGTGGATAGAGTTGTTATAGATCTCAACGCTACCCATGAGTCCGCCATCGTTAACCGAGATGCCCGAAGTATTCGGACCATTGGTCGTATTGGGGTCCACGCCATCCCAGTCGAACGCCAGGCCGACATTCACCAGGATGTTGTTATAGACTTTAAAATCATTGGTCCAGGGGCAGTTGGCGCCGATACTGATACCCGCGCCACTTTGATTGATAATAACATTGTCATTGATGATAACCGTGCCGTTGGGACTGCCGCACAGCGTACCGCTGTTGTTCTCATCATATTGATGAATACCGTTCTTGGTATGGTTATCATGCAGGTAGTTCCAGCCAAACCGCCAGGGATCAAGCTGCAGATTGGCGTCACCGCTACGTATGGATAGATAGGTGGTGTGATGGAATTTGGTGGATCCTGTGCAGCCGTAGTCATAAATCTCATTGCCCAGGATCTGATAGCCCGAGACCCGGTCTCTTGCACTCAAAGCATTACCGCTGATGGCTCCCTGTTGTCCGTCGGCGCAGCCACCCGGCCTGTCCGTGATGGCATTGCCGACGGCCCGGCCATAGGCCGACGTTTGAATGCCGTAACTCAGGTTCAGCGACGGGGTAACCGCGCAGTTGATAGGCTGACCCTGGCTGTCCTCATCACACTCCGAAGCATAAACAGCGTATTTAGAGACCACCTGGCCTTCCGTTGTGTAGTTTCTGAATCCGGAGTAACCCACCGCGCTGGGTTGTGATCCCGGATAGGCGACGATGCCGAACTGGTTGCTCAAGCCACTGGAGGCAACCGTTTTGTTCCAGTAAATCGCTCGATGCGGGTTGGCGTCGGAAACAATGCTGTCGTGAACATAGAGCGTGCTGCCTGGAGCCTCGATCTGACTCAGGGCTTGATCGACACTGGCCCATGGATTGGCGAATGAGCCATCCCCTGCCGGATCGTTGCCGCTGGATTTAACATGATAGATACCGCCTGGGCGCACAGTGAATGGCAGGGTTGAGGTGTCGGAGCCGACCGTCACCCTGATCGTCCCCGCGCCGGCGGCTGAATCGGGTATGGAAAACGCGATCTCCTGCATACGATGCGATCGGTACAAATTGGCGGGGCCGCCTGGCAGAGCTCCGTCGGCGTTCTTCCAGTAGTAGACATGTCCGCCACGGCAGGTGGCTGTGCTATCGCAATACTCGATGCTCGATGTGCCCTGGGAGGCACCGAGAAATTGACCCCATACCGTGACGACAACGCCACTACCCAAGCCATCTCCGAGACCGGTGCCCGGCCCGCTGATCAGATCGCTGAAATTGAGGCGGGGAGCGGTGTCTGAACCGCCAGGTGTACTTGCTTGTACGCTAATCGAGAAAGCAGTAAGCGCGGCGTTGTCGGTGCCGTCACTGACAGATATTACGATATCCTGGTAATTACCCACATCATCGACACCCGGGGTTCCGGTAAGCGCTCCCGTTGCACTATCGAAGCGGCACCAGGCGGGGAGGTTGGTTATTTCGAAGATCAGGGTATCGTTGTCTTCATCCGTTGCGTCGGGGATAAAAGTGTAGAGTCCACCGACCTCGACGCTGGTGGCGGGCATACCGCTGATCAGCGGCGGGCTGTTGGCGCCGGCTTCGACAACCGTGAGCGTGAATGGGGGGAGCGAGGCACTTGCCAACCCATCGCTGACAGCGATTACGATATTCTGGTAGCTACCCGTATCATCGGCACCTGGTGTTCCTGCAAGCCGGCCTGTCGTGGCGTCGAAGCTGCTCCACGAGGGGGCGTTGCTGATACTGAAACTCAGGGTGTCACTGTCGGCATCGCTTGCACTGGGAGTAAAGCTATAGTGTTCACCGGCCTCGATGCTGGTGGCGGGCGTGCCGCTGATCCGCGGTGAGTTATTGGCGCCGGCTTCGATGACCGAAAGGGTGAATGGGGGAAGAGAGGTGCTTGCCAGGCCATCGCTGACAGAGATTACGATATTCTGGTAGCTACCCGTATCATCAGCACCTGGAGTTCCCGCAAGCCTGCCTGTCATGGTGTCGAAGCTGCTCCATGAGGGGACGTTGCTGATACTGAAACTCAAGGTGTCGCCGTCAGCATCGCTTGCGCTGGGAGTAAAGCTATAGACCTCACCGACTTCGACACTGGTGGTGGGACTGCCGTTGATAAGCGGTGGGCTGTTTGCACCGCTTTGAGTCACTGAAAGGCTGAATGCGGAAAGCGAACGGCTTGCTTGTCCATCGCTGACAGAGATGAGAATCTCCTGATAGACACCCAGATCGTTGGCATCGGGAGTGCCGGAGAGTTGCCCCGTCGATTCATTGAAACTGCACCATGACGGCAGATTCACGATGCTGAAGCTGAGCGGGTCGCCATCCGCATCGCTTGCCGTAGGGGTAAAGCTGTAGTTTTCGTCTACCAAGACCCTGGTACTGGGGGAGCCTTCGATTACGGGCGGATTATTATCCTCAGACGCCGTCCCACCCACCTCGCAGCCAGTCAAATAGACCATGACCAGGCCCGCCGCTACTCTCTTGCACACTTCCATAGCGCCCTCTCCGTTTTTCAGCGCTCAGGGTAACATGCAATATAACGTTGTTTTGTTTACTATTTCACAGGTTTCACCCTTGAGCCTCCCCATATAAATGGAGAGATCGCATTGTCAGGTTCATTCCCACAGCCCGGCCTACCTCGAGAAGGAATCGAAAGAGTTAGCGCAGACGATTACCGCCGTCTCAGAATCCCCTCCACCCTGTCAAACTGCCGCGAGTACAAGGGAAACCGCACAAATCACCCGCACGGCGTCTTGAATCCTCCCGCTATTCAGGCAAGGGTGCGGCTCGCCGCATCGTCAACTGACGGATACCGAAGCCACAACCGGCTTCGGCATCCATCCGTGTTACCAGGATTTGTAAGGCAGGAACTTACCGTTCAGCGTGATGACCACGCGATCGCCCGCAGGATTCTCCTGTTTGTCGATATTCATGGAGAAGTCGATCGCCGACATGATGCCGTCGCCGAACTTTTCATGGATGATTTCCTTAATGGTTTCGCCGTAGACTCCCACGACCTCGTAGAGCCGGTAGATGACCGGATCGGTGGGCACCAGCTGATCCCATTTCTTGTTGGGGAACTCCTGCAACGCGACGGAGACCGCCCCATCCAGTCCGAGAGCGGCGGCCACGCCATCGGCATTAGCCTTCTCCAGGTGGTTCATGCCGAGACAGGCGGAGACCACGTATTCGGGCGCCAGCCCCGCAGCGGCCGCAATCGCCACCCAACTCATCCCCTTCGCCTTCTTAGCCTCAAGGATGGTGTCACGCATTTCAGTCTTATTCATTGGTCGTTTACCTCATTGTGTCAAGCGGATTGAAAGTGCTTGATGATCCCAAGTGCAAATGCGGTGCCAATCTTTGCAAGAGGCCGTTGATTGGGCCTGGTGTTGGCCGTCAGGGAAGGGACCGCCCAGAGCGCTACGTCGTGTATAGAGAGCGCTGGTGCGGGGCCCGTGCATTGCGGAGCATGTTGCGACCAGCCAGTCGCAATGGATAACCAGCGCCCCGGCTGAGCACACGCCGTCACTGGCTGCGCAATGCGTCTATCCGGTGTCCGGAAGCTGTCCGCCGATGGGCATCGACACAGGATGACAAGGGAATCATCAGACAATTGGTGCGACAGACCCTGCTTTTGTCCGACATAGTCGACAATCTGGACAATCGTCGCGGCTGACACGGCCTGATGTGGGTTGCTTTGCATACCAAACAGGGAAAATCCGGCATGGCATGAACCCTGCAAACACACAAGGCAACGTAACGCCCGAGGTTTATCATGAGCGCAAACATCAGCATCGACTTCATCACCCACACCTTCAAAAACCAGACACAGCCGACCCTGAAGGATATCGAACTACGCATCCAGCCCGGCGAGAAGATCGCCCTGATCGGACGCAGCGGCTGCGGCAAGTCAACCCTGCTGCACATGCTGGCGGGACTGCTAATGCCCTCCGAAGGCTGCGTGCGCATTCACGGCCACACGGTCACCAAGCCCAGTGCCAAGTGGAATATGATGTTCCAGAAACCCTCGCTCTACCCCTGGATGAGCGTGCGCCAGAACGCCGAACTGGGTCTGGTCTTCGCCCGCCGTAAAGACCCCGAAAAGGTCGACCAGCTGCTGGATCTGGTGGGACTCAGCGACAAGGCCGACGCCCATGTGCAGAGCCTCTCCGGCGGTCAGCAGCAGCGCGTCGCCCTGGCCCGCTCCCTGGCCACCTCGCCGGAATTGCTGCTGCTCGACGAACCCTTCTCCGCCCTGGACGCCTTCACCCGCGCCTCGTTGCAGGACGAAGTGGCCAAGATCGTCGGCCTCGAGGAACTGACCATGGTCATCGTCACCCACGACATCGACGAGGCGGTGGCGATGGCCGACCGGGTGCTGATCATGTCGGCCAACCCCGGCCGCATCGTCGGCGAGATGTCCATCGATCTGCCCTTCCCCCGCAACCGTGCCTCGGCCGAGTTCAGCAGCCAGCGCGAGCAACTGATGACCCGTTTCGAACAACTGGTGGGCGATGCCCACGCCCCCGAGGCGCTAGCCAGCGACGATGCCGGGGACGATACCCAGGAAGCGGCCTGAACGCACTGGCAGCCGCCATGATCCGTATGAATCAACTCACATCAACCCTTCCCCTGGGCCCCTGAGCCCCAGGTAGCCCGAAATAACTATTAAATATCGATAAACAGGAAACGACCATGACTAAGCAAAAAGACGACGATCTCGACTATCTGTTCAAACACGAAATGAGCCGCCGGGACTTTCTCCTGGACATGCTCGCGATGGGCGGTCTGGCCGCCGGCATGACTCTGCCCGGCCTGGGCCTGGCCAACACCGCAGTGCCCGATGACGAGGTGGTGCGCATCGGCTACCTGCCGATCACAGACGCCACCGCGCTGCTGGTGGCCCACGGCATGGGCTTCTTCGAGGACGAAGGACTGATGGCCGAAAAGCCGACCCTGATCCGCGGCTGGTCGCCCCTGGTTGAGGGCTTCACCGCCGGCAAGTTCAACCTGGTGCACCTGCTCAAGCCGATCCCGGTGTGGATGCGCTACAACAACAACTTCCCGGTGAAGATCATGTCCTGGGCCCACATCAACGGCTCCGCCCTGATCGTCGGCAAGCACACCGGCGCGCAGGAGTTCAAGGACCTGGGCGGCATGCAGGTGGCGGTCCCCTACTGGTACTCCATGCACAACATCGTGCTGCAGATGGGCCTGCGCAGCGCCGGACTCAAGCCGGTGATTCAGGATCAGAGCAAACCGCTGGCCAAGGACGAGGTCAACCTGATGATCATGCCGCCGCCCGACATGCCGCCGGCGCTGGCCGCCAAGAAGATCGACGCCTTCATCGTCGCCGAGCCCTTCAATGCCTTCGGCGAACTCAAGGCCGGCGGCAAGATGCTGCGCTTCACCGGCGACATGTGGAAGAACCACCCCTGCTGCGTGGTCTGCATGAACGAGGAGACGGTCGCGGCCAAACCCGAATGGACGCAGAAGGTGATGAACGCCATCGTGCGCGCCGAGATCTACGCGCAGGAACACAAGGAGGAGGTCGCCCTGATGATGTCGAAGGAGGGTAAGGGCTACCTGCCGATGCCGGGCAAGGCGATCGTGCGCGCCATGACCTACTACAACGAGGCCGACTACGCCGCACCGAAGGCCATCCGCAATCAGAGCGAGTTCCATAACGGGCGTATCGACTTCTCACCCTACCCCTACCCTTCGGCCACCAAGCTGATCGTGGAGTCGATGAACCAGACCCTGGTGGGCGGCGACAGCACCTTTCTCAACAACCTGGATCCGGAGTTCGTGGCCAAGGATCTGGTCGACTACAAGCACGTCAAGGCGGCGATGGAGAAATACCCCGGCTGGGAGAAGGCGCCGGGCGTCGACCCCGCCAACCCTTTCGAACGTGAAGAAGTGGTGAAGATATGAGCGGGCCTCACTCTATCACGGCCGATGCCATGGATGGCGTGAAACCAGCCGCCTTCGATTGGAAGGGACTCAGCCTGACGCTGCTATCGCATGTGCTCTACCCGGTGCTGGGCATCGCCGTTCTGGTCGCCGTCTGGTGGCTGGGCGGCTGGCTCATCGCCACCAATCCCGACACCGCGTCCTTCGCCGATTTCGCCCCCGAACCCACCTTTGCCCGTCTGTTGGAGCTGCTGGGCAACGGGGCGGTGATCAAGGCGGTGCTGCCCAGCCTCGAGCGCATCGGCCTGGGGCTGCTTTGGGCAGTACTGGTCGGCGTGCCGGTCGGGGTCGGTATCGGGCTGTTCGCCCAGATGCGGGAGATCACCCACGTGCCCTTCCAGTTCCTGCGCATGATCTCGCCGCTGGCCTGGATGCCCATCGCGGTGCTGGCCTTCTCCACCTGGGACGGGGCGATCGTCTTCCTCATCACCGTGGCCGCCATCTGGCCGGTCATCTTCTCCACTGCTCAGGGGGTCCGGCGTATCGATCCCATCTGGTTCAAGGTGGCGAAGAACCTGGGCGCCGGCGGCCAGCAGATGCTGCGCAAGATCATCCTGCCGGCCATCGGCCAGGACATCTTCGCCGGCATCCGCCTGGCGGTGGGTGTCGCCTGGATCGTGCTGGTGCCGGCGGAGTACCTGGGGGTGACCAGCGGCCTCGGCTACGCCATCAACGACGCCCGCGACACCCTGGAGTACGACACCCTGGCCGCCATGGTGGTGGTGATCGGCGTCCTGGGCTTCTTCCTCGACGGCGTCTGCGTGCGGCTGATCAACCGCTTCAGCTGGCATCACGAGGGATGATCGTCCGGGCAACATGCACCAAATTAACCCACTCATTCACTTGGGTTTGCACCCTTTTGAAACAGAGGGGGGATGATTTTGAATTTTGAATTGAGGTGTTCGCTTCGCTCACGACCTTTGGATGTGGTTTTTTTAACTCGAGTTCGCCTCGTTCCCACGCTCTGCGTGGGAACGCATACCTAAGCTATGGGGTATTGCCCAGGTCCGATATGTTCGCATAAACCTGGGTCTTCATTCCCACGCAGAGCGTGGGAACGAGGCGATATTGACTATTGGTGTTCATTTGCGAACGCTATGAATGCAGCAAAATGAACCCCGAAACTTGAGTTTTTAAAGAACCCTGCGGCGATAGCCGCAATCATTCAATTTAAAATTCAAAATTTAAAACTCATAATTCCACTGGCACTGTTTTTGCACCTGTCATTGTCAACATTGTCAGGAGCTCGAAGTGAAACACGCCACCACCCCCGAATCCGAACTGCTGGTCGTGCAGGAGGCCGCCCGGCTGATCACCAAATCATCAGATCCCGAACCCGCCATCCGCGGCATCCTGCGGCTGCTCTCCCAGCTGCTGGGACTCAACCGGGGTCGTGTGCTGCTGCCCTGTCCGGACGACGGCACCCTCGATATCCGCTACTCGTACGGCCTCACCGTCGAGGAGCGCTCACGCGGCCGCTACATGATCGGCGAGGGCATCACCGGCAAGGTCTTCCAGACCGGCCAGGTGGCGCTGATCCAGGACATCGACCAGGAACCCACCTATCTGGCGCGGGCGGTCGACCGCACCACCCTGCCCAATGAGGCGGTCGCCTACATCGCTGTACCCATCGTGCTCGATGAGTTTCCCGCCGGTGTGCTGGCGGTGCACCGGCTGCGCCAGCGCGAGCGTCCCTTCCGCCGCGATGTAGCCCTGCTGCAGGTGCTCGCCACCCTCATCGGCCAGGTGCTGCGGGTCAACCAGCTGGTGGCCGAGCGCACCGCCAACCTGCTGAGCGAGAACCAGCTGCTGAAGAACAAACTGGAGAGCAAAGGGGCCCGCTACGGCATCATGGGACAGAGTCCCGCCCTGCAGCAGGCGATCCAGCAGGCGCTGCAGGTGGCCAGCACCGGCACCACCGTGCTGCTGCTGGGCGAATCGGGCACCGGCAAGGAGCGCTTCGCGCGCATGCAGCACCTGGCCAGCGACCGCGCCGAGGGCCCCTTCGTCAGCATCAACTGCGCCGCCATCCCCGCCACCCTGATCGAGTCGGAGCTGTTCGGCCACGAGAAGGGGTCGTTCACCGGCGCCACCGCCATGAAGCGGGGAAAGATCGAACTGGCCTCCGGCGGCACCCTGTTCCTCGACGAGATCGGCGACCTGGACCTGGAACTGCAGGCCAAGCTGCTCAAGGTGCTGGAGCACAAGATCATCCAGCGGGTGGGCAGTAGCAAGGAGATCCCGGTGGACGTGCGCATCCTCGCCGCCACCCACAAGAACCTGCAGGAGGCGGTCAACGAAAACCGCTTCCGCCTCGATCTCTTCTACCGCCTGAACATCTTCCCCATCCGCCTGCCGCCCCTGCGCGCGCGCCAGGGCGACGTGCCGATCCTGGCGCGCTACTTCCTCAACCTGGCGAATCAGGAGTACGGCCGCGTCACCAGCTTCGGCCCCGGCGCCCTGGAGATGCTCGACGGCTATCCCTGGCCAGGCAACATCCGTCAGCTGGAGAACCTGGTCAAACGCTCGGTACTGATGAGTACCGACAGCCTAATCACCCGCGACCTGATCAAGCAGATCCTCAGCGACGAGGACGGCATCAACGCACCGGAAAACCCCTTGTCGTCCCCCGTGCGCGGCTACTACCCGGAACCGCCTCCGACACCTGTGGGTCATGTCCACTCTCCCCTCGCCCCCCCCGACGGCCTGCGTCCCTACGCGCGGGTCCGCGACGACGAAAAGGGGCGCATCCTCGACGCCCTGCGGCGTCACCAGGGCAACAAGACCCGCGCCGCCATCGGTCTTGGCATGACACCGCGTCAACTGCGCTACCGCATCCAGAAGCTGGGCTTGGAAGCGTGATTGGAAGGACGATATTGACACCGCAACCACCAAAAACCACAATGCCACCATATTGCAACCATTTTGGTGGAAATCATGGCTTCTTTAACCATTAAGAACATACCTGACGACCTGTATGAACACCTCAAACAAGCAGCGAAGGCCCACCACCGGAGTGTTAATAGCGAGCTGATTTATTGTTTGGAGAGGACTTTACAGCCTACCAAACTTTCATCAACTGATTTGAAGGATGCAGCTAAGTCACTTAGGGATCGAGTCATGATAGATCGTATCGATGCCGACGAAATCAACTCAGCCAAAAATGAAGGCCGAGCATGATCGTCGTGGATACAAACACCATCGCCTACCTATACCTCCCTACCGAGTACACCACTGACATCGAAGCACTACTGGAAAGAGACTCTCACTGGATCGCACCTCTGCTTTGGCGAAGTGAATTCAGAAACATTCTGGCACTGTACATTCGCAAGAACCTTATCGATCTTGACACAGCATTACAAATGCAGGCACAAGCGGAAAAGCAACTGACTGGAAACGAATATAGCGTGAACTCAACAACTGTACTAATGCTTGCAAAAGAATCGGGTTGCTCCGCTTATGATTGCGAGTTTATATCAATTGCCAAATCCCTGAATTCAAAACTCGTTACAGCCGATAAAAAGTTAATTTCATTATTCCCCGATATTGCAATGACCGCAAAAAGTTATTTAGCAGCGTTGCCCTAACAGCTTTATTAACGAGACCCAGCGTCTCAATGGCATGGACTCCTCCCCTTTAATCGGGAAGCCCGTTAAAGTGGAACGGTCACCACAACCGAAGGAGCCCATACCATGGACAATACTACTACCATCACGATTGATCTGGCCAAAGACATCTTTCAGGTGGTTGTCTTTAGTAAATACGGCAAGGCTTTGATAAATTCGGTCGTTTTCAGCGCGGACAGGGAAACGGCTAGCGTGGCAGCGCACTTCTTTGTAGGTGGTTCCTCTGCAGGAAAGCTTCCCTGATGTCCGCTATGAAGCAATCGGGATTGATGTTACCTGCGCCGATACAGGTCAGCTACTGGCCGAAAGCAGTATAATGCACTGCACAATAATTAACGATTGCGGTGTTGAGCTAGGCTCGCCCTTCCCTACTCTCACTTCCGATCTGGAGATCGCTTCCTGACCTTTTAGCGTAAATGACCGGTTACTCAGAGATGGCGCAGTACCTGATGAAGGTAAAGTCATCAACTGGCGGCACAGTGCCGTAACCAGCTTTGGAGTGATGCTAGGGAGTGTCGCTTTGTACGCAAGGGAAGCGCCTCGTGCGGACCCGCATGCGGGGTGCTGTGGGGAGGGCGAGCTAGAAACCCGCCCTTACCCGATTAGGGCCACGCCAAAGTATAAACTGCAAAGATTCTGTACGGCCCTGGTTCGCATTCTATAAATGCCCCTTGCTCTAATAGCTCTTTAGCTTCCTCACATGAAGACAGCAAACAATGACTATTAGTCCTAATTTGCTCTGAAAGACTGTTACAAGATAGTGGTGAGCATTCTGGACTTGCACCCCCACTAAAAGTAACGACATCAAAACCTTCAAGTTTCGCTGAAACTAGCTTTTAACATTCAATGTAAATGTTGATTCTGGGCTAAACTTTTCCCAATTCTCATCGGTTTCATTAAACTGGTATTCATAGACCTCATAATAAAAAATCAGGGTTTTATCTAAATTAATTGAGTTTTGCTCCGCAACTTGCCGAATTACCTCAGGAGTGTCAAAAAGCCAATACCCATTATGTTTCCAATAGTTTATATAATCCGCGAAGTCCGCTGATACACAACCACTCACAGAATGAATGTCTTCTACATTTGGTGCGGCAAGCCATTCCGGTGAATGCTCAATTATTTTCGCCATGTAACCGGCTGGGATCATTATTTGGCCCGTCGCAGTAGGAACACCGGTTACCCGATACCCCCTGCACAGATCCCGGCGTGCGATTTTCCCGCACCGGGCTCCTCAGTCATAGTCACTCGCGCAGTCAGACAGACCTTCACGCAACCCCCCGATTCCTCAATGTCTGCATGGCCTCATTCGGTGTCGGAAACAGCACTGCTTTCAATAACCGATTGAGTTTCTCCCAGGTCAGACTCCTTCTCTGGCTGCGCCGATTCAGCCATTTGTAGAGCAACTCCGTCACCGCTTTGTGAAAAGTCCATAACGACGTGACATTCCCAATGGCTCGAAAATAGTTGTAGTGACCCCGAACTTTCCGTTTCATCGTCTTCAACATCTCCGGCAGACGGAGATTCCTGTTTGCTTTCAACCATTCCTTGCAGGCTTGGATTCCTGATAGCAGTTTCTTTCGGCTGGTCCTTCTCCACACCCGTGCCACTCCCTTGGTGTCGGCATCCCAGTAGAACTCGAAGCCGAGAAAGGTGAAGCGGCGTTTGCGGGTCGGGTGAAAGCGGCTGAAGCGGTGGACCTTCGTCTTCTCCTGCGCGACTTGCAATCCAAACTCCTGCAGTCGTTTCGGTAGCGCCTCGTAGAACCGTTCCGCTTCCCCACGATACTGGAAGGCACAGACAAAATCATCCGCAAAGCGGATGATGTGCGCCTGTCCTTCGCTGTTCGGTTTGACCCGCTTCTCGAACCATAGATCGAGCACGTAGTGCAGGTAGAGGTTCGCCAATATCGGTGATATTACCCCGCCCTGCGGTGTGCCGCTATGGGGATGGAGGATCGTTCCGTCGCGTTCGAGTATCCCGGCTTTCAGCCAGGTCTCGATCAGTCCCAGTAACGGCTTGTCATCGACCCGCTCTCTTAGCATCCTGAGCAGCCAGTCGTGGTCGATGTGGTCGAAGAAGCCTTTGATATCGGCCTCCACCACATAGCCATACCGGCCAAACTGGAGTTCGTAGGTCAGGTCTCCTACCGCCTTCCCCGCCCCCACCTTCGGCCGATAGCCGTAGCTGGCGGGCAGGAAGTCCTGCTCGTAGATCGCTTCCAATAGCAATCGGACTGCCGCCTGGAGCAGCCGGTCTTCCACGACCGGGATACCCAGGGGGCGTTCCTTGCCTTTTCCTTTCGGGATGTACTTCCGCCGGATCAGCCGGCTTCGGTACCCGTTGCTTTTCAGACGCTCTACCAGCCGCCGTATGTTTTCGTCCAGGTTTTCTCCATACTGGGCGATGGTCACTTTATCAACGCCCGGGGCGCCCTTTTTGTTCAGGGTGCGCCAGGCATGATGCAGCATCTGTTCATCCAGGTGCCGGTAGAGGTTTTGGAATCGGTGGGCTTTCGCAGTGCCCGCCTTGATGGATATGGCCCGCAAGAAGGTTGGCTCGTCGATCCCCGGCCCTACAGTGTCCGGCGCGAGTGGCCTTTGCGCGCTGCCTATGACTGTCACCCCCTTCCCCATGTGATCGGCCCTACCGTCTCGGAGTACTATGAGGTGATCCGACTCCCCAAGTCCCTTCGGCTGCTTCTCTCTTTGTAGGAGTTCGGCTCGCCTACCTGCCTCGGGTCCATCAGGTAACGCCAGGCTCCAGCCTAGTCCTGTCTCCGGATCTCTCCTTCGTGCCTCAATAGCCATATGCCTTGATTACCTGTTGGTTGGTCCCGTTCAGGAGTACTTGGGGTCTCCCGCGTTCAAGACGCATCTCTTGTTTCATGCCGTAGCTTGAGAACTCCGCCGGCTCTTACAGGACTCACCCATTCGCCCTGCTCGTTTAGGTTTCACGCACGTTACCACGCTGACCAATCCGGAACGGCTTTTCGAAGCGATGCCAGCTCTAAGGGGCTGCGTCCCCATCCGGCCTATAACATACCCTGTGTACGCTTCACCCCTCTTGTTCGCATCTCTCGCAGTTCTCACCGCTTGAGCGCTCCGCCAGGGGTGCAACACTCGGTAATGGTGGGTGGTTAGCCCTTACCATGTCGGGACTTTCACCCGACCAGATGCGCCCCGCTTGCGCGGCGCGCTAACGCC
>JBNLFS010000019.1:0-16261 GCA_050305635.1 Candidatus Thiodiazotropha sp. | reverse complement strand
CGCCGAAGCCGCTAGTCGGCTTCGGCGCAGACCTATTGTTGAGCCCGGACTCTGTTGTTGTGAAAGGATCAGAAAACCAGATTCATCATCGCGATCATCACCACCAGAAACAGGATCGTCATGACCCCGCCCGCTCTCATGAAGTCCGCTACCCGGTAACCCGCCGGGCCCATGATCAGGGCATTGACCTGATGAGTGGGAATGAGGAAGGAGTTGGAGGTGGCGATGGCCACGGTGAGGGCGAACAGGGCCGGGTTGCCCCCTGCGCCGATGGCAATGTTGACCGCCAGGGGCACCAGCAGCACCGTGGCGCCCACGTTTGACATCACCAGGGTGAAGAAGGTGGCCAGTGCCGCCACCGCGGTCTGGATCACCCACAGGGGCATGTCGCCCACCACGGAGAGCACCTGTTCGGCAATCCACTTGGCGGTGCCGGTGGTCTCCACCGCCAGGCCGAGGGGGATCAGCGAGGCGAGCAGAAACACCGTCTTCCAGCTGACCGCCTCGTAAGCCTCTTCGATTCTCAGCACCCCGGAAAGGATCATCCCAATGGCCCCGGTGAGGAGCGCCACCGAGAGCCGGATATCGGTGAACAGCACCATGAACAGGGCCAGACCGAAAAACGCCGCGGCAGGTAGGATCTTGTGCGGCCGCATCTCCTCCTCGCGGGGGTACTCCGTGGTGACCACCACGAAATTGCGATCCTTTTCGATGCGCTCCAGAGCGTTCCAGGGGGTATGAACCACCAGGGTGTCCCCCGCATGGAAGGGGATGTTGCGGATATCATCGCCCTCCCGCATGGTGGTGCCGTCCCGGTGCAGTCCGATCATTGCCAGGCCATAGGTTTTGCGCATCCACACATCCCGGGCGCTCTTGCCGAGCAGGTTGGAGCCGGGGGGGATAACCACCTCGGCGATACCCGATACCGCGGAGGAGAGGGATTCGGTAAAAGTGCGCAGTTGGCGGCGTTTCTTCAGCTGGTACTTCTCCACGAAATGATCCAGGTCCCGGGGCTCGGCGACCACGCCCAGCACCATGCCCGGTACGAATTCGGTGTCCCGCGCGATGGTGCCGGGACCGATACGGGTCTCCTCGCCGGCGCGCTTGGAGGCGATGATGCGGATCCGGTAGGCGGTTTCCACGTCATCGAGTTTCATGCCCACCAGTTCGCTGCCGTCCTTCACCACCACTTCGTTGATGGTGTAGTCCACACCGTAGACATCGTGAAAATACTTCATCGGATCGGTGCCGATGGTGCTGCTCTCGCTCTGGGTGACGGGGAGTACGTAGCGCCCCGCGAGGACGAAGTAGGTGATACCCGTGGCCACCAGGGCGATGCCTACCGGGGTTACAGAGAACAGACTCCAGGTGTCCATCTGCTGATCCGAGGGCAGTGCCTTGTTGGAGGTCAGAATCAGATCGTTGAGCAGGATCAGGGGACTCGAGCCTACCATGGTGATGGTACCGCCGAGGATCGCGGTGAAACCCATGGGCATCAGCAGGCGCGACATGGGCAGCCCCGAGCGGGCGGAGATCCGGGAGACCACCGGCAGAAACAGGGCCGCCGCCCCCACGTTCTGCATGAACGAGGAGATGAAACCCACCGTGGCGGAGATAATCGGAATGATCCGGGATTCGGTAGTGCCGCCCACCTTGAGGATGAACGCGGCAACCTTGCTCATGATGCCGGTGCGGTCGAGTCCGGCGCCGATGATCATCACGGCGATGATGGAGATGACCGCGTTCGATGCGAAGCCATCGAACAGATGATTGTTGTCCACCAAGCCCTTCTCCAGCCCCATGAAGGGGGCCAGCAGCGAGGTCAGTCCGAGCAGCACCATGACGGTTGCCGCCGCTACGTCCACACCGACGATCTCGAAGGCGAACAGATAGATGGTCAGGACCAGCAGGGCGCTGACCCAGGCGATTTCACGGGTGGGCACGATGCTGGCGAGATATAGGGCCACCAGGGCGAAAATACCGGCGGCAATGATCTGCTTCCTGTTGAAAACTCCGGGTTTGGCGACAATTTTTTCTTCATCGGCGAGTGTGTTCACAACGATCCTCTACTTGGCTTCAACTGACAATGGCCGGATCCGGGCTTTGCGGCCGGAACGGCGCTCTGGGGGGTATGCCTGGGCATACCCCGGGTTGCGGAGACGGGCACACACAGCCGGCCAGACCCGTCCGCCGACAGTCAGGCTATCGTGCGGTTACCGGGTGGGACGGTTTCATGCTTTCTTCATACATTCGTAGAAGATGGGGTGCTGACAACCGGCGCAGACCGATTTATCCAGCTTCTGATAGATGCCGTGGATGGCCGCGCTCTTCGACTGAAAGACGTTGCGCCCGCCGGTGGCATCGAGACATCCGTACTGCTCCAGGGATGTCCACAAACCCTGAGTTACGTTGATCAGGTACAGGCCGCCGCCCCCCTGTCTGCGGGTGTGAGCCTCCTCCGCCAAGGTCTCACCCCCTTGAAGGTCCACGAAGTTGATACCCTGGGCGAGTACGGCCAGGTGCTTTTGCCCCGGATTTTCGGCGCGAATCCGGTCAAAGACCTCTTGAACATGGTTCACGGAGCCAAAAAACAGGGAACCATCGATGCGGACAAATTTCAACTGGGGACATTCGGGAAGCCCACTGTCGCAGGAAAAGGCCCGTTTGTGAAGTCGCGGGTCCGGAGTGCGGGTGGTGATCAGCGGTTTGGAAACCCGTTCCAGGTAGAGTACCAGGGACAGCAGTACACCGGCGAAGATGGCGAATTCCAGTTCCAGAAACAGGGCGCTGAGGAAGGTGACCAGCAGCACTCCGGATTCCCGTTTTGAGGTATGCAGGATGTGTTTCATCTCCTTGAAATCGATCAGGCCCCAGGCCACCAGGAACAGGATGCCGGCCATCGCGGCCTTCGGCAGGTAGGCGGCAAGGGGCGCCACCAGCAGCACGATGATCATCAGGAACAGTCCCGCGAACATGGCGGCCAAAGGGGTTTTCGCGCCGGCCTGGTAATTCAGGCCGCTGCGGTTGAAGGAACCGGTGGCCACATAGCCGGAAAAAAAGGCGCCCGCGATGTTGGACAGGCCCTGTCCGATGAACTCCTGATTGCCATTGATTCGGTAGCCGCCCCGGGCTGCCAGGGAACGGCCGATGGAGACCGCCTCGGTGAGGGCGAACAGGGTGACCGCCAGGGCGGAGGGCGCCAGATGTTTGATGTTCTCCATGGTCAGGCTGGGTGCGGACAGGGGAGGCAGACTGTCGGGGAGAGCGCCGACCGTGACGATGCCGGTGACCGATTCGCCCAGGGACTGGTTCAGGATGTATGACAGCAGGCTGCCCGAGACCATCGCCACGATCATATAGGGTATCCGAGGCACCCAGCGTTTCACCGCGATGCCGCTGAGCAGGGTGAACACGGCCACTGCGGTGACATACAGGTTGATATGACTGATCTCGGCGAGAAACTGGGCGACGATGTTGTGCAAATGACCGCTGCCTTCCATGTGGATGCCGAAGAAGTGTTTCAGCTGTTTGGCAGCGATGAGGATCGCGGCCCCCGCAGTGAACCCCACCACCACCGAGTGGGAGATGAAGTTGACCAGTGCGCCCATGCGCGCCAGACCCAGGGCGAGTTCGAACAGACCCACCATAAAGGTCATGGTCAGGGCCAGCGCGACATAGTCGGCGGTGCCGGGGGTGGCGTACACCGAGAGGGCCGAGAACAGCACGATGGAAGCCGCCGTGGTGGGTCCGGAGACCAGGTGCTTGGATGAGCCGAACAGGGCCGCGATGATGGCGGGAATCATACCGGCGTAGAGGCCGTACTCCGGGGGCATGCCGGCGATCGCGGCAAATGCCACGCCCTGGGGCAGCACCACGATGGCGCCGGTGATGCCGGCGGTCAGGTCCGAACGCAGGTCGCGCTGGTTCAGGGAAGGCATCCATCTCATGAAGGGCAGAAACATGTTCCACCATTCAGGCTGTCGTGCAATTGGTCGATTCATTATGGTACTTCTGTCATGTGCGGTGTGTAACGTCTGATGCGTAGTCGAAAACACATGAGGGACGGGGTGCCGGGCTCCCAATTCGGTTGAAGCCTCGTCGAACGGGGGCCGGTTTGCGGTAGCGTCGGTCAGTGTGACCCGGACAATCAGTGACGTCATTGTAGTGGTAGTTGGCAGCCGGCTCAATCGTGACAGTGTCCAGACCGGGTATTCGGTGTGTATTAAAGTCCTCAAACCCGGGACCGAACCCGATCATCGATCTGGCGGGTTGTGATACTGTTGCGACTGATTTTCTCCATATCACCTCTTTGTTTCGGAGTCATGCCATGGCGCGTTCCCTGCTGTTGATCACTGCGTTGCTGCAACTGCTGTTGCTGTCGGCCTGCGCCTCCCTGGGCCAGGTCGGCCAAGTGCTGGAGGGTCAGAAGCCCAGCGCCGTGGTCGAAGGGATGCGGCTCACCGGACTGGACATGAATGGGGTCGATGTGAATTTTGATGTGAAGGTGGACAACCCGAATCCGGTCGGCATCTCCCTCGCCGGACTGGATTATGATCTCAAGCTGTTTGGCCGCTCCTTTCTCAAGGGTGATCAGCCCATGGCGCTGAACCTGGCGGCAAACGGCCGTAGCCGGGTACAGCTGCCGGTGCGTCTCGGGTTTGAGCAATTGTTGAAGAGCTACCGACAGCTCAAGGACGCCCGGGAGGTGGCTTACGCCCTGGATCTGGGGATGGGCTTCGAGGTGCCTCTGCTGGGTCGGGTCAGGGTGCCGGTGAGCTATCAAGGCAAGTACCCGATACCCGAGATGCCGTCATTGAGCCTGCGTTCCCTGGATGTGCAACAGATCAACATGAAAGGCGCCCGGCTGCTGCTCCAATTGCAGGTGGACAACCCGAACGATTTCGCCCTGATGCTCAACCGCTTCAACTATCAGCTGAAACTTAATGGCTTTGACGCGGGTAACGGTCTGGTGGATCAGTCCGTGAATATTTCCCGGGATGGAAAAGGCACCCTCAGTCTGCCCATCAGCCTCGATTTCGCACAGGCCGGGAGGGGGCTCTATTCCGCTCTGATGGCAGGCAACCTGCGATACGATCTGAGCGGGTCCATGCAGGCTTCGGGTTCCGATCCTGCACTCAAGTCCTTTCGCATTCCCCTGGACAAGCAGGGCAGGGTCAATCTGAAATAGGTTGATCCCCTCTCGCGCGGCACCCTGATGGGCCCGGATGAGCACAGCATGCAGCCAGCCAAGCGACAGCATAAAAACCTACAGTCGATCCTCACTCACATCAACGAGCTGATGGACAAGCAGGCGCTGATTTCATCGCTGGTCACCAAGCAGCAGATGCGCCGGCACGATCTGGTGCAGGGGTTGGTGGCTAAACAGCAGGCGAATGAACTGCGTCGTCAGATCAACCAGTTGCATCCTGCCGACATCGCCTATGTACTGGAGCGCCAGCCCCTGGCGCGCAGGGGCACCCTGTAGGGACTGGTCGATCCGGCCCTGGACGGTGCGGTGTTGCTGGAGGTCTCGGATGCGGTGCGGGACAGCCTGCTGGCCGACATGGACCGGGAGCGGTTGCAGTCGGTGTTGGGGTTTCCCGAAGACACGGTAGGCGCAATCATGGACTTCGATTTTCTCGCCGTGCGCGAGGACAACAGCCTGGATGTGGTGCTGCGCTTTCTGCGTCGGCGAGAACGTCTGCCCGCCGCCTCCGCGCCGTTGCTGGTGGTGGACCGGGAGAACACCCTGCAGGGCACTCTGGCCCTGGAGGCCATTCTCACCCACCCGGGGGAGACCCGGGTCGCGGAGGTGATGCGGCGCGAGCCGGTGGTGTTCCATACCTCGGATCCGGCCGCGGATGCGGCCAGCGCCTTCGAGCGCTACGACCTGATCGCCGCGCCGGTGGTCAACGCGCACAATCAGCCGGTGGGATACCTGCTGGTGGACGCGGTGCTCGACTATGTGCAAGAAGTCTCCCCGCGGGATCTGCTGGCCCAGGCGGGCCTGCGCGAGGGGGAAGACCTGTTCGCGCCGATCTGGTATTCGGCACGCAGTCGTTGGCCATGGCTGGGCCTGAACCTGCTGATCGCCTTCGTCGCCTCCCGCATCATCGGCCAGTTCGAACACACCATCGCACAGGTGGTGGCGTTGGCCGCGCTGTTGCCGATTACCGCCAGTGTGGGCGGCAATACCGGTAATCAGACCCTCGCGCTGGTGATACGCGGGCTCAGTATGGGGCAGGTCGAGCGGGGCAACTTTCCCCGCCTGCTGGGTAAGGAACTGAGTATCGGGTTGATGAACGGTCTGCTGTGGGGTGGGTTGATGGGGCTGGTGGTCTGGGGGATCTACGACCGGCCCATGCTGGGCGGGGTGATGCTGGGGGCGATGGTGATGAACCTGCTGCTGGCCTCTCTGGCCGGGGTGCTGATCCCCTTGGGTTTGAAACGCATGGGCCAGGATCCCGCCCTTGGCAGCAGCATCCTGTTGACCGGCATCACCGACACCTTGGGATTCCTGATGTTTCTCGGCTTGGCGGCCTGGCTTCTGACACAGCCCTGAGCTGTCCCGCCTTTGCGAAGCCGCAACGTTGCTCGGGGAGGTTGAATAATCACTCTTGTAGCCCGGGTGAAGCAACGCGTAACCCGGGAGGGTGTGGCACGGAGTTGAGGCCGAGATACGAAGTCAAATTGCAGGGACACGCTCGAGAGTGGCTTCCCGGGTTCTGCTGAGCTGCACCCGGGATACAGGTGGTCTGCTCGTGTAGCCCGGATGGAGCATCACGGAACCCGGGATCCGGCAGAATGCGAAGAACGCCTCAACGCAACTCCCAAAACGACCCCCAGATGACTGCTCCAATGTACGATCGAGTTTTGACAGCCCGTTAGTCACAACTGTTCAGCGGTCGTTCAGCCACGTCTCCCTAAGCTTAGGTTGAAACTCAGCAAAGGAGACGAATCATGAAATCGAAATCACTGCTTATTAGCACCTTTCTGGTGGCTTCTCTGGTCATCGGCGGTAGCGCGCAGGCGCATGACGACCTCGACTTCCCGGTGGGGCTGGTCAGTGGTGTGTTCCTGGGGCTCGCCCTGGGTCATCACGACCACGATCACGGCTATCGTGACCGCCCCGATCCCTACTACCCGCATCACGAATATCGCCGACAGGAGAGCCACGGCTACCCGTCACGGGATCGCTATAGACACGATCATGACCGCAGGGATTCGGGCCGGCATGGTTCCGGATCGGTGTGGCGCGGGCCGTCGTCAAGATAGAAGGATGGCTGACATGTTGATTTCTGCAAGCGACCGCACGGGTCTCGGAACACTGTTATTGCTGTGTGTGCTGAGCCTGGCTCAAGGGGCATGGGCTAATGAGTCACTGCCACGTTACTCCCAGTCGGCGGAGGGCATGGCTATGAATGCACCTTCGGACTATACACGATTGCTCGATGAGGCCTCTGTTGACGAAGCTCCGTCCCTGGTTGGCGCCGACAGTGATGCGGAAACGGCGGTCATGCAGCGGACCATGGCGCATCCCGGCGGACGGCTGTTCAGTATCTACGATGCATCTGCGGTATTGAGTCGGGATGAAGATCATGACGGTTTCTATCATCGCATACGGGTCAGTTTCGACGCGGATGTGTCGAGTGGCGAAGCCTGGGTCTATGCGAAACTCTATCTCAGTCTGGAGGGCGGACGCTGGAACCACATCTACACTACAGAGGTGTTCCCGATCGTCGGAGACACGACTGATGACCGCTATGAGGTGGCGACCCGTTTGATCGATGGCTATCCCGCCGGATATTACGATGTGTTGATCGAGTTGTACGACGCTGATTATGAGCTGTTGATGGTCAACTACGGGCCGTATGAAGACGGGGACCTGGCCGTGCTGCCCCTGGAGGACAGCTATCGGGATAGTGATGAAGATTATGGGGGGGGTGGTGCTGTCGACTTGGGCCTTCTGTTGACCATCTTGATGGTTGGGATTGGTGGAAAAAGAGTCAACAGCCTGTTGGTTACCAGGCATCAACCCGTGTAGCCCGGTTGCAGCGAAGCGGAAGCCGGGATCCAGCAGAATGTGAAGTGTTGTGGGACTATACAAAACGCTCCAGGTGCTTCACTCATACCAATTGTGTGGGGATCAATTTTTCATCCCGTCAGCGCCCTTGGCCTCTCTCGATTGGTGTTTGCTCGTATATTTTTGGAGAGGCACGAGTCTTATCGAGTCGTGCTACGCTTCCTGAAAGAAAATATTCCAGTTAGTCCTGAGGCAAATAACCAGACTGCGGTTGGCGGTGGTAAGGTTTTAACACTCAAGCGTGCATAAAGATCTGTACAGGATACGCCTACGTATCCGGAAATAGGCCGGGTTCGGGGATCACAGCCGCAGAGAGAGGCTCGTTATACTCAACGGCTCATGTAGTGGTAAGATGCGGTATCGTTCAGAGAAATCAGCACCTTCCGGGGCTTGGGTATGACATCACACCTTGATATCGAAAACATCGGCAGATCGGTGATGAAGGCTGTTAGATTTGGTGGCTCAATGCTACCGTTGGCATGGGTGGGGCATGGCCAAGTGTCTGGAATATATTTACGATATTGATTCGCCCTTCGCTCATGCCATATGTTTGTTGAGATGGCGGAAAGTTATGGGTAATCAGGAATATTTATGCAATGATTGGGTAGATTGCTTCGAACGAAATAAGGAATCGGCGTGAAAAACGGATTTACCATCATCTCTTTGCTGCTTTACATGTCGCTGTTCATACCCAGTGCATTTGCGGAAACAGTCGAGTCGAACGACGCAGACCCATCCAGGGAATCTTCAATCTTTATGCCGACATATGGAAACTGGTGTGGGTTGAACCACCCGAAGGATCCTTTTAACGCGCCGCCTCCCGTCGACATTTTAGACTCAATTTGCAAGCAGCATGATTTTTGCTATGTGGAGAATGGCCATATGGATTGTAGCTGTGATAGTCTTTTTATCGAGATGGTAAACAGCAACCAGAGAAGATTTTCCGGGCCAGAAAAACTTGCCGCTCATACTTTCAGAGTTTATTTCAGAGGATCACCCTGCCATGGCGATCAAAAGGGTAAGATTGCGCCCACACGGGTGCTTACCAGCATCGTTGAAAAGACTGACGAAAAATCCAGGCAGGTTGTCAACAGGCTTAAAGCTATCGTCGAATAGATCGATCCGTTATTTTTGGTAGATTCTCTTACTTTCGCGTCGCTCTCATGACCTTTTCCGGGGATTGGTTTTTAAATCCAAGCTGCTTAGTACAAAAACTCGATGCTTGTGTTCGGTGCATCCTTTTATGGAGTGCCGATGGTTAAACTCAGCAAAGACAAACAGGACATCGCCAATAAAACGAATTAGCTTGGGTGTCCAGATCAAGTTGTCTAAACACAAAATGACCTGCCCAGGTCTATTGCAAAGCTGGTGCAGATATCCTGATACTGATGCAAGCTTTCTTATTGAGGATGAATGGTCGGACTTCCGTCTAGCCGGCATCCTTGGCCGCCCACGGGGAGTAACCGCGATTGGTCGCTATTCGCCGCATAATCACGCCAATGGTTTCGGTAAGCGCACATGATTGCGTGTGTATCCACGGAGAATAGCGTCCGCTCGCGGTCGTTTTTTCTCATTGTTTTGTAGAAGAGCGAGTCTTATCGGATCGTCTTGCGCTTTCTGACAGAAGACATACCGATCAGTCCTGAGGCAAACAGCCAGGCGGCTGCAGGAACAGGGACGGGATTGGGCGGTGGAGCCCGGTCGAGTGGGCAATCACCATAGGTACATGCTAATTCCAGAAAATAGCTCCCCGTATTATCAAACCCGGCGTCTGAGAGTGCCAGGAAGTATATTCCATCTTCAAGCAGATCGACGTTTGCACCTACTGAGCAGGTAGTGTAACCGTTGGAAGCTGAACAATAATTGTCAAAGAGCGCCTGTTCGCCAGACGGACCCCAGATCTGTAAGGATGGATCAAGATTTCCGGTCAACCCATCTACGCGGACGCTGATTCCCGAGCCGCTAGCGCCCCAAAAACCGAACATATCGTGGTCTCCCGCATGGCCTAGACTGTCGTTGACAAGGCTGTAGTAGTCCAGGCCGTCCCAGTTGTTCCCTGTTGGGTCAGAAGGTGGAAAGAGATCCAGATGCATGGTGTAGCTGCCGGAATTGTCTGCCCCGGCATCCGTGATGTTGATGTAATGGGTGCCGGTCGTGCTGAGTGATTCGGTTAACGCTGTACTGCAAGTAGTGTAAGAATTGCTTGCGCTGCAATACGTCGAGTTAATCACCGATCCCGTGGGATCTCGTAGCTCTATATTTGAGTCAAAGTTGCCTGTGTGACCGGCGGAAACTATGCGAACATTATCCCCTGACTCTGCATAGAAGCTATAGCTTCCGGTCCCTGCTGATGTTATCGACGCATTGATTGTGTGATCACCATAAATCACCGGGATGACCCCTCCGACCGAGGCATCCACCGAGTGTTCGATAGTCGATCCGTGGGCGGCTTGTGTAACCGCCAAACCGAAGAGCATTGTGGTCCAAATCGTAAAGCCATTTTTCATCTTCATTACTTCAATCTCCTGTTGTTCCATGTAACTGTGGTTTCTGGATGCTTTAAAGCAGGATGCTGTTGATCGTTCCGGAATATCCTCCAACAAATCCCACTTGCCCGGACAATGTGCACTCTTAACCCATCCTCGGACACCTCATGTCCGCGTCCCTGCGGACAACAGTTTCTGTTACCTGTACGACACCCGGCGCTTAGCTCGACAGTGATTATTTACAGGGGATGAGTAAGTGCGTCGATTGAGAGAACAGTAAGTCGATAAGTGCCTATCACCTCCCTTTGTTGTGATGTTGATAATTGATAGATTGATTAAAGGAGTGGAGATCCTGCGCGCAGACAATGCAGGTTGAGTGTAAGGCGATGGGGATGGTTGGAGAGGAGTGAGGTGCCCTGACGGCTGTAACCACGAAGGCGGGTTCTGTCCGCTTGTGACAGATGGCGTAGCCCCTTTATTGCTATGTGGAGCATATAAAATCCCCTTTAGCATCCTGGTTATTTGGGAATTTAACACCTATCTGGCTGACTTTCAATGCAACGATAGGGCAATAAATGGGGAGATGCTCATTGTATTAGAGCGAGATCGTATTATTTGAATGGTGTAATTCAGTAACTCAAATTTCGGTGTTCAAATTCACAGAAGTGTTCGCTCTGTTCACGAGTCTGTCTATCCTCTCCCTGGCGCTCTCCCCTTGCGGGAGCGCCCCGGCACTGGGGCGGTACTAGCTTATCCCGGGAACCTCTGGTTCATAAAATCAATCGATTGGGTGCGCCCCTGGATAATGGCTGGGAGACGGTGAATCATGGATCTTCCTGCTGTCCATCGTTGTTCACCTGATATCCGATAGCGCCGGCTTCACTCTCCTGGTAAGCACAATAAACACCGTCCGAGTGACCTGCTCCTGCGATGCGTGCAAATACCGGAGTGCTGTTCCCGGGTTCCGCTTCGTTGCACCCGGGTTACGTCGCTGATCATGGTGGGTAATCAGGTTTTATTGCACTCCCATCTGTTCTGGTAAACCGAGCAGGATTCTCTACTGGCGTTCAGCTTCCGTTAATGCTCTCTCCATTAAGCTCTCTACTACAGACACAATGATGGAGCCAGAAAATGAAACATACAGCAGCAATTGCTTTGTCAACATTGATTCTTCTCTTCTACGTCGGATCAGCTTCGGCAATGAGCGATGCCTACCAGCAGGGCTATGATGCGGGATACACCGATGGCTTGGAGGATGGCTACGTGAAGGCCTACAAGCGCAGCTACCATGAAGGCTATCGTGATGGCAAGGATCGATACTACGGTATGCACTCTAAAACGTCGTTTGATGAGAAAGACTATATTCTCGGGTACAAAGCCGGATATGAAAAAGGTTACCGATCGGGTGCCAAGCAGGGCGATCGCCATGGTTATGAGGATGGATATGAGCAGGGCAGTATCGATTCGCTTAGGGAAAAGATGAGAAAGAAGATGCGTCAGAAAAAATGCTATGACGATCACCCCTATCTTGGATCAGGCAGAAGATATCAGTGTTTTAACTAGCAGGCTAGGGTACCTGATCGTCCCGCCTCTGCGGGGGCGGCTGCAATGTTCGCAAAAATCGGCGGGGCTGAAACTCGCTATACTCAAAAAGCCAGTCCTGGAGTTCTAGAGTGTTGTTCCCGGGTTCCGCTTCGCTACACCCGGGCTACATTGCATGGCTCAAGAATAGCGAGTATCACCCGTAGCCCGGGTGAAACGAAGTGGAACCCGGGATTCGGCAGAACGCTAAGCGCTGCGAGATAATACAAAACCCTCGAGACGTCTCCTTCGCCCCTGGCACAGTGATCAATACAACATGGCGATGCTGACATGTCTCTTGTTATTGGGATTCAAATAATCATTCCATGGCACAGGAGTCGATCCGCAAGGGTTTTCACAGGCGGCCAGTTAAGTTGGCAGCTCGTTGTACTTATGTATGTCTTCATGACTTGCTTCCCAGCTTGCCATGCTCTCCATAAAAATGTGCGCATTGGGTATAAATGATACTTCGGTGTCAAGACAGCCTGCGGGTACGACCGTAAGGTTATCAGATTTATCTTCGCTGGGTAGCGTCGAACCATAATGCTTGCAGAAGCTCTTGCGGTGGCGCGTGTTGGGCAGGTTGAATGTGGTTACCGCGCTTTCGCCGGAAAGCCAATTGAGCCGGGTTGAGCGAAAGAACGGATTGGCCGCGTACGCCGCCCCCGTGTCTTTTTACCAATAGTGGCAATGGCACAAATAAAATACATCGAAGCCGCCTTGGAGGGTGAATTTTACTTCGCCGCATAAACAGGAGCCGGTGAGAGTTGTCATTCTTCGTTCTCCTATGAAATTAGATGGGTAATCAGGTGATATACTGCGTCGTGGGTGGAGCGGTCTTGCAAAGGTCAATAGCCTGCTAGAAAGGTGTGCAGGCACAACCATCGCATCCGCCACTTGCCAAAGTCCCAGCACCACCGGCAGCAGACTTCAGGCTGATGTCGGCGCAACTTGTTGGAATGCAGGCAAGCGTGTCTGCAGCGATACAGGCTGCATCGGAAGGAGATTTCCTCTCCTTTTTCTCAGTCGTCTGTTTCTTCTCTTCAATCTTGATCTCATTTAAATAGAGAGCCGATTGTTTGCAAGCCCGAAAGCGCTTTGTGATATCGCTCCACGAACCAAACAGACCTTTTTGCATGATCACCTGTTTTACGTATTCAGAACAGGATGTTTCGCCTGTAACAACTCGATGCGCGCAGCAGAACCCCTTGTGAGGGGATATGTAACGTTGATATCCGTTGATGGCCAAAATAGCAGGATTCCAACTTGCCATCTCGTTGTTCCTTTTTTAGGGTCTAAGGTACCGCTCGTCGGCGAAGCGGTATCGGTTGCGAGTGATTGGTTCTGTGAAGCAGCTTGTTAAGGGGGGGCGCTTTTTCGGGTTTTCACCGGTCTTCAGCCGCCATGCCCGTTTCCATTCTTACATGATCGACAAACCTTCTCCAGGTTCTGTTTTTCTGTTTTTCACGATGAGGTACCTCAGGGTATCGGGTTCAGCGTCCGCGAGCTCCTTTGGAGCACGTTCCACGTTCCCGGCGCTCTGCGTGGGAATGCATACCCCGGCCAATCGGAGCAGCGCGTAGGTCGGGTTAGCGCAGCGTAACCCGACAGGCGGTGGCGAGATCCCCGGGCATTTCGGGTTACGCTGCGCTAGCCCGACCTACGACACGAGGTGTCCCCTCTCTTCCGTGAGGGGAGAGGTGATTTACAGATCAGGGCAGTCGATAAAGGGACAGCTTGCTACAGCGAACTCAATAAAAAGAAGTTCAGCCGTTCATGGCATGCTATTGATACTTGCTCCACATGGCGGCTGAAGCACTTTGAACAAAGCAACCAGATTGATTGGGTTTCGGTGAGGGGGCGGGTAACTCAAGCCTCCGGCTCGTAGGCCAGATTGGGGGCCAGCCAGCGCTCAACCTCGGTCAACGGCGCACCCTTGCGCGCGGCGTAATCGGCCACCTGATCCTTGTTCAGCTTGCCCACCGCGAAGTAGCGGCTTTGGGGGTGGCTGAAATAGAGTCCGCTGACCGAGGCGGTGGGCACCATGGCCTTGCTCTCGGTGAGCCAGATGCCGGTCTCCTGCTGAACGGACAACAACGCCCACAGCAGGTCCTTTTCCGCATGGTCCGGGCTGGCCGGGTAACCCATGGCAGGGCGGATGCCGATATATTGCTCTGCGATCAGCGCCTCGTTGTTCAGGGACTCGTCTGCTGCATAGCCCCAGTAGTCGCGCCGCACCCGTTCGTGCAGCCACTCGGTGAGGGCTTCGGCCAGACGGTCCGCCAGGGCTTTGAGCAGGATGGCGTGGTAGTCGTCGTGGTCCTGTGCGAACTCGGCCAGCTTGTCATCGATGCCGATGCCGGCGGTGCAGGCGAAGGCCCCCAGGTAGTCGGCTCTGCCGCTCTCCACGGGGGCGATGAAGTCGGCCAGGCATTCGTTGTACTTGCCTTCGGGTTGGCGGCCCTGCTTGCGCAGATTGTGGAATGAAGTGAGTACACGCTCACGTCGATCGTCTGCGTAGACGCGGATGTCGTCACCGTCCGCGTTGGCGGGGAAGAGACCGATGACGGCGGATGCTCGCAGCCACTTCTCATCGATGAGCTGGGCCAGCATGGTCTGGGCGTCGGCGAGGAGTTTCTTAGCCTCTTCACCCTTTTCCTCGTCCTCGAGGATCTGCGGGTAGCGCCCCTTGAGCTGCCAGGCGTGGAAGAAGAAGGTCCAGTCGATGTAATCGGTGAACGCCGAAAGCAGGATGTCGTCGAACACAAGCAGGCTGGCGGTGGCGTCGTCCTTCGACAGTCGCACCAGCCGCGCGCCATCGGGAGCGGTAAAGCCGGCCTGGCAGAGCCGGGGGGTAACCGGTTCGGTTGCCGCCCAGTCGATCGGCGTGGGGTTGGCCCGGGCCTCCTCGATGGGGATCAGATTGCGCGCCTCGTTGACCCCGGCGCGGCGCTCGCGCACCTTTGCGTACTCCTCGCGCAGCTTGGCCACGTAAGCGTCGCGCAGGTCGTTCGACAGCAGGTTCGAGGCCACACCGACGGCGCGGGAGGCGTCGGGTACATAGACCACGGGATGTTCGTAGTTGGGCTCGATCTTCACCGCGGTGTGGGCGATGGAGGTGGTGGCGCCGCCGATCATCAGGGGCTGTGTCATGCCCAGGCGCTGCATCTCCTTGGCCACATGGACCATCTCGTCCAGGGACGGGGTGATGAGGCCGGAGAGGCCGACGATATCGGCGTTCCGGGCCTGGGCCTCCTGCAGGATGCGGTCGGCCGGTACCATCACGCCGAGATCGATGACCTCGTAGTTGTTGCACTGCAGGACCACGCCGACGATGTTCTTGCCGATATCATGGACGTCCCCCTTCACCGTGGCCATGAGAATCCGGCCCTGGGCCTGTACTCCGCACTCGGCCTTTTCCGCCTCCAGGTAGGGCTCCAGGTAGGCCACCGCCTTCTTCATCACCCGCGCCGATTTGACCACCTGGGGGAGGAACATCTTGCCGGCGCCGAACAGGTCGCCGACCACGTTCATACCGTCCATCAGGGGGCCTTCGATCACTTCCAGGGTGCGCGAAGCCTGTTGTCGGGCCTCTTCGGTGTCCTGGTCGATGAACTCGGTGATGCCCTTCACCAGAGCATGTTCCAGGCGCTTATTGACCGGCCAGGCACGCCATTCGGCATCCTCTTTGACTTCCGCGCCCTGGCCGTCGCCCTGGTACTTGGGCGCCAGATCCACCAGCCGCTCGCCGGCCTGGGGATCTTTGTTGAGCACAACATCTTCCACCGCGTCGCGCAGTTCGGCGGGCAGGTCATCGTAGACCGCCAGCTGGGCGGCGTTGACGATGCCCATGTCCATGCCGGCCTGGATCGCGTGGTAGAGAAACACCGCGTGGATCGCCTCGCGCACCGGGTTGTTGCCGCGGAAGGAGAAGGAGACGTTGGAAACGCCGCCGGAGATCAGGGCGTGAGGCAGGGTCCGCTTGATCTCCCGGGTCGCCTCGATGAAGTCGACGCCGTAGTTGTCGTGCTCCTCGATACCGGTGGCGATGGCGAAGATGTTGGGGTCGAAGATAATGTCCTCAGCCGGGAAGCCCACCTGTTCGGTCAGC
>JBNLFS010000018.1:0-3289 GCA_050305635.1 Candidatus Thiodiazotropha sp. | reverse complement strand
CCCCGTCGATCTTCAAATACTCCACCGGCAGGTGTTTCAGATAGGCGAAGGAGGAGAGTCCGCTGCCAAAGTCATCCAGGGCAAATTCACAGCCGCAGCGCTGCAGGGAGCGCATGAAGTGCTCCGCCGTGGCCAGGTTGGAGATGGCCGCCGTTTCAGTTAACTCGAAACACAGCATGCCACGGGGGATTTCGTGGCTCTGAATCGTTTCCAGCAGCCACTGAAGAAACCCGTCATCACACAGTGAAAGCCCGGAAAGATTGACAAAAAAGCGCCGTCCCGAGGCGAGACACTGTTCCCGGTGGTCGGCGATGTAACGCACCATCCTGGCCACCACCCAGCGATCCACCGCGGGCATCAACCCAAAGCGCTCCGCAGCGGGAATGAAAACGCCCGGGGCGATGATACCCCCATCCGGGTCGAGCAGACGGATCAACACCTCCACATGTTCCACATCACTGTTGCCGGGCTGCAAGGGGGTGATAGGCTGGACATACAGGGCAAGCAGGTCCGCTTCGAGGGCCTGGCGGATCCGCGTCACCCACTGGGCCTCCCCATGTCGCTTGGCCGCGGAGCTCTCCTGCGGATGGTAAACATGGATCTTGTTGCGTCCCTCCTCCTTGGCAGTGATACAGGCCATATCCGCGTAGCTCAACACCTGCCGGACACTCTCGTTCTGCTTGTTGATCGGCACCATGCCGATACTGACACTCTGTGGGAAGGACTTTTCACCCCAGTTGAAACAGAATTCCTGCACGCTCGAGCGAATCGACTCTGCAATCCGTTCCGCGGACTCCCGGGTGCACTGGCTCAGCAGGATGCCGAACTCGTCGCCCCCCAGGCGCGCCAGCATGTCGGAACTGCGAATCGAGCGTTTCATCAGCCCGGCCAGTTGGCGCAGCAACTCGTCACCCGCCGCATGACCGCAGTTGTCGTTCACCACGATGAAGCGATCCACGTCGAGGTAGAGCAGACAGTGACAGTCTCCGTTACTGCCGGCCTGATCGAGCAGTTGAGAGAGATGACGATCGAACTCCGCCCGATTGTACAAACGGGTGACCGGATCATGGCTCGATTGCCAACTCAATTGCGCCGCCATCTTGCGGGACTGACTGGTGTCTTTGAACACCAGCACCATACCTTCCAGATTGCCCGACTGATCGCGCAGGCGCGAGAGCGTCTGCTGAATCGGAATGCTGAGTCCTTCCCGGTGCTGCAGCACCAGTGGCCGCCCCGTATCGGAAAGCACCTGCACGATATCGAACGGCTGATCCAGAGATCCCGCCTCATCGAATACCTGGTAGATCGCGGACAGGGGGCGTCCCACGGCCCAACGGCTCTGATAGCCGGTCAGGTTCTCCGCCGCCAGATTGACGAATTCCACCATGCCTTCGGGATCCAGAAGAATCACCGCGTCCTCGATGGACGACAGCATGGCGCGGGTACGCTGCTCGGTGAGAGTAAAAGCGGAGCGCGCCATGCTCTCCGGCGGCGCCTCATCCAGATCCGTGAACTGCACCAGACAGTAGCCCGGGTGCAGCATCAGAGGACGTACGCTGATACGTATGCGGGTTTGATCCTCCAGGCGAATCACCTGACGGGCTTGAGCGCTCCTGCCCCGGGGAGCTTCCTGACCCGACGCGAAGGACAGCATGATCGCGTTTTGCACCTGATCGGTAAAACGTTCGCTGGCCAACGGAGGAAACAGGGATTCGATCCGTGTCGGGCTATCCCTATCCCAGGTCCTGGCGCGCTCGGCAAAGCGCTGGTTCCAGGCCCATACCCTGCGGCGTTCATCCACCAGACACAATCCCACGTCGCAGGCTTCGAGAACCTCCCGCAGCTGCTGAACGATATCATCCGTCAGCGGCAACCCTTTTTGGGCCGTCGCTGTTTGATTCCCGTGCACGATCGCTACCTCAAACTTCCGCAACGCATGCGGAAAACGGTGCACGTCCAACCCGAAGGTCACCTTTCAAGTCAGCGGCAATCCTGTGACACTAAAGTGAAGCGGTGAGAGAAGTACGAGCCAGACATATGCTCTATATATAGTGTAGGCTACGCAGGAACAGGGCCGGAACCGGCCTCTGTTATCGTATCACTGACGAAACACCACACCTGGTCTTCGAGCTTCTCATCCCTGACAGACCACTTTGACAGTGGCTTCCCCCCCTGGATAGGACTCCATCGGTCCGGTATGGTCTCCGCCATTTCCGCCGATGTTCTTAATGCATCGGCCAAACCCGGAAGAAACTTTAACCCGATCGATTCACTGGGTCACTTTCGCACTGGCCCCCGCACATCGCTTTCCGTGAGATAGGTGACGCGGACAGTCTCGTGCAAATGGGCGAAAAATATCACGTACGGATTTCGTGGTTGGACCGGTCGGTACCGGGACCGGGTCAAGTCGTCCTTATGAGCCGTTGAACAAACCGATCTCATGTGCCGTGAGCGGGCGATAGATCCCGGGAGCCAGCACAGCATCCAGTTGCAGCGCGCCGATCGACTCCCGATGCAGCGCGACGACCCGGTTACCCACCGCAGCAAACAATCGTTTCACCTGGTGGTAGCGGCCCTCGGTGATGCTTAGGCGCACCTTTGTGTCATCGAGACGCTCGGCCTGGGCGGAAGCCGTCGGTTGCGCCTCACCCCGCAGCAGAATGCCGGTACGGATCCGTTCCAGCGCCGCTTCCGGGATCGGCGCTGCCAGGGTCGCGAGGTAGGTCTTGGCACACTGCTTCGAGGGCGAGGCGATCCGGTGGGACCACTGTCCGTCATCCGTGATCAGCACCAGACCGGTGGCATCGATATCGAGCCGTCCGGCAAAGTGCAGTCCTTGCGGATTGGGCAGATCAAGCAGATCGATCGCGGTACGATGGGTGGGATCCTGGGTGGCGCATACCACACCCAGAGGCTTGTTCAGCATCAGATATCGATGGGATGGGGTAGCCACCGGCTGACCATCAAGCAACACCGCTGCATCCTCGGGAATCAGCAAAGCCCCCTGCTTAGCGGTTTTACCATCCACACTCACCCGCCCGGAGCGTATGACTTTGTGGGCCTGGGATCGAGTCAGGGCGGTGGCGTTACTGAGGTAGCGGTCCAGGCGGAGCATTTTTTTTAATTTTGAGTTTTTAGTTTTGAATTATGAATTTTGGAGTTCGCTTTGCTCACTGGTTATTTTGATCCCCTCTCCCTTGCGGGAGAGGGCCAGTTCGTAGGTCGGGTTAGCGCAGCGTAACCCGACGAGCAGCGCTTTCACATCCTGTCGGGTTACGCTGCGCTAACC
>JBNLFS010000017.1:0-37341 GCA_050305635.1 Candidatus Thiodiazotropha sp. | reverse complement strand
GGTGTTCTCGGAGATCATTCCGAAGACCATCGGGGCGGTCTACTGGCGCCAGCTGGCGCCTCCCACAACCTCTGCGCTGAGCCTGCTGATCTGGCTGCTGTATCCCTTCGTCAAGCTATCGGCCATGCTCACCCGGCTGCTTTCCCGGGGCCATCAGCATGGCCACTTCCATCGAGACGAGTTCACCGCCATGGCCCAGGCGGGTGTCGAGGAGGGCAAGCTGCATGAGCGTGAGTCGCTGATCCTGAATAACCTGTTCATGCTGCGCGAGACCCGGGTCAGCGATGTCATGACGCCTCGGGTGGTGGTGTTTGCCCTGCACGAGGAGATGACAGTGAACGATTATTTCGAAGGCTATGCCGACAGCCGCTTCTCACGCATTCCCGTCTATCAGCCGGATCGGGATCGTGTCACCGGATTCGTCCTGCGCAGTGACCTGCTGCTGGCCCATGCACGGGGCAACTCGGACAAGCGGTTGTCGGTCTACCGGCGCCACCTGGCGGCGCTGCCGGATACCAGTTCCCTGCAGAACGCCTTTGAAAAGCTGCTCCAGGATCGCAGCCATATTCTGCTTATCGTTGACGAGTATGGCGCCATGGAAGGGATTCTGACCCTGGAAGACGTGCTGGAGACCCTGCTGGGAATTGAAATCATCGACGAGATGGACAAAGTCGAGGACATGCGCAAACTCGCGCGTAAGATGTGGCGCAGACGGGCCCGGGAGATGGGCATCGATATCGACACCATGAATTGAACGGGCCCAATGGGTGGGCGGGTTAATAATAACAGCCTGCCTGTTCCGGTCGATGTCCGCAGGTTAAGATGGCGTTTTGCACTCCGCCAACCTTCACGATGAACAGGACCAATCTATGACGACACTGGGTACCCCGTTTTCCCCCTCCGCGACCAAGGTACTGCTGTGCGGTTCCGGCGAACTGGGCAAGGAGGTGGTGATCGAACTGCAGCGATTCGGTTGTGAGGTGATCGCCTGCGATCGCTACGAACATGCGCCGGCCATGCAGGTGGCGGATCGTTCCTACACCTTCTCCATGCTGGACGGAAATGAACTGCGCCGGGTCATCGAACAGGAGCGTCCCGACTACATCGTACCGGAGATCGAAGCGATCTCCACGGACACCTTGGTGGCGCTGGAGGCGGAGGGTTTCACCGTGATTCCCACAGCCAACGCCGCGCGCCTGACCATGAACCGGGAGGGCATTCGGCGACTTGCCGCCGAGGAGTTGGGTCTGCCCACGTCACCCTATCGTTTCGTCGACAACCGTGAGGATTTCGAACGGGCGGTGGCCGAGATCGGCATCCCCTGTGTGGTCAAGCCGATCATGAGTTCTTCCGGCAAAGGGCAGAGTACCATTCATACGCCGGAGGATATCGACAAGAGCTGGCGATACGCACAGGAGGGCGGGCGTGCCGGCGCGGGGCGCGTCATCGTCGAAGGGTTCGTCGAATTCGATTACGAAATCACCCAACTGACCGTTCGGCACGATCAAGGGACGGTGTTCTGCCTGCCGATCGGGCATCGACAGGAACAGGGGGATTACCAGGAGTCCTGGCAGCCCCAGCCCATGAGCGATACTGCACTGCAACGGGCGCAGGCGATTGCCAAACAGGTCACCGACGCCCTGGGCGGGCGCGGGATCTTCGGCGTGGAGCTGTTCATCAAAGGCGACGACGTCTACTTCAGCGAGGTCTCGCCGCGACCCCACGATACCGGCATGGTGACCATGATCTCCCAGGATCTTTCCCAGTTCGCTCTGCATGCACGGGCTATCCTGGGCCTGCCGATTCCCAATATCGTGCAGCACGGACCTTCAGCGTCCGCGGTGATTCTGGTTGAGGGCGACTCCGGCAACTTGCGCTACGCCAACCTGGAAACGGCGCTCAGACAACCCGACACCCAGCTTCGCCTGTTCGGCAAGCCGGAGGTGAAGGGCAAGCGGCGCATGGGGGTGGCGCTGGCGCGTGGCGCGGATGTCGAAGAGGCGCGCAGGAAGGCCTCGCAAGTTGCGAGTACGGTTACTATTGAGCTTTGATCAAAGGAAGCGCGCTGTTAGTGATAACAGGCCCTAGAGAAAAACCGTTGTCTACTGTACTGCTGATCGAAGATGAGTCCGCGATCGCGGACATGGTGTTGTATGCCTTGAAAAGCGAGGGCTTTGTCTCCGAGTGGCATCGTCTCGGGAGGGAGGGTATCGCATGGCTTCGCCAGCATCCGGAGACCGCCCTGTTGATTCTGGATGTGGGCCTGCCCGACGGCAACGGTTTCGAGTTCTGTAAGGAGATCCGACGTTTCTCGGAGATCCCGATCGTCTTTCTGACCGCACGCAACGATGAGGTGGATCGCATCGTCGGGCTCGAGATCGGCGGTGATGACTACATGGGCAAGCCTTTCAGTCCCCGGGAGCTGACCGCGCGGGTGAAGGCGATCCTCAAGCGTGGCCGTGCCACTCCGCTGTCAGAGCCGATGCCGGAGCCGCCGCAGGAGCCGGTGTTCGAAATCGACACGGGGCGTTGCCGTATTCGTTATCATCGGGTCTGGCTCGATCTCACCCGTTATGAATATGAGGTGCTCAGGACTCTGTTGCGGCATCCGGAACGGATCTACAGCCGCAATCAGATCATGGAGCAGGTCTGGGCCGATCCCGGCGAGAGCCTGGAACGGGCGGTGGACACTCACATCAAGACCCTGCGTTCAAAGCTGCGTCAGGTGTGCGCGGACGAGCATCCCATTCAGACCCATCGGGGCATGGGCTACAGCATCAGTGGCCGTGTCCGTGAATCTTAGCGTTCGCATCTTTCTCGCCTATTTTCTGCTGCTTGGTTTCGCCATCTGGTTCGTCATGCGCAGCTTCTCGGTCGAACTGGTGCCGGGGATGCGCCAGTCGCTGGAAGAGGTGCTGGTGGATACCGCCAACCTGGTGGCGGAACTGATCGCCGACGAAATGGATGAGAACGGCCTGAAGAGCAGCCGTTTCGAGACCGCCATGCAGGCGTTCTCCCAGCGGCGGATCGATGCGCGCATCTGGTTTTTAAAGAAGCGCGATCCCAACCTGGTTGTTTATGTCACCGATGCCCGGGGTATCGTGCTCTATGACTCCCGCGGCCGCGATGTGGGTAAGGACTATTCTCGCTGGAACGATGTCTATCTGACATTGCGGGGCCAATACGGCGCGCGAACCACGCGTGAAAGTTCCGCTGATGAGTTCAGCAGTTTCATGTACGTGGCGGCCCCGGTTCAGCGGGAGGGCCGGGTCATCGGCGTGGTCACGGTGGGTAAACCCAGTGTGGCGGTGCAGCCCTTCGTGGAGAAGGCCATCAAGAATATCGAAGAGAAAGGGGTGTTGATGATTCTGGCTGCGTTGGCCCTGGGTCTGCTCATTACCTATTGGCTCACCTTCTCCATACGCCGACTGACTGCCTATGTGCAGCAGGTGCGTGAAGGCGGGCGGCCTGAGGTGCCGCGCCTGCGGGAGCGGGAGCTCGCGCAGCTGGCCGAGGCGATGGAAGCCATGCGTCGGGAGCTGGAGGGTAAGGACTATGTGGAAAAGTATCTGCACAGCCTGACTCACGAGCTGAAGAGCCCGCTGGCGGCGATTCAGGGTACCGCGGAACTGCTTGATGAGGAGATGCCGCTGGACGATCGGCGGCGGTTCATCGCCAATATACGGGGCGAGTCTGAGCGGTTGCGTCTGGTGGTGGAGCAGTTGTTGCGTCTGGCTGAGCTTGAGAAGCGGCAGGGCCTGATCGATCCTCAGCCGGTGGATGTGGATGGATTGATCGAGACCCTGTGTGAAGAGCGCCAGTGGCGGGTGGGGCGGGCGCAGATCCACTTCGAGTGTGACCTTGAGGGGCAGTCAAGTCCGGTTGCCGAGCGGTTTCTGCTGCAACAGGCGCTCGGTAACCTGATCGATAACGCCATTGATTTCAGTCCGGCCGGTGGCGTGATTGAGATTGTCAGCCGTCACGCAAAGGGGATCTGGGAATGTACGATTCGGGATCAAGGCCCCGGTATTCCCGATTATGCACTGAGCAGGATCTACGAGCGCTTCTACTCGCTGCCGAGACCGGACGGCGGCGCCCGCAGCAGCGGTCTGGGTCTCAGTTTTGTCCAAGAAGTCGCTCAGTTGCATGGTGGCCGGATCAGCCTGGACAATCACCCTGAGGGTGGAGCCATCGCAAAGTTGATTATTCCCATGAGTCCCGTCATATCCCGAACTGACATTTGATCTGTTAGGGCCCGTCGTTGCATAACGCCCTGGGCGGAAAAGGAGTGGCCCTGACAGGGAGAGTCGATCCAGGTCTCGGTAGCACGAAATAGGGTGCGGATGACTCTGTCCTCTCCAGGTAACCCCCCTCTCACCTTGTTGTCGCTGTCATAGTCTCCATAGTGCGAGTGATAACCTTTACGCAGTTAGCTGACGGATTGGTTATATCTCTGTCACCGTTATCCTCATCTCTTGCCGGCGCCGGTTTCGCCCCCCTGGGCGAGTCACTTTTCTTTTGCGCCAAAAGAAAGGGCGCCCGACTGTCCCGCCCCTGCGGGGGAGCGCTGCGATGCTCGCAAAAACCGGCGGGGCTGGAACTCGCTGCGCTCAGACAGCCAGCCCCGCTGATCGGTTTTTGCTGTACTTCTCGCTCGGGACACACGGGGATCTCAAAAGGCGCAAGTACCCGCCTGCGTATCTAACCCCAGCAGCTTGGGTTTAACGAAGTGAAACCCGGGAACCTTCAGAATTTGAAACAGGTGGGCTTCAACATAAACCTCACCAGGCAATCTCCCTCTCCCCTTGCGGGTGAGGGGCGGGGAGAGGGGGATCTCAACTGCTCAGCTGGGGGGCCAATCACTACTGCCTCTCGTTCCCACGCTCCGCGTGGGAATGCATACCGAAGCCACGCCACAATCCCACAGCCTGAATACTCACCAATCTCCAAGTCTGCATTCCCACGCAGAGCATGGGAACGAGAAGAATAGAGCGAACACTACCCCGTAGCTCGATGTAACGAAGTGAAACCCGAAAACCATCAGAATCCAAAGCAGCTGGGCTTCAACACAAACTCCCAGGCAATCTCCCTCTCCCCCTGCGGGGAGCGCTGCGCTTCTCGCTCGGGACATGCGGTTGGGTGAAGAGGCGCGGTATTCACTGGTCGATCCGGTAACCGGGATGAGGTGAAATCCAAGTCAGATAGAACAGTGACAGGTGCGAATGGCCCCGATCATTGCATCTATTTATGTAGCAGCCTGGTCACTGACGGGGTGACAGGTCCTGGCACACATTCAGCACATCATCGGCACACATTGGCTGTGTACGCTCGTCTTTAGTTGATAAAGGAGACGGCTATGAAACATCCATTGGTTAAGAAAGTTCTGGTGATCATGCTGCTTAGCATCCTCTTGATGATCCCTTTGATGATGATCGAGGATGTGGTGGCGGAAAGAAGTTCCTATCGGGCGGAGGCGCGATACAGCATCTCCCAAAGCTGGACCGGTGAGCAGCAGGTGCTGGGACCCCTGCTGGTGGTGCCCTATAAAGAGCGCTTCACAGTGAAGGTGTGGAACAAGGAGGCGGATCGGTATGAAGAACAGGAGCGGGTTCTCGAACGGCGCTTGCTGATCACTCCCGAACGGTTGACGGTGGATGGCGATGTGGCCACCGAGACCCGTAAACGCGGAATCTACGAAGTGCCGGTCTATCGCAGTCAGCTTGCCGTAACGGGCAGCTTTGATCTGTCTGCTATCGATGCGGTTGTCGCCCGGACGGAACATCAGATCGAATGGCAGGAGGCCGCGGTTGCGGTTGCAATCAGCGATACCCGTGGGGTCGAGGTACAGCCGGAACTGACATGGCGCGGCACATCATTTGAGTTTGAGCCCGATGCCCTGATTGATGGGATTCGAAACGGTATGCACGCCAATCTGGGACGATTGAAGACTCAGGACGGGGTGGCGGAGTTCAGATTCGATCTGCACTTGAACGGTATGGAGTCATTGTCGTTCGCCCCTATGGGAAAGAGTACCAGCGTCAGTCTTAAGGCCGACTGGCCCGATCCCAGTTTTGTAGGGCGCTATCTTCCTTCAACGCGTGAGATCGATGCGGAAGGTTTTCGCGCCCAGTGGAATCTCTCCTCCTTTTCCAGCGCTATTCCACAGTATCTGGAAAATTGCCAGGAAGGTGACTGTTCCATGCTGAGTCAGGAGAGCTTTGGCGTAAAACTGTATAACTCGGTTGACATCTACCAGCAGAGCGAGCGCTCCGTGAAATATGCGCTGATGTTTATCGGGTTGACATTCGTCAGCTTCTTTCTCTACGAAGTGATGAAAGGATTGCGTCTGCATCCCATGCAATATCTATTGGTGGGGTTGGGGCTCAGCGTGTTCTACCTGCTTCTGATCTCTCTCTCGGAACATATGGCTTTTATCCTGGCCTACGCCACGGCCAGCTTGGCATCCACTCTATTGATCGGTTTCTATGTCAGCAGTGTTTTCGGTTCGGTCAAGCATGGCGGGATACTGACGGGCGAACTGTTGCTGCTGTATGGCGTGCTCTACGGCATCCTGAGCGCGGAAGACAGTTCACTACTGATGGGCTCCCTGCTGATCTTCGGTGTGCTCAGTCTGGTGATGATCGTCACGCGTCGTCTCGACTGGTATGCGGTCACGGATAACCTGACTGCGAGGCTGGCGGTCAGGAAGGCCGCGGATGAGACCGGTGTCGTCTGACGCAGACCCTGGAAAATGACGATCCATCCGCAATGGAGTGGCGATGTGCCACTCCATTACGGTGAGACAGAAGTTTGGATCGAGTATGTCGGATTTTCAGTCGTTTGAGTAATTGGGGTGAACTATGATCCTGGGGCATCTGCCTGCCGGATACCTGGTGTCCCGGCTGGCGTTTAGTCGGTTCGGTTCGGGAAGTGCCGCTTTGAGGTGGTATTTGGTGTGTGGAATGTTGGGTGCCATTGCGCCGGATACCGATTTGATCTATGCGACTCTTTTCGCGCGTGAGTATCGGCATCACCATACCTACTGGACCCATCTCCCCATTGTCTGGATATCGCTTCTTCTATTTTCGATGGGTCTGCGATCACTGGGTAGACGGCATGGGTTTTCGTCCTGTTTGTTCATATTCTCACTCAATGGCTTGGTGCATATGGTGCTCGATACCATTGCGGGAGAGATCTGGTGGTTCGCCCCCTTTATCGATGAATCATTCTCTTTCTTCTCTGGATATGGGGGCTTCGAGCGTTGGTGGATGAATATTCTGTTTAGCTGGCCATTCGCGATTGAGATGGTGATTGTGACGAGCGCGCTATACCGTGGCGGCCGTGATATACGCATAAAAATCAACTCCACAGGAGTCGGTAGGTCGGGTTAGCGCAGCGTAACCCGACATTAGGTGGCCATGTTTCCGCTGTTCGTCGGGTTACGCTGCGTTAACCCGACCTACGGTTTCGGCCCTATTCGTCAACTGTGGACGTTTTGACAACAATGCCAAAACTTGAGTGATAGAGCATGAAGGTCTCCATGAAAGCGGATTGTGATTATCGATCGGTCGTGGGTAGGGGCATCTATCGAGTCGTGTATGATCTGGTTGTGCTTGCATCTGTCGTTGTGATCGGCATATGGGGATATCATTTCAGAGATCCGCATTTGATGGGCATTCGCGATTTTGCACACCCCCTGTTCTTCGCCGCCACTGCCTTGGCTGGGATTCTGAGTGGATATTGCCGGATGCCCCTTCTGAGATGGTCGGGTTATCTGGTTGCGTTTGTGTGTGCGTCAGGCGTCGCTTTCAGCGAGTATCGCTACGAGGTCGCCAGACAGGATATCTTGTCCACACCCTCGAACCGGGTCTTGGCGCTGAATCAAAAGTTAATCGTCGGTTATGGTGATGTCGACGAGGTCACGAAGCTGGTCGAAAGCGGTATAGCAGGCATCTTCCTGAGCCGAAGAAATATCGAAGGCGAAACCTTTGAATCCTTGAGCGGATTGATCGCAAGGCTGCAGGATATCCGGAAGGCTCGGGGGTTGCCGCCTCTGATCGTGGTGACGGATCAGGAGGGCGGTCCGGTGTCGAGGTTGTCACCTCTGGTTGAGAAGCAGGATGCGCTTGCACAGGTTTATGCGCGTGGGGAGTCCACGTTTGAATATGGAAAACAACAAGGAGCATCACTGAGGCGTTTGGGTGTGACCGTCAACTTCAGTCCTGTCGTGGATCTGAAGCCAACGGTAGCTCCCGCTGCCTTGGATTTTCATACTTTGATTGCGACACGGGCAATATCCACAGATCCGATCGAAGTCACGGAGGCATCTCTGGACTATATCCGGGGATTGGAAAGCGAAGGGGTGACGGCAACCCTGAAGCACTTTCCGGGGTTGTCGCGAATACGGGCGGATACGCACCATTTTTCCGCGCTGTTGAATGACGAAATCGAGGCGCTGGCGAATCAGGATCTCCAGCCCTTCGCCGCGCTAGCCCCAGCGACCCGCTCATGGGTTATGTTGTCGCACGTTACCCTTGCATCGGTTGATCCGGACAATCCTGTTTCCACTTCAAAGCGAATCATCAAGGATTTGATAAAGGGCAGGCTCAATATGCAAAACACTTTGATTACGGACGATATGACCATGGGGGCGATCTATAACCGGGGGTTTTGCAAAAGCGTCCGTCAATCATATTCGTCAGGCGTTGATTATCTGCTCATTGCTTATGATTATGAAAAATATTATGACGCCATTATTTGCCTTATCTGAATAGGGAATGCCCGCCCGCGGCGCCTGCAGCGGATGCGGGTGGAGGCATCAGCGGTTTCGTGCCTCGATGAGAACACCATCCGTGATCTGTTCGCCAGGGTGGATGACCACGCGTTCCCGGGCGGCCACGCCCTCGAGGACTTCCGCCTCCAGGCCGGTGCGGCGTCCGATTCTGATCCGTCGCAGCGATGCCCGGCTGTCCTCTTCGACGAACACCGCCCAGTGGTCGCCATCCCGGAACAGGGCGGTGAGGGGCAGGGTGAGAACCGAGTCCCCCTGCCACAGGATGATACGCAGTTCCACCTGGTAGCCGTGGGCGATGCGAGACCAAGCCTCCCGGGACGAGGTGAAATCGATGATCACATTGACCCGCTGCTCCTCGATCCCAAGGGCCGAAACCTTGGTGAAACCGAAGGGCTCCACCCGACGCACCACCCCCTCCAGGGTTTCATCGCCCCCCCAGTTCTCGATCAGAACCTTCTGTCCGGGACGCACCTTCACCGCGTCGGATGAGAGCAGGTCGGAGACGATTTCGAGATCCGCCGGGTCGCCGATCTCCAGCAGCGGCTCACCGGCGCTGACCACACCGGCGCTCTTGTGCACGATCTTGAGGATCTGTCCGTCGATGGGCGCACGGATCGGAACGCATTGGCAATCATCGGTCGGGGTTCTGGGGGCGGTGGGAGAGATCAGCTGGGCCTTGGCCCGGGCCAGTTCCGCCTGGCGCGCCTGGCGGTTGGCGCGGGCGGTGTCGAGGGCCGCGAGACGGGTTTCGTAGGTCAGTTCCGCGGACTCCAGTTCCCGGGCCGAGATCATGGCGTCCTGACGCAGTTTGCGCGAGCGTTGCAGTTCCTTGAGGGCGAATTCCAGCTCCACCTGGGCCTCTTTGACCGAAGCCTCCGCCAGTACCCGGTTGGCTTCCGCCGCCTGGATGTCCGCCCGAGCCTGGGCCTCGCTGCGCGGATCCAGCAGGGTGGGATCGATGGGCTCGATCTCCGCCAGCAGGGTCCGTTCGGCCTGAACCGCGTCACCCACCTCGGCGTCGATGCGCAGGGCACGGCCACTGATCGGCGCGGACAGCACGAAGATGTCCCGCACCCGGGTCTCCCCCTCTTCGTCGATGGTCACGGTGAGGGCGCCCGGCGTCAGGGTGACCAGGTCCACGGGCACCGCCCGGGGGCGGAACGCCCACACCAGGCTGCCGAGCAGCAGGGTTCCGAGAAGGGTCCAGATCAGGATGCGTTTTGCCTGTGCGCTCATGGGAATTACTCGCGTGTCTTTAGGACGGCTATCAGGTCCAGGTGATCGAGCCGACGCCGCACCATGGCGGCGGAGAATGCGGTCGCCCCGAGGGTGACCAGCACTGCGGTGGCGTCCGTGGCCGCCTTGATCACCAGCGGGATGCGGTAGAGTTCGGAGTCCATCGCCTGGGTCATCAGCCAGCCCAGGGCATGCCCGACGAAGCAGCCCAGGGGCAATCCGACCAGGATCAGCAGCGCCGCCTCGCCCAGCAGGATGTAGGAGATCTCGCCCCGGTGGAACCCCAGTACCCGTAGGGTGGCCAACTCTCGGCCGCGCTCTGAGAGGGCGATGCGGGTGCTGTTGTAAACCACGCCAAATCCCAGGGCGCAGGCGAAGGCGGCGAAGAATGAGACATAGATCATCAGGGTCTCCGCCATGGTGTCGTGAAACTCCTTCACCGCGGCGTCCTTGAGGGTGATGGCGGAGACTTTGGGCAGGGCCTTGAGGCGCTGATAAAGCCGGGTCAGTTCACGCTCGTCCACCAGCAAATTCACCACCTCGACGCTGGGCCGCTCTCCCATCATCCGGTCGAAGGCGCGAATGTTCAGGTAGGCGGGCATCGCCATATAGGTCTCGAAGGTGTCGACCACCGGAATCAGGCGGCGGGGCTGACGGCCCTCGCGGACCGCCACCCACACGGAATCTCCGATCTGCACCTGGAGCTTTTTCGCCAGTTCCGTGGCCAGCACCAGACCGTCCGGGGGCAGATCCACCACCCGACCGCCGGCGTCGTAGACCCGCTGCAGGCGGGCTCCGGAGACCAGGCCTTCGACCGAGCCGCGATGGGTTTTCGGTCCGGCGCTCAGATCCGCGCTCTTGATGCGCATCGGCTCCGCCGCGATCACCCCGGGGAGACGCAGAAACTCCTCCAGCACGGTATCGGGCTGGGTCTCCACCAGGCCCACCATCATGTCCTGGCGCTGGGCGTCGTTGAAGTAGACCTGGACGATCTTTTCGATCGCATCGATCCACTGCAGGGCCATCACCATCACCGCCACGGAGAGGGCAATGCCGATGCTGGTCATCAGCGCCCGCACCGGGGAGCGGATCACCTGGCGCAGGATGATCCGGGTCGGCTGGTCGAGCCAATGGGCAATGCGGCTATGGGAGAGTCGGGTACGGCGGTACAGAGGAGGGGGTGGTGGGGTCATCGCCTCCGCCGGGGGCAGTCGGGCGGCCCGCCGAACCGAACCCAGGCTGCCGCTCAGGGCGGCGGCCAGGCTCACCAGTGCGCCGAGGGCGAAGACCCCGGGATGGGGGCGGAAGATGAGCAGCGGAAAGCGGAAGAACTCCGCGTACATCTCCGTGTTGATACGACCCAGCCAGGCCCCCAGCAGCCACCCCAGAAGAATCCCCACCAGGGTCATCGCGATCACCAGCTTGGTGTAGTGCCAGGCCACCTGCAGGTTGCTGTAACCGAACGCCTTCATCAGGCCGATCTCGCTGCGGTCGGTAGCGATCAGGCGGCTCAGCACCATGTTGCTGAGAAACGCAGCCACCGCGAGGAAGATGGTCGGCAGCAGACTCGACATGGTTTTCAGCTGCTCGATCTCGTTCATCAGGAACCAGTTGGAGATCTGGTCCGCCCGGGCGATCGCACCGTGACTGCCGTAGCGTTCCAGCAGGCGGTCGAGGCGGTCGATGACCGTCTGCGGGTCGGTGCCGTGCAGCAACCCCAGGCTGACCGAATTGAAGGCCCCGTCCAGATCGAATGCCGCCCCCAGGGCCTCTCGGCCCAGCCACATGATCCCATAGCGCTGATTGTCAGGCATCAGCGCGCCGGGTCCGATGGCGTAGACGAATTCCGGAGAGAGGGCGATACCGACCACGGTGAGGGTGCGCTGATGGCCGTTCATCAGCGCCTTGAACCGGTCGCCGGGTTGCAGGTGGTGGGCCTCGGCGAAGGGTTCGTTGAGCACCACTTCGTCCGGGTGCCCCAGGGCGACCCGCCGGCCGCTGCGCATCACCAGGCGGTTGAGACGGGACTCGCCGGACTCGGGGATGGAGACCAGTTGGCCCATCACCGGTTCATCGAATCCCTCGATGGAAAGGGTGGCCATCTGCTGGATTCGGTCGTCCACTGAACGAACCCCGGGAATCGCCCGGATCCGCTCCACCAGGCGCTGCGGGGCCCTTTTGACATTCGCGAAGACGTCACCGAATCGCTGCCGTTCGTAGTAGGCGGCTGTGGTGTCCTGCAGCGCCTGCAGGGCCGACAGGGACATCACCAGCACCGCCACCCCCGAGGCGATGACCACCGCGATGGCGAGCACCTGGCCCCGCAGTTTCCACAGGTTGCGCAGCAGCTTGCGGTCCAGGGTACGCATTACCAGCTCAGCTCGGCGGCGGATTGCCGCTGTGGGTTGATTTCACTCTGGATCACCCGGCCGTCGCCGAAATGCAGCACCCGGTCGGCCATCCCGCCGATCACCGTATTGTGGGTGATCACCGCCGTGGTCGTGCCCATCTCCCGGTTGACCCGCTCGATCGCCTCCAGCACCAGGATGCCGGTGCGACTGTCCAGGGCGCCGGTGGGCTCGTCGCACAGCAGCACGTCCGGGCGTTTGGCGATGGCCCGGGCGATGGCGACCCGTTGCTGTTCGCCCCCGGAGAGCTGGGCGGGGAAGTGGTGCAGTCGCTCCTTAAGGCCCACCAGGGCAAGGGCTTCCGCCGGGTCCATGGGTTGGGTGGCGATCTCAGTGACCAGGGCCACGTTCTCCAAGGCGGTCAGGCTGGGAATCAGGTTGTAGAACTGAAACACGAAACCGACATGGTCTCTGCGGTAGCGGGTCAGGGTGGTTTCGTTGCCGGCGGTGATCTCCAGGTCACGGAACCGCACCCGCCCGCTGGTCGGGGTATCCAGTCCGCCGAGGATGTTCAGCAGGGTTGATTTTCCGCTCCCGGACGGGCCGAGCAGGACCACCAGCTCTCGTTCGTACAGGTTGATATCGACACCGCGCAGGGCCGGCACCTCCACGCTTCCGGTGTGGTAGATCTTGGTCAGAGACTCACCTTGCAGGGTGATGGCTGCGGCTTGGTTGGATTCTGGGGTCACGGCTTGCTCCATTCCCCTTTGAGTATAGCGTTCCGGGTTTGGGAATCGTAATGCTGGTACAACTCGATACATTCACACCGTAACCCGGGGAGGGTCTGGCACGGACTGGAACACCGGTCATGGAAGTCGTGAGGGTGTGGCGCATCGGTCGGTTTCCCCGGGTTCCGCTGCGCTGCACCCGGGCTACGCGATATGGTCCACGGTGCTGGTTCCACGGGGGTAGCCCGGGTGAAGCAACGCGTAACCCGGGGAGAACCAGGCACGGACTGGAACGCCGGTCATGGAAGTCGTGAGGGTGTGGCGCATCGGCCGATTTTCCCGGGTTCCGCTGCGCTGCACCCGGGCTACGGTATCATCCGTTTGAGGAAGACTGCGTCTGGTTGAGGGTTCGCAGGGATGATTCGAGGACGTCCTTTGATTGGGTGCTGAGATAGGCCGCAAACGCTTTATCACTACTGATCACATGGTTGATCTGCCAGTGCTTGAGTGCCGTCAGGGTCTGCAGATTGAAGGTTTTGTGGTTTGCTTCATGATCACGGATGCACATCTGTAGCTCAGCCAGGAGGAAACAATGCTCGCGACGGTGCGCCAACATCTTCGGGTACTCGTGCGTCCTCATCAGATACTCCTCGATCTTGAAATGTGTACGCACCTGATCCGCCAGGGTGTAGAGGTGCCGGAGTATCCGGTCGCCTTCACGGGATGGGGTGGTGATCTCATGTACGAACGCATGATGCAGTGAGTTGATGGTGCAGACGATCTGATGGTGTTGCTTGTCCAGGCAGTCCAGATCGAGTTGCCAGTCATCGAGCCACAGGAAAAACGGCTTTGTCACGGTGATCGCCTGTCCATAAGCTGCGTTGCGGTCGGCCAGGATCCACCGGGCGGTATGGGTTTGCACGCCATTCGGTCGTTTTTATTTCGACTGAAGGGGCTATCGCCAGGGCCGGATGATCCGCTGAAAATCCCCGCTAACTTATTGAATATAGTTTAAATAGTGGATGGAACTTCAATATGCAGCTAGTTTAGCCGGATTGCGAAAAAAAGCCATGAAAAGGTTGACCGAGCAGCCTTAATCAAAGGGTCATTGCGGGCAGAGACCGCCGGGTTGGATGAGGGTTTGTTTGAGTTCGGGTATGGCGTAGGCATCCAGATCCCGATAGGCCTGTTGGGTGATGTGGGAGAGGTCCGAGTCGAAATAACCTTTCTTGCGGTTGCCGTCCTCATCGGTCATCAACCGCTCGATATCCAGTAGCGGAAAGCCCCGTTGAGCGGTGTACTCGCGAATCCAGCGGTTGACGGTCATGACATTGTCGCTGATGTATCGTTGATAACTGCGTTTGCCTCGCAGCTCATTGATCCATAGGACGATGCCATCGATCACGGAGTCCGGGGCTCCCATGGTGACCTCAGTGGCCAGCACAGGGATCACTCCAGCGGCATGGGCGGCTTCGGCCATCGCCTCGATGTTGCGAATGGCTGTTTCCCGGGTTTCATCCTCAACATCCCGGGAATTGTTGGCAAAATCATTGATGAATCCCCAGATCAGGACAGCGGTGGGTTTGAGGGCGAGGGCATCCTGTGCAAAACGTTCTTGTACTTCGCTGGAGACCTGTCCACCGACACCCCGGTTCATCACCCGCAGGCAACCGACCTGCTCTATGGGCCACTGCTCTGCATAGGAAGCGCCGATTATCACCAACTGGTTGGATGCATCGGGTATGGCAACCGGTGCGTGATCCGCCGTTTCAGCCTGGACCAGAGGTGTGGTGAGTAACAGTGTTGCGATGAGTGTTTTCAGTGCATTCATGGTTCAATCCGATCTCTGGCGACAAGCCAAGTGTACCTGTCGCTGCTTCTAGCATGGTGTAATGCGGGTTGTCCCGGCAGTGTTATGAGTGACTCCGTGCGGACCAGTTCCCTTGAGCCCTATGTGGCCCGCTTACTCCGGGCCGTAGTCATCCCGGTAAACAGTGTCCGTAGGTGTGAATCCGTTAGAGGGCCGATTGCCGGCGGAGTTTCTATGAGCCGCGGTTTTTCGTCCCCGCCGGAGGGGACGGGGCATGGCGTGCCCGAAAGGATTCGCGTGGCCGGAAAATAGACCTTGAATTTCATTATTAATCACTAACCTGAGGCGTTTCCTTTCCATGGCGAACTGCCTATTATGCCACAAATTCGGATACTCGTTTCGGATCGCAAGTATCCAGATCCTGCCCCGTCAGGATGATCTTTGGGGCACCGCCTCACACGCCGTTACCGGTTGTGCACGCCGACACTGGGAATGTGCGCATCACAAGTGAAACGGCATGATCCCATCCGTGGATGGGTAATGGGTCTCATAGCCGTAATCCTGTTTCCAACGGTTATTATCCCAGGTCTGGGTTTCGTCGCTTTTATAGTTAAACCACAGATGCACATTATCCCCGCCATATTTGATAATGCGCGACACCGCGACAGGGTCGGGGTGATTGAAATAGGAGCCATTGCTGGAGATCAGATAATGGTCACAGTCGATCAGCGCGAGTAATTCCTTGGAGATATTATGCCGGCTGCCATGGTGGGGGACTTTAAAGGCATCCAGCTTGACCTTGTTTCCATCGGCCAGGGGTTCGAGGGCGGCTATCAGTCGGTCCGCATGGGCGTCGCCAGCGAACAAGACCCGTTTGCTTTCATATTCCAATAAAAAGGCGATACTGGCGCCATTGGCGGGTGAATGATCATGCTCGAAGGGCTCTTCGGCCAGATCATCGATGTTGATCGCCCCCATGACCTCATCCAGGTTTTCCTGTTCGACAAAGCCTGGCAGAATTTCAGCGCGGCGGCACTCCTCTTCCCACGTGGGGATCAATGCCTCAAGTTTTTTTCGATCCGGTGATATCAGCCTTATGGTCAGACCGTCGGCCAGCGTAATGGGACTGCCCGCTCCGCTTTCAGGGCATTCGATGGGGTTTCCCAAAACGGCTTTGTTCCAGGGCAGGTCGCGTAACACGATGGCATCGGACAAATCCTCGCCCTGTCGCGCGCCCATGACTTCCGGCGCGTCGTGAGCATAATTGGCCGGGATAATCAGTTGCGTGCCGCCCAAGTGGTCGTAACCGTTAAACCATACGTCTTGGCAGGCGATGTCTGTGTGTGCCTCTTGCAGGAGATTCAGTACGCCTTCGATATGATCGCGGTCCACATGGGTAACGACCATCAATTCCAAAGGTTTATCGACGTCTTGGATGCGTTGTCTGATGGTTTCGGCAGTCGTCTTGCGGCCGCCGTCGATCAGGATGTGGCGCGCCGAATCGCCGTAGCTGATCCAGATACTGTCGCCTTCCCGGGCGGGTAGAAGTTCGATGTCCAGACTCATGTTCGTCCTCCCTAACCTCTTATGAGATCTATCATGGTAAAGGGTTCACCCATGTCGGTGCGCCAGGCAATGGGTTGAATCCTTGTGAGGTGTTCGGCACATAGCGGATCGTCCGAGGCAAACAGTCGCAAGAGTTCCGTCAGTTTTCCAAGGCCCAGTGAACAGATGGGCAGGCCCCGCTCCAGGGCCAGCAGCAATGCGTCGCGCGCCTGCTGTATGTCGCCATCATCTTCTTGATATTCTATTTTCAACCAGGCAAACAGAATGGCGCCGTCAGGGAGCCAGTCGAACCATTTCATGAGGTTCTCCACCCAGTTTATCCAGGGGCCGGGTTTCCGGGAGGTCTTGAGCATGACATACCCGCCGACCACGGCGGCGAATGGGTGCGTCATCTTGCCGTACAGCATGTCCTGGGCGCGGCCGAATAGTTTTGCGGCCGAGTTAAGGTCCCCGGCGGTGAGATAACCTAATGCCGAACCCACTTCACGGTCGATTATGGCCAGATTGGAATCGATGACATCCTCAACACCGTGTGCCGGGACCATGATCTCCGCCACCGCTTCGCCCTTGCGGTCCAACTGTGGCCAGGGTATGGGCAGAGAGATGATGCGCAGGCTTTGGGAGGATGCCAGGGTCATGTATCGCCGTTCCAGGTCGGTGCCCACAAAATCGATTGGGTGTTTGGGTTCCTCGAACAGGGGAAGCGGCCCTTCGGCGGCGAGCCGATACAGGGCGAAGTCGTCATCGCGCCCGGCCGGCTCGACAAGATCACCGCCGAGGTCTTCCTGGATGGCCTGCGGGTCAGCGTTGCCGGCGATGATTTTGCCCAGGGTTGACCAGATTTCCTTTCCGGATAGCGCCGCATGATATCCGGACATGACCCGGGCCTTCAGATCATCCAGCGCCAGCCCGGGCGCAACGGCCGTGTCCGCCGGCCTGTACGCATCGGTTTCGGCTTCGAAGAAGATGTCTTCAGCATCCATCGAGAAGCGGTCATCGGCCGGTTTCTTATAGCGCAGACGGCGGCGACGGTAATTGTCATAAGGTTCCGGCATGGCAATAGAAGGCGGTGCTTGTGCAGTAACCGGAGGGCGCCTCATCTGGACATTCCCGAGAAAGTTGTGCCAGCGCAGCCATTCGTGGGGGGATTCCAGGTCCGATCGGATCTCGATGGCCACTTCTGACCGGTCCTCGGGCAGATACACATCCCGGGTAATCAATTCCCCGGTGGGCAGTGTGGCCTGGATGACATATTGACCGGGCTCCAGAGCGATACGCTTGGCAAAGTCGCTGGCGTAATCATTGACCGGAATGACGACGTTACGATGGCTGCGGCTCTGCCGGGTTCCGGTATCGGCCTCCCCGACAAACAGGATATCGGCAAGCACGCCGTTGTCGGGCAGACTTTGTTCCACCAGGTCCTGTTTCATGCTGAGTTTGAGTATGCCCATTACGGTATCTCGATTATCCGATAGGGTGGACCTACATAGCGGTCGGGCGGGGTGGTCGTGATTTCATTGGGTCCATCGAGGGCGACAAATTGATAGCTACCCGAGGCAACCTTGGTGTGCCAATCCTCCGCGGCGGGCGCGCGACGATCCACCTCCGCGCCACCTTTGCGATACAACAGGGTCGAGGATCGATTATTCTCCTTGGGCCGGCAACCCACCGTCACCGGTACCAGCGGTGCTGTCTGCAGTTCATGTAACACAAAACTGGTCAGGTTTCCGGTGGTGGGGTACTGCACCTGCCGGCCCAGGCGCGAGACGGCGGTGCCCACCGCTGTATTGAGTTCGGTGGTGTAGATGCGCCATCTGCCATCGCGGTCACTGGCGCCGGTGCCGTTTAATCCGTCGATGAGGGCCTCTGTATAGGCGGTCGGCTGACTGGGCCGGCCATAAGCGGCCTCACCGGCCAGGGTGGAATAGAATACCGGTGCCTGACGGGGCGGCAGGCCGCGCCGGGCGTTACGTCTGCTCTGAATGACCGGAAGGCCGGCAAAGCCATAGGATTCAATCAATGTGTCGGAAGAGGTACGGCAGGCATCGATAAAATAACACTGGAAGGCGGCCTGGCAGCGGTCCATGCCCTGATGCAAGGCGGTGAAGTGGATGGCGGAATTGAGTGGCGCGTTCCGGTCGGCGCCATAGTCGCTGCACAGTAGTGATACCTCGGGTCCCTGGGCAATGCCATGGCCGCAGAAAAAAAACATCAGCAGATTGTCCGGATGGCTGTCGCCACGCTCCTTCCATTCGTTGATCGCCGTTGAAACATTGGCCATGGTCGCCAGGTCGACCGCCGCCGCATCGGTGGCCCTGGGGTGGGCGAAGGCGGGCATATTCCGTTCAGAAATCAATAAGGCGATACTGGCCAGCGGCCTGCCCGGGTTGTTATAGGGTGTGTCGAGAAACCAGTCGGCCAGCCTCCTCGCGGAAAAGGAGGGTGAAGTCAGTTGTTTCATGCCGTCGTTGTCGTCAGACAAAAACGGGCCTTCGCCACCGATCAGATAGGGATAGTGGCTGGCGGCGATGAGCAAGACATGAGTACCCGGGCCGGTGATGTTTGGGTCTTCGTAAATAAGGAAGCGATGCGCCATGGGTTTCAAATAGTACCTTTTGCAAGTCGTCCGGAGCCTAAGACCGGATGGGCCGTTTCATGGCCTTTTCTCGGGGCAGGCCCGAATCCCCAAGGTGCTTTGCAGCCAGGGTTCTGAATTCAGATCCATGGCGTCATGCAGATGTTTGGTCACCGAACCCGTGCGTTCGTCATGGGCGAATTTGAAGTACAGGGTATGCGCCCAGGCGGGAAGCCAGCGTTTGGGTATGTTGCCGGTGATTTCGATGTCTTTTATGCCATGGCCAAACAAGGGACCCAGCCGGCCGCCAAACCAGTCGCCGAACAACCACCCGCGCACCGGAAACCACATATTGGTCCAACGCACCACGGCAAAAGGAGCGGCATGATAGATCACGCGGCCGCTATGATAGGGGTAAGTGAAATAGGTCTTGTCCGCGGTAGGTCCGGGCAGGTCCCTTTGGGGCGGGCAAGTGGCGATATGGCGTTTGGCGATGTCGGCAGCGAACTTTTTGCGGTTCCGGGTCATGAGCTTGTCAGCCATGTACATGGGTGTGCCGCAGGTGATGAAATCGGTGATCAACCAGGGGCCGCCTTGTTGACGCAGTTCTTTCCATAACAGTCTTTGCGCCGCCTGAAAGCGTTCGATATCCTCTTGCGTAGTCTTATTTCCGTTGAAATCGATTTTGCTGGCAATGCTTTCCAATTGATTGATGATCCGGCGGTTCATTACGCCGTTTTGTTTGGCGCAATGCGTCTGATTCATCTTGGCCCAAAGGTATGTGATGCCGTCGTAGGCCACATAGGCGCCCAGGCTGTGCGCCACCACGATAATACGCTGATAGCGGTTGCATTCATGCAGGGACTGGAGCAGATCGATCATGCCCTTGCGGATGTCTTTGCGTGCCGAATAGGAGCGGGGGCTCGTATCGAGATAGCGCACCACATCCACGAAGCTGGCGGTGATCTTGCCCGGGAGAAATTTCAGGGCAAGCCAGGTCACGATGGTGCCGGTGAGTCCGCCGCCGACAACGGCGCTGATGATCTTTTCCGCGGTGACGCCGTCGGAAATCGTACCGGAATCCATAATGCACCAGAATACATATAAAATCAGCGCCCATACCAGGGTCCATAAGCCCTTAAGTCCGGATGGCACGGACCACAGCGGCGTCAACAGAATGCGCGTGAACACTGTCCACATATCACCGAGCTTGTTTCCCTGCATGTGATGGGCCCAGTGATATTCAAAGAATTCGGTTTGCGCGTATTGATTGGCTACCCGCTGAGCCAGGTAGCGACGTGCTTCATAGGAATTGCTGACATCATCGGGCCTGGAGTAGTACACGGGATAATCGGTGCCCGGAATGGTTTTATCCTGCCCGGGAATGGCGGCATCGATGAAGCGATTCAGCATGTCCAGCGGCCGCTGCTCGCCCATGCCATGCACGATAACCACCGCCTGTCTGACCTGTTTCGCCGGGTTGGCCATGTCTTCCTCCCGGTTTATTGCGCGGATTCCGATCGGCAGAGTCGATCGACCACGCGTTGATTGACCGGTCCTAACTGTTTGTAGAAGAGTTCCTTCATGCCCACTTGAAAGCAGTAATAATCGCGCACAATGGCGTGGACCTGTTTGGCGATCTGGTCGCTGGGCGGCGTGGTCGTGATGGCCGCCGCTCCGGGAGGCGTGCCATCGCTGGCGGTGCCTGTTCCTTCAGCCTCCGGTGTGGTGCCGGACTGGGTGCCGATGGCCGGCGGCGGCGTGCGAATCTGTTGTGTCAGGCTTTCGACCGCCATCAGGGTGATCAGCACCTCGTCATAGGCCGAGATGATTTTTCGATATTCATCGCCCTCAATAACCCCGTTCATATACGCTTCGCAGGCGCGATACAATCCGTCGCGCAATAACTGGATGGTTTGTGTGCGCATGCCCAGGGCTCCGGCTGTTTCCGCGCGGCTCAAACCACCGCCCAGTTGTTCCGTTCCCGTTTTGACATTCAGCGCGGCACTGATCGCGGCGGTGGCGAATACATCGGGACTGGGTTCGGCACAGACCACATGCTTGTTTCCATCCGGACCGCCTTGGTCGGTGGTGAGGATCACGCGTTGGCGGGCATCCACGCTGAGACTGGTCTTGGGGGTGCTGTCCAGTGTGAAACTGCGGTAGTGGGTGCCGCTGCAGGCGCTGATGAACAGGCTTATGGCGATGATGAGCGTGGCGCGCAGGGCATGGGTTTTCGTTGACCGGTCCATGTGGTTGTCGTCCCTAGCCGTTTATTGCGTATCTCTCAGTATAGACGGCCTTTTTACCTGCGCCATGTCCCCTTTGCTTGTGTCAGCCAAGCGTTGACGTGATTAGCTAAGCACCGCAAGTAGAAAATGTTTCGACTGGCTGCCCTCCGGCGAAGAGGGTCATGTTGGCAAGGGTCGCCGAATGTGGACACCCGCCGAGAGGTTTTGAGGGGGAGCGAAGCCTGGAAGCCATCTTGGCAGTCAAGGTATTAAGCTTTTTTCGGGGAGGGGCAAAATGGCGCGCCCGACAGGATTTGAACCTGTGACCCCAGCCTTCGGAGGGCTGTACTCTATCCAACTGAGCTACGGGCGCTTGATGTGTCGCAAGCCCGGACCGAAGTTTTCGCCGGGCACGCTGACGAAGGTGTCGTAGTGTAGCCGCCCCAAGGTGCCTCGTCCAACCCTGTTCGCGCTTTTTTTCAGTGGCGGGTATAATCCCCCGGTTTTTTTGTGAATGCCCTGTCGAGGGGTGAGTCGGTTCGCATACGGAGGAGATTACCCGTGAACATCAATGCAGTTTCCAAGTTGGGCCTGGTGGCCGGTTTGACCGCAGGGTCCCTGTTGCTGGCAAGCCAGGCGATGGCCGAGGATCGTTCCGATGTGCTGCAGCGCATCGCACCGGTCGGCACCGTGGTTGTTGAAGGTAAGGAACCGCCGCCGGCAGCGGCACCCGCCCCTGCTGCGGAACCCGCCGCTGCACAGGCCCCTGCTGAGGCAGCCCCGGCTGCGGCTGAGCCTGCTGCTGCGGCACCCGCGGCGGCGGGTGGCGACCAGCTGGCGCTGGCCACCTCTTCGGGTTGCATGGCCTGCCATCAGGTCGGGGTTAAGGTCGTAGGACCCGCCTATAAAGACGTCGCCGCCAAATATAAGGGCGATGCCGCTGCATTGGATATGCTGGTCGCCAAGGTCAAGGCCGGTGGCGTGGGTACCTGGGGTCAGATCCCGATGCCGCCGAATGCCCATGTTCCGGAAGAGAACATCCGCGCCATCGTCACCTGGGTGCTGTCACTCTGATCCGAGCAGGGACTTCAGGTTCGCTAGATGGGCTGAGCCGCGCAGCTGCTTCTGCTCCTTGCTGAGCGGCTCGCCCCGTCCCTCCCAGACCAGGTCGTCCTCCGGGAGTTCCCGGAGGAAACGGCTGGGCTCACTGGCGATCCACTCGCCGAAACGCTTGCGTTTGCTGGCATAGCTGATCACCAGGCTGCGCTGGGCCCGGGTGATGCCCACATAAGCCAATCGGCGTTCCTCTTCGATATTGTCCTCTTCGATGCTGCTGCGATGGGGCAGCAGCTCCTCCTCCATGCCGACCAGGAACACATGGGGGAACTCCAGGCCTTTTGCGGCGTGCAGGGTCATGAGGTGCACCTGGTCGAGCTGCTCATCCTCGTTCTGCCGCTCCAGAAGATCCATCAGGGTCAGATGGTTGACCATCTCCGCCAGGGTCTTTTCCTGTAACTCCCCCTTGTTCAGTGCATTCAGCCACTCAACCAGATCGTTCACGTTGCCCATGCGGCGCTCCGCCACCGCGTCGCTGCTGGCGTTCTCCTTGAGCCAGTCCTCGTAGCCGATCTCTCGGATCAGGTGGCGAAAAGCACCCACCGGATCGGACTCCGCCTGCCGTGAATATACCTGGATCAACCGGGCGAAGGTCAGCAGACGCTCCCGGGCCCGCTCGCTCAACAGGCTCTGAATGCCCATGTCGTCGCAGGCGGGCAGCAGGGCGCAGCCTCGGGTCTGGGCATAGGCGGCCAGCTTTTCCAGGGTGTTTGGACCGATCTCCCGGCGCGGGGTGTTGACGATGCGCAGGAACGCGCTGTCGTCCTCCGGGTTGGCCAGCAGACGCAGATAGGCCATCGCATCCTTCACCTCGGTGCGCGCGAAGAAGGAGGTCCCGCCGCTGAGGAAGTAGGGGATGTTATGAGTGCGCAGCGCCTTCTCGAAAACCTTCGCCTGGTGGTTGCCCCGATAGAGGATGGCGAAATCCCGGTTGGCGGCGCGGCTGGTGAATTTCAGGTGGATGATCTCGGAGACCACCTTTTCCGCCTCCTGCTCCTCGTTGGCGCAGGCCATGATGCGGATCTCCGGGCCGGGTCCCAACTCGCTCCACAAACGTTTGTCGAACACATGGGGATTGTGACTGATCAACTGGTTCGCGGAGCGCAGGATGCGTCCGCTGGAACGGTAGTTCTGCTCCAACTTGATCAGTTTGAGGCGCGGAAAGTCCTCCTTCAGGCGGGCCAGGTTTTCCGGCCGGGCGCCCCGCCAGGTGTAGATCGACTGGTCGTCATCCCCTACCACGGTGAACGCGGCACGCACCCCGACCAGTTGCCGGACCAGTTCGTATTGCGCCTGGTTGGTGTCCTGGTATTCATCCACCAGCAGGTAGCGGATGCGGTCCTGCCAGCGATCCAGTATTTCGGGGTGGTCACGGAACAGATTCACCGGAACGCGAATCAGATCATCGAAATCCACTGCGTTGAAGGCCTTCAGGCTGCGCTGGTAGGCCTCGTAGAGGAGCGCATGCAGGGTCTCCCGCTGGCTCTCCGCCCCGGCCAGAGCCTGGGAAGGCTCGATGAGATCATTCTTCCATGCGGAGATCGTCCACTGGGCCTGGTTGATCTCCTTGTCGTCACCCCGGTTCTCCTTGCGCAGCAGATCCTTGAGCAACGCGGCGCTGTCCTGCTGGTCGAAGATGGAGAAACCGGTCTTGTAGCCCAGGGTCTGCAGTTCCTGACGCACGATATTGAGACCCAGGGTATGAAAGGTGGAAATCCTCGGTCCATCGGCGCCGCCCCGACCCAGGGACTGACTGACCCGCTCCTTCATCTCCCGGGCGGCCTTGTTGGTGAAGGTCACGGCGGTGATCTGGCCTGGCGCCAGGCCGCACTGGTTGACCAGATAGCCGATTTTCGCCGTGATCACCCGGGTCTTGCCGCTCCCGGCGCCGGCCAGTACCAGCAAGGGCGCATCGATGTAGCGCACCGCTTCGAGCTGCCTGGGATTGAGCTGGGACATGGGGGGCGACCGTCTGCTGGGGAAAACGAGGCGCAAGCGTACGCAGGGTGACGATCGATTTCAACAGCGGGGCGGATGCCTGATATGATCCGCATTCGACTCATCGAAACACGAAACCGGGCCGGGATCCGCGGATTCGGCCCGAAACCCAAAAAATAACGAGATCATCAGGGTATGGCAATCACACAAGACAGGCGCCGCAGACCCCGCCCAGGGGCGGAAGGCCAGCTCACTCGGGAATCCTGGCGGGTCTTCCAGATCATGGCGGAATTCGTCGAAGGTTTCGAGCAACTGGCCCAGATCAGTCCCTCCGTGAGTTTCTTCGGTTCGGCGCGCACCCCCAGGGACCATCCCCACTATGCCCTGGCCGAGGAGACCGCGCGGCTGCTCTCCGACAGCGGCTTCTCCGTGGTCAGCGGTGGCGGGCCGGGGATCATGGAGGCGGCCAACAAGGGCGCCTTCGAAGGCAAGTCCACCAGTATCGGCCTGAATATCCAGCTGCCCATGGAGCAGCAGGGCAATCCCTACCAGGACATCGCCCTGAACTTCCGGCACTTTTTTGCCCGCAAGGTGATGTTCGTCAAACACGCCTCCGCCTACGTGGTGCTGCCCGGCGGTTTCGGCACCCTGGATGAGATGGCGGAGATCCTCACTCTGGTGCAGACCGGCAAGACGCGCAAGATCCCCATCATCCTGGTGGACGGAGCCTTCTGGCACGGTCTGCTGGAGTGGTTTCGCAATACTCTGTGTCCCGCAGGCACCATCGATCCCGAGGATATGGAACTGCTGCAGGTCTGCGAGCAGCCCCGGGACGTGGTGGATGCGATCTTCAGCCACTACGAGACTCGCCATTTCGAGCCGTCTCCGGCGGAGCGGGAGATTCTTCTCGAGTTGTAATGAATCCATTCCGAACACTCCCACGGAGGGAGACGATGTCACACCCCATGAAAGGCTTATCCCTGCTGCCCGCCGGCCTGCTCCTGTCAGGCGCACTCCTATCCGGCGTGTCGGGCGCCGCTGACGCCCCCGAGCCCCCCGAGCTGCCCCTGCCGGAGATGCAGGGCGAAGACGAGGTGATCGAACCCGATGTGACCATCATCAAGAAGGAGGAGGGGACCATCTCCGAATACCGGATCAACGGTCAGCTCTACATGGTCAAGATCCAGCCAAACAAAGGGCCGGCCTACTACCTGGTCGACCGGGATGGTGACGGGGAGTTCGACTCCCGTTCCGACGATCCGACCAACATCAGTGTGCCCCAGTGGATTCTCCTGCGCTGGTAAGAGGGGGTTGATGTCGGGGTTCAATGTGCTGCGGGGCCTGGCCGGCTCGATCGACGCCTTCAACGAATGGCTCGGGAGGACCGTGTCCTGGCTGAGTCTGCTGATGGTGCTGGTGACCGTGACCATCGTGGTGCTGCGCTATGTGTTCGATCTGGGCTGGATCTGGCTGCAGGAATCGGTGACCTACATGCACGCCAGCCTGTTCCTGGTCGGTGCCGCCTACACCCTCAAGCACGAAGGACATGTGCGGGTGGATATCTTCTACCAACGCTTTTCCCCCCGGGGTCAGGCCTGGATCGATCTGCTGGGTACCCTGGGGCTGCTGCTGCCGGTGTGCCTGTTCATCCTATTTGTCAGCTGGGACTATGTGGTCCAGTCCTGGTCCCTGCACGAGGGCTCCCGTGAGGCCGGCGGACTCGAGGCCGTCTATCTTCTGAAAAGCCTGATCCTGGTGATGGCGGTGCTGCTCCTGCTGCAGGGATTGTCCCTGGCCCTGCGCTGTCTGGACAGGCTGATCGGAGAACCTCCACCGGCCAATCCGGACGAGGTCTCCTGATGGCCGAATTCCTGCCCCTGCTGCTGTTTCTGTGTGTCTGCCTGGTCCTGCTGATGGGCTATCCAGTGGCCTTTTCCTTGGGCGGCACAGCGCTGGTGTTTGCCTGGTTCGGCGAACTCGGGGGATATTTCGATGCCGCCTTTCTGCACGCGCTGCCGAATCGGCTCTACGGCATCATGACCAATGAGACCCTGATCGCGGTACCCCTGTTCGTATTCATGGGCATCATGCTGGAACGCTCCCGGGTGGCGGAGAACCTGCTCGACACCATGGCCAGCCTGTTCGGCGCTCTGCGGGGCGGTCTGGGCATCTCGGTGACCCTGGTCGGGATGCTGCTGGCGGCCAGTACCGGGATCGTCGGCGCCACCGTGGTCACCATGGGGCTGCTCTCCCTGCCCACCATGCTCAAGCGCAACTACGATCCCGCGCTCTCCTGCGGGGTGATCTGCGCCGCGGGCACCCTGGGGCAGATCATCCCTCCCTCGATCATCCTGGTGCTGCTCGGGGACGTGCTCTCCGCGGCCTATCAGCAGGCCCAGCTCGACATGGGGATCTTCTCCCCCGACACCGTCTCGGTGGGGGATCTGTTCGTCGGCGCCCTGCTGCCCGGCTTGCTGCTGGTGGCGCTCTATCTGGTCTACATCGTCCTGATCGCCCTGTTCAAACCGCAAAAGGTCCCCGCCATACCCCGTGATGAGCGAGGGGAAGCGGGGGAGCTCTGGGGTAAGGTGCTGAAGGTTCTGGCTCCGCCCCTGCTGCTCATCGTCGCGGTGCTCGGGTCGATTCTCGGCGGCCTGGCTACCCCAACCGAAGCCGCCTCGGTGGGTGCGGTGGGCGCCATGCTGCTGGCCCTGAGCCAGGGTCAACTCAACCTCAAGACCCTCAAGGAGGTCGTCACCGGCACCACCCGGGTGACCAGTATGGTATTCCTGATCTTCATCGGCGCGTCCCTGTTCTCCCTGGTGTTCCGGGGATTCGGCGGCGACGAGGTGGTGACCGAGCTGCTCACCGATCTGCCCGGCGGGGTGGTCGGCGCGATGATCGTTGTGATGCTGGTGATGTTTCTGCTCGGCTTTATCCTCGACTTCATCGAGATCACCTTCGTGGTGGTGCCGATCGTTGGGCCGATCCTGCTCGGCATGGGGCTCGATCCGGTATGGCTGGGGGTGATGATCGCGATCAACCTGCAGCCCTCGTTTCTCACTCCGCCTTTTGGCTTCGCACTCTTCTACCTGCGCGGGGTGGCCCCCGCGGAGGTGCGCACCACCGCGATCTACCGAGGTGTCGCGCCCTTCATTGCGATACAGCTGCTGATGCTGGGTCTGCTCGCCTATTGGCCGAGCCTGGCGACCTGGCTGCCGGACCTTGTCTACAACTGAGTGAGAGGGTTTGTGCCGTTGGGTGGGGGCGGGTTCGCCTGCATCGCCGGTCTGGTCTCGACCGGCCGGACATCCGGTCGGATCGCCCTGGGCAGTGTGTAGGTCGGGTTAGCGGAGCGTAACCCGACAAACAACGGGTAGATGTCAGGTTACGCTTCGCTAACCCGGCGACTCATTGTGTGTGGTCATTCAGAGAGTGCGCGCAAAAGTTTCTGTAACGCCTGCCCCCGGTGACTCAGGCTGTTCTTGGTTTCCGGGTCGAGCTGCGCGGAACTGCAGTCATGGGTGGGAACATAAAACACCGGATCGTAACCAAAGCCGTTCTCACCGGCGGGTTCGAACAGGATGCGGCCCTCCCAGGTACCCTGGCAGATGATCGGGGTCGGATCTTCCGCATGGCGCATGTAGACCATCAGGCACTGGAAACGGGCGCTGCGCTCGGACTCCGGGACCTGGGCGAGATCGGCCAGCAGTTTCTGCAGGTTGGCCTCATCGCTGGCGTCCGCTCCGGCGAAACGGGCGGAGTAGATGCCCGGTGCGCCGTTCAGGGCGTCCACCTCGATGCCCGAGTCGTCGGCGATCGCCGGCAGGCCGCTGAGCCGGGAAGCGTGACGGGCCTTCTTGATGGCGTTCTCCACAAAGCTCAGGCCGTCTTCCACGGCATCCGGAATGTCGAACTCTTTCTGCGGCACCACCGTGATCTGTTCCCGGGACAGCAGTTGATTGATCTCCCGGACCTTGCCCGCATTGTTGCTCGCCAATACGATCTTTTCGCCTGCGTGATGTCCCGTCATGTCGATCTACCTTCGATTTGAGTGTGGTGTGTCTGTTGTTCAGTCCGCCAGGGCTTCCCGCTGGATCCTGCAGAGCTGCTGAATCCCCTGATGGGCCAGATCGAGCATGGCGTCCAGTTCGGCACGGCTGTAGGCCTGGCCCTCCGCGGTGCCTTGAACCTCGATGAAGCCCGACTGGTCGTTCATCACCACGTTCATGTCGGTCTCCGCGTTGGAGTCCTCCGCATAATCCAGGTCCAGCACCGGGGTGCCGTTGTACACCCCGACCGATACCGAGGCCACCATGTTGAGCAGCGGGCTCTGGCTCAGCAGTCCCTGCGTGCGCAGGTGTTCCAGGGCATCCACCAGGGCCACGCAGGCGCCGGTGATCGAGGCGGTGCGAGTGCCCCCATCGGCCTGAATCACATCGCAGTCCAGAGTGATGGTGCGTTCGCCCAGAGCTTTGAGATCCACCGCGGCGCGCAGTGAACGGCCGATCAGGCGTTGGATCTCCAGGGTGCGTCCCCCCTGTTTGCCCCGCGCCGCCTCCCGGCCCATGCGGTCGGTGGTGGAGCGGGGCAGCATGCCGTATTCCGCGGTGATCCAGCCCTGACCGGCGCCCTTGAGGAAACGCGGCACCGACTCCTCGATACTGGCGGTGCAGATTACCTGGGTGTCGCCGAAACAGACCAGTACCGAACCCTCCGCATGCTTGGTGAAGCCGCGGGTGATGCGGATCGGGCGAAGTTCGTCGGGTTGGCGTCCTGAGGGTCTCATGGGTGGAAGGGCTCCTGGTTGCGGAATGGCATGAATGGCCGGGATTCCGGACTGCAAATGAAGATCCGGATCATCCGTGCAGATTCTTACCGTAAGGGGTTTTGGGGGCGGTATTATGCGGTAACGGCGCAGTCATGTCAGCCCAGGGGGCCGTTTCCCTTCCCGTTTCATGCCTATGTCCCGCCTGACTGCGAAAAGTCACAAAAACCGTGGCAAATAGAGCAGCGATTGCAGCTTCGACTTGAACTAAACTGTGAATTGAGTCCCCGAAAGGAACTCGCTGTCATGCCGGTGCCCGTCGTCGGACCGTCCATACCCGCGGGCCGAGACTCTGACCATTCGTGCTTGAGCCCCATACCGTTCAATGCAGTGGCGATTGACCCAACCCCATTACGGAGGTGCGCCATGAGTATGTCCCAAACCGTCCGGTCCTTTCTGGATCAACGTGCGATTCCCTACGAAGTGATCAGCCATCGCCACACCCGCTCCAGCATGGAGAGCGCGGGTGCCGCGCATATCGACTCCGACCATCTGGCCAAGGCGGTGATCGTCAAGCAGGGTGACGACTACCTGATGGTGGTCGTGCCCTCCGACTACCGGGTGCATCTCGGCAAGTTGCACCAGTTGCTGGGCGCGGAGGTCGGACTGGCGACGGAGCCCGAGCTGGTCAGTCTGTTCCCCGACTGCGAGGGCGGGGCCATTCCGCCCCTGGGTGCCGCCTACCGCATGATCACCCTGGTGGACGGCGATCTGCTCAAACAGTCGGAGATCTTCTTCGAGTGCGGAGATCATGAACACCTGATCAAGGTGTCGGGGACGGGTTTCACCCGTCTGCTGGGTGATGCGGAGCCGGTGAGCGTATCCCGGCAGCATTGATATGGACATGATGCCGGTTGCCTCTCAGGAGATCTCAGCCTCGACCTGCGGGACGAGCCTGAGATGCCGTCCCGCTCTGCGCTTTAAATAGATTGGTGCGCCTCCGGGCGTATTTCGCCAACCGGCAAGCGGGCGGGTCAGCTAAGTCTTTGCTGTGTCATGTTAGCCAGGGCTTTTGTCTGATCCCGCATCGGCTCCTCCCCTGTCGAATCGGGTTGTATCGACCGGGTATGGACGCGCGCGGCTGGTGTTTTGTTGCCGCCAATGCCGTCACTCCGGTAACTTGGTCCCCGCAGGCCTGATTGCCGATATCGGAAACCGCTGTCGTCGGGTCTTCGGCCATCTTGGCCATCATGGTCTTCCTGTGAACAGGCATTAGGCAACACGATCGGTGTTGTCTCCGGACAGGGGATATCCGCAGCGGGTGTCCCCATGCGTTCTTTCGCAACCTGGAATAGTATCGAAGTTCAAATGGCAATTGCTGTGAAAACTGCACACTTCGGTCATCTCAAACTTCACAGATTCGCGTAGTGACATCCATTAAATTAGGTTATCGGTTGTTTCGAGGTTGAATGTCTATGTAGAAAAGGAGATCGGCATGTGGCATGAACGATTAGTGGATCTCGTTGGGGCCGTCTTTGTGGTTCTTGCGATGATTCTTCTGGCGTGCAATGAATCCTCCAAGTCTCAGACGGGCGCACTCGACGAGGGTGATGCCGACGCGACCCCCGCAGCACTTAAAACCCGATCGGCTTCCGCTCACCCATCGACCGATGTCTGTGCTGCGATGCCCATTGACGCCATACTCGCAACCGTCGGCGGCACCGACCCGATGGGGACAAAGACCCATACCGATGACCGCAGTGACTGTTCATACCGCTTCAAAACGATTTCGCGGTCTGGCCGTCCTGTCGGATGGGCGGTCAATGTTCAGGTTTGGGATGCCTCGACCTGGGGATATCAGCGCAGTCTTGCATCGCCCAAGCGCAAGGAAATTTCCGGCCTTGGAGATGCGGCGTTCACCCAGGCCAGCATGGGTGAGCGTACCCTCTGGGTTAAGCACAACGACACAGTCGTCTCAGTGAGTTCAGCGGATCACGTTGAATCTGAAGCACTGACTGCGAAAATCGCACGCTTGGCGCTCACCTATTGGTAACTTCAGCGGCTACTGAAGACTCTGGAACACTGTGTTGCAAGGTGTCTGGAGTGAATCTCTGTTGTGGGTCCGGAAGCCGGAATGGCATTGGTCCATGCTTCGGATAAGACGCCACAGGTCACGGTATCTTTAAAACATCTCAGCCTCGACTTCCAGGTAGGCGAGGCTGATGTGACGGCCCACGTTGCGCTCGAAATCGACCCACTCCCGGTAGGGGGCCAGGGCCTCGATCACCGGTTCCTTCATTTCGAAATCGCTCAGACCCGCCTCGAAGAAGTGGGCCACCTGTGACTTCAGTCCGCTCAGGTAGCCGCGGTAGATCTCCGCCACTTCCCGTCCACCCGTCCGTCCGTGGCCCGGAACGAAGATCTCGGCGTCGGTCTGCAGGGCCATGTCGAGGGCGGCGATGTTGCCTTTGAAGGTAGCGCTGTCCATCTGTCCGAGCCGTTTACTCATGGCGTTGTCACCGAGAAAGATGAGTTTTCGCTGTGGCAGTTCGATCATGATGTCACTGCGGCTGTGGGCCTTCGGTTCAAAGTGGATGCGCAGGGTGATGCCCGCAAATGTCAGCTGATCGGCGTGGGCCGTCTTGCGGTCGGGGGGTACCTCTTCGGTGCCGGTCACGGCCCCATCGGTCATGCGCATCAGGGTGGCGAGAAACGCCCGGCCCTCACCCGCGGCCACCTGGCGGTGCATCTCCTCGTGGCCGAAGATGGGGGCATCGGGGTAGGCTTCATGTATCGCCTGGTTGGCCAACCAGTGATCCCCATGGATATGGGTGTTGAACACTGCGACCACGGGCAGGTCGGTTTTGGTCCGCAGCTGACGCAGGACCATCTCCCCGGTCTGCACGCTGGAGCCCGGGTCGATGATCACCACCCCGTCCCGGCCGATGACGAAGGCCGGATTATTCATAAAACCCTGGTTCTCCACGGAGGGCACCCCCAGCGGACCGTGGATCACAAAGACACCCTCGGCTACCTGCTCGGCGGGGTAGTCCGGCACCGCCGGACCTCGATCCGCATGGGCCGGGACCAAAGCGAACGGTAACATCAGGAGAAACATCAGTTTAATCAAGGGTGCGGATTGTGACATGGCAGTGACCTGTCGCGGTTTGGAGGCTGGGTTTCGGGGAGTGGGCCCCGGGTTCTCACCGTCGCTATTCTGCCGCAGCCCATGGGCACTGAAAACCACACATCGGTAGCGCCTTTGAGACTGTCGAGCCGGAACCGGCATCGGCATACTCAGGATGGTGTGTTGAAACCGAGGTATTCGATCCCTGGTGGGGGTCGGGTCAGCGCTTGGATTTCATAATCGAGCCGAGTATCCCGCGGATGATCTGGCGGCCCAGGTTGGAACCGATGGCCCGAGCGATGGATTTCGCGAATGCCTCGCCGACACTCTGGCGGTTCGCGCTGCGGCCTTTCCCGGCGCTTTTCGCTTCCGCCGCCTCCTGGGCCTGCTCCTCGCGACGTTTGAGCAGCTCCGCTTCCCGCTTCTTCAACAGCTCGTAGGCGGATTCCCGGTCCACGGTTTCCGTATAGGTGGATCTCAGCGGTGAGCGTTCGATCAGGCTCTTGCGCTGCTCCTCGCTGATGGGACCGAATTGGGAGCGGGGTGGGGCCATGAGGGTCTTCTCCACCATGCTCGGCACTCCCTTGGCGTCCAGGGTCGAGACCAGCGCTTCGCCCACACCCAGGCTGCCGATGGCCTCCTCGGTATTGAAAGCGGGGTTTTCCCGGAAGGTCTCGGCGGCGGCCTTCAGCGCCTTACGGTCCCGGGGGGTGAAGGCGCGCAGGGCATGCTGGATGCGGTTGCCCAGCTGGCCGATCACCTGGTCGGGCACATCGTTGGGATACTGGGTGATGAAGAACACCCCCACGCCCTTGGAGCGGATCAGACGCACCACCTGGGTGATCTTCTCCAGCAGGGCCTTGGGGGCGTTGCTGAACAACAGGTGCGCCTCGTCGAAGAAAAACACCAGTTTCGGCAGGTCGGCATCGCCCCGCTCCGGGAGCTCCTCCATCAGCTCCGAGAGCAGCCAGAGCAGGAAGGTGGCGTAGATCCGGGGCGAGTGGTAGAGGGTCGTGGCGTCCAGAATGCTGACCACGCCGCGCCCGGAGAAGTCGTTCTGCATCAGGTCCTGGATGCGGATTGCGGGCTCGCCGAAAAAGCTCTCGCCCCCGGCCTCTTCCAGTACCAACAGGCGGCGCAGGATCGCGGTCACGCTCTGCCGGGAGACCCGGCCGTAGGCGCGCTCGAGGGTTTCCGCATTGTCCGCCACCCAGTTCAGCATGGCGCGCAGGTCCTTGAGGTCGAGCAGCAACAGCCCCTCGTCATCCGCCAGGCTGAAGGCGATCTGCAGGACCCCTTCCTGGGTTTCGTTCAACTCCAGCAGGTTCGCCAACAGGGTCGGCCCCATCTCCGAGATGGTGGTGCGTACCGGGTGCCCCTGTTTGCCGAACACGTCCCAGAACAGCACCGGGCAGGGTTCGAAATTGTGTGATTCGATATGGATATATTCCAACCGCTCAGCGATCTTCGGGTGCTCCTTGCCGCTGCCGGCCAGTCCCGAGAGGTCACCCTTGACGTCCGCGGTGAACACCGGAACCCCGAGCCGGGAGAAGGATTCGGCCAGTACCTGCAGGGTGACCGTCTTACCGGTGCCGGTGGCGCCGGTGATCAGGCCGTGGCGGTTGGCCATTCCGGCGTTTAACAGGATCTGCCGGTCTCCGTTGCCGCCGAGCACGATCTGATTGTCTGGCATGGTTCTGCTTCCTGTTTGTGGGTTCACAAGGGTTTTGATTTGTCCTGCTGTGAGCCGGCTGCTTTTGGGGTAGACTCGGATCCTGCAACACAAGCGTATCACTGACACGGCACCATAATCGTTAATCTGCGGGGCATCAAGACAGGGCCCCTTTCGCAACCCGGTCAGGTCGGGAGATGTCGGCCTTGAGGCCGTCCGGGATACGCGCCATCGCATCGGTCACAAGAGGAGGAATCTGCGATGATGGAACTGATTCAGCAACTGGTCACCGCCACCGGTGTGGACAAACAGCAGGCGGAGGGCGGTGCGGGCCTGATCTTCGGGCTGCTCAAGGAGCAGCTTTCATCCGCCGATTTCGGCCAGGTCTCCCAGGCCGTTCCCGGGGTGGAAGGTCTGATCAAGGCGGCGCCGAGCAGCGGTGGCGGGCTGGGTGGACTGCTGGGTGGTGTGGCCTCGGCCATGGGGGCGGGCAATCTGGGCAGTCTCGCCTCCCTGGCGGAGGGGTTTTCGAAACTCGACCTGGACATGGGCATGGTCGGTAAATTCATGCCGGTGGTGCTCTCCTATCTGCAGAACCAGGGTGGCGACGGGCTGGTGGCCCTGGTATCCAAGGTGCTGAAGGGCGACTGAGGAAAAGAACATGAAATGGCGGGGGCAACGGCAGAGCGACAACATCGAGGACCGTCGGGGCATGTCATCGCCCTCGTCCCTGGGCGTGGGCGGAGGCGGCGGTCTGCTCAATCTGTTACCCATGGTGTTCAAGCTGTTCGGATTCAAAGGGGGATTGATCGCGGTTCTGGCGATCGGCGCCTACGGTCTGCTCAGCGGCAATCTGGGCAACATGCTCAGCGGCGGCGCGCCGCCGCCCCAGGAGAGCGGCAAGCCCCTGCAGCAGTCGGCCCAGGAGAAGGAGCTGGTGGAGTTCGTCTCGGTGGTCCTGGCGGACACCGAACAGACCTGGCATCCGCTGTTCCGCGAGATGGGCGCCCAATATGAAGAACCGAAACTGGTGCTGTTTCGCGGCGCTACCCGCACCGCCTGCGGATTCGGCCAGGCCGCCATGGGTCCCTTCTACTGCCCGGGGGACAACAAAGTCTATATCGACCTGCAGTTCTATGACGATCTGAAGCAGCGTTTCAAAGCGCCGGGGGATTTTGCCCAGGCCTATGTGATCGCCCACGAGGTCGGCCACCATGTGCAGAATCTGCTCGGGATCTCCAGCAAAGTGCGCAAGGCCCAGTCCTCCCTCGACGAGGTGGGACGCAACAAGCTCTCGGTGCGCCAGGAGCTGCAGGCGGACTGCTTCGCCGGAATCTGGGCGCATAATGCAGACCGTTCCCGCCAGCTGCTGGAGTCCGGGGACATCCAGGAGGGGTTGAACGCGGCCAGCGCCATCGGTGACGACCGTTTGCAGAAACAGTCCGGCGGTCTGGTAAGTCCCGATTCCTTCACCCATGGCAGCTCGGCGCAGCGGGTCAAATGGTTTCATCTCGGCTTTGAAAAGGGCGAGATCAAGGCCTGCGACACCTTTTCGGCCAAGAGTCTCTAACGCACCGGGCAGGATCCATCGGATTCACCCGCAGCAGCTTAGCCCGATCAACCCCTGGCTGAGGTCAACCAGGGGCGATGGCCCATATCCCCCGAAATCCCCGCCTGTCTCTCCCTTTTCGTGGGGTTCACCCCCTTCCCAGGCTGCATCGGATGTGTTTTTCCGGATTTGCTCAGTCATGGCATGGGCTATGCAGAACCGTGGTTGTGAACGGTGGTAACCCCTCAAATCGAAGGAGACGAATCATGACCCGCAAGACCCCATATACGAAACAGCACAAACCCACCCGGCTGGCCGTCGCACTGATGCTGGCTCTCTCCCTGGGATCCGCTCCGATCCTCGCGGCGACCTCCGGTAGTACCGGCACGGCCGGGCAGGAGCAACTGCAACAGAGTGCGACCCACTACATGGGCTGGACCGATCCGGTGATCGCACAGAAGGTGGCGCGCAGCGGCCAGGCGTTGATCGATGTACTCGAGCGCGCCGACCAGGCCCTGTTGGCCAATGATGGTGAAGTGGTTCTGGCTCAGCATAATCTCGAGTACGCCCGGCAGATCGCCCAGGGCATCGAACGACAGATGCCCTATGTGGTGATGAAGGACAAACTGCTGAATGCCAAAGGGCAGCTTAAAGAGGGGGCGACCCACGATTTTCTGCAGACTCTGGCGCCGGTCTACTCGAGCATCGATGACCTGGCGCTGATCTCACCGAGGATGGCCGGCTCCCTGCGCAGCGGTGTGCAGCAGGCCGCGAGCCTGGCCAAGGGAGGCGATGGCAAGCAGGCGGCGAAACAGATTGACGATGTGGTCGATCAGCTGACCCTGACCCGGGTCTACCTGCCGATCATTACGCTCAATCAGCAACTCGAGCTGGCGCAGAAGGCTCTGGCCAAACAGGACACGACCGGGGCAAGAAGCGCCATCGAACAGGCCTTGGGCAGTATTCTGGTCGTTCAGACCGGAACGGTCTCGACAGGTGCGGTGAATACGGAATCCACGGGATCCTGATCGGCCGGTACCGACGGGGATTGATGGAGCGGTTCAGTCCTCGTCCAGGTCGTTGACCATGCGTCTCAGGTCGTCGATGGCCTGATTCACGTCGATGCGTTCCTGGGGCGGCTCCAGCGGACCCTTGCGCCCCTTGGCGAGGGACATGCTGAAGTCGGCGGGTTCCAGCTTCATGCTGCTGTCCCGCCAGCGCAGCGCCACCACGGTGACATTGTCGCTTTCCGGGCTGCTGGTGGTTTCCGCCCGTTGGGCCAGTTCGGTGACGCAGTTGAGCAGGGGTTGCGGTTTCTTGTAGATGGTTTCCACCAGGGGGCGTTCCTGAAGCGGTCCCCAGAAACCGTCACTGCAGAGCAACACCACGTCCCCTTCCTGCAGGTCGTGGGGACCACTGAGTTCGGCCACCGGGCGATTGTTGTTGCCGCCCAGGCAGCGGGTGACGTAGTTGCGAAATTTGTGGGTCTGCACCTGGGCGGCAGAGATCAGACCCTGCTGTCTCAGGTGCTCCACGTAGGAGTGATCGTCGGTGCGCAGGTGAATGACCCCTTCGCGCATGATGTAGAGCCGACTGTCGCCGATGTGCGCCCAGTAGGCCTGATCCTCCTGCACCAGGCAGAGTACGCCGGTGGTGCGGGGTTCGATGGGCGGGGTCTGGCGATCTCCGTAGGCGCGGATCTGCTGGTGGGTCATCTCCATCAGTCCCGAGAGGAAGAATCTCGGATTGCTGATCGGCTTACGACTGGTGAGAAACGCCTTGCGGGCATTGTCCATGAGGATCTGCGCCGCCATTTCGCCTTTGGGATGGCCCCCCATGCCGTCGGCCAGGGCTAGAAGAATGGCATCCGGGGCCTCCATCAC
>JBNLFS010000016.1:0-16361 GCA_050305635.1 Candidatus Thiodiazotropha sp. | reverse complement strand
GGTTGGCGGAGATATTGGTCTTGCCAACGCCTTCCTTTCCACCGGTAACGGCGATCACTTGCATCGGCTCCGGATGAATCATGCGGCGCAGGCCGGTGGCCTGGTCTTCAAAATGTTCAGACATGGGCGTGTTCACTCGTTCCTCCAAAGGCCATCGCCAGATACTCCTCATCCGGTGTCTCGTCCTGTTGGGTCATCTCCACCGCCAGGCGCGCGACCGTATCAGCCCGAGCCTGGCGCAGATCTTCCGGTACTCGCTGTCCATCGGTGGTATACGCCAGAGGCAGTCCGGATTCCAGCAGCGCCGACAGGGCCCCGCCCAGGCAGGCGGTCTCGTCCATCTTGGTCAGCACCACCGCCACCGGGTTGACCTGGCTGAAGGCACGGATGGCGTGACTCAGGGCACTGCGCTGAGTGGTGGCGGAGAGGGTCAGCAGCGGCCGGACCGGGTGGTTGCCATGGCTCAGCAAGGCCAGGCGCTGGGTAAGCTTGATGTCCCGCTGGCCCATGCCCGCGGTATCGATCAGCACCAGGCGTTTCTCCGCAAACGCATGCAGGGCGCTGTTGAGTTCGTCGGTGGAGGTTACGCTACGTACCGGGACGTCGAGAATCCGCCCGTAGTTCTGCAACTGTTCCTGGGCGCCGATACGGTAGCTGTCCGCCGAGATCAGGGCCAGGTGACGATTACCGTGGCGCAGGCAAAATTTGGCGGCGAGTTTTGCGATGGTGGTGGTCTTCCCCACCCCGGTCGGTCCGATCAGGGCAAACACCCCGCCCCGGGAGATCAGATCGTCTTCGACCACCGGCAGCTCCCGGCAGAGATGATTCAGGGCCTGCTGCCAGGCCTGATCCAGGGACTCGGCGTCCTCCACCCGGTAAGCCAGCTCGCGGCAATGGGCGGCATCCAGCCCAAGTCCCATCAACTGGCGCATCAGCTCCTGGGTCTGTGGACGGCGTTGTCCCAGATCGCGCCAGGTCAACTCAGAGAGTTCGTTCTCCATCATGCGGCGCAGGGCCTGCATCTCCTGGCGCATCTCCCGCAGGATCGGATCCTGGCTCCATTCCACCCGGCGCTTTTCCGTCTTGGGCTCGAAGGCCGCCGGTTTACGGGCGGGAATCTCAGGATCGGCATCCGGCTCCGCTTCACGAACTGCGGTATAGGAAGATGCGGCAATCGAGCCGGGTGTCCGGGCAGCCTTTGGTTTGGGCATGGGTGTGTCGATCGGGGTCGGAGTGCTGCTGGTGAACGCCGACTCGTCATAATCGATGGCCGCGACCAGTTCGACACCCCCTTCCACCGTCTTGTTGGAGAGAATGACGGCATCCGCCCCCAGGGCATCTCTGACCTGGCGAAGCGCCTGGCGCATGTCAGAGGCAAAAAAACGTCGAATCTTCATAATCCGTAACTCTCCGGCTCCGGTCCGCTGAGGACCTTCACCTGTCAGCCTGTCAGTTCAGTACACCCTGAGGTCACTGCCGTGTCGGTCCTTTGACCTGAAACGCCCAAACGCTCCGGAACAACCCGATCACAGAATCTCAAATAGGGGAATGCAATAAATGTTCCAGTCTGAATACGGATAGTGAGTAAGATTTTTTATTGTTTTATAACAACAAGATAAGTATCTGACACAGAATCAATCCGGATACCCTTCAATCACTGAATGCCGGGCAATTGACTCCTTGGAAGCGGCCCCGCCAAGGAACCGGCAGAGGACCGACTAACGCCGATAGGAATCGACACACATCCCGCAGAGGAGCGTCCGCCATCCCTCCCCTCTCAAAAAATCCTAGCCAGTTTTGGCCGCCAAAACCCGGTCACAACGATCGGGTTATGGGAACAAACTTACTGCACGGCGTACAGGGTGCCGTCTACCTGGCAGGGTTCTTTGCCTTCGTTGCGGATCTGAATGAACAAATTCCTCGGGCTGAAGATGTCGAAACGGGCTCGGTAGTTCAATGTCCCCTTCGGCCCGATCACCCCACTGCCGACGTCGAACCTGACCTGGTCGATGGATCCGGCGGGACCGCACACTTCAGAGATACTGAACGGGGTGCCGGCGGTACCGGCCAGATGCAGGGTAAGTCGGTATTCCCCGTAACCGGTCAGGTCGATCCCACCCAACGGGCCGATGAGTGTACTGCCGGGAGAGACCTCCCGCGCTTCAAACAGGGTGACCAGACAGGGCTTGGCGGTGACGCCCACGTTCAGGCTGTCATTGACGACCTTGACTTTTGTTGCCTTCTTTTTATCGGGTTTGAGCTTTTTTTCTTTCATTCACGTGACCTCTGGGTGTGCGCGGACGGGTAAGGAGGTGCGCCACGAGACAATACTCGTATTGAATGTCCCGCGATCGGCAAATCTGTTGTTATTTCCGGCATCGCGTCCGCATGTGGCTAGTATAGACGGGATGGTACCGGGTTGATTACGCAGTATTTGTACATTTTTCTCGTTCCCACGCTCTGCGTGGGAATGCATACCCGACGTTGATCACCCTGACGAACCCGATCAGTGATTCCACCCATGATATGCGTTCCCACGCGGAGCGTGGGAACAAGGCGGCTCATAACGACGTGAGCACAGCGAACACCACAACTCAAAACTCAAAATTCAAAATTCAAAACTAACAACCCCATCAGTTCCCCCCGCCAATCGTCGACACCACCTTGATCTGGCGATTGTCCGGCACCTCGTTATAAGACAGGATATTCATCCCCGGCGCCGCATGCTTGGCGAAGCGGGCCATCCAGGAACGGATCGGGGCCGCCACCAGCAGTACGCTCTGCTGCCCTCTCGACTCCATGGCCTCGTGAGTCTGCGCCAGCGCGGTCTGCAGGCGTTCGGCCAGACCCGGCTCGAAGCCAGCCTGACCCTCTTCCGAGGCCTGCAGGGTACGTTGCAGCAGTTGTTCCAGGGCAGGATCGAGCACCGCCACCGGGATCTCCCCGGTAGTGCCGATGAGTTGCTGCACGATGCCTCGGGACAGGGCCACGCGCACCGCCGCGGTCAGGGCGCCGGGATCCTGCGTCCGATGGGACTGTTCGGCCAGGGTTTCCGCAATGGTGCGGAAATCCCGGATCGGCACATGCTCCGTCAGCAGGTTCTGCAGGATCCGGGTCACCACGCTCAGGGAGAGACTCTTGGGCACCAGATCCTCCACCAGTTTGGGCGCACTGCGCGCCAGCATATCCAGGAGCTGCTGGGTCTCTTCATGACCGAGCAGTTCATTGGCCTGGTTCTGCAGAATCTCGCTGAGATGAGTGGCCACCACGGTGCTCACATCCACCACGGTATAACCCAGGGTCTGGGCGTGATCCTTCTGCTCGGGATCGATCCAAACCGCGTCCAGACCAAAGGTCGGATCCTTGGTCGGGGTGCCCGGCAGCGTCCCGAACACCTGACCCGGATTGATCGCCAGTTCCCGATCCGGATAGATCTCCGCCTCGGCGGCGGCCACCCCGTTCAGGGAGATGCGGTAGGTGTTGGGCGACAGGTCCAGGTTATCTCGAATATGCACCGATGGAATCAGAAAGCCCAGTTCCTGGGAGAGCTTGCGCCGTACCCCCTTGATCCGATTCATCAGCTGACCGCCCTGGTTGCGGTCCACCAGGGGAATCAGGCGGTAACCAACCTCGAGCCCGATCAGGTCCACCGGCTGGACATCGTCCCAGCTCAGGTCCCGATGCTCCGGCTGCTCGACCGGCTCTTCGATCACCGTCGGTTCCGCCGGTTGCATCTGGCGCTGCCAGATCATCCAGGCGCCTCCGGCAGCGGCGGCGGCCAACGTCAGGAAGGCGAAATTGGGCATCCCCGGAATCACGCCCATGAGGAACAGCACCGCGGCGGTCACCGCCAGGGCCTTGGGGCTGTTGAACAGCTGACTCATGATCTGTCCGCCCACGTCCTGACTGCTTGCCACCCGGGTGACAATGATCGCCGCCGAGGTGGACAGCAACAGGGAGGGAATCTGCGCCACCAGGCCGTCACCGATGGTCAGCAGGACGTAGTTCTGCAGCGCGGTACTGAAGTCGAGACCGTGCTGGGACATGCCGATCGCAAGCCCGCCGATGATGTTGATGAACAGAATCAGGATACCGGCGATGGCGTCGCCGCGAACGAATTTGCTGGCGCCGTCCATGGCTCCGTAGAAGTCCGCCTCCCGGGCCACATCCTCGCGGCGGGCGCGCGCCTCGTCCTGGTCGATCAGTCCGGAGTTGAGATCCGCGTCGATGGCCATCTGCTTGCCGGGCATGGCGTCCAGGGTGAACCGGGCGCTCACCTCGGAGACACGCCCCGCGCCCTTGGTGACCACCACGAAGTTGATGATCACCAGGATCAGGAACACCACCAGACCGACCGCGTAGTTACCGCCGATGACGAAAGCGCCAAAGGCCTCGATCACCTTACCCGCCGCATCACCGCCGGTATGCCCTTCCAGCAGCACCACCCGGGTGGAGGCCACGTTCAGGGCCAGGCGCAGCAAGGTGGCGATCAGCAGCATGCTGGGAAACACCGAGAATTCCAGAGGACGCCGGGTGTAGACCACCACCAGCATCACCACCAGGGAGAGCGTGATATTGAAGGTAAAGAACATGTCCAGGGCGATCGGCGGCAGCGGAATCACCAGCATGGACAGGAGCATCACCAGCACCAGGGGCGCACCGAGCCCACGGGCGCCAAGCTGTTTTACGTTGTTGAGGATGAGTGCGCTGTCCATTGTTTTGCCTTCGGCTATTTTTTAATTTTGAATGGTTAATTTTGAATTTTTAATTAGATGAGTGCGCTGCGCGCACGACTTATCAAATATCCAGCGTGAGCGAAGCAAACACCGCAATTCAAAATTCAAAATTAACCATTCAAAATTACTCATGTTGATACTCTTCCGGAACAAACAGGTTTTCCGGCATCTCGGGATACACCCCGCCTTCGGTCCGATAGGTCCGCAGCTGGAACACATAGGCCAGCAGGCGGGCCACCGCCAGGTAGAGTCCTGCGGGTATGAAGGTGTTGATTTCGGTATGGAAATAGATGGCGCGCGCCAGGGCCGGTGATTCGACCACCTGCACGTTCGCCTCCTGCGCCACTTTGCGGATATTCTGCGCAACCAGGTCTGCACCCTTGGCCACCAGCTTCGGCGCATGCATGGTTTCCGGATCGTACTTCAGGGCCACCGCGTAGTGGGTCGGGTTGGTGACGATCACGTCGGCCTTGGGCACTTCCTGCATCATGCGCTTGTGCGCCATCTCCCGCTGCAACTGGCGGATCCGTCCCTTGATCTCGGGACGTCCCTCGGTCTCTTTCATCTCATCACGCAGTTCCTGACGGGTCATCTTCAGCTGGCGTTTGTGATCCCACACCTGGAAGGGTACGTCGATGGCGGCTATCAGAATCATGGTCGAAGCCAGCAGAATCACCGACCAACCGATCAGTGTGCTCATGTGACTCAGGGCCTGGGCGATATCCATGGCATGCATGGCGAGGTAGTCGTCGAGGGTCATGTCGAGCAGCAGGACCGTGGTGCCACCGATGAGGAGAAATTTCGCCATCGCCTTGAGCATCTCCACCAGTCCCCGGGGTGAGAAGACGCGCTTCAGGCCTTTCAGCGGATTGAGCTTTTCCAGCTTGGGGGTCATGCTCTCACCACTGATGGAGAAGCCCCCCAGGGCCACCGAACTGAAAATCGCGGCCAGCACCACCAACACAAAGAACGGAGTCAACACATAGAACACCTGGGCGATACCCGTACCCAATCCACTGAGCATGGCATTCACATCGAAGATCTGCTCCCGGGTCAGATGAAAACCACTGCTCATCATTGCCGAGAACTGATCGCTGATCGGCCGACTCATGACCATCAATGCAATCACACCACCGAGGGTCACCGCCATGCTGTTGAGTTCCCGGGAACGCGGAACCTGACCCTTGCGCTTGGCATCGTCCAATCGTTTGGCTGAGGGTTGTTCTGTTTTTTCCTGGCCGTTTTCGTTGTCAGCCATGCTTCACCTCGTCACTCTCAGGATCTGCATCATCACCTGAAAGACCTCATCGAGCAGTTCATTGAATACGCCGAATACGTTTGGCACGGTCACCCACATCAATACGAATCCCAGCATCATGGTGATCGGAAATCCCACGGAGAAGATGTTCAGTTGCGGCGCGGCGCGCATCACCACACCCATGCCCAGGTTGACCATCAGCATCGCACCTACGATCGGCAGCGCGATGATCAACCCACCGGCGAACATGCGGCTGCCCCAGGCGACGATATCCAGCATGCCGTTTCGGGTGACCCCGTCCACCGCCACCGGCAGGGTGACAAAGCTGTCCGCCACCAGTTCGATGGCCAGCAGATGACCGTTGAAAATAAGAAACAACAGGGTTGCGAAGATGACGTAGAACTGGGAGATCACCGGTACCTGGACACCATTCGCGGGATCAACCATGGAAGCGAAACCCAGGCCCATGCCGTAGGCGATCACCTGTCCGCCAAACACCAGTGCGCCAAACACCAGTTGCAGCAGAAATCCCATCAACACGCCGATCAGGATCTGCTGCAGCAGGATCAGAAACCCGGACTGGCTGAGCACATCGGGGGGCGGCATCTCGGGCAGCGTGGGGGCGATCAGGAAACTGACCACCAGGGTCAGAAGCAGGCGCAGGCGCACCGGCACCTGTCGGGAACTGAACAGGGGCGCCGCCATGACCATGGCACCGATCCGCACCGTGGGCCAGAAGTAGGTGGCAATCAGAGCGTTGAGTTGGGCTTCGCTGAAGTTCATGGTCGCACCGGGTCATATCCCGCCCGTTCAGTGAAGCAATTCGGGAATGCTCTCGATCAGGTCGATCGAGAAGGTCATCAGCAGCCGCAGCATCCAGTGCCCCGCAATCATCAGCACCAGGCCCGCAACCACCAACTTCGGGATGAAGGTCAAGGTCATTTCGTTGATCTGGGTGGCCGCCTGGAACATGGCGATGATCAGACCTACGATCAGCGCCGGCAGAAGCACGATACCGGACAGCAGGCCGATCAGCTCCAGGGTGTTCTGTGCGATGCTCATGACGGTATCCGGACTCATGTCTCACCCCTCATCTAGATCTGGAAACTCGAGGCCAGGGTGCCGAACACCAGCGCCCAGCCGTCGATCAGTACGAACAGCATGATCTTGAACGGCAGTGAAATGATCATCGGCGAGAGCATCATCATGCCCATGGACATGAGGATGCTGGCCACCACCAGGTCGATGATCAGAAAGGGGATGAACAGCAGAAAGCCGATCTGGAACCCGGTTTTGAGTTCACTGGTGGCAAACGAGGGCAGCAACAGGCTGAACGGCACATCCTTAGGTTCATTGAATTCGCCGAAATTGCCGATTCTCGCAAACAGGGCCAGGTCGTCCTCCCGGGTCTGCGCCAGCATGAAGGACTTCACCGGTTCCGCCCCCCGCTGCAGGGCCTCCAGAATTTCGATGTCGCCGGCCAGGTAGGGTTGCACCGCCACTTCGTTCACCTCGCTCAGTACCGGCATCATGATGTACAGAGTCAGAAACAGGGCCAGACCGATGAGAATCTGGTTGGAGGGGGTGTTCTGGGTGCCCAATGCCTGACGCAGAATCGCCAGTACAATGATGATCCGCGCAAACGAAGTCATCATCATCAGCGCCCCGGGCAGCAGGGTCAGCGCCGTCATGAACAACAGCACCTGAATGGTCAGGGTGTAGGTCTGCCCGCCCTGCCCGTCGGTGGTCACGCTGAAGGCGTCCACGCCGGGAGCCGCCTGCACCCAACCGCTGACCACTAGACACAGAATCAGGATAAGGATTCTCATGAGTCCATCCCGCCCGGAGCCGGCTGTGGCTCCTCTGCCTTGACCGCATCGTCCAACTGCGCGCGGAAGGGCTCATGGCGGGGTTCGAAGGTGTGCAGGGTGCGTACCTGCCCGGGGGAGACGCCCAGCACCAGACGGGTCTCGTCCACCTCTACCACCACCACCCGTTCCCGGCTGCCCACCGAGGCGCCGCCGAGCACCCTTACCAAACCTTTACCGCCAACCGGCAACTGAGTGTAGCGTTTGAACAGCCAGGCCGCGGCGAAGATCACCGCAAGCACCAGAATCAGGCCGCCAAAGGTACTGATCAGGCTCTCCGCGCCCATCGGCGAAACCTTGACGCCCACGGGTTTCTGCGTCGCCTCGGTCGCCAGAGCGATGCCGCTGGCAAACACACCGGTGAGCGGCCAGAGCTTCATCATTTCAGCCTCTTGACCCGTTCGGAGGGACTGATGATGTCGGTGAGACGCAAACCGAACTTCTCATTCACCACCACCACCTCGCCCTGGGCGATCAGGGTGCCGTTGACCAGCACATCCATGGGTTCACCGGCCAGCCGGTCGAGCTCCACGACGGAACCCTGGTTGAGTTGCAGCAGGTTACGGATATTGATCTTGGTGCGCCCGATCTCCATCGAGATGGTGACCGGCACATCCAGAATCGCATCCAGATTCACGCTACCGGCGGAACCTTCGTCCTCCAGTTCGTCGAAGGTGGCTGTCTCGGTCTTTCCCTTGGCGGCCGCCTCTCCCTCTGCCTGATCCTCGAGTGCCGCGGCCCATTCGTCTGCCAAGGCTTCATTCGGATCGACGTCTTTATCTTCACTCATCTTCACACCCTCTGTGGACAGACCGGACCGCACGCGATCCGACCATCGAATCTGTTGCAAGCATGCGGTTCCAAACCCCTATTGCTCGCCCGAAGCCTGGCTTTCCATCTCCAGATAATCCCGCAATCCCTTGCGCCGGTTGGTTTTCATCCAGTCACTGATCTTCAAGGCGTAATTTCCATCGGAGATACCCAGGCGCGCCTTGAAAATCGGCACATCGGCAGCCTCGACCATGACCTCTTCCGGCATCTCAATGGGAATCACATCCCCCTTCTTCAGATTGGCCAGCTTGCGCAGCGACATCTGCACCTCGGTGAGGGTACTGCTCAATTCGACCTGGGCGCCCATGATCTCCTCCTTGAGGGATCGCTCCCAACGCTCGTCCCGCTCGCCCCGATCGCTCTGTACACCGGCGTCGAGCAGTTCGCGGATCGGCTCGACCATCGAGTAGGGCATGCAGATATGGAAGTCGCCGCCACCGTTCTCGAGATCCACGTGAAAAGAGGTCACCACCACCACTTCCGAAGGACTCACGATATTCGCGAACTGGGGGTTCACCTCCGAGCCGCTGTATTCGAAATTGACCCGGAACACCGGCTTCCAGGCCGCTTCGAGATCATTGAAGGCGCTCTTCAGTAGCAGCTGGATGACCCGGTTCTCGGTGGGGGTGAAATCACGTCCCTCGATCTTGGTATGGAAGCGGCCCGACCCGCCGAAATAGTTGTCCACCACACTGAATACCAGTTTCGGATCGAGCACGAACAAGCCTTTTCCGCGCAATGGCGGCACCCGGATCATGTTGAGGCTGGTGGGGACGAACAGGCTGTGCACGAATTCGGAAAACTTCTGCATCTGAATACTGGAGACCGACAGATCCGCGGTTCGGCGCAGCATGTTGAAAAGGCTGGTGCGAAACAGTCGGGCGAACCGTTCATTGATCATCTCCAGGGTCGGCAGACGTCCGCGGACGATCCGGTCCTGACTGGTAAAGTCATAGGAGACCGTACCGCCCTCGGCGGAGGCATCCGATTCGGTCGCGACATCACCGCTATCGACACCATGCAGCAGGGCATCGATCTCTTCTTGGGAAAGCAGGTCACTGGCACTCATGACTTAATCCTTACTCCGCGCTACTGCATTACGAAACTGGTAAAGAACACCCCGTCCACCTCACCGGGCCCCTTGAGTTCCTTTACCACCTTGTTGAGTTCCTGCAGTATCTCCGCCTGCAATGCCTCCTTGGCCTCGCGGGTTTTCAGGGTCGCCGCATCCTTCGAGGAGAGCAGATTGAGAAGGTGATGACGAATCATCGGGTCATTGTGGCGAATAAACTCCGCCAGAGGCTCAGAGTAGACGCGCACGCTCATCCCCACCTGCAGCAGGCTGGGTTTCCCCGGCAGGTTGACCACGAAGGGCGGCTTGAAATCGAGATACTGGGCCGGTCCTTTTTCGACCGTTTCCTGGGACGCCTCCTTCGATTCATCTTCCGGTTCATCACCGCCGCTGAGGAGAAAAAACACCCCAACGCCAGCGCCGACCAGCAACAGCACCGCGATCGCTATGATGATAATGAGTTTGGACTTGCCTTTTTTCTCTTCGCCGAGATCGAGATCTTCAGCCGGTTCTTTTGCCATGATGCATCCCTCGAGGTTTTCATAGCCATGAGATGCAAATAAAGTGCCATGAAAAAATGTACAGATATTTCCTATATTTTCAATACATTAGAAAACATTAAAATCACAAAGACAAAATCTTGACTCGCCATTTCGGGTTCCCCAGGCAAAATCCCGACGTTTTTCAATCGCCCGCTCACTGCGTCACGTCATCTATCTGACGGGCAGGCTGGCGTGTTAGGATATGCTCCGATTAACAGGCTGTTGAAATTCGCGCAGACGCGTACGAGACAAGGCGAAACGCGCCGAAAAAGCACAGTTTACTGAAGTAAATAAGCATTTTGAGGCGGTTTTCAACGCAGGATCGTACCGTCTGAGTAGCATTTCAACAGCCTGTTAACCCCCTGGTAGACCGAAGATAACGGCATACCGTCGCACCATAACCATCGAAGTAAACAAGAATCCATGGCCCAGTACATCTACACCATGAACCGGGTGGGCAAGGTTGTCCCCCCCAAAAAACAGATCCTTCGCGATATCTCCCTCTCCTTCTTCCCCGGCGCGAAGATCGGTGTGCTCGGCCTCAACGGCGCCGGCAAAACGACTCTGCTGCGCATCATGGCCGGCGTCGATACCGACATCGAGGGTGAAGCCCGACCCCAGACAGGCATCCGTGTCGGCTACCTGCCCCAGGAGCCGCAGCTTGACGAAACGCTCGACGTGCGCGGTAACGTGGAATCCGCCCTCGCGGAGATCAAACAGGCACTGACCCGCCTCGACCAGGTCTACGCCGCCTATGCGGAACCGGACGCGGACTTCGACGCCCTGGCCAAGGAGCAGGCGAAGCTGGAGGACATCATCCAGGCCAGCGACGGCCACAATCTGGAGCGGCAGCTCGAGATTGCCGCGGACGCCCTGCGGCTACCCCCCTGGGACGCGGATGTGAAGACCCTTTCCGGTGGTGAACGACGTCGTGTGGCCCTGTGCCGCCTGTTACTGGAAAAGCCCGACATGCTGCTGCTCGACGAACCCACCAACCATCTGGATGCGGAGTCGGTAGCCTGGCTGGAGCGCTTTCTGCACGAATACACCGGCACCGTGGTGGCGGTCACCCATGACCGCTACTTCCTCGACAACGTGGCGGGCTGGATTCTCGAACTCGACCGGGGCTACGGCATTCCCTGGGAAGGCAACTACTCCTCATGGCTGGAACAGAAGGAGCAGCGCCTGGAGCAGGAGGCCCGCGAGGAGGCCGCCCACATCAAGACCATGAAGTCCGAGCTGGAGTGGGTGCGCACCAATCCCAAGGGGCGTCATGCGAAGAGCAAGGCCCGCCTGCAACGTTTCGAAGAGCTGCAGTCACAGGAGTTCCAGAAACGTAACGAAACCAACGAACTCTACATCCCGCCTGGCCCCCGGCTCGGCGACCTGGTGATTGAGGCCACGAATCTTAAGAAGTCCTTCGGCGACCGGGTGCTCTACGATGACATCACCTTCAATCTGCCCAAAGGCGGAATTGTGGGCATCATCGGTCCCAACGGCGCAGGCAAGACCACCCTGTTCCGCATCATCACCGGCCAGGAGCAGCCCGATGGGGGTGAGATGCGCGTCGGCGACACGGTCAAGATCGCCCATGTGGATCAGAGCCGAGACGCCCTGGATGGAAAAAAGACCGTGTGGGAAGAGATCTCTGATGGACAGGACATCCTCACTGTGGACCGTTTCCAGATGCCATCACGGGCCTATGTCAGCCATTTCAACTTCAAGGGCTCGGATCAGCAAAAACGCATCGGCGATCTGTCCGGCGGTGAACGCAACCGGGTGCATCTGGCCAAGCTGTTGAAGAGCGGCGGCAATCTGTTGCTCCTTGACGAACCGACCAACGACCTGGATGTGGAGACCCTGCGCGCTCTGGAAGAGGCTCTGCTCACTTTCCCCGGTTGTGCCGTGGTGATCAGCCATGACCGCTGGTTCCTGGACCGTGTCGCCACCCATATCCTGGCCTTCGAAGGCGAGTCCGGAGTGGTCTGGTTTGAAGGCAACTACGCAGACTACGAAGCGGATCGCAAACGTCGCCTCGGCGCCGAGGCGGATCAACCGCATCGCATCAAATACAAACGGCTGAGTAACTGACGACCCGCCTCGAAAAGCAGGGGGTCCGGGCGGACCCCCTGAAATCCCATCTCAATACCGACGACCGCAGCCACGCTCCATCGGGGTATCGACGATCGCGTCCACTTCATCCTGAGTGAGCGCCTGGGCCTGGTAGACCACTCCCCGATTCTCGATCTGGCGGACGAACGCACGCAGGTGATTTCTCGAGCCGCAGGCCAGACGATCGTACAGCGAGAACAGATCGTCCCGGGCGGTGCTGGCCCGCATCCTCTGGATGTCCTGCATATCCACTTCCTCGATCATCGCCCCGGTTTGCAAGGCTTCAAGCGGGGAGACCGCGCCCCGGTTGAGCAGCGTGTCGTGGAGTGACTGTAGGGCGGCATCGCTGAAGTCGCCCGACTGCAGGACAGGATCCTCAAGACCATACTTATCCAGTTGCGTCAGTACCGCATCCATGTGGTTCTGCTCCGCATCTGAGATGTTATCGAAGACGAATATCCCCCAGATCTCATACAGTCGGTCGTACACATCCCGGGCCACCTTCTCCTCTTCCCGAAGGAAGACCAGTTGGCGGGATTCGGTCGCGCTCAGATCCGAGCTGTCGCTATTCTGACCGCCGCCACCATTCCCACGGCCGCCGCCATAGCCCCAACCGGCCTGTGCGACGGACAAGGTCAACCCAGACAACAAGACAACCCAACTCAATCTCTTCAACATAGTACTGCTCCATTGCTACATCATTGCAAACGAAGCGCGTATTACGCCAGGAGCGGCGGGGCAGGACAAAAGGATTCCCTGGTTTTTTGGATTTGTTCACCAAATCATTGGTAAATCTTAGAAAACTGTGTGAAATAACCTAAAAATCGGGCATCGCTCAGAAAAAAGAGAGACTGGACTGGCCTTTGTGAGGTGGCAGGGGAACCTGTCTTAAATCCGTTGAAAACCGCGATGATTCACGAAGATTCTTGTGAGTTATCACCCAGTTTCTGAGACGAGCACTCTGCTTATTCCAAATTCCGTGAGGCTTTCCACTGTTTCCTTTGCTTGTTGCTCAACTGCACGGCTTCGAGATAGGGGACACATCCGTTTTTGCGAATGATATCCCTACCCTCACGACTGTGGGCAAAGGTGATGAACGCTTTCACGGCCTGCAGATTATCACTATCCTTGCTCGTTAGAATGTAGAGTGGGCGATAGAGCAGATATTCGCCACTGCGAATATTCTCCACTGAGGGCTCTCTTCCCTCCAATCGGAGGATTTTAAAATCTCGCTTACGCGCGCCACTGATGCCTGTCATGGCAATAGCGCCGGGTTTCTGTTCCACCGCCATCTCTAACGGACCGGAGGATTTAAAGATTTCACTGCCTTGGAACTCCATATCATGATCATTGAAAAGCAGTTTCCGGATCGTATGACCGACACCTGAAATTTTGCTTCTGCGAATCAGCAGTTCCAGCGGTCGTTGCTCGCCGCCCAATTCTGACCAGTTCCTGATTTTGCCCGTATAGATATCTCGAAGCTGTTCCAGGGTAATCGACTCAATAGGATTCGATTTATGCACCACAACCGCAAGCGCATCCCAGGCCACGGGACTGAAATCGATCCGGGACTTGGAGATACCATCCTCATCAACCCGGAAGCGACAGGTTCCGGCGAAATCCACCTCCCCTTTGGCGATTCTCTGGATTCCGTGAGTATCACCTCCGCCCTCAATGTTAATCTCGACACCGGTTTTCTTCTTGTAGGCCTCGGCAAGATCCACCATGAAAGCCTCTTTAGCAACACCACATCCCGACCATGTCAGAGTCAGCGCTTCGGCGGAAAATGAAAAGAGTACCACAAAGAACAATCCGGATAGGTACAGCAAGCGAATCATTGTTTCCTCACTTAAATATCTGCGTAAGTCTTTGATTTATGATTCGTTCTAAAATCAGTCACAACCCTTTGAAAAAGCATGCTTGCGATAAGCTCATCCCTGCGTCACTAATAATTGAACACTCCGATTATTAGCTGTATCGACATCAGGCTGAAATTCTTAATTTTTTACTTAATTACCGTGTATTGACCGAACGGATTGACGAACTCATCCCAATCCGTGCATGGAATGGCGGAATGGTTTGAAAAGTTTTGAGTTTTGAGTGGATGAGTTCGTTGCGCTCACGGGTTATAGGCTCTCCCTCTCCCGCAAGGAGGGTGTCGCAAAAGTCCGATTCGTAGAAGGTCGGGTTAGCGCAGCGTAACCCGACGAGCGGCGGGAAAAATATCTATTTCTTGTCGGGTTACGCTGCGCTAACCCGACCTACGGCGCTGCTCCATTGATACAACATTCCAAATGAAGCGCGTATTAAGCCAGCCGCGGTGCTTCGGGACAAAAGGGATTCGCGGTTTTTCGGGTTTATTCACCAAATTGGTTGGAAACAGGGGCAAATCTCAGGAAAACCGTGTGAAATGACTCACAATCCCAAATGCAGCCTATGATCAGGAGAAACTGAGACGGGTCTGATTCTTGTGTGGTGGAGGGGGCATCAGGGGGGGAATCTGGCCGGTCTCCAGCCAGTGAATCAGAGCGCCCCACTGCTGTTGGTCTTTCTTCAGTGCGGCACTGTCCATCTCCACCACGGCACACCCGGTCTCGGCGGCATGAACATAGTTCTGAGTATCCCTGAGAATGGCGACCATGGGGATATCGAACTCTTCGAAGGTCTGTTTCAACTGTTTGAAAGCCCGGGAATTGATGCGCACCCGGTTGGCGACGATCCCGACCGGGATTTTGATCCCCATCTGACGGCACAGGGTGGTGAGTTCGCGCAGGAAATCCACGGTCACATGACGATCGATCGCGGAGGGGAGCACCGGAACGATGACCGCCGAGGCGCTGCGCAGCATATCCATCATCTCCATACGCTTCATCGAGGCCGGGGTATCCACCACGATGCGCTTGGTCTCACCGGGCACCCGTTGGGCAAAGGAGCGGGTTACTCCGCCCTGTACTGTCTTGGCGGCGAACACCCCATGGATGTTGGAGAGTTTTTCTGAGCGCAGCTCCAGCCAACGCTTGCTGGAGCCCTGAGGATCGTAATCGAGCAGCGCTGTGGGCGTGCCGGATGCCGCATAGTAACCCGCCAAATTGGTTGCTATGGTTGTCTTACCGCATCCTCCCTTGCTGTTGAGTATCAAAAGCCTTTTCATCGCACGGAACCCGTTCCAGTGGTGATGTCATTCACCCGCAAAATTTCTGGCCGGCGGAACTGAAGGTGCCGGCAAACCGGGTCGATTAGCGGCATATTCCTCCTATTTGCATCAGGACTCAAGCCGCAATTTGTGAGTTTTTGTCCCCATCCGTCCCGGGGCCGAGTGGTCGTGAAACCAGGAACCAGCCGAAATTGAACGCCGATCATAGCAAACCCATCTGCAAAATGGTGTCCTCGGCTACACCCCCGCTGCAACCGGTTGATTGACGGATTTGCGGTGATCGCCAAACGCTCGCGGTCCCAACCCTAACTCAGGGCGCGCTGAATCGTCAGACCGATCTCGGCGGCATTCTGCACGACGCTCACCCCCAGCTCCGCCAAGCGCCGCATCTTCGCCTGAGCCGTATCCGCCTCCCCGGAGATGATCGCGCCGGCATGCCCCATGGTGTGGCCCGGCGGCGCGGTGGCCCCCGCGATGAAGCCGATCAGGGGTTTGTTCAGATGCGCCCGGGCCCAGGTTGCGGCCTCCACCTCCTGAGCGCCGCCGATCTCACCGATCATCAGCACCGCATCGGTTTCCGGATCATCGGCGAACTGCTTCAACAGGGTCAGGAAATCGCAGCCGTTGACCGGATCACCACCGATGCTGATGCTGGTGGAGACGCCGAGCCCGCGCTCGCTCATCTGTTCAACCGCCTCGTAGTTGAGGGTACCTGAGCGGGAGATCACGCCAATCCGCCCCTTCTCGTAGATATGCGCCGGCATGATGCCGACCTTGCACTCGCCCGG
>JBNLFS010000015.1:0-2950 GCA_050305635.1 Candidatus Thiodiazotropha sp. | reverse complement strand
CTAGTGTAGTGTCCTATATAAATCGTGCATTTAGAAAGCCACTCAAGCCGCGAGTGCAAGGCGCAGCCCGCAGGGAATGGCTATTCCCTTTCCAAGGGATGCAACGCCGCAATCGTGGCTTGAGTGGCTTCCCGCAGGGCGAGGTAGGCGATTTAAATGCCAACTCAGGATACGCCTCGTCTAAATGTATGATTTGTATAGGACACTACACTAAATCCCGCTCAGGCCAATCGACCCGCCGCTACTCGCTGTATGAAGCGGATACGACTCAGGGTTCATAATGCTCCAGGGTCTGTTCAGACCAGAAATCGTCGTCCAGGTCCACGTTCAGTTCAATGGTTCCCCGCGGAACGTACACCAGGCTGTCCTTGCCGTCATCATGAGACAGGGCGTAGATGTAGCGGGGATAGGCGATCCTCGGGTCGGGTTGATCCAGGGACTGCCAGTCGATGAAGACGCTTTTCACCTTCACTCCGTCTTTGTAATAGACGGTCCGGTACAGCGCGTAGGTCCGCTGATCGATCTCGCTGATGTGGTAGTCATACCACCAATTCTTGAACTTGGTGGTGCTCTTGAGCCGATAGATCGGCTTACCGATGTGCGAACACTGGGGTCCCGGCAGGTGCAGGGTATAACGGTTTTTCTCCCAAGGTTCGAGCACCATGGTGTCGAGGCACTTTTCAAGCCGCCCCTCCCCCAGCAATTCATGCACCTCGTCATCCGGGGTGCGCAGCACCAGCTCCCCATAGGTCAGATTGGTACCGAACCAGACATCCTCATGGGAGGGCTCGTTGATGCGTCGGATCTTGCGCAGCGCCGGCAACCAGATCGCGATGGAAGCGCCTCGGGTGTCATCCCGGTAACGGGTGAACAGCACCCCCGTACCCTTGGTCTTGCCGGAGGTGAGAATCGCCATCTGCAGGGACTCGAACTCGGGGTTCTGCGGCTGGTTGTTGACGAAGGTGTCGAAGGTCTGAACCGTGGGAGTGCGCTGGCCGGTGCGCATTGCGGTCGGCGCCCGATTCACCACCAGGGCCACATCCTGTCCGCGACGCTTGCTGACCGCGTTGCGCACCAGTCCCCCATGGGCCGCCGTGTAGACCTCACGGGCCAGCTGTTCCGCACTCATGGAGGGGGAAGCGGCGGGCGCCGCCTCCACGGCATAACCCGGAACTGGCAGCAAAAACAGCAGTGATACGAGGATACTTCGCGACATGTCAGTGACTCTGCCATGGATGGAGTGAGCAGACAAGGGAGTGAAATCCCTAATATTTGCGGTGCCGATAGGGATCAGGTGCGATTCCAAGACCTGAACACTGAATATTCTCCGCCCGTGTCCAATGCGGATTCGATACCTGTCCTGCATCAACCCCCGATAATCCGGGGGGGACTATAATCAGCCCGTTGGGAGGATGTCTTGGAAACCTCTGCTCCACCCCGGACTCTCACCTTATACCCGCTCCACGACTTTTCAAGGAGGACCCACTGATGAGATCCCGTAACCTGACCCTGGCGTTCGGACTGATCCTGACCGTCACAAACCCTGTGAGTGCCGACAACCCCCCGCCACAATGGGGCCCCCTGCCCTTCAGCGCCTTCGACACCGATCGCAGTGGCGGCATCAGCCGGGAAGAGTTCGATAGCGTGCACAAGCAGCGCGCGGTAAACGCCCGCATGCCGGGACAACAGGGCATGCAGCCGCCCAGCTTCAGCGATTTCGACCGGGATGCGGACGGCAACCTGACCTACGATGAGTTCATACAGGGTCAGCGCCAGCGTATGCAGCAACGTTCATCCGGGTATGCAGACTCCCAGACACCTCGGGGGATGGGACCTGGGATGGGGATGGGACCCGGCATGGGTCGGCAGATGCCCGCATTTACCGACTTCGATCTCAACGGTGACGGGCTGATTCAAGAAGACGAGTTCAACCAGGCCCGGGGCAAGCGCATCGAGGCGCGGCTGATGGCGGGTTACCCGATGCGCAACCTGAAAAATGCCCCGCCTTTCAGCGAAATCGACACGAACGCGGATGGCGCCCTGAGCCCTGAGGAGTTTGCCGCGGCACAACAGCGTCACAGGATGCCGGCGAGACCCTGAGTTCGCGCATCAATCCGCCGCAGCCTGTAGGTCGGGTTAGCGCAGCGTAACCCGACATCGGACGCTTGTTTCGTGCACAGCGTCGGACTATGGCTTACAAAGTGTCGTAGTGACCACCAATGGCAAAAATATAGATATGTGTCTCGTCAAACCTATATATAAGCCTGTCTTTTTGGCTAATTCGCCTCGAATAAAAGCCGGTGAGATTATGTCGAAGGGCTTCCGGCTTCCCCAATCCTGTTGTTGGGTCATCACGCAACATTTCTTTCAGAATTGCGCAGAGGTTTTTGTGCAAACGTTTATCGCGTTGTCGCAACTCTTTGTAAACAAGCCATGTTTTTCCCTCAAATACTAAGGATCTCATCCATTTGTCCTTCCGTGGGGGCATATCCTTTACCCGCCTTATTGGTTGTGCTCGATTCAGCGATCTGGCGCATGAGGCTGGTATTTTGCAGAACGTACAGCGTCTCCTGATCGCGTTCCCAATCTTCTGCACTCATCACCACAAAATCCGCACCGCTCCGACGGGTTACGCGCAGCGGTGAATGTCGGCTAACAACTTGTTCAACAAAGGATTTTAATCCATCTCTGAATTTATTTACGGTAGTAGTGTCCATTGCAGTCACCTTCGAAACGTACGGCGTTACCGTACAGATTATACGAAATGCCTTAACTCTGCGACAGACTGAGCCCTGAGGAGTTTGCCGCGGCACAACAGCATCGCCGGATGCCGGCGAGACCCTGAGTTCGCGTATCAATCCGCCGCAGCCTGTAGGTCGGGTTAGCGCAGCGTAACCCGACAGAATGCATCGATTTACACCGCCGATGTCGGGTTACGCTGCGCTAACCC
>JBNLFS010000014.1:0-49731 GCA_050305635.1 Candidatus Thiodiazotropha sp. | reverse complement strand
GATTGGTTTGACATGCTCGTAGACCGGATGCAGCGCAGCGGAATCCGGGATGTCTCTGTCCCTGTGCAGTGGTATAAACAACAAGTCGTAGGTCGGGTTCGCGCAGCGTAACCCGACAATGGGGGTGGATTAGGGCGCATTGCGTCGGGTTACGCTGCGCTAACCCGACCTACCGGTAGGAACAGGTCCGGCCGAACCGATCTGCCGGTTTTGTGTTAACAGGCCATACAACATACCTCACCGACTCAAAGCCTTATGCTGAAACAGATTCAACATGCGTCCACGAACCGGCCAGGGCGGACACGGGCACTCCTGTCGCTGCTGGTGTTCCTGATCAACGGACCGGCGCAGGCGGCCGATCCCAGCGAGGATCTGTACGACCTGGCGCATCTGCGGGTCAAAATCTCCGAGGAACTGGACTACCTCAAGGTCAATCACAATGGTCGGGAGGTGATCATTCTGCGACACCAGGATCCGGAGCACCGGATCGAACCGCCGTTCGATAAAACGGCCCGGGATTGTCCGCCGTTCTGTGCCCTGCCCATGACTCTGGCGGCGGGGGTGGAGACCCTTGGCGAGCTGGAGATGCTGGGCTACCTGCGCCGGGTCAGTCAGGGGGACATGAGCATCCTGGTGATCGATTCGCGCACCCCTTCGTACACCCGTCAGGGCACCATCCCCGGTTCCATCAACATTCCCTATACTCAGCTGGATTCCGCACACACTCCGGAGTCGGAGATCGCGGAAACACTGCTATTGGAGTTTCAGGCGGAGAAGGGGGAACAGTTGTGGAATTTCCAGAATGCCAAGACCCTGGTGCTGTTCTGCAACGGGCCCTGGTGCGGGCAGTCCCCATCGAATATCCGGATGCTGTTGCGTCTGGGTTATCCCGCCGCAAAGCTGAAGTGGTATCGCGGCGGCATGCAGGCCTGGGAGCAGTTTGGCCTGACCACGGTGAAGGAGTGACAAGGGGGCATCAACACTCCGTCAGGGGGTGTTGACTGTGTGAGATCCGGGCTGATAGATAGGCAGACGATCGCCGTGAATGGGTGATGTCGCTTGGTCGGGGGCTGCAAATAGCCCTGGTTTCACCTCAACGGTCTGATTCATCGGATTTGACCCGCTCTCAGGCTGCATCGAGCTGTTCCAGGGACAAGCTGCTGAGTTGGGTGATGTGGATATCCCGAAAGTGGTTCTCCATCGCTCGGAAACGCCGTTCGAAGTCTGCTCCGCATCCAGACCGCTCAGCCGCAGCACGTTGACCAGGGCGAACAACAGGTCCCCGAGTTCGTTCCGAAGTTCGCGCATGTCGCCGCGCTCGATGGCGTCTGCGACCTCGTAAGCCTCCTCCAGCGTATAGGGGGCGATGGTGCGGTAGGTCTGACGAAGATCCCAGAAGATCCCAGGGACAGCCGGACTTGGGATCTCTGAGCTGTTGCATGATTTCGAGCAGTCGCTGCATGGGGTCCATTTGATGTACTGAGTGGCGGATTTAATAAGGTCAGACCCGGAATCGGGAAACCAGACCCTGTTGTTGTGATGCAAGCCGGCTGAGCTCCTCGCTGGCTTTGGCGGTTTGATCGGCCCCCTCTGCCGTTTGAGTGGCGATTTCGCTGATATTGGAGACGCTGCGGTTGACCTCTTCCGTCACCGCCCGCTGTTCTTCCGCGGCATTTGCAATCTGTGAGGTATTATCGCTGATCACCGATACCTGTTTCACGATCTCTTCCAAAACAGCACTTGTGGCCTCGGCGACCTCCACAGTGGATTGGACTTTATCCTGGCCGGATTTGACAGAGAGCGCGGCATGATTGGCGCCCTCCTGTACGCGTTCAATCATGTCCCTTATCTCTTGGGTCGATTGACGAGTGCGGCTGGCCAGGGTTCGTACTTCGTCCGCAACCACGGCAAATCCTCGTCCCTGTTCTCCGGCCCTTGCGGCTTCAATGGCCGCATTCAGGGCCAGGAGATTCGTCTGATCCGCGATGCTGTGAATGACGTCCACGACCTGACCGATTTCCTGGCTCTGATTCACCAGTTGGTTGATTGCGGCGGCCGCTTGTTCAACTTCTCGGGCAACCTGAATGATACGCTCGGTGGTTTCGGAAACCTGATTCCGCCCGTTGGCGACCTGTTCGTCTGTCTCACGTGCGGCCGAGGCTGTTCGATTGGCGTTTTGCGCGACTTCAGCGGCGGTTGCTGACATCTGGGTGAGCGCCGTCGCAACCTGATCCGTATCGGACCGCTGAGCCTGAACGCTGTGACTCGCTTGTCGCGTGATGGCGGAAAGCTCTTCCGAGGTGGCCGCGAGGCGGGTAGTGACATCGGAGACCTGGCGTATGATCTCTTGCAGTTTATCGATGAAGCGGTTGAACAATGCACTCAGCAGACCGAACTCGTCACGACCCTGTACATCGAGACGGCGCGTCAGATCGCCTTCACCGTCCGCGAACTGCTCGAGACTAGCCATGATGCGTTGCATCGGCCGGCTGATCAATATGGGGAATCCTATGATGATCACGATACACAGGATTATTCCTATGGCCGCGGCTGTTAACAAACTCCATTGCGCATCATCCGCGAGTTGCTCTGAATCGGTGACTTCGGATTTGGAAGCGTTCTCGGCCAGTTCAGTCAAATGATCGATTTCGTCTCTTGCTTTCTGAAACTGAGCGTCCAGCGCCATGTAGGCGGCGACGAGTTGTGAACGCAGCGTTTCGCTGTGGTCGGATCTGCGTTGTTCGATCAGTTCCTTACTGGCTCGTTCCCATTCGCCGATCAGGCGCTTGAAGGCACTGACGTTGGTTTCCATCTCTTTGCTCATCTCTATGAGTTGAGCGAATTTCTCCACTCGGGTGACGGCTTGGTCGATGTTTTCGCGCCAGTCGGTTACCGCTTGTTGGAATTCAGGACTATCCGGGTTCGTCGCAAGGGCTTGCCATTCGGCTGTAACCGCTTGATAGAGGTCTCGGTCCGCCTGCAGCAGGGTATCGATAGCGGGTAAAAAGGTATGTCCCAGTGTCTGGTTTTCCTGGGTTAAATGGCGGATGCCTGTCCAGCCGATGGCAGTGATGAGGAGCAGCAGGAGTGAGACGATGCCGATTACGATGCGGAGTTTCACAATAAAGGATATGTCATTTAATTTGATCATCTTAACGCCCTATTCAATGCCGAAATGGCATGCGTGTGTCGGATTGCCGATCGCTTTTTCTACCGCGGAAAACCCCAATGGAAATGACAGGTTGAACGTCTTTGTCCAGTTTTTCCAAAGTTACTGTCCTATCACGAAGTCCTCATGAGGAGTTTCGACGATGCCTGGATTATTGCTCTTTGGAGTCGATTTTCAGGAATGTGCATACATAGTTATAGAGTATGTATCGACATTTATTGAACAAATTTCAAAGAACTGTCGAGAGCGAAACTTTGCTCATGAATCCCTGGCGAGAAGGACCGGTTTGTGCTTGGCAGGCTGTTGTAATGCAGCTCAGACGGCGCGATCCGTGGTGGAATCCGTCTCGAAATGCTGATTGACTCCGGTAATCCGTGCTTTTTCGGCGACTTTTTCCATGTCTCGCACAAGTCTGAAGGCGTTTCAATCGCCGGGTCGGTATTTCAATTTCCCCCCCGCTTGAGGCAGAATTCCCAATCCACTCAACGGGTTGATCACACCATGGCCAGCAACTCCCCGGGTCGTCTCGACCGACTCTACGATTTCATAACCGGCGACGAAGATGCCCGGGTCTGCAAGGACATACCCGATGCCGCCTGTCATCACCAGCCGCGCAACTATTTCGCCTACCTGGTCGCCAATCTGCTGAACAAGGTGGCCGATGAGCTGACCTCCGCCAAGCTGGTGCTTCCCTGGCTGCTCGGAACCCTGGGGGCGCCGGTCGTGCTGACCGGTTTCCTGGTGCCGATCCGCGAGTCCGGGGTGCTGCTGCCGCAATTGGTGGTGGCGGCGATGGTGCGTCAACGGCCCCACCGCAAGGAGGTGTGGCTGCTGGGGGCCTTTCTCAGCGCCCTGGCGTTGGCGGGCATGGCGTTGGTGGCGCTGACCAAGGAGGGCGCCCTGGCGGGATGGCTGATCATCGGCCTGCTGGTGGTCTACAGCTTGGCGCGGGGGCTCTGCTCAGTCTCCGCGAAGGATGTGCTGGGCAAGACGGTTTCGAAGAGCCGGCGCGGTAGCCTGATGGGTTGGAGTGCGGGAATCGGCGGCCTGGTCGTGGTGGCGATCGGTCTCGGCATGAGCCTGGGGGATATGGCCCATGCGGGGGTCGGCCTGTTCGGCGGGCTGTTTCTCGCCTGTGCCTTGTTGTGGATCGCCGCGTTGCTGGTATTCGCCGCGATCCACGAGGAGCCCGGCGCCACCGAAGGGGGCGGCAATGCCCTGAGTGTGGCCCTCGGCTATCTCGGCCTGCTGCGCACCGATGCCCGTTTTCGCCACTTCATCACGGCCCGACTCCTATTGCTCTCGGTGGCCCTGGCGTCGCCCTACTATGTCCTTCTGGCGCAGAGCCATACCGGCAACGGGCTCGACGGGCTCGGCTGGCTGATCATCGCCACCGGCGTCGGTGCGAGTATCAGTTCTCCCGTGTGGGGACGCATGGGGGACCGCTCCAGTCGCAAAGTAATGGCCCTGGCCTCCGCCAGCCAGGGGCTGCTGGGCATCCTGGTGTTCCTGCTCGTGGCGGCCGGGGTGCCGCTCATCGGCAGTCACTATTTCTGGGCCGCAGTGATAGTTGTCCTGACAGTAGTCCATGCCGGGGTGCGGCTGGGGCGCAAGATCTACCTGGTGGACATGGCCGATGGGGGCAACCGGGCGGCCTATGTGGCGCTCTCCAACACGCTGATCGGGGTCGCTATGCTGGGGGCCGGTTTCATCGGTCTGATCGGCGACTGGCTGGGGGTGCCCTGGCTGGTGCTGATGCTGGCGCTGGCGGCGTTGCTCGCGGCCCGCTATGCCTGGCACCTCGAAGAGGTTTCGGAAGCATGAGCGATTGTTTGAAACCACCTCAGGGCGCCCATGTTCTGAACTGCATCTGCGGCCGGTTCGCAGGCCGGAGAGACGGATGTAAGCGTTCCTAAGTCAGCGACCGACACCCCGCCGGTGCCGCGTGTTGGCGGGGCAGCAGAATCTTGACCTGCAACCCCCCCTCGGGACGGTTGCACAGCAGCAGCTCGCCGCCGTGGGCCAGGGTCACGCTCTTGGCCACCGCCAGTCCCAGGCCGGTGCCCCCGGTCTCCCGGCTGCGGGAACTCTCCAGCCGGTAGAAGGGGGTGATGACCGCTTCCAACTGATCCTCGGGAATCCCGGGTCCGTTGTCCTCGATGACGATCTCCACCCGGGTCGGGTTGCGGCTCAGGCTGGCCACCACCGACCCGCCGTATTTAAGTCCGTTGTCGATGAGGTTGTTGATCGCCCGTTTCAGGGCTACCGGGCGGCAGGTCAGGGTGAGCCGTTCCGGTCCCGCGTAGGTGACATCCCCGCCTAGATCCGCATGGTCGTCGACCAGGCTTTGCAGCAGTGCGGCGAGGTCGGTGCTGCGGGCCTGTTCGTCCGCCGCCTCGTCCTTGGCGAAGCTCAGGGTGGCGGAGAGTATCGCCTCCATCTCCTGCAGAGTCGCCAGGGTTTTCTCCCTCATCTCCGGGTCTTCGATGTATTCGGCGCGCAGTCGCAGGGTGGTGATCGGGGTGCGCAGGTCGTGGGAGACCGCGGCCAGCATCTGCGATCGGTCGGTGATGTGCTTGTGCAGGCGGGCCTGCATGCGGTTGAAGGCGTGGATCGTCTCCCGCACCTCCCGGGGCCCGGTCTCGTTCAGGGGTGGCAGGGTGTGGCCCAGGCCGAAGCGCTCGGCGGCATCCGCGAGCTGCGCCATGGGACGGGCCATGCGCCGGGCGATGAACAGCCCGCTGATCACCAGCAGGACCAGCCACATCAGCAGCAGGTAGAGGGTCTTGCTGGCCCAGGGCGGGGTCTTTTCGAAATCCTGGGCGTGAAAATTCAGCCAGTGGCCGTCTCCCAGGCGGACCGCGATGCTGATCCCCTTGAGTTCGTGGATGCGCGCCTCCCGGGGGTTGGACGCCTCCGGTGGGGCGTCCGGGTGATCCATCTCCACATGCACCCGCACATCCGCACGCTCCTCCAACTGCAGGGCGCGCCTCAGGCGATGGCTGATCATCTTTTCCAGGGGGTGACGGGGCCAGCTGTTGACCGCGGGCTGCGGATCGACGGAGATTCGGTCGCCCGGCTCCGAAGCGCGCTGGATGATGCGCTGGCGTTCCGCGTCATCCGTGTCGCTCATGAGCTTGAACAGGGTGGTGACCCGCTCCAGCAGACGGTATACGTTGCGCTCGTCGAAGCGCTCGATACGTTCGTCATGGAGCAGGATCGCGCTGCCGATGATCAGCAACAGGGTCATGCCCAGCAGCAGCGCCAGGGTGCGTCCGGCGAGGGAGTCAGGCCACAGGCGCATGGCCGGTCTCCACCTTGGGGGCGAACAGGTAACCGCCGCCGCGCACGGTCTTGATGATCTGGGGATGCTTCGGCTGGTCGCGCAGTTTGCGTCTGAGTCGGCTTACCAGGGTGTCAATGGCTCGGTCGAAGGCGCGGGACTCCCGGCCCCGGGCCAGATCCAGCAGCTGGTCCCGGGTCAGGACCCGTCCCGGGCGGGTGACGAAGGCCATCAGCAGGGTGAACTCCGCAGTGCTCAGGGGTACCAGGGTCTGTTCCGGATCTGTCAGTTCCCGGGCCGAAGGCAGCAGGGTCCAACCGAGGAAATTGAGGGATTCCGGGACGTCCTGGGGCAGTTGGTCCGGCAGGCTGGTCATGCGGCGCAGCACCGCCTTGATACGGGCCAGCAGCTCCCGGGGGTTGAAGGGTTTCGCAAGGTAGTCGTCAGCGCCCATCTCCAGGCCGATGATCCGGTCGGTCTCCTCCCCCATGGCGGTGAGCATGATCACCGGGATGTTCGACTCGGCACGCAGGTTGCGGCACAGGGTCAGACCGTCCTCACCGGGCATCATCAGGTCCAGCACGATCAGGTCGATGGCCGCATCCTGCAGCACCCGCTTCATCTCGGTACCCCCGGAGGCGGTGCTGACACGATAGCCATGATCGCCGAGAAAGCGTTGCAGCAGGGTGCGGATCTCCTGGTGATCGTCGACGACAAGGATGTGGGGCTGGTTCTCCATGCCGCTCAGTTTAAGGGATCGCAAAATCGGCGGAAAGAAACTTTGTGACACATTGTGTCGGCTCTCGTGGTCTGTCACCGGGTGTTACAAAAGCGCGGGATCCTGCCATTGGGCGGACACATCAGGGGCGTCCAATGGTAACCGTCGATAAGACATCACGACCAACAAATGAGGAGTCTGATATGAACAAGCGTCTGAAAATCACCCTGATCTCCACTGCCGTGGCCGCATCCAGTCTGTTTGCCGTGGTCTCCGCCGCCGATGCGGGATGGGGCGGCTATCAGGGCCACTGTGACCGCGCCGCGATGGGCAACTATGCCGGACCCGGCATGATGGGTGGCATGGGTAAAACGGGTAAAACGGGACAGCCGATGAATCGCAATCTGGATCTGACCGCCGATGAAGCCAAGACCCTGGTGGCCGCGCGTCTCATCATGCGCGGTAACGACCGTCTGAAGGTGGGACAGGTGACCGTGCAGGATGAGAACACCTACCTGGTGGATATCATCACGGTGGACGATTCCCTGGTGCGTCAGGTGACGGTTGACCGTAATAACGGCCTGCCCCATGGCCGCGGGATGATGCAGCAGTAATCGATTCGCCCGAGTCTCCGGCCCGGAAAACCCGTCCGGGCCGTCCATTTTTTCAAGGAGTTTATTGTCATGAATGCATTGCATACCCGGCCCTGGTCCACCCCCATCATCATCGGTGCCGGTCTGTTCGTCGCCGTTTCCGGGGTGTTGATGTTCTGGGGTGTCCACGACCCGGTGCAGCAGGCCCATGAATGGATCGGCCTGTTGTTCGCCGCTGTGATCCTGTTGCACATACTCAACCACTGGCCGGGATTCAAACGCTACTTTTCCCAGCGTCTGGCCCTTGGGGTCATGGGGGTTGTGCTGGTGGCGGTGGTCGGATTCATCGGGATGTCGGCGAGTGAGGAGGGCGGTAACCCGATGATGCGGGTGATCCACAGTATCGAAGCCTCCCCATTGAGTGAGGTCGCCCCGCTGGTGGATCGTGATGCGGGAGAGCTGGTGTCCGGGTTGCAGGCGGCGGGCTATTCGGTGAGTGGACCGGATGCCTCGCTTGGGCAGATCGCCCGGGACAATGGAGCGGAGCCCCGTGCCCTGTTCGGGCTGGTGTTCGCGGGTCGGTGAGGATTACAGATTTCAACGGCCGCAAGCGGGATGCAGACACCGTAGCCCGGGTGCAGCGAAGCGGAACCCGGGAACGCCCCTCGGAGCTCAGACTGATCCGTTGAGATCCCCCTCTCCCCAGCCCTCTCCCGCGAAGGGAGAGGGAGATTGCTTGGTTGGCTTTGTGTTGTCCCCACCTGATTCAGATTCTGGTGGATCCCGGGTTGCACTTCGTTTCACCCGGGCTACGTTTGAGGCCGACCTTGATCAACGACGTAGCCCGGGTGCAGCAAAGCGGAACCCGGGAACGACCTCCGGAGCTCCGACCCTCCCGGGTTGAGACGCAACAGCCAGGAACCCCTGCTGAACTTGATCATCCGGACAGAAGATTCCCCGGTTCGGCAATGCCGTGGACTGACTGTGATCTGACGCGGTTGTGCTCCGCTCCACGGTACCCGACCGGAAGTACTTTTTCATGGTTCACATACAACGGGTGATCGGCGGGAAAGTATTCCAGCATCACCGCCGCGTAGCGGTCGAACGGATTTACAATCCCCACAATTGCCCGGCGCCTCTCACCACTCAGGTCATAACTGTTGTAGCGGATGCTGAAAGGCACCGGATAGTCGGTGCCGAACAGAATCTTATGCGCAACCTCCGTCTGTTGTGAAAGGTGGCGCAATGCACGGGCCCGCAGCGGGGCGAGGATGGCCGAGACATCGGCGTACAGATTGTCGTGGGCAGCGAGCATTTCCAACATCCGGTGGTAGTCCGCGTCGAAGTGACGGGGATCCCGGGAGAGGTTGCGCCAGGGGCGCAGGCGGTCGCTGAACCGTCCCAGTCCCATATGCGCGGCAATTACCGTGACACCGGTCTGCAGGGGAAGGTCGAGCATCGAAATGCGTTCATACGGGCGGTGAGATTCGATGCTGTATTCACTGCCCACATGGATGATCAGGGGCAGGCGATGGGCCTTGAGTTTTTCGTAGTAGGGAATCCAACGCGGATCGTTGAGATCCACGCCCCAGTAGTTCTGCAGGAATTTGGCGCCCCGGCAGCCCTGGGCCACCAGTTCGTCGATCCGATCCAGGGCATCGTGGCGGCGCGGGTTGACCGAAAGGAAGGGGATGAACTGCTCGGGGAAGCGCTTGGCCACCCCGACCACGTCCCGGTTGCGGGCACACACGGTTTTATTGCGCGCCACCTCGCGACCCCGCTCGTCATAGCGGGCATCCACACCGAACAGGCAGGCTTTTTCAAGATGCTGCGATTCGCGTACCGCTGCGGCCATGGATAACACATACGCCTCGAAGGGACGGGCGCGCAGCTGGTTGGGGTCCGCGCCGAGTCCCTGGGCAAAGAAGCGCAGGGCGATCCGGTCATACAGGCGGTCAAAACGCACCGCCGGGTTGAGCAGATGGGTGTGGATATCGATGGTCTTCATGGACAGGCTGCCTCCAGGGCGAGTTGCCGGGCCAGGCTGTAGTCGTTCTTGCCGCTGCCCAGTTTCGGAATCTCGTCGACCGGGATGAGTAGAGATGGGCGCATAAGCGGGTTGAGCGCGGAGCCTTCAATGAGCTGACGCAGTTGCTCGGGGAGCAATGTCCCGCGAAACAGCAGCGCGACCCGTTCGCCCTTGCGGTCATCCGGCAGAGCAGTGGCCAACACCTCCGAATCCTCCGGGAGCAGGGCGGCGATCGAGCCCTCCACCGCCCCGAGACTGATCATCTCGCCACCGATCTTGGCGAAGCGGGAGTAGCGGTCGACGATGGTGAGAAAGCCGTCCTCGTCCAGGTGTCCCTTGTCGCCGGTCCTGTACCAGCGCTGCCCGTTATCTGTGATGATCGCCTCGGCGGTCTTGTCGGGTTCGTTCAGGTAACCGAGCATCACCTGGGGACCGCCGAACAGGATCAGTCCGTCTTCACCCACCGGCAGGGATTGCAGGGTGTGCGGGTCGACGATACGGAAGCTGCCCCCCGGCAGGGGCAGTCCCACACTACCCGGTTTGGTGCCCTGCTGCACCCGCCAGCTGCCCTTTACCAACCGGTCGGGGAGGTTGACGCTGGCCACCGGGGTGGTTTCCGTGGCCCCGTAACCTTCGTAGATGTCCTTGTTGAATTTCAGCTTGAAGGCGTCGCGCACCTCCGGATTGAGCTTCTCAGCACCGGCCACCACGATGCGCAGGGAGTCCAGCATCAGGGGGTGTATCTTGCTGTTGCGGTTGTACAGGCGCAGAAAGGTGGAGGTGCCGCAGAAGATGCTGGCTTTGTACTGGGCGACCGCCTTGGCGATGGTCAGGGCGTCGGTGGGATCCGGGTGGCAGATCGCCGGTATCCCCTCCACCAGGGGCAGCAGCCCGGTCACGGTCAGGCCGAAGGCGTGGAACAGGGGCAGGGAGGCCATGATCACGTCTTCGTGGCGGGTGTCGAGCACATCCGAGACCTGCTGAATGTTGGCCATGATGTTGCGGTGACTGAGCATCACGCCCTTGGGCTGACCCTCGCTGCCGCTGGAAAAGAGGATTGCGGCGGGCTGGTCCGGATCGGTTTTGTGACCGAACAGAAGATGCAGCAGGCGCGCCGGCAGGGTCACTGCGGCGGCCATCAGCAGCAGCCGGGTGAGTCCGCCGATCCGTGCCTTCATGTCTTCCAGGTAGTGCACCTCGAGACGCGCCAGCAGGCTCTGCAGATCGATGCCGCGCTTGGCCAGTTTGTCGATGAAACGCCGGGAGGTGTAGAGGTGCCTGAGTTCGGCCTGATCCACCGCTGCGTGCAGCGCGCTGAGGTTTGCGCTGTAGTTGAGATTCACCAGGGTTTTGCCGCTCAGCAGGGTCGCCATGTTGGTGAGTATCCCGGCGCTGCTGGTGGGCAGCAGCAGACCGATATTCCGCTCCGGGCTCTGTTTGCGGATCAGGCGAGACAGGGCGATCACGCTGACCAGGGTCCGGTAGCCGGACAGGGGCTGTCCACCCCGGGCGTCCGCCAGGCTCAGGCGACGTCCCCTTCTGCGGGCTGCGCGCATCCACGCCAGGGGCAGGGGGTCCAACTGTTGGCTGTGCTCATCCCAGGCGCTCATGGACAGTTCCAGAACCTTCTGTTTCACCGCATGGGCCTGGGCATTGAGGGGCATGGGCGTACCGAAAGCGACGATCACTTCAGTGCGCGCGCGGGTACTGCGGTTTTCACGCAGTTTGGCGCTGGAGCGGGAGAACCGGCTGCCCCACAGGCCGTGCAGGTAGAAGGGCAGAATCACCCCGTCGGCACCCTCCACGGCGCGCTCGAAACCCTTGTGAAAGCGGCCCAGCTGGCCGTTGCGGCTGATCGCCCCTTCGGGGAACAGGCACACCACCTCGCCGTCATGCAGGCACTGGTTGACCGCGGCCAGGGCCTCTTTGCTGGCGCCGGAGGTGATGGGGATGACTCCGAACAGGTTTAGAAACCCGCGCAGGTACCAGCGATCGTAGTAGTCCCGATGCATGACGAAACGGACCGGCCGCGGGCAGGCAATCTGGATCATCGCCCAGTCGAGCCAGCTGATGTGGTTGCCGAGCATCAGCACCCCGCCCTGGGCGGGCAGGTTGTCGAAGCCGAGCACCCGGACCCGGTGGGTACCGGAGAAGGCCCGGGCGATGATCAGGCGCACCAGGGACTGGGGCAGCTGCCAAACCGTATACAGGGCGCCGAACAAGGCGGTCAGAGTGAGCAGGTGAAACAGGCCGAAGCTGCTCATGCCCTGCAGGGCGAAGAACACCGTCAGACCGAGAAAGCCCAGCATGACCAGATTCTGCACCAGGTTGTTGCCGGCCAGCACGGTGCCGAGTTCTTCGTTGCGGGCATGGAACTGGATCAGTGCGTTGAGGGGCACGATGAACAGGCCGCCGGAGATTCCGAGCAGCAGAAAGTCGAGGGCCATCGGCCGGGCGGACTCGAGCTGCGGCAGCAGTGTCAGGCTCAGCAGGATGCCCAGGGCGCCCAGGGGCACCAGGCCGGTTTCGATGTGGTGTCGGGAAGCGCGTCCGGCGATCAGCGAGCCGATGATGATACCGAGTCCGGAGCAGGCCATCACGCCCTGGATGATCAGGGTGTTGTCCAGCCCCAGGGTCTGCTTGGCGAAGGCGGGGAAGGCGGCCAGCACCACCTGAGAGATGCCCCAGAACACCGACAGGCCGACGATGGAGAGCCAGATGGTGCGGCTCGTGGTGAGCTTGCGGAAGTTTTCCCGCAGGTAGCGGCCCCGGGCGTATCGCGGCCAGTCGAAGGCCTGATCGTTGGCGGGTACCGCGCCTGCGGGCAGCTTCAGGGTCAGCCACAGTTCCAGTCCGGCGCACAGCACCAGGATCCAGCCGATAGGGGCGATCAGCGTAAGCGTGGTGGCCTCGTTCGGGTAGTGCTGTCCGCTCAGGCGGGTTTCGAACAGCAGGGAGAAGACCACGATGCCGGAGAGGATGGCGACGATGGTGAGCGCCTGAACCAGGGCGTTGACCCGGGCCAGGCTCGCCTGTCCGGCCAGCTCCTTGATGAAACCGTACTTGGCCGGGGAGTAGAAAGCGCTTTGAACCGCCAGCAGAAAGGTCATGCCGAAGGCGATGTTGAACCAGCCCTGGTAGTAGCAGAGAGTGATCAGCAGGGTCAGGCCCAGGGCCATGACGGCGCTGATTCTCATCACCCGGGGCTTGCGGTAGCGGTCCGAGATGAAACCGGCGGGGGTGAACAGAAGGATGAAGGGCAGCAGAATCAGGCCGTTGATGAGCGCGGAAAGAATGATCTGGGTCGGCCCCTCATGGATCTTGAAGACCGTGTTCTGAATGACGATCTTGTGTCCCAGATCGACAAAGGCGTTGAGAAAGGCGATGAGCAGGAAAGGCAGAAAGCCCGGTGTTTTGAATATTCTGTCCATGACGATATGGCCCCGGTTGATGTGTCTGTTGCCATGTTAGAGCAGCGTATCCCTGACTGCTACGTTGGTGCTTAAAGTTGTAATAATTTCACCAAAGGGTATCAGAAAATGATACTTTTGTGGAAAGCCGGCGGGTTTCAGGCCCTTGAGCAAAAAAGATACTGGATTTCTTCCATGGCACAAACACAACAACTGATCACTGCTTTGAAACACGCCCTCAAGGCCCACGGGCTGACCTATGCGGATGTGGCGGAACGTTTGGGGCTCTCCGAGGCGAGCGTCAAACGTCTGTTCGCCCAGCAACGGTTCACCCTGGAACGGCTGGAGCAGGTGTGTCAGCTGATCGGTCTGGAGATCTCAGATCTGGTGCGGATGATTCAGAATCAGGCCGGGGCGCCCATCTCCGCTCTGACCCGGGATCAGGAGCGGGAGATCGTCGCCGACCTGGAACTGCTATTGGTGACGGTGTGTGTGCTCAATCACTGGCGGCTGGATGAAATCCGGGACTATTTCGATCTCTCGGAGGTGGCCTGCATCCGTCATCTGACCCACCTCGACCGTCTGAAAATGATCGATCTGCTGCCCAACAACCGCTGGAAACTGCGGGTCTCGCCCCGCTTCAAATGGCTGGAGAACGGACCGATCCAGCAGTTTTTCCTGGATAAACTGCAGTCGGAGTTCTTCAACTCCCGATTCGATCATGATCGCGAAGAGCTGATCGTGCTCAACGGCATGCTGGCGGCCAGTTCCTTCAGTGTGTTTCAGCGCCGCATGGCGCGGCTTGCCCGGGAGTTCGATGAACTGTCGAGTGATGATGCGCCTTTGCCCCTGGAGGAACGGGAGGGCACCACGGTGGTCCTGGCCATGCGACCCTGGCGTTACGGCCTGTTCAACCCGTTCCGCAAACCCCGGTAACCCGGGAATGGTTGGACGGGGCGGCGTGTCCGGGGCATGGCAAGCCTGGGATTTTCAATCCCGGGTAGGTTAAAGCCCCCACCCCTACGGCCGATATTTCTGCTATTACCCGAAGGCTTATCTTGCGCTGCGGGTATTTTCACGAGGCGTGGCAGGAAACAGGCCTCAGGCGTCCACTGATCAATACCCGGTAAGATATGTACACATACGTTGTGGTTTGTATGAGGCACGGTTTGCCCGAGTTTCCCTGGGCGGGGTCCCGGGAGAGGGCTGGTGTGCATCCGCTGGGAGGTGGCGAGGCCCCATAGATGCCATCCAGCCTGTTTCGGTCGATTCATCGGGCGGGGCGTTTCGTCCTGAGCCTGCTGTTGCTGGTCTCCCCGGGCGTCCTGCCCGCCGACAATTGGCAGAGCAACAGGGCGCTCGATCCCGTTGTACTGCAGCTGAAATGGAAACATCAGTTCCAGTTCGCCGGCTATTACGCAGCACAGGAGCAGGGCTTTTATCGCGATGAAGGACTGGCGGTTGAGATTCGAGAACACACCGGTCAACAGTCGCCTATCGAACATCTGACCCGGGGTGAGGTGAACTTTGCCGTTTCCAGCGCCAATGTGACCCTGCAGCGGGCCAAGGGCTACCCGGTGGTGGCCCTGGCCGCAATCTATCAACACAGTCCCTATGCTCTGCTGGTGCGGGCCGATTCTAGGATCCGGCATGCATCGGATCTGGCCGGACGGCGCATCATGCTGGGTACCGGTACCCTGGACAGCGCACTGCAGGCGATGCTCAAACGGGCGGGTCTGAAGGATGAGGACTATACCCGGCAGCCGAGCAGTTTCGATGCCATGTCGCTGGTGCGGGGTGAGACCGATGCCTTCAACGCCTACCTGACCGACCAGGGTTTCCTGCTGCAGGAGATCGGAGTCGAGCCCCATTTCATCAAACCTCGTGACTACGGCATCGACTTCTATGGCGATGTGCTGGTGACCCGGGAGCAGGAGATCCGGGAACATCCGCAGCGGGTCGAGCGGTTTTTGCGCGCCAGCCTCAAAGGCTGGCGCTACGCCCTGGATCATGTGGAGGAGATGGTCGATCTGATCCTGACGAAATACGACACCCAGGGTATGTCGCGGGCGCATCTGCTGTATGAGGCGGAGGCTTCCCTGGCACTGATCGAGCCGTTGCTGGTGGAGATCGGTTACATGAACCCGGAGCGCTGGGCGCATATCAAGTCGGTGTTCGTGGAACTGGGGCTGCTGGGACCCAACAGTGACATCTCGGGGATGATCTATGAGGGGCCGGACCCGGTGCCTGGCTGGGTGGCCTGGTCTCTGGAGCACTCCATTGTTCTGCTGATTGCACTGCTCGGCATGGGCCTGCTGATGCTGTCCTGGATGAATCTGCACATGCGTCATCAGGTGCGTTTGCGCACCCGGGAACTGGAGGAGCAGGAACAGAGTTACCGAACCATTTTCAACGCGGCGCCGGAGGGGGTCTGGCTGATCGACACCGAGCGACGCACCGTGGATGTGAATAAGCGCCTGCAGGCCTTGCTCGGTTACGAACATGCAGAGATGGTCGGTAAGACGCCGATGGATTTCGTGGATGAGGAGAACCGCAAGATCTTTCAGGAGCAGACCGCGAAGATCAGTGTGACGGAACGGCGCAAGTACGACATCGCACTGCGTCACAAGGACGGGCATAACATCCCCACCCACTTCAGCGCGGTCACCCTGAGGCGGCAGGATCGCAGCGTGGCCGCATCGATCGCCTTTGTCGAGGACATCACCGAACGCAAGCGCCTGGAGGCGGAGCTGCGCACCGGGGAGCAGAATCTGCGGCGTCTGATCAATGCCCAGCCGGCCTGTGTCAGCACCTTCGACAGCGACGGCAGGCTGCTCAGCATCAACCCCAAGGGTCTGGAGATTTTTCAGGCCGATTCTCTTGATGAGATCGGCAGGATCTTCGCTTCCCGGCTGATCGATGAGGCCTACCGCAGGGAGTTCGATCAGTTGAACCGTTCGGTGTTTCAGGGCCACAGCGGGCATATGACCTTCAGCGCCACCGGCTGCCTGGGCCGCCAGGTCTGGCTGGAGATGCATTCGGTGCCGATCATGGATGCCCGGGGTCAGGTGATCGAGCATCTCGGCCTGACCCATGACGTCACCGACCGGTTGCGCATGGAGATGCAGATCCTGGAAGAGCGGGAGTTCCTGCAGGCGGTGATCGACAACATCAGCGATTCGGTAATGGTGATCGATCCCAACCTGCAGATCCAGCTGATGAACAAGCGCGTGAAATCGGTGCTGCAGAACTTCGAGGTCGAGGCCGGTCAGGTCAAACACTTTTTCGATCTGCCGTACGTTAAAAAACCCGATAACGGGGAGCCGGCCGTAGTCTGTCCGGTGCTCGAGGTGCTGGAGACCGGGCGTCGGGCATCGGCGATCGTTTCGAATCCGGTCTCATCCCGTTCCGCCACTCAGAACCGGGTCGAGGTGATCGCCTCGCCCCTGCTCAACCAGGACGGCAGCATCCGCGGGGTCATCGAAGTGGCCCGGGACATCACCGAACACCTGGAACTGCTCGACGAGGTGAAGCAGCAGAAAGACGATCTGCAGCACCTGGCGCACCACGATTCGCTGACCAACCTGCCCAACCGGGTGCTGTTCCTACTGCGTCTGAAGCAGGCGATCAGCAAGGCCAAGCGCACCGAGCGGCAGATGGCGGTGCTGTTCGTCGATCTGGACCGCTTCAAGGAGATCAACGACACCCTGGGACACGCGGTGGGCGATCAGGTGCTGAAAGAGGTGGCGCAGCGGTTCCGCAACTGTGTCCGAGAGGAGGACCTGATCGCGCGCCTGGGCGGCGACGAATTCGTGTTCCTCACCGAGGGGCTGGAACGGCCCCAGCATGCGGCGGCGATGGCCCAGCAGATCATTCAGTCCCTGTCCCTGCCGTTCACCATGGTCAATCAGCAGTTCTTCCTCACCGCGAGTATCGGCATCAGCATCTACCCCCAGGACGGCAGGACCGCGGAAATGCTGCTGCGCAACGCGGATGCGGCCATGTACAAGGCCAAGGAGGAGGGTAAGAACACCTTCCAGTACTACACCGAGGACATGACCGAACAGGCCTTCGAGCGGATCTTTCTCGAGACCAGCCTGCGGCATGCCCTGGAGGCCCGTCAGCTGGTGGTCTATTACCAGCCCCAGGTGGAGATGACCCATGACCAGGTGATCGGGGTCGAGGCGCTGGTGCGCTGGGTCAACCCGGAGATGGGGCTGGTGGCTCCCTCCCGGTTCATTCCCCTGGCGGAGGATACCGGGCTGATCGTGCCCCTGGGGGAGCAGGTGATCCGCATGGCCTGCGAGCAGATGGTCAAGTGGGAGGCGCAGGGTATCCGTCCCCGCTACATGTCCATCAACCTCTCCGTGAAACAGGTGGAGAGCCGCAGCCTGATACCGGTGCTGCGGGAGATCCTGGCGGAGACCGGCTGTCGTCCTGAATGGGTTGAGTTCGAGGTGACCGAGGGTTCCCTGGTGAAAGACCCGGACAAGTCCGGCGCGGTACTTCAGCAATTGCGGGATCTGGGCTTCGAGCTGGCGATCGACGATTTCGGTACTGGGTATTCCTCCCTCGCCTACTTGAAGCGCTTCCCCCTCACCCGGCTGAAGATCGATCAGTCGTTTATTCGCGACGTGCCTGGGGATGCCGATGACATGGCCATCACCCGGGCCATCATCGCCCTGGCGAAAAGTCTCAACCTGCGTGTCCTGGCCGAGGGCGTGGAGCAGGAGGCACAGAAACACTTCCTGGTTCAGGAAGGGTGCCTCGAGGCCCAGGGCTACTATTTCGGCCATCCCTACTCCGAAACCGAGATGACCCGTCTGCTGCAGAACTCAGCCCACGCGGAAAAGGCCGCCCACGGCGAGTTACCCAGCCTGAAAATGTGATAGCTTTAAGTTTCGGAGTTCAAATCTAGCGCGCGAACACGCATCCGCCAAAAGAAAAGTAACCAAAAGAAAGGGCGCCCGACTGTCCCGCCCTACGGGGATCCCTGCGATGCTCGCAAAAACCGGCGGGGCTGGAACTCGCTGCGCTCAGACAGCTCGCACTGGAGTTTCGGAGGGTTGTTCCCGGGTTCCGCTTCGCTGCACCCGGGCTACGGACACACGGGAAGCCCAAGAGGTGGGCGCATCACCCCCGTAGCCTGGGTGAAACGCAGTGGAACCCGGGATCCGGCAGACTGCGAAGCACTGCGGGAGCATACAAAATTCTCCAGGCGCCACGCTTATCCCCCCGCGTGGTGATCAATGCAGCAGGGCATTACTGACGATCATCGAAAGCTGTCGCTTCATAAAATCAATTACTTGGAAGCAGTTCCTGGGTAGCGCGAAGGATCAGACGAGCAATCGTTTCATCTCATTGCGTAGCGTTTAGGCATTGAAATCCATGAATACGCTGCTTCGTGACCTACGTGATCTTCGTGGTAAAAATTAGTATCGGTTACTGCCCCGAATAACCGCAGTCGTCCTCCGGGCCGATATACCCTGAGCGTGGAGCATTTGTGATCGTGTTGTTTACTCGAATTATATCCGTTCTGAACTCCGAAACTTGAGTGATGGTTTACGGCTTCGAGCCGATTTTCATACAACCCCAGCAGTAGTCGCTGCCAAGCTATCGGGTATGATGAACCCTTGAACACTGGGGGGTCCCCTTTGTCCAGCAAACCAAACCGACCTGAAACTGTCCTATCCATGCGACCGAAACAGACCAACCCGTCAGCCAAACAGATTGATCCATGCCGCAGTTTCTCATCCTCCTGATATTGCTGTTCGGCGCTCGGGGCGCCTGGGCGCTGAATGTCAGGGTGGAAGTGAATGGTCTGGATTCCCGGCTCAAGGATAATGTTCTGGCGTTTCTCTCGGTGGAACAGGAGAAGTCCCGTGAGACCCTCAGCGAGGCGCGCCTGCGGCTGTTGCACGACCGTGCGGAAGATGAGATTCGCGAGGCCCTGCAGCCATTCGGTTACTTCAAACCGCAAATCCAGCGCAGTCTGAGCCAGGACGACGAAGGTTTCCGGGTGCGCTATACGGTGCAGCCGGGGCCGCCGATCGAACTCGCCGAGGTGGACTTTCAGGTGATGGGGGAGGGCGCCGAGAATCCGGCGATCGGTGCGGATTTTACCCTCGAAAAAGGGGATATTCTCGACCAGGGGATCTACGAATCGGCCAAGCAACGGGTGCTCTCCAACACCATCGAGCAGGGCTACCTGGATGCCCGCTATGTGCAGCACCGGGTGGATGTGGATCTGAAGCGCTATCGGGCATCCATCGTCCTGCATCTGGATACCGGGATGCGTTTTCGCTTCGGCGAGGTGCATTTCCAGCAGGACAGCATGGACCCGGAGTTTCTCGCCAAGTACGTAACCTTTCATCCGGGTGATCCCTTCAGCCAGGAGGCGCTGCTCAATCTGCAGGCCCAGTTGATCGACAGTGAATACTTCAAACGGGTCGAGGTGTACAGCCGGCGTGAAGGCATCGAAGACGACCAGGTGCCCATCGATATCAAACTCGAGCCGAACAAGCGCAACCGCTACCGGATCGGGCTGGGCTACTCCACCGATACCGGGCCGCGGGTCAGGCTCGATTGGAAAGACCGGCGCATCGGTCGGGAAGGGCATCGCATGCGTACCGAGTTCCTGATCTCGGAGCCGGAAAGCACCCTCACCAGTGAGTACATCATCCCCCTCGACCGGCCCACCGTGGACACGGTGCGCTTCGGCGCCTCCCTGGAGCATTTCAACACCGATACCCAGCAGGGCAGTAAGGCGCTGCTCAACGCCACCCACTCGATCAGCCTGGAGAAGGGCTGGCGGCGCAGCCTGGGTGTCGAGTACCTCTACGAAGACTACAAGTTGAGCGACCAGGAGGATAAGGCGCGCCTGCTCTACCCCTTCATCGATTTTCTGCGTATCAAGAGTGACAAGAAGCCGCGCATCCAGAAGGGCAAGCGGCTGAATTTCCGCTTCGAGGGCGCCAGCTCCACGATTGTTTCGAGCACCAGTTATGCCACCGCCTACGCCAGCGGACGGTTCATCGATGATCTGGGGGAGAGCGACTGGCGTCTGCTGAGTCGTCTGGAGCTGGGCGCCACCTGGACTCGGGACCTGCTCCAATTGCCGCCCAGCAAGCGTTTTTTTACCGGTGGCGACAACACCGTGCGGGGCTTTACCTACGAATCCCTGGGACCCAAGAACGCCTCTGACGAGGTGATCGGCGGACGCTATCTGGCGGTGGGCGGTCTGGAACTGGACCACCCGATCCAGGGTAAGTGGAGTGGTGCGGCTTTCTTTGACGCGGGCAACGCCTTCGATTCGGAGTACGATGCCAGCATCGCCTACGGCCTGGGCCTGGGGCTTCGCTGGACCTCTCCGGTGGGTCCGGTCCGGATCGATCTGGCGCGGGGTCTGATGGAGGATGAGCGCCACTGGCGACTGCACGTCATGGTGGGGCCGGAACTATGACGCGGCTTAAGCGTCTGGCCTGGATCAGCTCCGGAGTGCTCCTCAGCCTGTTGCTGAGCCTGGCGCTGCTGCTCGCCTACCTGGTCGCCACCCAGGATGGCACCCGGCGACTGCTCGGCTGGGCCCAGGCCTGGCTGCCCGGTGAACTGACCCTGAACAGCTTCGAGGGGAGTCTGGCGGGGCCCCTGCGCATCCAGGGGCTGAGATACGTTCAGGAAGACGGTCTGCGGGTTGAAAACGGTCTGTTTCAGTTCGACTGGCTTCCCGGGGCGTTGTGGCACGGGGAGTTGAAGCTCCTTGAGCTGACCCTGCGGGATACCGAGGTGACCCTGCCGGAATCCGCCCCGACCGAGGCGAATTCCGCCCCCTTCCAGGGGGTGTCACTGCCCCTCGCCATCGAACTCGGCAAACTGGATATCAGCAACCTGAGGATCCTCAGTTCCGCTCAGGCGGATCCCGTGCTCATCGATCGGCTGAGTCTCAGTGCCGCGACTCAGGCGCAGCAGGTTGCGATTCAGTCCCTGCATCTGGCCGCCTTCTCGGCACAGGTGAACGTGGATGGACGCATCGCACTCAGCGAAACCCTGCCCGCCGATCTCAATCTGGACTGGCGTTACCGGCTGCCGGATGGGCCGGAACTCTCGGGCAAGGGACGCCTGCAGGGGGACCTGCTGCGCTATCGGCTGACCCAGCAGACCGACCGGCCGATCGCCGGTCAGCTCGATGCGGAGTTACGCGAGGTGTTATCCAAACCGGCCTGGCAGGCCCGCTTGGACTGGACCTCGCTGGAGCTGGAGGCCTTCGCCACAGGGTTTCCCGCCGTGGTTCAGGGGCGCATGACCGCGCAGGGGGACTTCGAGGGGTTTCAACTGGACACGACCCTGGACCTGGACGAGCCGACCCTGGGACCTCTGCACGGTGTCATGACCGCCCAGGCGAATCCCCAAGTCCTGAGAATCGAATCCCTCAAGCTGAGCAACCCCGGATCCCTGGAGATTTCGGCCCAGGGGGATTACCGGGTGGCAGAGGGGGCCTTCAGCGCCACCCTCGATTGGCGGAATCTGGGCTGGCCCCTGGAGGGCGCCCAGGATATCACCAGTCCCCAGGGTCGTCTCAATCTGAACGGTACCCCGGAGGGCTACGCCTATGACATCGACATGGGGCTGTCACGGGAGGCGATTTCCGGGGTGGCGCTCACCGCCAAGGGCCGGGGCAGCCTGGAGGGTCTGAGCCTGGAGCGACTGAATCTGCAACAGGGAGAGAATGCACTGCGGGGTGAGGGCCGGGTGGACTGGGCACCGGAGCAGGTCTGGAGCCTGAGTCTCGAGGGTGAAGGTCTGGATCCGGTCCTGTTGAGTCCGGAGTTCCCCGGCCGCCTCGATCTCAAGCTGAAGACCCAGGGAACGCTGGCCGGTGAAGCGCCTAAAGGGGAACTGCATCTGGAAACCCTGCAAGGGCAGCTGCGCGGATATCCGGTCTCGGCCCAGGGGCGTTTGAGCTTTGCCGATGGAACGGTCGTGTTGCCCCGCTTGACCCTCAGTTCCGGTGCCAGCCAAATCGAGGCGCAGGGCCGTTTGGGTGAACGGCTGGCCCTGGACTGGAAGGTGAATGCCCCCGAATTGGAGGCCCTGTGGCCGGGACTGCGTGGCCGGCTGGAGGGCGAGGGCAAGCTGAACGGCACCCCGGATGCCCCTGTGGTGAGCGCCCGCCTGAATGCCCGGGAAGTGGGGTACGCCGGTGTCGAGTTGACCCAACTGGAGGCGGCGCTGGATCTGGATATGTCCGAGGCGCAGAAGATCGATGCGCAGATCACCGGGCAGGGGCTGGATCTCGACGGACGCAAATGGCAGAGCATCCTGCTGACGACCCAGGGGACACTGCCTCGGCATCAGCTCAAGCTGACTCTGCAGGGCGAGTCGGTGCCTCAGTTGATCCTCGAGGCGGATGCCGGTCTGGATGAGGCTGACCGCTGGCAGGGCGTGTTGCAAACGCTGGCCCTGGAACTGCCGGAGCACGGTACCTGGTCCCTGGAGAAGGCGGTTGATTTCAGTCTCGGTGCACAGGCCCAGAGGCTCCAGGCGATGTGTCTGGTGCAGACGCCGAGTCGGGTCTGTGCCGATTTCGAGGCCGGTGGCGAGGGTGGCTGGGAGTCCGATGTCCAGGTCAGTGACTTTGCCCTCGAAACCCTGCAACCCCTGCTGACCCGGGTGACCCGGCTGTCGGGACGCCTGCAACTGGAGGCCCGGGTGAAGGGCGAGACTTCCGGGCGGATCGCCGCGGATCTGAAGGCCTCGTTGCCCGAGGGCAGCCTGAGTTTCGATGCCCAGGGCGCCGAGCAGCAGATCGATTTCTCCCGCGCCGAAGTAACGGCCCGGCTCGACGATCAGGGCGCTCAGGCCCGGGCCACACTGCCCCTGAAGGATCTGGGCGGGTTCGAAACGAATCTCACCCTGCCCGGTTTCCAGCTCCCCGATACGCCTTGGGAAAGCCAGGCGCTGCAGGGAAAGATCAAGGGCAGGATCGACAACCTCTCCCTGGTCAGCCTGCTGCTGCCCAGACTGCAGAACAGTCACGGGGTGTTGCAGGCCGACTTGGGTCTGGCGGGCACCCTGGGCAACCCGCGGCTCCAGGGGGGCGCCCGATTGGAGGAGGGTTCCGTGGATATCCCGGAACTGGGGGTGGGTCTGCGGGACATCGCGCTGAAGATCGAAGCTCCGGAACTGGACCGGCTCCAGGTGACCGGTCAGCTGCGCTCTGGCAAGGGCCAGTTGAGCCTGAAGGGATCCACCCGCCTGGATGCGGCACAGGGATTTCCCTCGGAGTACGAGATACTGGGTGAGGACTTCCAGGTGGTGGACATCCCGGAGGCGGAGGTTCAGGTATCGCCGAAACTGACCTTCAAACAGACCGCCACGGGCAGTCAGCTGGAGGGGGATCTGCATATCCCCTACGCCCGATTGCGGCCCCGCAGCCTGCCCAAGTCCGCGGTCTCCAACAGTTCCGACATGGTGATCACCGGGGACGAAGCGTCCGAGGCGGCGTCACCGGATACACCGCTGCATGCCCGGGTACGGATCAGCCTGGGCAAACGGGTGAGCTTCGACGGCTTCGGCCTGCGGGGCAACTTCACCGGCAGTCTGCTGGTGATCGACGAACCGGGCCGGCCGGTGATCGGGCGGGGTCGTCTGGGCATCGAGAACGGGGTCTACCAGGCTTATGGCCAGGATCTGACTATCGAGCGGGGCTTCGCCCTGTTTGCCGACAACCCGGTGGACAATCCCGGGCTCGATGTCCGGGCGGTGCGCGAGGTCAACGACGTCACCGCGGGGATGCGGGTCACCGGCACCTTGAAAAATCCGAAACTCAAACTCTTCTCCACACCTCCGATGATCGAGAGTGAAATCCTTACCTACATCATCACCGGCCGGCCTCCAGGGGAGTCCGGCCAGAGTGTCGGTGTGGCGGCCGCCCTCAAGGCGAGCGGCGCGGGCAGCCTGGCGGAGGAACTGGGCCGCCAGTTCGGTCTGGAGGAGTTGCGGGTCGATACCGGCAGCAGCCTGGACGAGGCCGCGCTGGTGGCGGGCACCTACCTGTCCCCCCGGCTCTACGTGCAGTACATCAACGAACTCTCCACCGGGGAATCCAAGCTGCGTATGCGCTACGACCTCACCGATCGATGGCAGGTGGAGGCGGAATCGGGCAACACCCAGGCGGGGGATTTTTTCTATACCTTTGAACGTTAGTCTTCCGGCCATTGAATGCGATGCCACAAGCGCTGCAGCCGCGCTCCCCGAGTGGGATTGAGCCCGCGCACATAGGCGAGCTTTTCGGCCAAATGCGCTTTGAAGGCAAGGCTTAACGGCATTGGGCGTTCCCTTGCAGACAAAAGCCTTCGCGGATATAGGCATTGATCGTATTCGCGGTGAGCTGCGTGCGCCAGTGGAATTTCGATTGCTGTTTCGCTTCGGCCACGAAGCTGTCCATATCGGTGGCGTATCCGATGCTGCTCAGATAGGTTTCGAGGGTCCGTTCCGGGTCGGCATAGCTACGGGCTTCGGCAACCGAAGTGTTATCGCCGGTCGCTGTGCGATAGTCGTCCAGGCTGGAGTATTTAGCATCATTGATCGAGAACCAGTTGGATTCATCGGCCGTTGAATAGAAATAGTTGTCATGGAATCCACCGGTTTCGGTGAGAGTGGACAGGACCAGCCGCTGGTTGCCTGAACCATCGATTTCATTGCTGAAAAATGTGATGCCGCTTTGCAGAGCGCCGTCCCGGAACTGAAACAGTGCATTGCCGCCTTGTACGTTGTGGACGATATTGTCACTGAATTCCACGTTGCGGGTATCACCTGATGAAACCGTGGCGTAGGTGTTGCCAACTGTGGCGTCACCCCAGTGGGTGAAGATGTTGCCCTTTACCAGGCCGCCATCCCAGTCGTCGATCTCCAGACCCCAGCCCAGGGTCCGATTGGTGGGCTGGGAGCGTCCGATATGCATCATGACATTGTTGGTGACACGGATATCTCGCCAGCGCGGGCCATTGTCCTGGTCTTTGTTTCCCCCAAGACTGATGCCGATTTCGCCATCGACGTAGAGATTGTTGTCCACCAGGATATTCCAGGCCAGGACCTGATTGGTACCCTCCGTGGTGTTGGAGGTGAACTTGTTGTTGATGCTGGAACTGCGGATGAACAGGTTATTGCGGAAGATGGTGTTGCGGGACTCTGCGAAATAGGTGTTGTGGTTGAACATGGTGGCCACGGCATCCGCCTTTGTCGAACCGGCAAAGGCCTGTAGGTACCAGCCGTTGTGGTCGAAGGTATTTTCTTCGAGCAGTACCGAAGACCAGGCGGAAAAGATGCCTTGGGAGTGGGACAGGGTGCTGTAGTTATCGGCGATGATGTTGCGCCGCAGAACCACATTCTCGAGTATTGGTCCGCCGTTGTCCACGCCGGACTGGATGGAGTTACCCGCAAACCACTCAAACAGACAGTCTTCGATCAGGACATGACCGACGAGGCTGTTGCCGTAACCCCCCAGCATGTGAAACCCTGAGTCGTTGGCTACATTTTCCAGACCTAAAAAGTCCGGGGACGCGGGATTGCGCTGCGTGGCCGAGAACTGAATGCCGATCACCGCGGAATAACTGGCATCATCCAGATTGACCCCGTAGGGTTTGACCCTGGGTCGCGCATTGTAGACGCCATAGTAGCCGAGCACGCTGCGTTCGGCTGGTGAGCGCCCTGCCTTCAGAGCGATGGCGCGGCTTGTGGTCCAGTTGTCACCCCGTTTCAACAGCACATAATCGGGATAGCCTTCCCGGGTCTGGGCCAATGCTGCATCGATGCTGGCATAGGGCATGACGTTGGCAGCCGGATTGAACGGATCATCCCCGATCGCGCTATCCGTCGGCAGATAGGCGTGCGCCGTGGCGTCATCGCCTTCGCTGCTCGAGACGTAGATCAGCCGGGAGTCGCTTGATGGGGTCAGTCTTGACCAGCCATGGGTGTCCTGGGGGGGCAAATCGAAGTTATTCTCCCAACTTGGGTTGGCGTCAACGGGGGCAGCATTAGCCGTGACCTGTACGGTTCGGACCGCTTCGACCCGGTTCCCGTCGGAGTCCTCGACGGAATAGCTGACCTGATAACTCCCAGCGTGGGTCGTGTCGACCTCTGAAGTGGTGGTGATCTGCGAGGTCAGGTCGCCGTCTTCCTGATCTGTAGCGGTCGCCCCCGCGTCGGTGTAGGTTTCTCCGACGCTGAGGCTGATCGAACTGGCACCATTGAGAACCAGGGATGGCGGGGTGTCGGTGGTCTCTTCGCTGACCGGTGGGATGGGGTCGGTTTCAGGTTCCGGGGTCACCGGTTCCTCATCCGTGGCAGGCGGTTGTGTGTCCGGTGCCGGATCATCGTCAGTGCCGGAGTCCCCGGTTTCCGGGGGCGTGGTGTCTTCCTCTGCATCATCCTGTTGTCCGCTCTCGTTGTCATTTCCCGGGGATTGTGTCGTGTCCTCGTTTTCCGCGGTTGTGCCGTTCGCAACGCGAGTCTCTTCGGTGCAGCCCACCAGGCCGAGGAAGATGACGATTGACAGGAGGATCGGGGTGATTTTCATGATGACCGGCTTCGACTCGTGTATTTGATACTTCAGCAGATCCTTGCCAGGCAACGGGTGCGCTATCGACGTCTGTCGGGCACCTGATATCAAGTTCCTTTACACAAGGCTAACACGGTGTCGATATCTAATAGGGAGAATGTTTTTTATTCGCAGGTTAAACTGTGAATGCGTGCGCAAAAGCACTGCTGAGCCGCCGTCCTGGAATGGCGTATTCAGGGACAATTTATTTTTTTCGCGACCCTAACAGGCTGTTGAAATTCTACTCAGACGGTACGATCCTGCGTTGAAAACCGCCGAAAAAGCGCAGTTTACTGAAGTAAATGAGCATTTTGAGGCGGTTTTCGCCTTGTCTCGCACTCGTCTGAGCGAATTTCAACAGCCTGCTAAGCCGTCGAAATAGGGTCGATATCGTGCGAATGCTTGTGCGCACAGAATACTTTCTCAGATGAGGGTACCCTTCCATGTTGATGAAATTCATCACCCTTGCGGGGCTGGTCATGATCAGCCTTGCCATTCTCGGTTTTATCTACAATTCCGTGCGCAAGCAGCGGAATCAGGGGGCGTTCCTGGGCGCTTCCGCCCTGTTGGGTGTACTGTTGGTGGGTCTCGTGCTGGGCGGCGCACAGGGGGTGATCTTCTACGCCAGTCCGGGTATGAGCTATCTGGTGCAATATCCCTGGGGTACCCAGCAGGCGGTACTGGAGCCCGGCTTTCACCCCCGGTTTTTCGGCGAGGCGATTCCGTTCAAGAAATATCTGACGGTCTCCTTCGGTGGCTCCTCGTCGGATTTCTCCGGAACGGCTCCGGTACAGGAGATCCGTTTTCACGACTCGGTGACCGCGAACATGCGCATGACCGCCCGCTTCCAGATGCCGGAGAGCGAGGCGCAGTTCCTGCCCATGGCCCTGGCCTACCGCTCCCAGGAGAATCTGGTCAACTCCTCCCTGATCCCGATCATGCAGGAGGCGATGCGCAACTCCGGACGCATGTACTCGGCCCAGGAGTATATCGGCGGCAAGGGGGGTGATTTCGAAAATGCAGTGCTCGATCAGATCCGCAATGGCATCTACCTGCTGGATATCGAAGAGTCCCGGGCCGTAACCGGAGCGCAGAGCATTACCGAGCGGGAGAGCCGCACCATCCAACAGGACCAGACCGTCCAGGTACGGGTGCGGATCCGCCGTGACAATGGCGGTCAGGAGATGCGCAAGGACTCCCAGGATCATCCGCTGAAGAAGTTCGGCATCGTGCTGGTGCAGGCCAACGTGCAGGACGTGGATCCCGATTCGGCCTTCAAGGACAAGCTCAAGGAGCAGCGCGAGGCGGCTGCCCAGGTGGCCATCGAACGGCAGAACGCGCGCAAGGAGGAGGAGCGCAAGAAACGCATCATCGCCCAGGGTGAGGCGGAAAAGGCGGAGAAGAAGATCGAGTTGGAGAAACAGCAGATCGAACGGGTGATCGCCGGTGAGACCAAGGCCAAGGAAGCTGAGCAGGAGCAGGTGAAAAAGGTCACCGAGGCCACCACCCGGAAACGGGAGGCGGAGATCGAGTTCGAGCGCAAGCAGGTGGAACTGGAGACCGCCAAACTGGAAGCCAAGCGGATCCAGACCCTGGCCCAGGCGGAAGCCGACAAGCGCCGTCTGTTGATGCAGGCGGACAATGCCCTGGAGAAACGCCTGGAGGCCTATGTGCAGGTCTCCGAGGCCTTTGCCGCGGCGATCCGCGACAAGCGCCTGGTGCCGGAAGTGGTGGTGAGTGGCGCGGGGGGCGAGGGTTCGTCCAACGCCACGGATCTGATTGCCCTGTTGATGGCGAAAACCGCCCGGGACCTGGGGGTTGCGGTCAGTGAGCCGGACCGGGTGGCGAGCGGATCAACCAAAACGGGACAGAAATAGGGCTTAACCCGAATGACAGGCCCTAATGCAGAATGGTTGTTTGTGTGGAAACACAGACGCCCTGACCATTTGGGATTATCATTTACTGATTCAATGAGCTGTAGGTAATCTCATGCTAAATCCGAACCTCGAAACTTAAGTTATCAGGCTATGTTCAGTATGCAGTGATGAACGACATCGACAGCAAAATCACCCTGATCGAAAACGAATATGCCTTGCTTTGGTACTATCCGAAGGAAGGCATCGTACACCACAGGTTTCTCCAACCTGTATCGGACAATGCCTTTCGCGATGTTTTGCTGCTCGGTTTGAGAACCCTAACCGAGCGGGGCGCACGTAAGTGGCTGTCGGACGACCGCTACAACTCCATTCTCTCCGCCGAGGACAGCGCCTGGTCACAGGAGTTCTGGCTGCCCCGCGCGCTGGCGGCCGGCTGGAAATACTGGGCAGTGCTACCACCCGCCAAGGCGCGGGGACTCATTAACATGCAGCGGCTGATGGGCTTTGTGGGTGAAAACAGCAAAGTCGAGATCAAACTTTTCTCCGAGCCCGACCCGGCCTGGCTATGGTTGGCGGAACAGGGCAAGAACGCGCCTCCATCCCGATCCGCGTAGCCCGGGTGCAACGAATCGTCTCGGTCCGGGCGCTGCTCGCAAGCGTCTATACGCGCGTGGCGCCCGCCACCAGGTAAAGCAGGACGGCACAGAGAATGACCGTCGAAAAGCCGAAGTGAATTGCGACCAAGGTGGCGAGAATCGCGCTGATCAGTGATGCGCACCCGTTGATGCCCCAGGCCCAGGGAAGCAACCCGGGGCTATTCGCCGAGACCCGGTTCAGACCCAATGGAAAGGGCATGCCCATGAAAAAGGCCAGGGGAGCGATCATCGCGATAGAAAGCGAGATTTTCATCGGTTCGGCCAGTGAGAGGCTCGCCTCGAATAGACCGGGCAACCACCACCGATAGGCCGCGGCGATTACGCCGATACATAGCGTGGCAAACAATGCGGGCCGGGGCCTTTGAGTCCCTGAGAACCGATTCGCAAACTGGCTGCCGAGCCCCGAAAAAACCAGAAAGCCCGCCAACACAACCGCGACCGCATAAAGCGGATGGCTGAGGTACAGGACGAATTTCTGGATGAACGCGATCTCAATGAACAGAAACGCCAGCCCGATGGCGGTGAAGTACAGCCCTACCCGGGGCGTATACCCCGCAGGAGTGATCCGGTCTGAGCCTTTGAGAAACAGCAAGGGAATCAAAATGAGTGTCAGGCTCGCGATCACCGCCTGCGCGAGCGTCACCAGAAGCACCGGATAACCGAGTTCGAGCAGCGAGAAACCACCGCGTTCGAAGGATCCCGCAATCTCCTTCAGGGACGCCCATTTGACGAAATGGAAAAAATAGGGCCTGTCATCGGTTGCCGGACGGAGGTCGAATTTGTAAGCCCGTTCGAATGCCGCGCGCCCGTCTCCCGCCAGCGCCTCGGCTCCCGCGTGGAAATAGGGTTCGCGGAGGATGTTATAGCGATTGGTCTCTTCCTTGCGAATCCCCGGATAATAAACCAGGTCGAAAGACCGTTCGGTACAGAAACGTCGCAGCGCTTCCACGTGCCGTAGCTCAAAGGGACTGCGCCCGACGATCAGGGTCGAGGTCTTCCAGCCACGAATCAGGATGAGATGTTGTTGCGGCTCATTGATGCCGAGCGCTCTCAGCGCATCCAAGGCCATGCCGAAGAGCTTCAGGCTGTCCCTCGGCGGCAACTTGATCCAGCGGGACACGGAAAGCATGCCACCCTGGTTCAGATGTTCGAGATAGGCGGTTAGTCCTTCAACCGTGTAAAGATAGGTCTCGCTCAAGGAGTAGACACCGGCGGAAGAGGCCCCTGATCCATCCAGCATGGAAATCTGGATCAGGTCATATGAGTCGTCGCTGGATGCCACGAAGTTACGGGCATCCTGCAGATGCACCCGGACCGATGCCCGCAAATGCGCCCATCCCGAATAGTCTGCGAAGCGATCCCGCAGCAGGGTCAACCAATCCGGGTTCACCTCAACCGCATCGATTGACTTCACCGCGTGCAGCCTGGCCTGCAACAGATCGCCGCCTCCCCCCATGCCTAACACCAGTAGGCTTTCGGGTTCGCCGAGGTGATAAGGCAAAGCGGAAGTCAGATAATCGAGGTAGGCGACCGAACGCGGCTCTCCGTCGAAACGGGATATCACACTCATACTGTCCCCGTCACTGAACACGCCGAGCTGCGGAGGTATCGGATTGCGGTTGTTGAGACTGACGCCGGGGGCATGGCGCAGCGGAACTTGCGGGCTCTCCACCACGGTCAGTGTTCCCATGGGACTCGATCGTTCATCGATGACGCGAACCCCCGGAATGAGCCGTGTCTGTTCGAGTCCCTTGAACTGGGAGATATTGAGGTTCAGCCAGCTATCCGGCAGCAGCGCGATCGTGACCATCAACAGCGCGACACCCAGGCTGACTCGATTATTCTTCGCGATACCCAACTCCCTGCTTCCAAGCGCCACTGACATCAAGCCAACAGCCGCGATCAGTTTGAGTGCGTTCAAGGGCGAAAGCGCAAACAGAACACCCATGATCGCCACCGCACCGATCCCCGCACCGACCAGATCGAAAGCATAGATTCGGCCTATCGCATCCGGGAAGCGGGCAAAGCCAAGACAGATGCAGTTTGCCGCGAAAAAAAACGGTACCGACAACAGGCAGTAGGTCGCGAACAGATACAGCCACTGTTTGTGGTCCCAAAGGATCTCCAGGGTATTGAACGGCAGATGCTCAGCCAGCAGAAAACACACCAGCGCGGAGATGCCGAAGAGTGCGGCATTGATCAGATATGCCAGCTCGAACCGCTGCAGCAGGCGTTCGCGGAACAGACTGATGAAGGTTCCGCTCGCACCATATCCCAGCAGTGCGAGACTGATGACCATGTACGCGAGATGATGCCACTGAATCAGCGAAAACAGCCGCATCAATAGAATTTCGTAGGACAGGGCCGTGGCCGATATGAGCAGGACCGAGAAGCGCGGCGAACCCGGAGGCATCAATGCCCGCCCGTCAGTGGTACGAAGCGTACCGGTAAGATCTGCCGCGTGGTGATTGCGCCATCGGTCTGTTTTTCCACCAGCATCAGATGCTGCACCTGGAATCGGTCTCCGATGGGAATGACCATGCGGCCGCCGGCCTTCAGCTGATCAAGCAGGGGGGGCGGTACATGACTGGCGGCAGCGGTCACCATGATGCCGTCATAGGGGGCGTGCTCTTCCCACCCGTAGTAGCCATCGCCCGAGCGGGTATGCACGTTGGAATAATCCAGTCTTTGCAGCCGCTGCCGGGCTGCTGAACCCAGTTCCGCGATGATTTCGACCGTATGGACCTCAGCGCCGAGTTCAGCCAGAACCGCAGCCTGGTAGCCGGAGCCCGTGCCGATTTCCAGTACCCGGTCGCCACGCTGCAGGCGCAACAGATCGGTCATCAAGGCGACGATATACGGCTGTGAAATGGTCTGGCCGTAACCGATCGGCAAGGGTCGATTCTCGTAGGCATGGTCGCGCTGGTTTTCCGGGACGAATTCGTGCCGGGGTACTGTCGCCAGGACGCGCATCACATCCTCGTTCAGATGCTCGGTATCGATAAACTCCGCCGTGTCCCGCACATCCTTGCCGATGGCCTCCAGCATTCGTTTGCGATCCAGTTGCTCGTCCGCTGCAACCGGGCCACACCACGATGCCAGAAACAAAATGAACAGGGTTACAGCTTGCCGGATTTTCATCTTCTGCTACCCCCTGAAACAAATATAGTTCACCTCGAGTCCCCTTCCCCGGGCCTCGCTTAAATTCTCCTTATGCTTTTCGAATCCGGCCGATTGATTATTTTGTGTTTAATTTCTTTGCTTTCCGGTAGCGAAACCCTTTGCTACGCTCTTTAAACGAACGGTGTGTGCCGAATCACGCGCACGCGGTGTCGAATCGTTAGTTTGTGTTCCACGGATAAACACGGTCCCGAATCAAGCCATGGCAGACACCCCTACATCCCGCAGCGCTTTGCATGAACTCCTGTTAGAGATGAAACAGCGCGATGAACTGCTTCAGCAGTACATCGAAGTGCGTAGCAAGGTGCACAATCGCTGGACGATTCTGATCGGCATCATCGCCATTATTGCCGGCATCTGGATGGCGGAACTCATCAATGGCATGATGGACGACATGGCGTTGATGAGCAGTAAAATGGTTTCCATGGAAACCTACATGAACAACATGCAACAGGATATGGGCGCCATGAAAACCTCCATGGGGAACATGGAGGGCGCCATGGTGCCGATGCGCGGCTATATGCAGACCATGTCCACGGACATGAGCGCGATGCGCGGAGATATCGCCTCCGTGCCGCAGATGCGCAACGACGTCGCACAGATGAGTCAAAGCGTCGGGCGGATGCAACACGATACCGGCGCCATGCGCTACGGTGTCACCCGTATGTCCAACGACATGGGGAGCATGAGCGATCCATTCCGCGCCATGAATTCCGTCTCCCCCTGGTAAGGGTGGTGAGACGATACGGGTTGATTCGATTTTCACTTCACTGGGGTCACTGCCGGTCATTCCGCCCTGCTTGAAGGCCGTATCGAGGCGAGATGGCTTTTGTCGAGCGGGTTGTTCCCGGATTCCGCTTCGCTGCACCCGGGCTACAGCCACAGGGGAATCTCAACAGGAGCGAGCCTCACCCCCGTAGCCCGGGTGAAACGAAGTGGAACCCGGGATCCGGCAGAATGCGAAGCACTTCGGGATAATACAAAACCCTCCAGACGTCTCCCTTCACCTTTAGTGCAGCGATCCATGCAGCATGGCGGAGCATGCTGGGTAATCGGGTCATGTTATCCCCAACAATCGACAGATTGTCGGAATTTACCCTGGTTCACATCACCGGTTTTTCAGTCCTGTATATTGAGCGGGCGATCCAAGGCCGAGTCAGTGAGGGGTGTTCACGCTGCGCTGATCCGTGACCCGGGGATTGGCATCCAGGGAAGTTACCATTACAGGAGTAAACGCCAGTGAAACAAACGTCTTTTCGGAACCTACAACGCGTATTTGTGCTGTTTCTGCTCTCAATCCCCACTCAACTGATCTTTGCCGAGGTTTCCCCGGTTCCCAAGCTCGAGATTCGCTGGGATTGCGGCTCTTGCACCCAGAACCCCAAAGTCATCCCCCTGATCCAGCAGGCCTACAGGGAAGCGGCCGTCAGCAATGGCCGGAAGATCTCGCAAAGCGATGTGGCGGAAGTGTCCATAGTGGATTTCAGGCAGCGCAACCCGGGAATGCGGGTGATGTTCGGGGTCATGGCGGGCAAGGACAAGCTGGGTCTGATGATTCACTACAAGGGAGAGACCTACAGCGTGGGCGATGATTCCTTAAACGTGATACAAGGTATGAACCATCTCTGCGCCGCAGCGGCCTCCGAGGTCTACCGAACGCTGAGCCTGGCGACCCGATAGGCCGGGTCTATTACGCGGAATTGCCATGCGCTTCATGCGGCGTAGCAATCGGCCGAGCGCGACATGTATTCGATTGAGTGCGTAACTCATCCCGGAGGAGGGGCATCCTCCGGGATATGCGCCGCTATACTTCAAGTATTCGGTTTCCTGCCGATACGCCTGTTATTGGGGGGCGTGTGGAGAGTGACCACTCGATATGCCAAATCGATCATACCTTCTGCAATTGACGCTTATCCTGATTTGCGGGTTATTGGCTGCCTGTCAACAAACTGAATCACCCCCCTATCAGCCCAGTTTCTCCCCGTCCCCTCCGGACACCCGGACGGTCTATCGCTTCGGCGTTCACCCTCTGCACAATCCCCAGCACCTGCATGAGGTGTTCGGTCCGCTGATGGACTATCTCAGCGAGCAGATCCCGGGGGTGCGTTTCAAGCTGGAGGCCTCCCGTAACTATGCCGCCTTTGACGAAAAGCTCTATGCGGGTCAGTTTGATTTCGCCCTGCCCAACCCCTTTCAGACCGTGAATGCGCTCGACAAGGGCTACCGGATCTTCGCCAAGATGGGGGATGACGAGAACTTTCGCGGCATCATCCTGGTGCGAAAGGACAGCGGCATCCGCGAGGTTAGCGACCTGAAGGGAAAGGCGGTCAGCTACCCAGCGCCCACCGCCCTGGCGGCCACCATGATGCCCCAGTACTATCTGCAGACCCATGGCGTGGACGTCATGAGCGATCTGGACAACCGGTATGTGGGATCGCAGGAGTCGTCGGTCATGAACGTTTTTCTGAAACAGACCGCCGCTGCCGCCACCTGGCCCCCGCCCTGGCGGGCGCTGGCCAAACAACGTCCCCAGTTGGCGCAGGAGCTGGAGGTCATCTGGCAGACCGAACCGCTCATCAACAACGGCCTGGTGGTCTCCCCGGATGTGCCCGTGGAAATCGTGCAACAGGTACACGATCTTCTGGTCGATCTTCACACGCATGAACGGGGGCGACAGATTCTTGAGCCGATGGAACTCTCGCGCTTCGAAAGCGCCAACGATGAGTCCTATTGGATGGTGCGGGAATTCATGGAGGAGTTCTCTCTTCGGGTAAGGCCGCTGAACGGCGAAGCATAGCCCGTGCCATGTTGAAGAGCCTGCGCCACTTCTGGACGGCTTCAATCCGACGCCAGCTGATGTTGGGCATCGCCCTGGTGCATGCGGTGCTTATGACCATTTTCGTTTTCGATCTGGTCACCCGGCAGAGGGATTTTCTGGTCGAGGAGTCAAGGAAACACGCCATTGCTTTGTCCCAAACATTGGCGGTCAACGGCTCCTCCTGGGTGCTGGCCAGAGATTTCATCGGCATCGAGGAGGTGATCCACTCCCAATTCGGTTCTCCCGGCTTGCGCTATGCTCTGTTCACCGATCTGCACGGCCAGGTTCTGGGTTACAGCGATCATCGCCAGGTGGGTAGCTATGTCAGCGACCCCGTGAGTCTGAGACTGCTGCGGGCCGAACCCAGCCATCAGGTGCTGATCGACGACAACCGGCTGATCGATGTGGCGCACCCGATCATGGTCAGTCAGCATCACATCGGTTGGGCCAGGGTAGGAATAAGCCGCGAGAGTATCAGCGCCAATCTCGAGGTGGTGACCCGTGAAGGGCTGCTCTACACCGGGATCGCCATAACCGTCGGCATCGTCTTCGCCGGGCTCATGAGCCGCGGGTTGACCCGCGACATTCGTCGTCTGGCCGGCTTTGCCAAGCGGATCGAATCGGGGGATCGCAGCGCACACAGCCAGATCGAGCGAGCGGATGAATTAGGTGCGCTGGCCCTGGATATGAACCGCATGCTCGACACCCTGGTGGAAAGTGAACGCAACCTCCAGGAAATGCATGCCCGAATACACCGTAACGAGGAGCGCTTGCGGTACGCGCTCGAAGGCAGCAACGACGGCCTTTGGGACTGGGATCTGACCACAGACGAGGTCTATTTTTCACCCCGCTGGAAAGAGATGCTCGGATATCGGGACGATGAGATCACCAACTATTTCTCCTCCTGGAAGGACCGCGTCCACCCCGATGATCTGCCCACAGCGCTCGGTCTCATACAAGCCCATCTACAGAATCCTGAGCAACCCTACGAATGCCTCCATCGGCTGATGCACAAGGACGGCGCCTGGCGGTGGATACTTGATCGTGGTCGCGCCCAGAGAGACGCCGCGGGACGACTGGTGCGCATGGTCGGCACCCATGTGGATGTCACCGAACAGAAGCGTCTGGAATCCACCCTTTATGAAGAGCGCGAACGCGCTCTGGTGACCCTGCGCTCCATCGGTGACGGCGTCATCACCACCGACGCCAACGGCCACATTACCTTCCTCAATCCGATCGCCGAGAACCTCACCGCCTGGCGCACCGAGGCGGCCGTCGGGCACGAACTCGAGGAGGTCTTTCCCCTTATCGACGAACTCTCCCGGGAACCGATCGAAAGCCTGGTGGAGCGCTGTGTCAACGAGGGTCGTGTGTTCGGCCTGGGCACCCATGCCCTGCTGCTGAACCGGGAGGGTCGTGAAATAGCGATCTCCGACTCGGCCGCCCCCATTCTCAGCGAGACGGGTGAAATCAAGGGCGTGGTGCTGGTGTTCCACGACGTTTCCGCGGAGCGCAGCATGCAGCGCAAGATCGAGTATCAGGCCCAGCACGATAGCCTCACCGGTCTCTGGAGCCGGAATGCCTTCGATCATCGGCTGGAAACGGTGATCGAAGATGCCCAGCGGTGCGAGGGAGAGCATGTGCTGATCTACATCGACCTGGATCAGTTCAAGGTGGTCAATGATACCGTCGGGCACGTGGCCGGCGACGAACTGCTCAAACAGGTGGCGACCCTGTTGCAGACCCACACCCGTGAAGCCGATGTGCTCGCCCGCCTGGGTGGCGATGAGTTCGCTTTGCTGATGATCGGTTGCGACCTCAGCCACGCCGTCATGGTGGCTGAGCAACTGCGTGAGCAGCTGGCCGAATTCCCCTTCGTCTGGAGCAATCACCACTTCCAAATCGGAGCCAGCTTCGGCATCGTGGTCATCGACCGGGATCTCCCCGATCCGAATGCGCTCAGCCTGGCGGATCTGGCCTGCTACAGCGCCAAGGATCAGGGTCGCAACCGGGTACATGTCTACCAGCCCGATGACCGGTTGTTGCTTGATCGCCGCAGTGAAATGAAGTGGGTGGTTCGCGTCAAGGAGGCGCTCAACGAAGACCGTCTGGTGCTCTACTCCCAATCGTTGCGGCCCCTCTCCCGTGATCCGGCCAGCCGGGACTTCCGCGAGGTACTGGTGCGTCTCATCGACGAAAACGACAAACTCGTGATGCCCGGACAGTTCATCCCCGCGGCCGAACGCTACGACATCATGCACCGGGTGGATGAGTGGGTCATACGTAAAAGCTGCAACTGGCTGCTGCTGCCCGAACACAGCGATGTGCATCTGTTTATCAATCTATCCGGCGGCTCGCTCGCCAATCGCCACATCCTGGAACTACTCGAGCACAAGCTGGATCGCAATCCCGGTCTGGGAGAGAGGATCTGCCTGGAGATCACCGAAACAGCCGCCATCGGTAATCTGCAACAGGCCCTCAACTACATGGATCGGCTGAAACGGCGCAAGGTTACATTCGCGCTGGATGATTTCGGCAGCGGACTCTCGTCATTCAGTTATCTGAAGACCCTGCCGGTCGACTATCTGAAAATCGACGGCAGCTTCGTCCGGGATCTGCTCAGGGATCCGGTGGATGCGGCCATGGTGGAGTCGATTTGTCATATCTCCAACCAAATGGGCATAGAAACCATCGCCGAGTTTGTCGAGGACGATGCGCTGATCGACTGGTTGACCGCGGTCGGGGTCGATTATGCCCAGGGCTACAGCATCGAAATGCCCAAACCGCTGATCAGCCAGTTTCATACAAATTAAGCAAAAGAATCGGCGCCCGACGGCTCCGCCCTTCGGGACCACTGCGATGCTCACAAACATCGGCGGGGTTGGAACGTGCTGCGCTCAATCAGCCCGCTCAGGAGGGTTGTTCCCGGGTTCCGCTTCGCTGCACCCGGGCTACACGGGAATCTCAAGAGGCCAAAGCATCACCGTAGCCCGGGTGAAACGCAGTGGAACCCGGGATCCGGCGGAATGCGAAGCACCGCGGACAACCGGCAGCCCATCGCAGGCTGTGGATAGGTAACCTGTTTTCACCCGGTGTTTTGCTTGCGATCTACTGATGTCTCAGCGGGCAGCAGACCCAGCCAGGTGCAGTCGACCAGCTCTTCGTAGTAGTGCGTCAAAGGTTTATCGATCACGCCGTCCAGTCGCAGGTGGATCATGCGAATCGCGCCTCCGAACACGCTGGCGGCCAGTACCCAGGGATCGCCCCGGCGGATTTCGCCCGCATCCATCCCCTCCTGCACGATATTGCGCATGGCCTTGAAGGGGGTGGAGCTGCAGATGGGCGGCTCATCGGGGAGAAATTCCCGATGCTTGGCATGCAGCATGTACGAAACGATGTTGCGCCGGGTCTCGGTGTATTCGAACAGTTGCAGGATGATCTTGTTGCAGCGTTCCCGGGTGCTCAGATTTTCCGCGATCACATCCTCGATCATCTCTTCGAACTCTTTCATCAGGTGGTAGTAGAGCGCCTTGGCGACCCCCTCCTTACCGCCGAAATGGTTGTAGATGGAGCCGATACTGACATTCGCCTGCTTCTGCACATCGTGGATGGAGACATTGTGAAATCCCCGTTCCACAAACAGATCCAGGGCGGCGGTCAGGATACGACAGTCGACGGGTTCGTTGGCCGGCGTGCTCTTCTTCAGGTACGGCATTGTGATTCCTGTTGTGAACGGGGAGTGAAAGATACAGACACTACACTACAATAGCCTAAAATTGACAAGAATGAACATTCGTTCTACTTTTGAGTGTACGGATAGGCTGACGCAACCCGGAAATCCGCCGCCGACAGGCGCTATGCCCAGGGAGCTGTTTTGTGGGTGGTATTACGGCGACAGGCGGATGGACTCGTTACGCAGGATCCGAACTGGCAAGCTGGCCGGAGGGACACGGTATCTCACCTCAGTCGGATGGGGGGCTGACGAAAAACCACACAATACCATTGGAGGAATACCCCCATGAGGCTATTCACGAGAAGGCCCGCAACATCACTCGCTCTGGCATCCGCTCTGGCGCTTGGCACCACCCTTTTCGGTACGCTCCTGCCGCTGCAGGCCGACGAGACCTGCCAATCTCCCTATATGGCCAAGATCGTGGGTCAGGAGGATTTCGTCTACGTCTGGACCCTGGGTGTCGAGGGGCTGGGCGACGGGCAGGACAAACTGGTCACCATCGACGTCAATCCCAAGTCGGCCCACTACGGCCAGGTGGTGCACAGCCTGTCGGTGGGCGGGCGTAACGAGGCCCACCACTCCGGTTTCACCGACGACCGCAACTATCTCTGGGCCGGCGGTCTGGATACCAACAAATTGTTCATCTTCGATGTGCATACCGACCCGGCGAAGCCGAAGCTGCATAAAGTCGTCACCGACTTCGTGGAGAAGAGCGGCGGCGTGGTCGGTCCGCATACCACCTACGCCCTGCCGGGCCGCATCATGATCACCGGACTCTCCAACAACAAGGACCACGGCGGCCGCACCGCGTTGGTGGAGTACACCAACGAGGGCGACTACGTGGCCACCCACTGGATGCCCACCGACGAGAACCTGCGCGGCGCGGAGAAGACCGGCAACTACGCCGACGGCTACAACTATGACGTGCGCGTGCTGCCGCGGCGCAACGTCATGCTCACCTCGTCGTTCACCGGCTGGTCCAATTACATGATGGATTTCGGCAAGATGCTGCAGGATCCGGAGGCGATGAAACGATTCGGCAATACGGTGGTGCTCTGGGACCTGCACAGCAAGAAGCCGACCAAGGTGTTCGACGTCCCCGGAGCGCCGCTGGAGATCCGCTGCGCCTGGCAGCCCGATCACAACTGGTGCGTGACCACCACCGCGCTGACCTCCAAGATCTGGCTCATCTATGAGGACGATAAGGGCGAATGGCAGTCCGCGGCGGTGGCCGATATCGGCGATCCCTCGAAGGTGCCGCTGCCGGTGGATATCTCCATCAGCTCCGACGACAGCCGGCTCTGGGTCAATACCTTCATGGACGGCAAGACCCGCCTGTTCGACATGAGCGATCCCCACGCCCCCAAACAGGTCTACGAGAAGGTCATCGGCCGCCAGGTCAACATGGCCTCCTCGAGCTGGGACAGCCAGCGCATCTACTACACCTCCTCCCTGCTGGCCAACTGGGACAAGAAGGGCGAGGACAACGAGCAGTACTTCAAGAGCTATGTCTGGGACGGCGAGAAGCTGGTGGAGCAGTTCTCCATCGACTTCAACAAGGAGAAGCTGGGACGCGCCCATCAGATGCGTTTCGGCGCCTACTCCCTCTATGGCATGACGCGACCCGAGGAGAGAGACGTCAAGGTGGCGGATCTGGAAGCGGCCTACAAGCCCTGATTCCCGCCATTGCCGCATGATGCTCCCGGCCGGGTTCTGCAGGTTCGTCCCGTTCCCACGCTCCGCGTGGGAACGCCTGCCTGGCCCGGGAGCTAATGCCCCGTCTGAAATCGGCCGCCTGACCTCCGGTCTGCATTCCCACGCAGAGCGTGGGAACGAGGGGTCGGGAGTGCCGTTTCATGGGAGTTAACATGCTCAGGCTGTTTCGATTTCTGCTGCCGGCGCTGCTACCGGCATCCCTGGCGCAGGCCGACGCCCGGGTGCTCGATACCGAGGGTCAGTCGTGCAGGCTGCCCCTGTTGTTCTTCTCGTTCCCACGCTCCGCGTGGGAATGCCTACCTGGGTCGGGAGGTAACGCCCCGTCTGAAATCGGCCACCTGACCTCAGGTCTGTATTCCCACGCAGAGCGTGGGAACGAGGGGGCGGGAGTGTCGTTTCATGGGAGTTAACATGCTCAGGCTGTTTCGATTCCTGTTGTCGGCACTGTTACCGGCATCCCTGGCGCAGGCCGACGCCCGGGTGCTCGATACCGAGGGTCAGTCGTGCAGGCTGCCCCTGTTGTTCTTCTCGTTCCCACGCTCCGCGTGGGAATGCCTACCTGGGTCGGGAGGTAATGACCCGTCTGAAATCAGCCACCTGACCTCCGGTCTGCATTCCCACGCAGAGCGTGGGAACGAGGGGTCGGGAGTGCCGTTTCATGGGAGTTAACATGCTCAGGTTGTTTCGATTCCTGCTGCCGGCGCTGCTACCGGCATCCCTGGCGCTGGCCGACGCCTCGGTCAGCCCGCTGGCGCCGGGTTACGGTGAACTCGGCTATACGCCACCCCCGGTGGGCAGCTATGAGCTGCCGCCCCTCGGCCGGGCCGCCGACGGCCGGGTGCTCGACAGCAACGGTCAGTCCCGGCGGTTGTATGAACTGTTTGGTGATCGCTATACCCTGCTGGCCTTCATCTACAGCCGCTGCAGCGATGTGGACGGTTGTCCGCTCACCTCGCACGTCTTCTACAAGATCAAGGCGGCCATGAAACAGGATCCGGTTCTGGCCGAGGGGCTGAAACTGATCAGCCTCAGCTTCGACCCGGAGGTCGACACGCCCCAGGTGATGGCCCTCTACGGCAACAACTTCCGCTATGCGGGCAGCGCCGGCGAGTGGCGCTTCCTTACCACCGCCTCCCAGGCCGAACTGGCGCCGATCCTTTCCGCCTACAACCAGAATGTGCTGCCCGATCCGTCCGTGGGCGGGCAATCATCGGGCTTTTCCCATGTGCTGCGGGTTTTTCTCATCGATCCGCAAAAGCGCATTCGCAATATCTACAGCGTCGATTTTCTGCATCAGGATCTGATCATCAATGACGTGAAGACCCTGATGGCACGGAGGTCATCCAATCCCGAAACCGTAAAAACGGCATTCTCCCCCTCCCGTGCGCAACGTCTGTCGCAACCGGGAGACGACAAGCGGGGCTACGAGAGCGACAGCTACCGCACCCGCTCCCGCGCGCTGGCACGGCGCGAAGGTGAGGCGACCGATCTGCTCGCCATCGCCGAACACCCGCCACTGGGTCTGCCGCCGCTGCCGGTGCCCGCCGACAACCCCCTGACCCGGGAGAAGATCGAACTGGGGCGGCGGCTCTTCTACGACCGCCGCCTGTCGCTCAACGACACCTTCTCCTGCGCCATGTGCCATATCCCGGAGCAGGGCTTCACCAGCAATGAACTGGCCATGGCGGTGGGCATCGAGGGGCGCACGGTGCGGCGCAACTCGCCCACGATCTACAACGCCGCCTACGCCGGTCTGCTGTTCCACGACGGTCGCGAACAGACCCTGGAGCAGCAGGTCTGGGGGCCGCTGCTGGCGAAGAACGAGATGGGCAACACCTCCGTCGGTCAGGTGCTGGAGAAGATCCGCCGCATCGACGACTACCGGGGGCGTTTCGAGGCCGCCTTCGACGGCCGGGGTGTCGGCATGGAGACCCTGGGCATGGCCCTGGCAAGCTATCAGCGCACCCTGCTGTCGGGGGACTCGCCGTTCGATCGCTGGTACTACGGCGGTGAGGAGCAGGCGCTCTCTGCCGAAGCGCAGCAGGGCTTCGAGCTGTACATCGGCAGGGCGGGCTGCGCGGCCTGTCACCACATCGGTGAGACCGCCGCCCTGTTCAGCGACGATCGGCTGCACAACACCGGTCTCGGTTATCGGGAGTCGATGGGACTGAGACCGGAAAAACAGACCGTGCTGGTGGCGCCGGGGGTTACCCTGGAGATCGACCGCGCCATCATCGAGCAGGTGGGCGAACCCCCGCCCGCCGACGTGGGCCGCTACGAGGTGACCCAGGATCCCCGCGACCGCTGGAAGTACAAGACGCCCAGTTTGCGCAACCTGACGCTGACCGCCCCCTACATGCACAACGGCGCCTTTACGACCCTGAGACAGGTGGTGGATTTCTACGACGCGGGCGGCGTGGCCAACGAACTGCTCGATCCCCTGATCCGCCCGCTCCATCTGAGCGAAAAGGAGAAGGCTGCTCTGATCGCCTTCCTCGAATCGCTCACCGGCAGCAATGTGGACACCCTGGTGGCCGACGCCTTCGCCGCGCCGGTGGGGGACCTGGGCAGGGGGGATCCGAGCTGGGTGCATGGAACGGATGTGGAGGTACGCTGAATGAGGCAAAGCATGAGAACTCTGCTGCCGGCGGTCGCGATCTGTGTCAGCTTCCTGACCCCCGTGCAGGCGCGCCCGGAGCCGCTCGGGGGTGATTTTGCCCTCACCGACCAGTTCGGTAAGCCCTTTGAACTTGCCCAACTGAGAGGCAAGCTGGTGTTGCTCTTCTTCGGCTACACCTATTGTCCCGACATCTGTCCCACGGAACTCTCCAATCTGGCGGCGGTGCTCGATGAACTCGGCGACAGCGCGGCGCGGGTGCAGGGCGTGTTTGTCTCCCTCGATCCGCAACGGGACACGCCCCAGGTACTGCGTGACTACACGCACTACTTCAATCCGGACCTGCTCGGCCTGACCGGCACCCCCGGCGAGGTGGCGCAGGTGGCGCGGCAATACCGGGTCCAATACCAGCGTCACGAGAAGTCGGATGGCCGCTACAGCCTGGACCACTCCGCCGATCTCTATGTCATCGATCCCGAAGGGAAGCTGACGACCGTGGTTCCCTATGGCCTGCCGCCGGAACATGTGCTGGAAGTAGTGCGCCGCTTGCTGATTGAGTACCGCGATGTGCGCGAAGCGGACATGACACTCCGTTAACTCGGAATTACGCACACCCTTTCGTTCATCTATTCACATCAACCACAATGCGCCCCTGGATTTGTCCCGCGAGAAGCGGTTCGGCCCATTGCAGGGTTTCACTCAATACGATCTCCTGAGTCAGCGTATCAAGCTTCGCGATATCGAGATCGCTTGTCAGCCGGGTCCAGGCTTCCAGTCGAAGCGGCCGTGGACACATGACGCTATCCACTCCGGCCAGAGTCACGTTTCGGAGAATAAACGGTGCGACCGTCGCCGGAAACGCCATCCCTCCCGCCAGGCCGCAGGCTGTGACGACGCCTCCGTACTGAGTCGTTGCGCAAACATTTGCAAGAACCTGGCCTCCGACCACGTCGACCGCGCCGGTCCAACGCGCATTTCCGAGTGGCTTGCCGGGCTTGGTAAAGTCCGCGCGGTCGAGCACTTCAGCAGCGCCGAGGGTCTTCAGGTAGGGTTCCGCTTCGAGTTTACCGCTGAGGGCCACGACCCGATAACCCAGTTTCGCGAGTATCGCGACGGCTATGCTACCAACACCTCCGGTCGCACCTGTGACCAGAATCTCTCCCTGGGTCGGGGTGATACCGTTGCGCTCAAGAGCAAGCACGCACAACATCGCGGTATAACCGGCTGTGCCGATCGCCATGGCCTGTTTGGGGGTGAAGGAGGGAGGAACGGGGATCAACCAGTCGCTCTTCACGCGCGCCTTTTGGGCAAGACCGCCCCAATGGCCCTCTCCGACCCCCCAGCCGTTGAGGAGTACGGGATCACCCGCCTGGAAATCCGGGTGGGTTGATGTGGCTACCGTGCCAGCTAGATCGATTCCCGGAATCATGGGGAAGCGCCGGATTACAGGTGATCTCCCGGTGATCGCCAAAGCATCTTTGTAGTTGAGGGTCGAATACGCCACCTCTATCGTGACGTCGCCCTCAGGCAGTTGTTCGGTGTGGATGTCCTTGCACCCGACGGTGTACTGATCCGCATGTTTTTCAATCAATATTCCCCGGAACATGGTGCTTTCTCTATAAATTAGACCGATCGTCTAATTTATTATACATACACAAACATTACCGGGCCACTGCGTAAAAAAAGAACCGGCTGAACACTGCGAGGGGTTCTGCATTTCGCTCGAGCTTTGCCCGCAATACGGCACCCTCCCAACCGATCCAAAAAAACTTCGCTAATTGAGCACAGTCAGCAGTCTCTGGGATTTCTCCAGCCTCCCTTGACGCCCGCAGGCAGGTTTCGACACGTGCCTGCCAATCCGAGAAAACCTTGATCAACTGCGCTCTGAATGGCTCGGGCAGGCCGCCCATTTCCTGGCCCAGATTGCCTACCAGACAGCCACGCTTGAAGTTGTGACGTGCCATTCCCTTCTCAGCATCTGTTATGAAATTTCTTAAGCGTTGCAGTGGGGAAACGGACTCATCCGTCAGGAAGGTGTCGAGTTTCTGTGCAAAGTACTCGGCGTAGCGATCGATCAGTTCAGCGCCGAAGCCTTCTTTACTGTCGAAGTAGTGATAAAAAGACCCTTTGGGTATTGATACTCGGCGGAGTATTTCATCGAGTCCTGAGGAGGAAAAGCCCTTTTCGGTCAGTGCCTCGAGTCCGGCACGGATCAACGTCTCACGTGTTTCGTTGTAACCGGCCGCGCTCTTGGGAGGGCGGCCGCGACGCCGCTTAGTGGTGGGTGTGTTCTCATTCAATCTGCACCGCCACATAAGATTTTGTTTTCAGTATTCACGAGTATCGATTCCTCCACAGAAGGCCGGTTCCGTCAAGAGGAGCCAATAATCCGACCCGGGTGCGTACAGTCTAAGTGGGAGCATTAAGTGCTACCGGGTACCGCCGTGAAATGTCATGGAGCGCTTGACCGTAATGAACATTCATTCTATTCTAAATGCGAAATGAGAGACTTCACCATCGATCTCGGTCAGGAAGAGGGCGTCCGCAACTTAGTGGAACCCTGGGCGTGAGTTGCGGACCGTCCGGTAACTACTCGTGGAAGTGGTTGGCGGTGACGCTATGCCTGCTTTATGTCACTACGCCGGCGGCCGGAGGCGGGTTGTGTTGCGAGTCTGCGTCTGGGATGGCGCCCCCCTTCCATCTGCAGGACCTGCAAGGGCGCTACCACCATCTGCAGGACTATCGGGGCCGGGTGGTGATCGTCAGCTTCTGGGCCAGTTGGTGCGGACCCTGTCGGGAGGAGTTGCCCTCCATGAACCGGGCCTGGAGCGTGCTGCAACCCCAGGGTGTGGCGATGCTGGCCGTCAACCTGGGGGAGGATCCGGAGGCGGTGAGCGCCTTTCTGACTGATTACCCCATCGGGTTTCCGGTGCTGCTGGATCGTCGGGGACACTTCGCTCAGCGCTGGCGGGTTCAGGGCCTGCCCACCAGCTTCGTGCTGAGCGCACGGGGGGAGATCGTCTACCGGGTGGTCGGCGGACAGGCGTGGGATGACGAGACCCTGCTGAGGCAGGTGCAGGCCTTGCTGCCGTTGGCTGGCGTGGATACGGCACGGGACTCCGGACACCCCGGAGAGCGTACGGATTGGAATTGACAGATAAGTTGTAACGGCGAACCACATGTTGATGATCGACTATCGGGAACTGAGCTGGTGGTATTGGCTGGTGACTGCGGTGTTGCTCACCGCCGGTCTCTTAGTGACCCCCGACGCCTTCCTCGGCGCCATCGGGCTGAGCGTCTGGCAGCTCATCCACTATCGCTTGCGCGAGGGGCGCAACAGCGCCTTTCCGGTGCAGGTGCGGTTCTGGTATCTGATGCTGCTGCTGGCGGCTCTGCCCGGGCCCATGCAGTGGCTCTACTGGGTGCCGACTATCGGCACCTGGGCTCAGCTCATATTTGGTTACTGCACCATGGCCCGGCTGGTGTCGCTGTTCCCCTGGAACCGCAGCGAACCCTTGAGTTTGTCGCTGCTGCGGCGCACCTTTTTCTCCGCGCCGGTGCGCGGAAACATTCTGCAGGGTCTGCCCCCCGTCGGCCAGGCCTGAGCAACCCATACACAACATTCAAAAATCATTGAGGAGAACGACATGAAGGCAAGAGCCGCCGTAGCCTGGGCGCCGAAGCAACCCCTGGCCATCGAGACCATCGACGTTGAGGGACCGAAGCAGGGGGAGGTGCTGCTGAAGGTGGTCGCCTCCGGGGTCTGCCATACCGACGCCTTCACCCTCTCCGGCGAGGACCCGGAAGGGGCCTTTCCCTGCGTGCTCGGCCACGAAGGGGGCTGCGAGGTGGTCGAATGCGGTCCCGGGGTGAAGGATCTCAAACCCGGTGATCACGTGATCCCGCTCTACATCCCCGAGTGCGGCGAGTGCGAATACTGCCACTCCACCAAGACCAATCTCTGCCAGTCCATCGCCGGCACCGTGTGGACCGGCTATATGCCGGACAAGACCCGCCGTTTCTCCATGAACGGCAAGCCGATCTATCACTATATGGGCTGCTCCACCTTCTCCGAGTACACCGTGGTGCCGGAGATCGCCCTGGCCAAGATCAACAAGGCCGCGCCCCTGGACAAGGTCTGCCTGCTCGGCTGCGGTGTCACCACCGGCATCGGCGCGGTGCTCAACACCGCCAAGGTGGAGCCGGGCTCCACCGTCGCCGTGTTCGGCCTCGGCGGCATCGGCCTCTCCTGTATCCAGGGGGCGGTGATGGCTAAGGCAGGACGCATCATCGCGGTCGACATCAACCCCTCCAAGTGGGAGATGGCCAAGGCCCTGGGGGCCACCGACTTCGTCAATCCCAAGGAGCTGCCGGGCACGGTCACCGAGGCCATCGTCGAGATGACCCGAGGCGGCGTCGACTACTCCTTCGAGTGCATCGGCAACGTGCATGTCATGCGCGAGGCGTTGGAGTGCTGCCACATGGGCTGGGGCGTCTCCACCATCATCGGTGTGGCCGGCGCGGGCCAGGAGATCAGCACCCGCCCGTTCCAACTGGTCACCGGGCGCACCTGGAAGGGCACCGCTTTCGGTGGAGTCAAGGGCCGCACCGAACTGCCCGGCTACGTGGACCGCTACATGAACGGCGAGATCGAGCTCGACTCCATGGTCACCCACACCATGCCGCTGGAGGATATCAACCGGGCCTTCGATCTGATGCACAGCGGCGAGTCGATCCGCTCCGTGATCATCTTCTGAGGTCGTCATGGAGCAGATCGAAAGCATCAAGGAGTTCGGTGGCTGGCTCAACCGCTACCGCCATGTTTCCAGCAGTTGCCGGTGCGAGATGACCTTCTCGGTCTATCTGCCGCCCCAGGCGGAGCAGGGTAGGGTTCCGGCGGTCTACTGGCTTTCCGGCCTCACCTGCACCGACGACAATTTTCGCGCCAAGGCCGGCGCGCAACGCTATGCCGCCGAACTGGGGATCGCCCTGGTGATGCCCGACACCAGCCCCCGGGGCGAAGGCGTGCCGGACGAGCCGGAGTGTTACGACCTGGGGCAGGGGGCCGGTTTCTACGTCAACGCCACGCAAGCGCCCTGGAGCACCCACTACCACACGTACGACTACGTGACCCGGGAACTGCCCGCGCTGGTAGAGGCGGAACTGCCGCTGATTCCGGGGGTGAAGTCGGTGACCGGCCACTCCATGGGTGGCCACGGGGCGCTGATCTGCGCCCTCAAAGAGCCCGGCGCCTACCGTTCGGTCTCCGCCTTCGCCCCCATCTGCCATCCCGTGTCCGCCCCCTGGGGGCGCACCTGTTTCTACACCTACCTGGGTGAAGACCGGGAGGCCTGGAAGGCCTACGACGCCACCGAGCTGATCCGCGCGGGGGCGCAGAAGATCCCCCTGCTGATCGAGCAGGGGATGGGGGACGAGTTTCTTCGGGAACAGCTGTTCCCCCAGGACCTGGAAGCCGCCTGTGCCGAAACCTCATTCCCTCTGACCCTGAGACGTCAGGAGGGTTACGACCACAGCTATCACTTCATCGCCACATTCATTGGGGAACATCTGGCCTATCACGCCAAAGCCCTGTTTGCCTGATTTCGCTCCCTGATCGCCCCTGCATACGGTTGTCCTCCAGCCGCAGGGGCATTTTTTATCCTGTGAAACGATCCGCAACGAGACCGAGGTATCTCCCCGATGTTCCAGTGCCGACAGTCCATCATTAGCTCCTTCCCACGCTTCGCGTGGGAAGGAGCGTAACTATCCCGCAGTGCTTCGCATTCTGCCGGTTCCCGGGTTCCACTTCGTTACACCCGGGCACACGGGTGAGGCTCGCTCCTCTTGAGACTCCCGTGTGTCCCGAGCAGCGTAGCCCGGGTGCAGCGAAGCGGAACCCGGGAACAACCCTCTGGAGCTCGGTGGCTGGCTGTTTGAGCGCAGCGAGTTCCAGCCCCGCCGGTTTTTGTGAGCATCGCAGCGGTCCCCGCAGGGGCGGGACAGTCGGGCGTGTACGGATCAACAACATAGGTAACACATTATTACAGATACATGGGTAACACATTGTTAAATGCATGAGTACCAACAAGGGAGGTGCCCATGCCCTGGCAAGAGATGAATCCTATGGATCAGCGCATATTATTTATTTCAGATTATCTACGAGGAACCGAAACCAGCTTTGCAAGCTTGTGCCGCCGTTACGGGATTAGCCGTAAAACCGGCTACAAATGGGTCACTCGATATACTCAAGGCGGCCCCAATGGACTGAACGATGCCAGTCGACGGCCATATGCCCACCCCCATGCGATCCCGTACCTTCTCAAACAAGCCATTAT
>JBNLFS010000013.1:0-30693 GCA_050305635.1 Candidatus Thiodiazotropha sp. | reverse complement strand
GAAGACCCCGGATTTCTCCAATGTAGGTATCAGGATTGTCTCTTCGCGCTGAATGCGATCTTCGATCATGTCAAAGATTTCAAAGGTGTCCGCAATGAAATCCTCGCTGAAATTGAAATCGCAGTTCTTGAGCCATTTGTTGTGATATTGTTCGAACTGTTTGCGCATGGGTTTCTGGCCGTTGAGAAATCCCCAGGCCATCGATTTGAGTTTAGGATCCTGATGAGTCAGGAGGTCGGGGTAGATACCTCGATCCTGCTCGATCATGTGCTCCTTCATCTTATCCGCCAGATCACAAATCAGTTTGTGTGCGGTCATTGCAGTAGGGCGAATGCTCAACTGCTCCCGGGTCATCATGGCTCTGAGGTCACTGATGATTTCCTGCATGTCGGTATGGCTACCTCGCAGACTTTCCAATGTACTCACTCTCTACCCTCCTTCAAGATGGTCCTGTTCCGTACTGCTGATTGGAAGCAAGATTATTGGTGTATGCAGCAACGTAGCCCGATCTTCGCCGGGTTGATTCTTGCTTGACATCAAGCTTGACCCATTTGCCTGTAAATGGCAATAGACGCTTAATATTTCTACGCTTTTTCTCGGAAATTACGCAGGGATATCCCTAGTGGCGAAGCCATCATCATTAGGGTTATTACTAATTATCAGCAGACTCTAATGGCCGATGACCCACCGCATAGATGGCCGGAAGGTTTCGATGGTACGCCATGTAGTCCATTCCAAAGCCGAACACATACCGGTCTTCAACCTCGAGACCGACGAAATCCGCACGAAACCCGTTACTTCGATCATGCCGCTTTTCCACCATCACCGCGGAAAAAACCTCCCGGGCGCCGGCTTCGCGACAGGCTTTGACGATCGCCTCCAGGGTGATGCCCTGATCGAGGATATCGTCGATGACCAGTACGGTTTCGCCCTGCAGGGAACTGCTCGGCCGTCCGATCCATTCCAGTTCAGCGCCTGTGGTATCGCCTCGATAGCGAGTTGCATGAACATAGTCCTGGCGCAATGGAAAATGCAGCCGGGTCAGCAGATGCCCCGAAGGTATCAAGGCGCCGTTCAGAACGCACAGGACCAGAGGATTCCTGGATGAGAGTCTGCCGGTGATTTCCAGTGCCATGCGATCAAAGGCACGCTCCACATCGGCCTGGGAATAGAGCATATCGGCTGTCGCCAGCACCTCGGAGGCTTGTTGCGGTGTGATGGCCATAGGGTCTGTTTCAACTCCTGTTCGCTGGGTGGATGCAGTTGCGAGGTTCAATCCAGGGGAAGATCCAGACTCGCGACACTTTCTGCGGGGGTGAGTTGCTCGACCGCCTGTTTCCAGCGCGGGTCGAGATGCATCTGCTGCCGGGTGACAGGCTTTCGGCCATGCATCCGCACCAGCCGTACATGCGCGGCCGGATCATCATGATCCTTGAGCCGGTCCAGCACCTGGCGTGCAGCCGGTCGATTGTTGCAGATCAACACCATATCACAACCGGCATCGAGTGCGGCCATCGCCCGGTCACCGTAGTCACCGGCTTCCTGGGCTGCGGCCATATTCAGATCATCGCTGAAGATCACGCCCTGGAAATCCAGCTGCTTGCGTAACACGGTTTTCAACCAGAACGGGGAAAAGCCCGCCAGGTTCGAATCGACCCCCTCATAGATCACGTGCGCGGGCATGATCGCCTCCATGCCGGATCGAATCATGTTTTCGAAGGGCCTGAGGTCATCCAGTTCGAGATCCTCGAAGCGCCGTTGATCCACCGGCAGCGCCAGATGCGAATCCTCCACAACGCCGCCGTGACCGGGGAAATGCTTGCCGACCACCGCCATCCCGGCGGAGTGACAACCGTGCATCCAGGCCTTTGCCAGGCGCGATACCACATCGGGACGTCTGGAAAAAGCCCGGTCGCCGATCACTTCGCTGACGCCATGACCAAGGTCCAGAACCGGCGCAAAACTGAAATCGACGCCACAGCTGCGTAATTCCATGGCCATCAGCCATCCCCCCTGCTCGGCCAGCCGGAGCCCCTTTTCCGCCTGTTTCTCATACTGCTCGCCATACCAGGCCGCAGGCGGCAACGGGGTGAACTCGTCCCGGAAACGCTGCACGCGACCGCCCTCATGGTCCACGGCAATCAACAGGTGGGGACTTCGCGCCGCATGAATCGCTTCGCACAGCTGCCGCAGTTGCGCCATCGATTGGTAGTTGCGAGTAAACAGGATCACCCCCCCCACGGCGGGATGGTTCAGTAGCGAGCGTTCATCATCGGAAAGACAAGTGCCTTCCAGATCAAGCATGACAGGTCCCAGACTCATCGACCCGCTCTCCTGGGCCGATGCACGACCCCGGGAATGTCTCTGCCGCGATAGGGATCGGGCAATGTTTGGCGCATGGTTACGGGTCCTGTTCGTAGGTGGATGAGCGGTCTTTTGTAATTCAATTGCTTAGTGACTGCAAGGATCACCTCGCCGCAGCAGGACAGGCGGCATCCCAATAGGTCATGAGAGGGTTAACGGATCGATGCGTTGGCAACTGAAGATACGGGTCAAGAGATGGGATAAAATGCCGTAAACCTGATAGGTCCGAGATCCTAAGTCAGTCACCAGAATTCACAACCATGCCCATTGCAAAATTCTCCAGATCCCTGCTCGCCTGCCTGCTTCTGCTGTCGACCCAGCCCCTCTGGTCCGCGGATGAGGAAGAGCAACCCAAGGTCATCAGTTACTACCAGATCAAACCATCCCTGGTGGCCAATCTCGCCAGTGGCGGCAAATACATCCGCTGCGACATTCAGCTGATGACCCGGGATGAGTCCTTCCTGGCGATCCTGAATCAGCACAGTCCCGCGATTCGTCACACGCTGTTATTGCTGCTGTCCGAACAGAACGGAGCCGAACTGAAAACCAGCGAGGGAAAAGAGGCGCTGCGTAAGCGGGCCCTCGCGGAAATCGACAAACTGTTGCAGTCACTGGAACACAAAAATGCGGTCGAGGGACTATTCTTCACCACCTTTTTTGTCCAGTGATCGCCTGAAGGTCACGGTACTTTCCCTCGCCGGAAACGATCTCCTGAGCATCCGGTGATCCAGCCAATCACGCAGCCGGTCACCGATCAGGTTGAGTGACAGCACCACCAGCATGATTGCCACACCCGGTGCGAGCACCATGTGGGGGGCCATCAGCATATAACCCGCCCCGTCCCGGATCATGCTGCCCCAGGAGGCCTGTGGCGGCTGAACCCCCAACCCCAGGTAGGAGAGCCCCGCCTCGGCGATCACGGTGCCCGCCAGGCCGAATGTGGCTTCGACGATCAAGGGCGCCCCCAGCAAAGGCAGGATGTGCCATCCCAGGATCCGCCAACCCGGGGTGCCCAGGGCACGCGCGGCGGTCACATGTTCGCGCTGCTTGAGCGACAGCACCTGACCCCGGGCCAGGCGGGCATAGCCCACCCACCCCACCGCGGACAGGGCGATGATCAGGTTGTCGATGCCCGGCCCCATCACCCCCGCGAGGGCGATCGCCAGGAGGATCCCGGGAAACGCTAGAAACACATCGACAATGCGCATCAACAGCAGATCCAGCCAGCCCCCCCGGTAGCCCGCGACCAACCCCACCAGAGTCCCCAGCAGCAGGGACAGGGAGACCACTCCGAGGGCCACCAGGAAGGAGATCTGGGCCCCGGACCAGAGCCGATAAAGCATGGAACGGCCCAGATCATCGAAACCCAGCAGCGACACCCCACCAGGTGGTTCGAGAATCCTCTGCAGCTGGATCCGACTGGCCGCTTCGCCGGCCAGATCCGCACTCAGCGCCGCCAGGGCCCACAGCAGTATCGGCAACAGGGGCAGCCAACGCCGCGCGGACTCACCCATCGAGACGAATCCGGGGATCGACCCAGGCATAGGTCAGGTCCGTGAGGGTATTCACGCTCACGTAGGTCAGGCTGATCAGCAGCACACAGCCCTGCACCACCGGATAGTCCCGTTGCTGGATGGCATCGATCAGCAGGGAACCGATCCCCGGCCAGTCGAACACCACTTCGGTCACCACGGCGCCGCCCAGCAATGCACCCAGCTGCAATCCGACCAGGGTCAGCACCGGAAGCCAGGCATTGCGCATGGCGTGATGCCAGACCACCTGCCATTCGCTGAGACCTTTGGCCCGCGCAGTACGCACGAAATCCTCCCCGAGCACCTCCAGGAGACTGCTGCGCACCATCCGCGCCAGAATCGCCGCCAGGGAGGTTCCCAGCGTCAAGGCCGGCAGGATCAGGCTCGACACCCCCTCGCGACCGCTCACCGGAGTCCAACCCAGCCATAGAGAAAACAGCATGATCAGCAGTGGGCCCAACCAGAAATTGGGAATGGCCGCACCCAGCATGGAGAACCCCATCGCCCCCCAATCCCATGCCTGCCCCCGCTTCAGCGCCGCGAGTATCCCCAAGGGCAGCGCCAGCAGCAGAGCCAGTACCAATGCCGCCAGGGCCAACGCTAGCGTTGCGGGAATGCGTTGCGCCAGCAGTTGGCTGACCGGTTGCCGGCTGTGCAGGGACTGCCCCAGGTCGAGCCGGAGCAGACCCGAGAAGTATCCGCTCAGCTGTTGCGGTATCGATCGGTCCAGACCCAGGCTGGCGCGCAGGGCCGCACGATCGGCGGGGCGGGCGGATTCACCCAGCATCACATCCACCGGATCGCCGGGCACCAGGTGGATCAGGAAAAACACCAGCAGCACCACCCCCAGGGTGGCCAACAGGGCACTCGCCAGACGCGAGAGCAGGAAATGGCCCATCAGCCAACAATCTCCACGGGGGTTCCCGGCTCGACCCAGTCGAAGAGCCGTATCAGGTCCCGGTTGCGCATGCGGATACAGCCGTGGGAAGCGGCCACCCCCATGGGCTCGCTGTCCGGGGTCCCGTGGATGTAGATGTAGCGCCGCAGGGTGTCCACCGCACCTCCCCGGTTGTAACCCGGTTGGGTGCCGGTGAGCCAGAGGATTCGGGTGAGGATCCAGTCCCGCTCTGGCGCCTGCCGGGCGAGTGCGGGGCTGTAGATTTCGCCACTGGGCCGGCGCCCGACGAACACGGTGTTGAGCGGGCAGTCCGCGCCGATCTTCAGGCGGATGCGGTGACGCCCCCGGGGCGTGCAGCCGCTGCCGTTGGCCTCACCGGCCCCGTTTTTCGCTGTGGACACCGCAAAACGCAGGACCTCCTCACCGTCCTGCAGACCCACCAGGGCCTGAGTCGTAAGGTCGATGCGGAGTTGCCGGTGTCCCCGTCCGCTTCGTGTGGCAGGATATTCACTCAACGGAGCGGCTCCCTGAAAGTTGCAGTGAAATCAATCCGGAGCGGTCGGCCATGCTGTATTGGGAGGTTTCAACCAGACGCACCTGTTCGAGACCGTCATAGTTGCCGTCGCTGCTCAGATCATAGCCGGTTACGCGCCGGCTGTGGGCCAGGATCTGGTCCTCGTACCAGAGGGGTATGTAGGGCAGATCCTGATGCACCGCTTCGGCAATCTGCCGATAGCGCTCCGCCTGCCCGCTCAGATCCAGGCCGCTGCGGGTATCCTCCAGCCAGGCATCAACGCTGGGGTTGCTGTAACGACCCCGGTTGGCGCCGTTCGGCGGCACCGCGTGAGTGGCAAAGATTTCGCGATAGATGTCCGGAGTGCGCAGACCCACCCAGGTGAGACTGTAAAGTTGAAAATTGCCCTGTTTGATGTCTCCGAAAAAGGTGCCCCAGTCATAGCTGCGTACCTGTACATCGATACCCACATCCCGGAGCTGGCTCTGGATGATGGTGGCGAGACGCACCCGGAACGGATCACTGGAGGTCTTGTAAGTGAGCCTCAACGGATGGTCCGGAGTATAACCCTGCTCCGCCAACAGTGTCCGAGCTTTGTTCGGATCATAGGCGTACCCGGCCAGTGCGATGCCGGCCCAATGTTCGGCCGGAAACAGGGACTCTGCCGGTCGCGCGGAACCGCGCATCACACCCTGGATGATTGCCCCCCGGTCGATGGCGTGTGCGATGGCACGGCGCACCTGGGGATTGGCGGTGGCCGGATCCGCGTAGTTGACCCCCAGGTAGTTGTAGTTGCTGCCGGGACGCTGGGTGACGACAACCTCATCCCGGCTGCGCAGGTAGGCAGTCAACTCCGGTGACAGGTCGCTCTGCAGCAGATCGACCTCCCCGCGCAACAGCTTCAACACCCGGACGGTGGGGTTCTTCACCGCCAGCATCTCGAAACGCCGGCCATCCCGACGGCGCTGCATCTGGATCCTCCCCGGCTCCGGCCAAGCGGTGAACTGAAAGGCGCCACTGCCCACCGGTTGTGAGGAGAAATCGTGTTGCGCACGGATCAGATCCGCGGGCAGGATGTCGAGGGTCAGGTAGGCGGGAAACAGGGGATCCTCTCGGTTGAGTGTGAATTCGACCGTCTGTTCATCCACAGCATCGACTGCGGATATCAGGCTGAGGGCCGCCCGTTTCGGCGATCCGCTGTTCGTATCCAGCACCTGGCGATAGGTCTCCACCACGTCCCAGGCATCGAGCCAGTGGCCGTCGGGGAAGCTGGATCGCTTCGAAGTCAGTTGGAAACGGTAGCGTATCGGGGTCACCCGTTCCCAGGTCGCGATGCCCGGGACCGGCATACTGTGATCATCGAACTCCACCAGGCGCTGGTAGAGCAGCCGGTTGATCCGTTCTGAGGTGGCATCCGTGGCGAAGCGGGGATCCAGGTTGAGGGGAACGGTCGAGAGGGCCATGCGAATCGGCCGATCCTGAGGTTCTTGGCAGGCGCTCAGGAGTATCAGGGCGCCCCACAGCAGCAGCGGTCGCCAGCCGATCATGCGACTACCAGTCGCAAAAGGGGTGGGTCACCAGGCTGGCGTTGTAATAGCGGGTATCTCCGGAGACTTCCTCGCCCGCCCAATCGGGCATCTCGAATCCCTCCCCTTCGTGGCTTAACTCGACTTCCGCCACAATCAGTCCCTCGTTGGCCCCGAGAAATCGGTCCAGGTCCCAGATGTGTTCACCATGCCGGACCTTGTAACGGACCTTGTCGATCACCGCACCGCTGACCAGATGATCGAGCATCTCCTCGGCATGATCCAACGGGATCGGGTACTCGTATTCCCTCCGGCTGATCCCCACGGTGGTGCCCTTGATGTTCAGGTTGGCCTGCTCCCCATCCACTCGCACGCGCACGCTGGCTTGCTCGGTGGTGGCCAGATAGCCCTGTTTGATAGCCGCTTGACTGATCACGTTATCTTTCCAATTATCATTGATAACCAGATACTTACGCTCTATTTCTATCGCCATTTATGATCTCTTCTCGAACAATGCGATGGACTCGACATGGGCCGTATGCGGAAACATGTCCATGACCCCGGCGCTCACCAGCCGGTAGCCATGCTCCCCCACCAGAACCCCGGCGTCCCGGGCCAGGGTGCCCGGATAGCAGGAGACGTAGACAATCCGCTGGGCGCCCAGACGCGGCAGATGATGCAGAACCTCGAAGGCGCCACTGCGCGGTGGATCGAGCAGGACCTTGTTGTAAGGACCCTGCATCCAGGGCTCATGCGCGAGTTCCGCATAAAGGTTCGCGGTGAAGAAATCGATATTCTCGATGCCGTTGCGGCGGGCGTTGTCCCGGGCCCGGGCCACAAGACCGTCTTCCCCCTCGACCCCGACCACCCGCCCCGCCCGGCGGGCCAGCGGCAGGGTGAAATTGCCCAACCCGCAGAACAGATCCAGCACGGAATCTTCCTCGGTCAGTTCCAGCATCTCCACCGCCCGCTGGATCATCTGCCGATTGATGTCGGAATTGACCTGGGTAAAGTCACTCGGCTCGAAGGCCAGGGTTACATCGAAGGCCGGCAGCTCATAGCTGAGTTCCACCCCTTTTCCATCCAGGGGCCTGACCGTATCCGGACCACCCTCCTGCAGATAGACCGCGACCTGGTGATCGGGGCCGAAGGCGGCCAGCCGTTCCAGGTCTGCAGAACTCGGTGCCGATAAGAGGCGGAAGATCAGCACGCAGACCTGATCCCCCATGGCCATTTCGATCTGCGGCACCTGGTCACGAATCGACAATGCGCCAATCAGTTCCCGGAGGGCCGGCAACAGCTCCCCCACCCGGGGATGCAGAATGGGACATTCATCAATCTCAGCGACGAACGAGGAGCTGCGCTCGCGGAATCCCACCAGCACACCACCCTTTTTCGTCACGTACTTCACCCCCAGGCGGGCCTTGCGCCGGTAACCCCAGGCGCTGTCACCCCGTAACGGGTCGAGCACCTGGGCCGGTTCGACCCGACCGATGTGTTTCAGGCTGTCGAGCAGGGATTGCTGTTTGGAGCGGATCTGAACCGCATCGTCCAGGTGCTGAAGGCTGCATCCCCCGCAGATGCCGAAAGCGCTGCAGCGGGGCTCCACCCGGTCGGGGGAGGCCTGCAGGACTTCGATCACCCGACCCTCATCGTATTTGCGCCAACGGCCGGTGTACTGAAACCGTACCCGTTCCCCCGGCAGCGAACCGTGCACGAAGGTGGCCTTGCCATCCACATGGGCGACCCCTTTGGCATCATGGGTCAGGGACTCGATCTCGACCTCGACCGGTTCCGCAGGAAGTGGTTTGCGTTTGCGACCGCGGGACATCTTCAATCAGCCGGAAAGACGTCGGTGGACAGATAGCGGTCACCCCGGTCACAGATGATCGCCACGATCACCGCATGCTCCACCTCGGCGGAGAGTTTGAGTGCCGCCGCAACCGCTCCGCCCGATGAGATGCCGGCGAAAATACCCTCCCGGGCCGCCAGCTGGCGGGTGGTCTCCTCCGCCTCCTGTTGCGAGACGTCGATGATTCGGTCAACCCGGCTGGCCTCGTAGATCTTCGGCAGGTAGGCCTCAGGCCAGCGGCGTATGCCGGGAATGCTGGAACCCTCCATGGGCTGCACGCCGACGATACTGATATTCGGATTGCGTGATTTGAGATACCGTGAGGTGCCCATGATGGTGCCGGTGGTGCCCATGGCGCTGACGAAATGGGTAATCTGCCCATCGGTATCACGCCAGATCTCCGGACCCGTGCCCTCGACATGGGCCTGGGGATTGTCCTGGTTGGAGAACTGGTCCAGGATCACTCCCTCACCCGCGGCCTCGAGTTCCCGGGCCTTGTCGATGGCGGCTTCCATGCTGCCTTCCTTCGGGGTCAGGATCAGTTCCGCGCCGTAGGCTTTCATCACCGCACGCCGCTCCACACTCATGTTTTCCGGCATGATCAGGATCATGCGGTAACCCTTGATGGCTGCGGCCATGGCCAGTGCGATACCGGTATTGCCACTGGTGGCCTCGATCAGAGTATCGCCGGGCTTGATGGTGCCCCGGGCCTCGGCCAGGCGGATCATGCTGAGGGCGGGACGATCCTTGACCGAACCGGCCGGATTGTTGCCTTCCAGCTTCACCAGCACGGTATTGGTGGACTCGGGCACCAGACGCTGCAGCCTGACCAGGGGGGTGTTGCCAATAAAATCTTCGATGGTTTTGTATTGCATGGTGGGGATTCTAACCTGATTGGATGGCCGGTTAAATCTTGTCCGCAGACTCGAGTTCCCACACCTGCGGCGGTTTCGCATCGACCGATCGAATGGCCTATGATGGACCGACTCACCATGACCGCGAAGTCGACCGTTTCCAAACCATGAGCACCGTCCCTTCCCTGCCCATCTTCGACCAGGCCTGGTTTACCCGGGCGCAGGAAAAGGGAGCGTCCTGCCGGGCACCCGGCACCGATGCTCACCAGGTGCATGAATACCAGGGATTGCGCTGGCTGCGTCATGAAGACGGGAGCATCCAGTCAATCATGTGGCTCGAACGACCGGATTACCCGGTATTCGAGTATGTGAGAGGCATGCTCTGCGGCCTTCTTTTTCACCCTGGGCCGCAGCGGCTACTCAACCTGGGATTGGGCGCCGGAACCCTGGAGCGTTACCTGTTGCGAAATCTCACCGGCATCTCCCTGACCAGCGTCGAGCCTGATCAAGAAATTCAGCAGTTAGCCCGGGAGTGCTTTAGCTTGCCTGAGGGGCATCCGGTCATAACCCAGTCCGCAGAGGATTACCTCGTCACCAGCCAAGTCACCTACGACACCATCTTCTGCGACATTCATCCGGGACCCGGGGAGAAGGACCCTCTGAATGAGGAACGCTTTCTGGCCGAACTGGCCCGCGTACTGGCGGCCGATGGCGTGGTTGTTATCAACCTGCTTCCAGAGAATGAACGGGAGATCGTGCAACAACTGATGCGGATACGTCGCCACCTGCCGTATATCGTCCTTTTCGATGTACCCCAGCATCAGAACCTGGTCCTGTTCGGGGGTACTTCTGCACTCGCCGACCGAGAGGTCCTGCTGTCCCGCGCCAGAAATGCCTCGCTTGACCCGGCCCTCGAAGCACCCCGACTCATTGACGGCTTCATCTGGTTGCCGGCGGCGCGCTCATCCTGACATTCGCGGAGGATGCGTCACCGCCGTTGGTTTTATTAACCCCGCATCAGGGCCTTCATTTCCCGTACGGCCGGGTCGAGCCCGGTAAACAGGGCGCGGCAGATGATGGCATGTCCGATATTCAGTTCCGTCACACCTTCGATGGCGACGATGGATTTGACATTGTGGTAATCGAGTCCGTGTCCGGCATTCACCTGCAACCCGAGTGAATTGCCGTATCGGACCGCAGCGATGATCCGCTCCAGCTCAGCTCGGCGGCTGTAGTCATGACGGGAGTCCGCGTAATGTCCGGTGTGAATCTCCACCACGGGAGCCCCTGCGGCTTTGGCGGCGTCGAGTTGCTTCATGTCCGCATCGATGAACAGCGAGACCCGCACCCCCGCCTCTTTGAGTTCTGCGCAGTAGTCGGTCAGATAGTCGAGATTGGCGGCAACGTCCAGACCACCCTCGGTGGTCAACTCTTCCCGTTTCTCCGGCACCAGACAGCAGTCGTGGGGACGAAAACGGGTGGCAATCGCCGCCATTTCCGAGGTGGCCGCCATCTCCAGGTTCATTCGCGTCTGCAGCACATCGGAAAGGATTTCCACATCCCGATCCTGTATATGCCGTCGGTCCTCGCGAAGATGCAGGGTGATGGCATCCGCACCCGCCTGTTCCGCAGTCAGGGCTGCCTGCACCGGTTCCGGATAGCGGGTGCCGCGTGCCTGACGCAGGGTCGCGACATGGTCGATATTGACGCCGAGCAACATCTCATTTTCTAGCATTGCCATTCCCAATCATGATGAAACTAAATTGACTGTAGTATTCGGCCTCAGAGCCTGAAACAGTTCGCGGCTTTTCAAGGGACGATTCCCCAGGTAGTGAGCCAGCACCCGCCGCATGAGACGCTTCGCCTCCCGGTTTTGCGCCGCATCCAGGTGGGCCCCCTGATGCAGTTTCAGCAAGGTACTGCCCTTGAGCGTCAGATCGGGATTCGCGGAGCGGGCAACCACAGGTCCCTGCTCCACATGATATTCGTAGACCCCATCCGGCTCGACCGGTTCATCCGTATCCGCGGTCCGATCCAGCAGTAGGCCGTAACCCAACTCCATGAGCATCTGCAGTTCGAACGCCCTGAGACAGCGGTCGAGGGACTCCTCGCCCGCCAAGCCCGTCAAACCTTCACAATAGGCCCGGTACAACCCGGGCGCGGGATCGCTGCGATGGAGCAATCGCTGCACCAGCTCATTCAGGTACAGGCCGCAGTAGACCCGTTCACCGCTCAGGTTGAACGGGCGGCCATCGGCTTCCGCATGACTCAGGGTCAAAACTTCGCCCCGCCCGCTCAGGCTGACTCGAAGAGGTATAAACGGATGTAGCACCAGGGCGCGGGGGGACTTCCCTGTCTTGACCCCCTTGGCGATGGCGGCCACCCGGCCCTCGTGTTCTGTAAACAGTTCCAACAGCAGACTGCTGTTGCGATAATCCCGGCGATGGATCACGAAGGCTGGAATCAGATCTGCCCGGATCACAACCGCCCGCGATCAGTCACTGTAACCGAGACGCACCAGGGCGGCCTCGTCACTGGACCAGCTCTTCTTCACCTTGACCCAGACTTCCAGGTGCACCTTGCAGTCAAAAAAGGCCTGCATGGCTTTTCTGGCCTGAGTGGCCACCTCTTTGAGGGCCTGACCCTCCTTGCCGATGATGATCCCTTTCTGCCCGGGCTTTTCGACCCAGATGACGGCGTTGATCAGGTAGCGTCCGTCCTTCTCCTCGAACCGCTCGATCTCCACCGAAACCGCGTAAGGCAGTTCTTTCGCGTAGCGTCGTGTCACCTGCTCGCGCACCATTTCGGCGGCGAAGAACTTTTCCGGTCGATCGGTCAGCTGGTCTTCCGGATAGAAGTTTGCAGCTTCCGGCAGCGCCTGGATGACCGCCGTTTCGAGTTGCTGCAGATTCTGCCCCTTCTTGGCGGAGAGCGGTATGATCTCGCGAAAATCGTAGCGGGTGGCCAGTTCCGAAAGATAGGGCAGCAGGGCCTCTTTCTGAGGTATCTTGTCCACCTTGTTGACCGCCAACAGGGTCGGCACCGACTGCTCGCGGATCATCTCAAGGACCTTTTCATCCTCCCGGGTCCAGCGCAGAGCCTCCACCACGAACACCAATACATCCACGTCCAGCAGCGCCGTACGGGCCGTACGGTTGAGGTAGCGGTTCATGGCATTGTCATGCCGCTCATGGATGCCCGGTGTATCCACATAGATGATCTGTCCCTGAGTCAGGGATTTGACCCCAAGAATGGAGTGGCGGGTGGTCTGAGCCTTGTGCGAGGTTATGGCAAGGCGCACGCCGATCAGGGCGTTGAGCAAGGTGGATTTTCCCACATTGGGCCGACCGACGATGGCGGCATATCCGCAACGGTTGGTGATGTTACTCATGATTCAACTCCGCCAGCATTTTCAGTGCGGCGTCCTGTTCGGCCTTACGCCGGCTGGTACCCTCCCCTTGACTCTTGCGTTGCAGTCCCGGCACCTCGCAAAGCACCCGAAACCGCTGATCATGGGGTTCTCCGCTGATGTCCAGAATGTCATAGCTGGGCAGCTCGATTTTGTTGGCCTGCAGGTACTCCTGCAAGCGGGTCTTGGGATCCTTCTGAGACTGTTGGGGATTGAGCTGCTCCACCCTGGGAGAGAAGGTGGTGAGGATCATCTCCCGTGCCGCGGGGTAACCACCGTCCAGGTAGATCGCGGCAATCACGGCCTCGACGCTGTCGGCCAGAATGGAATCGCGTCGATGTCCCCCGCTACTCAATTCACCTTGTCCCAAGCGAAGGTAATCACCCAGTTTGTACTGACGCGCCACTTTGGCCAGGGTATCCCGTTTCACCAGGGCGGAGCGCAACCGGCTCAACTGCCCTTCAGTGGCATTCTGAAAGTGCTGAAACAGCACATCGGCGATCACGAACCCGAGTACCGCATCCCCTAGATACTCGAAACGCTCATTGTTCTTACCGCCAAAACTGCGATGGGTCAGGGCCTGTAAGAGCAGGTCGGGATCACGGAAGCGGTACCCCAGATCCCGGGAAAGCTTGTCATAGTCCGGCTTCAATTCGCAGTCAGCTCAACCATTTCGTCAAATGTCATGACGATCGCGGCGTTGTAGATGATATGCCTGCGTTCTTCATAGGCAATTTGAATCGTGGTCTTCGATTTGTCCCGCTTGATCGTGATGTTGTCGCCGTTCAAGGTCCGGATATTGTTGATATCCAGTCGGTTGAGAATCGTGTTTTTCAGTTCTCGTACGGATTTACGTGCCGCGAATGGTTCAGTTTTCAACGACTCAAGAATCGACTTGACCGCATAATTCTCGATATACACGGGAGCAACCTTGATACCAACCATCACCAGAAAACCGGCCACAATCAGTATCACCAACCAACTGATCAGGGTAAGCCCCTGTTGTCTTTTGATAAAATGCATCGTCTTCCCTCGCGTAAAGTGTACCTGACTCGGGTTATCGGCAGGAATCTCAAATCAGTTAACAATCTGTTAATCGATCCCCTTGCCAATCCGTTCCCAGGCGATGGGGGGAAAACCCTCGATATTGGAATCCCAGTTCATCCAGATACCGAACGCCTTGCCGACCAGATTGCCCTCAGGGACGAAACCCCAGCAGCGGCTGTCGTTACTGTTATCCCGATTGTCACCCATGACGAAATAGTGCCCTTCGGGCACCTTGATCGGCCCCTGCCGAAGCACCTGGCATCCCAGGGGGAGATCCGGTGCATAGGGATTGATCAGAATGCTGTGCTCCACGCCATCCAGGTTTTCGATGGCCGCCATGGCGCCGTTCATTTGCGCACTGGTTCCGATTCCGGTGTATTGGCCGACCGGGGTCTGAGGCATGGGCTCGCCGTTCACGAACACGGTCTTGTTATGATAGAAAATGGTGTCACCCGGCAGACCGATGACCCGTTTGATGTAATCGACACCGGGTTGCTTGGGATAGCGGAAGACCACGGGATCCCCGCGCTGGGGTTCCCCCAGTTCCAGAATCTTGCTGTTCAGTACCGGTAGCCGGATGCCATAGCTGAACTTGTTGACCAGGATGAAATCCCCCACCAGCAGAGTCGGCATCATCGATCCGGAGGGAATCCGGAACGGCTCAACCAGGAAAGACCTCAACACCAGCACCACAAAGATCACCGGAAAGAAGGATTTGGAATATTCGACGATCAACGGTTCCTTAACGCCCCCCTCCCCGATCTCCAGACCTTCCTCATCGTCGGGGATTTGCGCTATGCGCTTATTGGCAAAGAAGATGCTGTCAATCAGCCAGATGCCACCCGTAAGGGCGCTGGCGATGACGAGAAACGTTGGAAAATCGAAATTCATGGTTTAACCGCTTCCTCTGATGCTTGCGTACCGTTGTGATTGTGCATGTCGTACCGTCTCCGCCCCATTGAGGGTTCGCCGCCATTCCACCTTCGTAGGGTCCGATCTCTACTGTCCAGCGAAACCTGATAACCCATCCGGGTCAACTGACAGCCCATACCACAGCCTGCTAATTATCCTTACCCACCTGAAGTACGGCAAGGAACGCATCCTGCGGTATCTCGACCTTGCCGACCTGTTTCATGCGTTTTTTACCCGCTTTCTGCTTCTCCAGCAGTTTACGCTTGCGGGTGATATCACCCCCGTAGCACTTGGCGGTGACGTTTTTACGCAGCGCCTTGACCGTTGTGCGGGCAATAATCTTGCTACCGATCGCCGCCTGTATAGCCACTTCGAACATCTGCCGGGGAATCAGTTCTTTCATCTTCGAGGTCAGGTCGCGCCCGCGGAACGGAGCCTGATCCCGATGCACGATCAATGACAGGGCATCGACCCGCTCCCCGTTGATGAGAATATCCAGTTTCACCAGGGGGGCGGCCTGAAAACGGGTGAATTCGTATTCAAACGAGGCGTATCCCCGGCTGACCGATTTCAGCCGATCAAAAAAGTCCAGCACCACCTCATTCATGGGCAATTCGTAACTGAGCTGCACCTGCCCAGCCAGGTACTGCAGATTTTTCTGCGTGCCGCGCTTTTCGATACACAAATTGATTACGTTTCCCAGATAGTCCTGGGGCACCAGGATGGTGGCTACGATGATCGGCTCGCGCACCTCCTGCAGTTTGGCGGGATCGGGGAGTGCCGCCGGATTTTCGATATGCGTGACCTCACCGTCGGTTTTTACGATTTCATAGACCACCGAGGGTGCGGTGGTGATCAGATCGAGATCGTATTCCCGCTCCAAACGCTCCTGCACGATCTCCATGTGCAGCATGCCCAGGAAACCGCAGCGAAAACCGAAGCCCAGCGCCTGGGAGACCTCCGGTTCATAATGCAGGGCGGCATCATTTAGGCGGAGTTTCTGCAGCGCGTCACGCAGGTCTTCGTAATCGTCGGAGCTGACTGGGTAGAGTCCCGAAAAAACCCTCGGATGCATCTCCTTGAACCCTGGCAGCGCCTTGTCAGCCTGGCGGTTTTCAAGGGTGATGGTGTCGCCCACCGGAGCACCGTCGATCTCCTTGATGCCGGCAATCACATATCCGACTTCACCGGCCCGCAATTGGGGTCTGTCGAGCTGCTTGGGGGTGAACACACCTACTTTTTCGACCTGGAATACCCGTCCGGTGGACATCACCCGCATCTTGTCCTTGGGCTTGATCGTACCGTTCATCACCCGGATCAGGGAGATCACCCCGACATAGGAGTCGAACCAGGAGTCGATAATCAGAGCCTGAAGCGGCGCTCCGGAGTCCCCCGCCGGTGCGGGAATCGTGGCAACCAGCTGCTCCAGGAGTTCACCGATGCCTAAGCCCGTTTTGGCGCTGACCCGTATGGCATGCGAGGCATCCAGACCGATGATCTCCTCGATCTCTTGAATCACCCGTTCCGGCTCCGCGGACGGTAGATCGATCTTGTTGAGTACCGGCAGCACCTCCAACCCCTGTTCGATCGCGGTATAGCAATTGGCCACACTCTGCGCTTCCACACCCTGAGCCGCATCCACCACCAGCAGGGCGCCTTCACAAGCCGCCAGTGAGCGGGAGACTTCGTAGGAAAAATCCACGTGCCCGGGGGTATCGATGAAGTTGAGCTGATAGGTCTGTCCATCCTGGGCGTGATAGTCGAGGGTCACGCTCTGGGCCTTGATGGTGATGCCCCGCTCACGTTCCAGATCCATCGAGTCGCAGACCTGATCGGCCATCTCCCGATCGCTCAACCCGCCACAGGTCTGTATGAACCGGTCCGCAATAGTGGATTTGCCATGATCGATATGCGCGATGATGGAAAAATTACGAATATGATGCAGGTCAGCCATAGCGCTCTTGATTCTACCCGAAAAAAGAGAAACGCCCCGGATAGGGGCGCTTCAACGATTCTTTGTTACCACAAATCCGGCTCGGTCTGCGTCCATCCATCATCGATGGGTCAGCCGGCGACGAGCCGTTCTCTGAGTCACAAATGACGATTCGCCGCCGAGGATCTGGCCTGCGGGTCGTCCCGACAAATTCCGTGCGCGACTCATCCGGGGAATCATACCAAATCATGAGCCTTGCAAATAGCTCAGAAGCTGTTTTGGATCAAGGTAATACTCGCTCAGACAAGCCCCAGATTCATCCAGCAATAAGGGAATCCGGTGACCATACACGGTCTTGAGCGCTGAATCCTGATCGATATCGACTTCATTGACCTCAAGGTCGAAAGTCTCCATGTACTCGATCAGAGCATCCCGCATGTCCTCGCAAAGATGGCATCCGTCCCGGTGGTAGAGGGTGAGTTTCAAGGTGCTGTTACTCGCAATGCTTCACCCGACCGATTCGTTCTGGAGTCAACCGGCAGGTACCCTGAGTGCGAGAAAGATCGGCCCTGATTCCCGGTAGACCAGCAAGGCCACGGTTTTGTCGGCCGGCAGCTTTTTGATCAACTTATTGAACTGATCCACATTTTCCACATCTGTGTTGTTCACCATGGCAATGACATCACCGGGTTGAACACCCGCCTCGCGGGCCGCCTGCCCGCTCACCGAGTCCACCAGTACACCTTTGCCGGCAGGCAGACTGAGCTGTTCCCTCACCGGGTCGGGAATATCGGAGACCATCATCCCAAGGCGATTCTCGGAGACCCTGGGAGCGGGTTTGGGTGCAGTCGCAAGCGGTTCCTGATCCGGCAGTTCTCCAATATTCACCCGGATTTTCATGATCTTGCCGTTGCGCAGTATTTCCAGTTCACTGGCCTCGTTGACATCACTCCTTCCCACCAAAGGCGGTAGTTCCGATGAAGTAGTGATCGGCACGCCATTGAACGCCAGAATCACGTCCCCAACCTTGACGCCGGCGGCCTCGGACGGGCTGTCGGGCAATACCCGGGCAATCAAAGCGCCTCGGGGCTGATCCATGCCGAAGCTCTCAGCCAGATCGCTGGTCACATCCTGGATCAAAACACCCAGCCAGCCTCGGGTGACATGTCCCCGGGTTTTCAACTGATTCGCCACATTCATCGCCATTTCGATGGGTATGGCGAAGGAGAGCCCCATGAACCCGCCCGAACGGCTGTAGATCTGGGAATTCACCCCAACCACTTCACCTTGCATATTGAACAGGGGACCACCGGAATTACCGGGATTGATCGCCACATCCGTCTGTATGAAAGGCACATAGTTCTCACTCGGCAGACTGCGTCCCTTAGCACTGACGATGCCCGCGGTGACCGAATGATCGAAGCCAAACGGAGAACCGATGGCCAGCACCCATTCACCGACCCGAAGCGCTTCGGAATCGCCGATGGTCACCACAGGGAGATCACGGGCATTGATTTTGATCAGCGCGATATCACTCCGATCATCCCGGCCCACGACATCGGCGACAAATTCACGTCGATCGTTCATGCGGACCAGGATTTCATCCGCATCGTCCACCACATGATCGTTGGTCAGGATGTAGCCATCCTGCGAAATGATAAATCCGGAACCCAGTGACTGTTTTTCAGCCTCGCCGTCCGGCATGCGAAAGCCGTGGTTGCCGAAAAAACGCCGCATCAGGTCACTCAACGGACTGTCTTCGGGCAGATCCTGCAAGTCCGGTACATTGAAAGGCATCATGCCCCGCCCCGTGGCGGTGTGCTTGGTGCTGATATTCACCACGGCCGGTGCATTCTGCTCCGCAAGGTCCGCGAAGTCCGGTAGCTCCATCGCACGTACCGGCATCGTCCACAGCCAACCCAGGCAGATCAGTAGCACGATTTGAGTCCAATTATTCGCATGTCTCATGAATCAACTCCCTAAGGGAATGGTGTGTGCGGAACCCGGGGTCACTAGGGCATTGGGGTGATACGGAAGCAGAGTAAACAGCATCGCCGAACCGGTTCAGATAAAACCCACTCTGGTGCGAGGGGCCCGACGAAGGATAACCGCCTGATATTCAGGGTCATTATGTCTGCTACGGGAGAAGCGCTGCAGCAACCAGAATCCGCCCGCCAGTCCCATTATCCCGCCAATGATCTGAGGCAGTTCTCCGCTCATGCTGAGGTAGTCACGGACCCACCGGTCTGTGACGATCGCCCCGGCGATCATGCCCATAATCGGCATCAGGTAAGCCAGCAGGGAAAGCTTTACCAAAGCCTGTTCCTGGACACCGATGATCACCTCTTCACCGGGGTGGACATCCAGTGAGTTCAGGACACGCAACTCGTTATCATGACGTTTAAACAGACCCGCCAGCACGGATGTGCTGCAACTGCCGGAACTCTGACAGGAACCGCAGGCGGCCCGTTGCCGGGTTTCGACCACCGCAAAACCCGCCTCGACACGAAGAACCCGGGCACTCTCCTCAATCATGGGTGGGATTGAGCTGCATACCCTGTACAACGCCAAGAATGGTCACTGCAGGCACCTCTCCCACCGCGGTCACCTGGTAACCTTGCACCTGTCCTCCCCAGGCGTTGACCGCGCCGAGACGGGATACTCCGCTGAAGGCCTCATCGCGGGATTCCGGCTCGACAAATACCGACAGGGAGCCCAGGCCATCGCTGAAGACATACTGCTCGATCGGGGTTTCGTGTCCGGCATCGTGCAGCAGATGCTGCATACTCAGGCGGAATCCCGGAGGCAGTCGGGTGAAATGCCAACGACTGCCGGAGGATTCTGCGAGGTCGACACGCTCCCCCTCATGGCTCTTCAGGCGGTAGGTGTACAGCGATTCCCGTTTGTGGATATCACCGATCTCGGCCACTCCGATCTGCAGATCCGTGAACAGGGTCTGCTCCACCGGTTCCGCCTGCTCATTCATCAGATCCGACTTCAGGGGCAGCCCACTAGCGATGTCGAGATAGAACCGATAACCGTATCGCAGGCGGTCGTTGGGCATGATCATCACGACCTGGGCGGGTCGATCGGTCATGCGGGTCTGTCCGGCCTTGCGGAAGGTGTAATGCGCCTCGAGCTGCTGAAGATCCTCGGGGAGAATGTTGAGAAACTTGGAACTGGGGGAACGCCGATCGATGGAGACTTCATTGGCCTCCGGCAGGACACAGGTCACCGATTCATCATCCCGGATCACCTCCCGGGGCGTGCCGTTCAGGGAGACCAGACTCTCGCGAACCCGATCCCCATCGACCGCGTGGGCAATCTTCATGATCTCCAACTGATTGTCATGCAGGAACACGAAGGTACCCTGGTAATTGAGTTTCTGAACCGCCTCCATCATACGTTCCAGCCACTGCTTGGCGGTGCGCTCCTCTTCCGCCTGCAACCGGGGCACGACAGTCATCAATATCAGACTGCTGATCAGGAGACGGCCAATAACCCCGTGCGTTGACAGTACACTCATCCGCGAACTATCCACTACTGCTTGTTTTCATCGTAACTGACGAAATTGGCAAACGGCATGATGCCCTTCATATTGTTCGTCGGAGACAACTCCTGGTGATTGACCAGGTAGGCATTGAGTCGTGATTCCACTTTGGGCTTCTTGAGCATTTCCCAGCGGGTGCCGTTATCCGCCACATACAGGGTTTGGGGCGTTGCAGCCTGGGTGGCCGCCAGGTTCTGCTGGGGCATGTCGGAACCTTCGGGATTGATCATCTGCGGCACCATCACGACCGCTGCCGCGGCCAATGACGCGGCAACCGCCACCCCGGTGTAGGCGTGGCGACGTTTTGCAGAGTGACGCCGGAGTGAGGCCGGAGCAATCACGACGGGTTCGTCCTGGATACGTTCGCTGATCGCCTGAGCCAGACCCGGCGCAACCCGCCCGCCGGTTTCACCGCGCATGACATCACCGATCAGATGATAGTGGGACCATAGTTCGCGGCTTGATGTATTAATTGATAACTTTTTGATTTCCATTGGTATTTCGCTCAATGGAATCTCGTCATCCACTAGTGCGGATAGTCTTTCAAGCTCTTGCTCAGTCATTTTTCGATGCCTGACGTTTAGGGTTTCAACAATGGGCTCAGTTTTTTATCAATCGCTTCCCGAGCCCGGAAGATTCGAGATCGCACGGTACCCACGGGACATTCCATGGCATTCGCAATCTCTTCATAGCTCATTCCCTCGAGCTCCCTCAAAACAATGGCGGTTCGCAAATCCTCGGGCAGATCGTCAATCGCCTTTTGAACCGTCTGGGAAATCTCTTCTGTCAGAACGTGATTCTCAGGGGTTCCTGTCTCCTTTAGACGGATGCCGACGTCCATTTGTTCAGCCATTTCCGCCTCCACGTCATCCGACGGTGGACGACGTCCCTGCGCCACGAGGTAATTCTTCGCAGTATTGATGGCAATGCGGTACAGCCAGGTGTAGAAAGCACTGTCACCACGGAACTTGGGGATCGCCCGATAGGCCTTGATAAAGGCTTCCTGGGTGACATCCAGCACCTCGTGAGGGTCACGAATGTAGCGGGAGATCAGATTGGTGATCTTCTGCTGATATTTCAATACCAGCAGGTCAAACGCCTTCTTATCACCTTGTTGGACTCGAGCTACGAGTTCCTGATCAATTAACCGCTCGCCCATCCGGGCCGATACCTCCTCGCGACGGGCACATCCAGTGCACAGTCCCATTGACAGTCTTGGTTTGGAATAGTTCTCGCCAATCCCACATCCATTGATACATATCATTTACCGGCGTCATTAGTTCAACCAGATTCCAATTTCCGCTAGGATGCAGGTGTACGGCTCCACGCCCCGGCGCGGCTCCAGTACAAAGGACATTATCGCCATAAACCACCAAACCCCGCAATATGACTACCGAATACCTCCACGACGTTCTCATCATCGGCAGTGGCGCCGCCGGCCTGAGCCTTGCACTGCGCCTGGATGAGCGCCTGAAAATCGCCGTAATATCGAAAAAAGAGTTGGAGGAATCCAACACCTACTACGCCCAGGGCGGTATCTCGGTGGTGTTGGACGAGGCGGACAGTATCGCCTCCCACGTCAAGGACACCCTGATCGCCGGCGCCGGCCTGTGTGACGAAGAGACTGTCCAACTGGTTGTCGAGAACGGTCGCCAGAACATCGAATGGCTGCTCAAGGGCGGGGTGAACTTCACCCGTGACGACAGTTCCGCGAGCAGCGGCGGCTATCACCTGACCCGTGAAGGCGGCCATTCCCATCGGCGGGTCATCCATGCCGCGGATGCCACCGGCCGGGAGGTCGAGACCACCCTGCATACCCAGGTGATGTCCCGACCGAATATCGACATCTATGAGCACCATATCGCAGTCGACCTGATCACCAGTGAGCGCGGCCATCTGAAGGCACAAAAGCAGTGCTACGGAGCCTATATCCTGGATCACAGAAACAACCAGGTCGCGACCTTCAAGGCCCGTTTCGTGGTACTGGCAACCGGTGGCGCCAGCAAGGTCTACCTCTACACCAGCAACCCGGACGTATCCACCGGAGACGGGATTGCCATGGCCTGGCGGGCGGGTTGCCGGGTGGCCAACATGGAGTTCATCCAGTTTCACCCGACCTGCCTGTACCACCCTGAGGCAAAGAGCTTTCTCATCTCGGAGGCGGTACGTGGGGAAGGCGGACATCTGATCCTGCCCGACGGCAGCCGATTCATGCAGCGCTTCGATCCGCGGCAGGAACTGGCGCCTCGGGATATCGTCGCCCGGGCCATCGACCATGAAATGAAACGCATCGGCGCCGACTGTCTGTATCTCGATATCAGTCATAAACCCGCGGCGTTCATCCAGGAGCATTTCCCCACCATCTACCAGCGCTGCCTCGATTTTGGTTTCGATATGACCCGTCAGCCGATCCCCGTGGTACCCGCGGCCCATTACACCTGTGGCGGGATCATGGCCGACCACCAGGCCCGTACCGACGTGGCGGGCCTGTATGCAATCGGTGAATGCGCCTATACCGGGCTGCATGGCGCCAATCGCATGGCCAGCAACTCCCTGCTCGAGTGCCTGGTGTTTGCGGATCTGGCCGCTAAGGACATCCATACCTTGGCGCAGAACACCCCCGAACCGCCAACCATTCCCCCCTGGGACGAGAGCCGGGTCACCGAGCCGGACGAGGAAGTGGTAGTGTCCCACAACTGGGATGAGCTGCGTCACTTCATGTGGGACTACGTGGGAATTGTCCGCAGCAACAAACGGCTGGTGCGGGCACGCCGGCGCGTGGACCTTCTGCAACGGGAAATCGTGGAGTACTACAGCAATTTCCGGGTCAGCATGGATCTGCTTGAACTGAGAAACCTGGTGGATGTGGCGGACATGATCATTCGCTCGGCACAATGCCGTCGGGAGAGCCGGGGACTGCATTTCACCATAGACTTCCCCTATCCCGACGACCGGGTCCAGCAGTCGCCGACAATCCTCATCCCGGAGTCCTACTCACCTTACTGAGCGCGTGTCCCTGGCAAAGCTGCTTAAATTAACAGGCTGTTGAAATTCTCGCGTAAACCTGTTCTGAAACCGGACAATTTCAGGTCGCTTAGTGATGGCACTTCGTGGCCTTCGCGTTCTTCGTGGTAGCGATTGACACCAGCCAGGTTTTTCCGTAGCCCACTTACGATGCACTTCCTGATTACCCATGATTCTCAGCCATGGAATCCACTGCCAGCGGATCGGCTTGCCGTCTATCGTTGTTCTCCTCATGCCCGATATCGCCGGTTTCGCCCGCCTGAGCGAGTCACTTTATCTTTTTCGCCAAAAGAAAGGGCGCTGTCTGTCCCGCCCCTGCGGGGACCGCTGCGATGCTCGCAAAAACCGGCGGGGCTGGAACTCGCTATTGTTCAAACAGCCCGCCCCGGAGGGGCGTTCCCGGGTTCCGCTTCGTCGCACCCGTATACGTTGCTGCGCTTCTCGCTCGGGACACACGGGAAGGTCAAGAGGCGGGAGCATCACCCCCGTAGCCTGGGTGAAACGCAGTGGAACCCGGGATCCGGCAGACTGCGAAGCACTGCGGGAGCATAAACTTGAGTTAATCATCAGGGACCGTGACTGGATGTTTGCTTAGAAAATCGCACGCATCCCAGCATGATTCGCAGGCGACGCACCTGATCCCCGGGAAGCGCATCCCGGAACACCACCAGACTGGGTCGCCCACGCCGCTGAGGCAGATCAAATCGCAGAACGATCACCCAGGGACTGACAAAGCTGTCACCCCGCAAGCGGGCCTTGTGCTGTCGGCCACTGGCCATGACAAGCCGACACCAGCCACTTGCGGTCAGGGTGACCCGCACAAGCCGATGAGGGGGTTGAACCAGGGAACGCCGATATTGCATCACACCGCTCATGGACAGCAGTGTCATCAGCGCCGCGGTCATGCTCCAGGCGAGTCCGGCACCCAGTATCGCCACCCCAGAACTCAGATAGAGCAGCATCCACCAGCCCACCAGCAGCCGGGAGGATTCGGGTTCAATACTCAGAGGGGGAAGTTCATCACTCATCGATGTCGCCTCCTTGCGACAATGCACTGAAGAGCGGGCTGACCGCGCACCCGACTTCAGAACAGGGTTAAACGGGTCTCCTCACGGCATCCGGGTCAGGACTCAACGGCTTCATCGTATTTCAGAGGATTCAATTCAACGCTGACCCGCAGTCCATGCAGTTGCTTGGAACGCTCGAAGAGTATCGTCCCATCATAGAGTTGCACCACATCATTCACGATCGCCAGTCCCAGACCATGCCCGTCAACGGACTCATCGAGTCTGCGTCCTCTCTGGGTCAGGGTATCGATCGTATCATCCGCCAGCCCCTCCCCATCGTCTTCAACCACGATCCTCAACCCCCGGGTTCCCGACACATGACAATGCACCTGGTGATACGCCCACTTGCAGGCATTGTCGAGCAGATTTCCCAATAGTTCCAGGATATCCTCCCGGTCTCCGAATGGGTTGGGTTGACCCTCGATGTGATACTCGATCCGTAGCTGACGTTCCCGGTAGATCTGTCTCAGGGCATGCAGCAGATCCGGAAGATCCTGCTTCGCATCGAAACGCTCACTGAGTGTTTTGCCTCCCGCGAGCCGTGCTCTCCGCAGTTCCCGATCCATCAGTACCCGGATGCGCTCCACCTGTTCGCGTGCCTGCCGCAGCCCCGGATCCCGGCTTGCCGCCTGATCGATTTGCCGGGTCAGAAGATTCAGCGGTCCCTTGAGGGCATGTGCGAGATTGCCCATCGCATTGCGCGAACGCTGATTGCGGCTCGATAACAGCCGCAGCAGATGATTGACCTCATTGACCAGCGGTTTGAATTCCGTGGGCACATCCTCGCGCAACAATTGTTCCTGTCCGGATGTGAGGTTGTGGACATCCTGCCGCAGCGGTCTGAGGCGACGAAACGCCCCCCTCACCACCACGCCCTGCAGGATTAACAGCAGCATCAGCCCCGCCAGAGCCAGCAAGGCGAAATGTTTCAGAAAGCGGTCCCGCTGCGCCTTGAGTGGCTGAAGATCCTCCGCCACGGCCAGTGTCAATTCCTGGCCCTGTTTTCGGTATCCCCGGGCCCAGACCAGAAGATGCTGACCCTCCGGACCGCGCAGATGCAACCGTTCCGATTGCCCTGCCGGCATCCGCGGGATCTGGAGTTTGAAATCCCACAGGGAACGGGACGCCAGTTCCCTGCCGTTTGCACCAAGTATGAGGTAGTAGTGGCCGGAGTAGGGTCTCTGGTAGATCTGATTGATCTTAGTCGTTGCCACATTGACACCCGCCCCCATCTCCGTGGCGCCCAGGATGGCCTCGGCATCGTGCTCCAGTCGAGATGCGATGAAGTCTTCGGTCAAGCGTTCGACAGACCCGGTACCCAACAGCCACAGCAGAACCATCAGCAGGACGAGGCTGATGGTGAGCCCGGCCTGCAGGCGGAATTCCAGGGAGTCAACCCGATTCGAGTCCGACAAAGACATACCCCTGACCACGCCGGGTCTCTATGGTCTGCTTACCCAGTTTATCCCGCAAACGACGGATGTAGACCTCGATCAGATTACTGTCACGATCAAAATCCTGTTCATACACATGCTCGGTCAGACGCGTCTTGGAGATGATTTTTCCCTGATTGAGCAGAAAGCAGCGTAACAGCCGAAACTCGGTTCCGGTCAGTTCGATGCGCTGTTGTGTCGGCAGGATCACCTGCTGGCGTTCCTCATCCAGTTCAAGCCCCCCTGCCTTGAGTCGATTACCCAGCATATCGTGACTGCGCCGGATCAGCGCCCGGACGCGCAGCACCAGTTCTTCCGCATGGAAGGGTTTACCCAGATAGTCGTCGGCACCCGACTTGAATCCCGCTACCCGTTCGTGCCATGCGTCCCGGGCTGTAAGGATCAGCACCGGTGTCTGGACACCTTTGGCCCGCCAGTTTTCCAGCACCTCCAGACCGGAACGCTGGGGCAACCCCAGGTCAAGGATGATGATGTCATAGTTCATCTCATCCCCCATGAACTCGGCTTCCACGCCCTGGCTCGCCTGGTCAACCGCAAAACCCTCCTGTTCCAAATCCAGTTTCAGGGAGTCGCTGAGCAGTTGATCGTCTTCAACCAGCAACAGGCGCATGTTTCAATCCTCCCGGTCCCGATTGAGTACCCGGCCATTCTGCGCATCCACCTTGAACTCCCAGACGCGTCCCTGCTCGTCCAGCAGTTCGATTTCGTAGACATAACGGCCGTGCTTTTCCTCGAATTCCAATTCAAGCACCCGGCCTTTTTGCAGCTTGCCGACTTCGGAGAGTATCTCGGGCAGGGGCAGAATCACACCCTGCTCCGTCAGACGACGCGCCGCGTCATGGGCATCCTCCCCCGCGACAACCCACGCCCCCTGTACCAGCATCAGGAGCAGTATCCCGATTCGCCAACGCTTCATGATCTTCAGTATACCGGCTCAGTCATCCCAACGTCCCAAACCGGGAACCCGGATGTCGTGCTCATCGTAATATCCCTGCATCGCTCGGGTATGACAGGTATCGCAGTTGCTGAAGGTGATGTCGGGATTAGGGTGCCGTTTGAGATAGGCGTCGATCCCGTCATGTTCATGACGGAAAAACGCGGTATCGGTGACCCTTTCAGGGTTTGGTGTGTAACGCAACGACCACATGACTTTATTGGGAATTTCCCGGTTCATGGCATCCGCGGAGTTTGCAGTCAGGTAGCTCAGTATACGGCGTTGAGAGGCTTCGTCCATCTGTGCGTTGTCGCCGAAGTGGTCGTCCAGTCGATTCATGATGCCGATCCATGAGGCTGACGGCAGGAAACCGGGTTGATAAGGAAAATGGCAGCTACCGCACTCCTCCCGATACAGGGTGCTTTCCTGGGTTTCCACCGGTGCGACCGGCGAACCGAACCAGCGGGACCAGTAGCCTTCATGCTCATCCCCGTCACGGTCCGCCAGGGCGACACCAAGACCCAGGACAAGTGGCGTCGAAGCCAACAGGAGTACTATGGATTTTGATAGATGCATGATGATCACCTCATTTACTGTTGCTGGAGAAAGCGCAGGATGTCGCCCTTTTCCTGGGCCGTGCACGCGCGGCCCCAGGTCCATTCGCAGTTGCGCTTGAACCATTTCTCGATTTTTCGCGCATCGGCCAGGCGCTGGGGATTGACCGAAGGCGCCATGGGCTCGATCGATCGGCCGGTTTTGATGTGCTGACCGGGCTCGCTCAACTTCTCGCCATGGCAGTCCTGACAGGATCGCTGCGGAGCACCCGGCTCCACCGTGACCTTTTGTGCCCATACCTGCGCACCGTTCTGGGCAGAAAAATCCTTCGCCCCCACTGCCTCGTAGGCAGCCAGGCGTTCCGCCACGCTATCCGCATGCCCCGCAAAGGGTAACCAAAGGCACACAACACCCAACAGCACAACGTTCTTATTCATATTGTTACCTCTCAGCCGGCTTTACGGCCCGTGAACATGGCCCGCACCAGGTTTTCCCGGTGCAGAAAGGATCCCAATGCCACTCCACCCAGGTGAATGAACACCAGGACCAGCGTGACATGGGCGAAGAACTCGTGAACCTCTTCGAAGAACTCACTGCCGTACCCCGACTGGTGGCTAAAAAATTCTGTCAGGGGCCCCATCCCTTCCGCACCATAGGCGAGCAACCCGGTCACCACGGTAACCGTCAGCATGATCAGCAAGGCCAGGATCATCGCCCCACCCGCCGGGTTATGCCCTAGGGTGCGCTTTGCCTTGAGTCGCGCGAGGTCTTTGAGATAGGCAATCACAACTCGGGGTGACTTCACGAAATCCGAAAACCGGGCGTATCGGGTTCCGACCAGACCCCAGACCAATCGCACGGCCAGCAGACCGGCAATGAGGTATCCGGCATAGGCATGCACGGACATGAATTCATCCTCGGTCAGCCAGGCAACAATAAATGCACTGACCAGGGTCCAATGAAAGACCCGGACCAACGGATCCCAGACCTTGATGTCGGAATGTGATTTCATGGGTTTTATCCTGTGAGTTCTACATGTTCACAAGCATGACAGGACTACATGAATCGAAACTGAAAAACCCGGCGATCCGCGCCCGAGACATTGTGCGATCAGAATGCATGGAATGGACTGACAGCCGAGGTACAGTCAAGCGGAACAACGGGGAAATCTAAAGAAAGGACTCGGATTGCGTACTGACAGTGGGCAGGGGCAGTGTCAGGTTACACAGGGGTGCGGACATGCGATACCCGCAGCCGAGTGCACTAAAGACATCAGCCCGGAATTGAAAATCCGGGCTGATGTCACCTGATTACGAGATGCGCAAGAATATGCTCAGGTCACCTTCAACTGCAGCATCTCCTCACCCTCTTCGTCCGAGAGATGCACGGCACAGGCGATACAGGGATCGAAGCTGTGAATGGTGCGCAGGATCTCAACCGGCTGTTTTGGATCATACAGCTGATGGTTATCCTGTAACGCTGCTTCATAGGCACCGGGTTGACCCGAGGGATCACGCGGCCCCGCATTCCAGGTACTGGGCACGACGGCCTGGTAGTTGGCGATCTTACCGTCCTCGATCACAATCCAGTGACCCAGGGCACCACGGGGCGCCTCCATGAAACCGACACCCCGGCACTGGCTTGGCCAACTGGAGGGCTCCCAAAGGGTCTCATTGAAGGTGGTGATATCCCCGGCTTTGATGTTCGCGATAAGCTGGTCGTACCAACCCTGCATGGCATCGGCCAGCAGTTTGGTCTCGAGGGTTCTGGCGGCAGTCCGGCCGAGTGTGGAGAACAGGGCCCGGGTAGGCAGATCCAGGGTGCTAAGGGTCATCTTCACCAGTTCCTGGGTCTGTTCATGTCCTTTTGCAAACAGGGTCAGAACCCGAGCCAACGGCCCGACTTCCACCGGAATACCTTTCCAGCGAGGCGCCTTGAGCCATGAGTAGGCCTCTTCCACATTCAGGTGCTCGTAGGGTGGCTCAGGCCCGGTGTACTTCAGGTTGGTCTCACCATCATAGGGATGCAGGCCCTGCTCCTTGCCGCCACTGTATTCATACCAGGAGTGGCTGATGTGTTCCTGAATCTCATCCGCACTGTTGAGATCCAGAGGATGCACGGTGGAGAGGTCACGATTGAGTATCACCCCGCTGGGGAAGAAGAAGCTGTCCGGATCGTCCATGGACGTGGCGGGCAGATCGCCGTAGCACATGAAGTTGCCCAGACCTTCGCCCCGCTCACCCCAGTCCTTGTAGAACCCGGCCACTGCGAGCGTGTCCGGCACATAGACCTGGTCGGTGAACTCGCGCATCTTGTTGATCACATCCTGAACCTGGGCCAGTTTTTTGGAGTTGATCGCCGAGTCGGAATTGAGATCGATCGCCGAGGCAACGCCACCCACCAGGAAATTCGGATGCGGATTCTTACCGCCGAAGATGGCATGCAGCTTGACCACATCCCGCTGCCAGCTGAGGGCCTCGAGGTAATGAGCCACCGCCATCAGATTGGCTTCCGGGGGCAGTTTGTAACTCGGGTGTCCCCAGTAGGCCTTGGCGAAGATACCCAGTTGGCCGGCATCGACAAAACCCTTGAGTTTCTTCTTCACGTCGGAAAAGTAACCCGGAGAGGCCTTGGGCCAGTTGCTGAGCGACTGAGCCAGGGCAGCGGTCTGTCCCGGGTCGGCAGACAATGCGGAGACCACATCGACCCAATCCAGGGCATGCAGATGATAGAAATGCATGACGTGATCGTGGATGTACTGGGCCCCGATCATCAGGTTGCGAATCAGCTGTGCATTGTGCGGAATCTTATAGTCGAGGGCATCCTCAACCGCGCGCACTGAGGCAATGCCGTGTACCAAGGTGCACACCCCGCAGATGCGTTGTGCGAAAGCCCAGGCATCCCTCGGGTCCCGCCCTTTGAGGATGATCTCAATACCACGCACCATGGTTCCGGAGGAATAGGCACTGGCGATCTGGTCACCCTGCATCTGCGCCTCAATGCGCAGATGTCCCTCGATTCTTGTTATCGGGTCAACGACGATACGGTCAGTCATCTTCTCTCGTCTCCTATCGGTAGTACGATGAGGCTAGTGCTGTTCACTCTTTGTCCTCCACCAGATGGTCGGCGATCATTTCGGTCAATCCAACCACGGGAATCTCCATGTTGTAGGCTTCCAAACCCTCTTCAATCACCAGTCTGCAGTTGGCGCAGGCGGTCACGAGGGTTTCCACGTCGAGTTCATCCAATTGAGTTTTCTTGCGTTTGA
>JBNLFS010000012.1:0-14146 GCA_050305635.1 Candidatus Thiodiazotropha sp. | reverse complement strand
GCAGCGGAACCCGGGAGAGCATTACGCCGTGCCTTCCCGGGTTCCGCTGCGCTGCACCCGGGCTACAACGTATAAAAGTGAATATCAGAAGAACGTCGTGTGCGAAGCACGCACATCAATTAAAAATTCAAAATTAAGCATTCAAAATTCTTCAACGCGTCAGCGCCATGAACAGCCGGGGCAGCTGTTCCGGTAACCGCTCCACCCGGTCAATCACCGTGTAGTGGTTGCCGAAGATGTCCCTCACATAGCTGTCCGCGTGTGGATCGAGATTGATGCAGTAGGTGTAGATGCCCTCCTGATCCGCCTCCTGTACCGCCTTGCGGCTGTCTTCGATCAGCAGGCGATCATCATGCACATCGATGTCCGAGGGTTCTCCGTCGGTGAGGATCAACAGCAGTTTCTTGTCCGCCGGACGTGATCCCAGGTAATGACTGGCATGCCGTATGGCGGCCCCCATACGGGTCGACCAGCCGGCCTGCAGGGCGGCCAGGCGCCCCTTCACCTCATCGTTCCAATGTTCACCATAACCCTTGATATGCTGATAACGCACCTCGTGGCGGGTGTTGGAGCTGAAGCCGGCAATGGCAAAACTGTCGCCGAGCTGCTCGATAGCCCAGCCGAGCAGGGAGACCGCCTCCTGACTCAACTGCAGGATGCTCTGCTGACACCCCTCCGGTATCTGGTCCACTGATTCGGAGAGATCCATCAGCAGCATGACCGCGATATCCCGGCCGTCGTTGCGATGGCTCATGTTGATGCGTGGATCCGGATTGGCGCCGCTCTTGTATTCGATCAGTGAGCGGATGGCCACGTCCAGGTCGAGTTCGCTGCCCTCTTCCTGGTAGCGGACCCGCACATATTGCTGGGGTTTCAGCAGGTCGAGCAGCCGTTTGAGCTGTTTTGCCAGGGCCTGATGCTTGTTCACCAGGGCATCGATTTCCGCCGGGTTGCCCGAGGGGTGCAGGCTCTCGTAGAGGCTGACCCAGTCCGGGTTGTAGGTCTTGCTCTTATAGTCCCACTCCGGGTAGTGGCGGGGAGGGAGTCCCGTGACCTCTTCCTCGGTACGTTTGCGTTTCTGTTCCGCATCGAACATCTCCTCCTCGTCGCCCTCTTCGATGAAGATCCACAGATGCCGGTTGTCGTCCCGGTAACTGACCTCGGTGTCCGCGAAATAGACGTTGGCGGCAAGATCCGCCTGTCGGCGGGTTCGAGCGATAAAGGAGATCGCCAGGGCGGAGATTTGCGCGGTGTCCGAGTCACCCTGTTCGATGAGGGTGTTGAACCGGTCGATGAACTCCAACAGATCGGGATTGGTGTAACCATGTTGTGGATTCAGCGCCGCGTGGGAGAACATCGCCAGACGGTGACGGATACAGGATTCCCGCTCAGGATCGCAATCCGGCTCTCCCGGAGCGGGATGCAGAGCAAGGAACAGTCTGCCCAGGCCGGGATACTCCTGCATGGCCAGACGGTCGACCCGGGCATCCTCGAAGGTTTCGATGGCGACCCGCTGGAAGGGGCTGTAATTGTCCGCCACGATTGGGTTCGACCAGCGTTGGTGGGCCGCCACATGAGCCAGCAGAGCCCGGTACCGGTCGATGCCGCGTACGCCCTGATGGTCGTCATAGACATCGGGAACCCGGATGCCGAGTGAGTCGTAGTAAGGCATGGGTTTGCGCAGTTCGTCAAAACCTTCGGAGTAGGGGACGAAGTGGGCCTTATTGCGCCATAGGGACTTCATGTACAGATCAAGCTGACGTTCGTGATCTGCGAACAGGGTGCCGTGGCGCTCCCGTTGCAGAATGGCCCGGCTGTCCGCGGACTGCAGACTGAAGTAATCGATCTGGCGTTGGGGATGAGTGGCGTAGTTACGCGCACCGTAGTCGACCCAGTTGCGCAGGCCCTCGCAGGAGAGCTGGCTCAATAGGTAAGGCAGTTTCTTCAGCAGATCGGGCAGACCCGGGCTGGGTATGGTGGTGTGAAAACCGTGAATCGATCCACTGGTGCGATCGGCCATTTCCAGCAGCATGGCGATGAAATTCGCCAACAACGCTTCACTGGCGAGTCTGCGGCTTGCCTGAGGCAACATCTGCAGAAAGGGTAGGATCGCCTTGCCATTGGGGCTGCGTGAGAGTTTCCAGACCGTTTGCGAGATGAGTGGGATGACCGCTTCACCGGCCCGAGCGGCGATTTCGGGCATCTCCTCAAGGAATACGATCACCGGTTCCACGCCTCGGCCGATCTTGCAGGTCAGTGATGCACCCTCGAGAAATGCCTCGATCGCCTCCCCGCTCAAATGCCGGTGGGCGTTTTTCATCACATCCTCGAAGATCGGATCGATCTCCGGGAAGCCGCAGTTCAGTCGTGCTCGGTCTGACATAATGACTTGGATAATTATGAATTTTGAATGTTGAATTTTGAATTGATGAGAGCGCTGTGCGCTCGATTATTTGAAATGGAGCGCTCGTGCAGCGAGCACCGCAATTCAACATTCATAATTAACAATTCAAAATTGATCGATCCACAACGTGGATCGATCAGCCAAATACCGCCTCGATCGCATGATCAAGGGTAGCGACGATATCCCGATCGTCAGTGATCGGGCGCACCAACGCCATGCGACAGGCGGCGGGGGGTTTGATACCGCGCTTGATTAGGCGGGCCGCGTATACCAGCAGGCGGGTGGAGATGCCCTCATCCAGGCCATGGCCCTTGAGGTTGCGGGCGGTTTCGCCGATCTTCACCAGGCGGCTCGCGTGGGCTGCATCGACACCGGTCTCGCGGGCTATGATTTCACTCTCCAGTTCGGCTGGGGCATAGTCGAAATCCAGGGCGGAAAAGCGCTGCTTGGTCGACTGCTTCAGATCCTTCATCAGGCTCTGGTATCCCGGGTTATACGAGATCACCAGCTGAAAATCTTCATGCGCGTTGACCACCTCGCCCTTCTTGTCCAACGGCAGGGTGCGCCGGTGATCGGTCAGCGGGTGGATCACCACGGTGGTGTCCTGACGGGCCTCCACCACCTCATCCAGGTAACAGATGGCGCCGATGCGGGCGGCGGTGGTGAGTGGGCCGTCGAGCCAGCGGGTGCCGGAGCTGTCGAGCAGGTAACGCCCCACCAGGTCGGATGCGGTCATGTCCTCGTTGCAGGCTACGGTGATCAGCGGCTTGCCGAGGCGCCAGGCCATGTATTCGACGAAGCGGGATTTGCCGCAGCCAGTAGGTCCTTTGATCATCACCGGCAGTCGCTCGGCGTATGCGGCCTCGTAGAGTTCGATCTCATCTTCCTGGGGCTGATAGTACGGCTCTTGCTGAATTACAAATTGATTGTTGTCGACACTCATGAGGACTCCGGAAAAATGGCTCAGGTAGGTTGTCCTTCTGCACCCGGAAAACATTTGGCGTGATTCGGGCACAAAACCTGACTGATTGTATCGGTATGGTTCGGCAGAATCACCTGCATTGCCGGATTTGGAGCGGTTTCCGATCTGTCCGTCGGTGGGTGATTGGGAAACCGATCGGTCGAGACGCTGATGCTGCAAAACCCGGGTAAAAAAAAGCCCCCATACGGGGGCTTCAAATGCCAGTTGGCTTACCGGGTTGTGCTTATTTGTGCACGCCCAGTTTTTCGCGCCAACCTGGGAAGAGGGCATCCGCGTCATGCGGGAAGGACTCGAACGCACGAGCGAACTCTTTGTGCTCTTTCGCGTACTCGATCGGATCGGAACCGGATTTCCAGCACTCGTAGGCCTGACGCAGAGAGATGGCGCCAGCCGCGGGGCTGTCGATGTGGCCGTAGGAGCCGCCGCCTGCGGTGTTGATCACGTTGCCGTGACCCAGGTTCTCAAAGAAGCCGGGCAGGCGCAGTGCGTTCATGCCGCCGGAGATGATCGGGGTGGTGGGCTTCATGCCGTACCATTTCTGGTTGTAGACCGGTCCCTGGCACTCGTCCCGCTCAATCATGTAGGCGATGATCTTGTCGTCGGCGCCGCCTTCCATCTTGCCATAGCCCATGGTGCCTACGTGGATACCGGAGGCGCCCTGCAGACGGGACATCTTGGCCAGCACGAAGGCGGTGTAACCGCGTTTGGAGCTGGGTGAGGTGATCATGCCGTGACCGGCGCGATGATAATGCAGGTACTGGTTGGCATACTGGCGACGGGCGGTGGTGATCATGCCGGGACCACCGACGAAACCGTCAACCAGGAAGGCCAGCTTGTCGGCGTCGGGACCGAAGGTCTCCAGGGCAAAATCGGCGCGGGCGCACATCTCGTAGTGATCATCCGCAGTGATGTTCATGGAGAAGAGTTTGGCCTCGCCGGTTTCGTCCATGGCGCGCTTCATGGCGTCATACACCAGGGGTATGGTCTTCTTCACCGGAGCGAATACCTGGTTGCCCTGAGGCTCGTCATTCTTGATGAAGTCGCCACCCAGCCAGAACTGGTAGGCCGCCTCAGCGAAGGGTTCGGGACGCAGGCCCAGTTTCGGCTTGATGATGGTGCCTGCGATGTAACCGCCGTTCTCAACCGGACGGCCGAGCATACGCCACAGGTCGGAGATATCCTTAGCCGGACCGTCGAACAGCTGGATGGCGCGAGGCGGCATGAAGAAATCGATCATCTGACCGTACTCAATGTCGCCCATGCCCTGGTTGTTTCCGATGGTCAGGGTCAGAAAGGAGACCAGCATCATGCGGCCGTCGGTGACGTTGCGGTCGAACAGCTCGATGGGATAGGCAATGCGCATATCTTCCGTGGCTTCATCGATGTAGTAAACGAGCGCATCAACGCCTTTGGTGAAGTCGTCGGTGGTGGAGACTTCCACGTTAGTGCCGGTGGAAGACTCGGCCGCGAAGTGGGCAGCCGCTTCCAGGTAACCGTGGCCCGCCTTGGGCTTCATCTTATAGGCGCAGAGGATGTGTTTTCCGCCGGCGATCAGATCCTCTTCTTTGAGGCTAAGATCTGAGTAACGCGATGATTGGTCTAATGCCATGGTGTCTGCTCCGTAAATCTTAAGGTGTAAGGCAATTCAGCAGTTCCCCGCTGTAATCCCCCGGTTTCCGTGAGGGAATGGCCGCAAACCTTACAGCCTGAAAATTTATAAGTAAAACAAAATAAATTTATCGATACGATAAGTAAAAGCTTATTGTTACTCGTAGGGTACAGGTTTGCGGGCATCCGTTTTCCGGCGAGAGGTGGCATGGTACTCACTTAAGCGAAGAATAACCGCGACTACACGCCGATTACCGCAAATCTGTGTAAATGCACTCAGTAAGCTAACCCAATTGACATCCATTCGCTGTGATTGGGGTTGATTTGCGGTGAGTTTCTTTTGCAGGATCCTCCTGGACCCGATTGGCTATCAGGCAAATAACATAAGTTAAGTGCCATGAGTCCTTAGGCGGGCTAAAAGCCTATATTAACTGTAGGTTTTACCGAGTCGCACCCACCATGTAATAACCCTGACCGGACTCGGTGGAGGGATCGATTGATCCACATCAACCTAGGAACGCTTTTCATCACCCAGTCCAATCGCCTAAGCTATGGTTTTGATTAAACACTCTTCTCAATCAAGCAATCGGCGGTCAAGCATTACATGGTAAGGAATCACCAGGTAAGGCGTGGGTTGTGGTTCATCTGGCGGGTATTCATTCTGACCTGGTTGCCCGTAACCGGGCTCTTGGCTGTCGAACCCCTGGTACTGGGCATCCACCCCTATCGACCTTATACCGAACTCAAACAGATGTTCGCGCCGTTGGCGGCGTATCTGCAGCGGGAAATCGGAAACCCGGTGGAAGTTCGGGTGGGCGAGTCTTATGCCGCGCACCTGGAAGCGGTCGTCCGGGGGGAAGTGACGCTTGCTTATATCGGCCCCTCTCTGTTCGTGGAATTGTTGCGCAAGACCCAGGCCTCACCCAGGATTCTGGCACGCCTGGAGGTTAATGGTAAGCCGACCTTCACGGGCAGGATTCTGACCCGTACGGGCAGCAGTATTCACAGCTTGGCGGATTTACGCGGTAAACGGTTCGCCTTCGGCAGTCCAGAATCCACCATGAGTCACCTGGTTCCCCGACAGATGCTGTTCGAGGCGGGCATCGATCTGGATGATCTGGACAGTTATCATTTCTACAGCAACCACAGCAATGTGGTGTTGGCGGTACTCGCGGGAGACGCGGATGCCGGAGCGGTTAAAGAGGCGGTGTACGATCAGTACGAATCCCAGGGTGTCGCTGCAATAGCCACCACTCCGGAGATTTCCGAGCACCTGTTCATTACCTCGGATAAGACCGATCCGATTCTGGCCGACCGGTTACAGGCAGCCCTATTGAAGCTGACGGCCTCGAATCCGCAGACCCATGCGCTGCTTTATCCGATCAAACACACCGCTACCGCTCTGGTGAGCGGTAAGGTGGAGGACTATCAGAGCCTGGAAGCGATTTTGCAGGCATTGAGCAAGCGCGGGATCAAATGGTGACAAACCGTCACAGACGTCCTTCCGTACTGATCATGGTGGGCCTTGCCAGCCTCGCATTCGTCAGCTTTCTGTTCGGCGCCATCGGCATGTTCATCAAACACCAGCAGGACCAGAATCTGGAGATGGCCCGGGAGCTGGCCCGAGGGCAAATGGAGGTGATCGCATTCATCGCTGAGGATGAACTGAATAAAGGCAACTACGATTCATTGCCGCTGTTGTTCAAGCAATGGGCGGGACAGTACCTGGATATCGACGAAGTGGAACTGATTTCGAAGAACGGTTTCATGATCGCGGGTTACGGACCGCTTAATCCCGCCGATCGCCGATTCGTACTGCGCAAGGAGATTCGATATTCCTATCATGGTGTTGCGACACTGACCCTGGCATACAGTCTCGAAGGGGCCTATCAGCGTAGTGTTGGGTTATGGGTGCAGATGTTGCTGATCGGCGTCAGCCTGACTATTGTGTTTGCCCTGCTGAGCTACCTGTACGTGACCCGCAGGCAGGAGGCCCGGTTGCTTGGGTTTACCGTGGAGGAGTTGCGTGATGCCGAGGATCGCAATGAACGGTTGGTGGCCTATACCCAGGAAAACCCCAATCCCATTGCCTCATTCGATCTGACGGGCCGGGAAACCTTTCGTAACCGGGCTTTCACACAACTGCTCAAACATCTGCGCGTCGAAGACAGCGAGGCGGTGCTGCCGGAGAATCACAAGTCCCTGTTGTCGAGGATCCGCTCGGGGGAGCGTCAGCTCTATGCGGAGGTGGAATCGGGTTACAAGCACCTGCTGGTACTCTATCAATGGATCGACGGGGTCGACGAGACCTATGTCTACCTCCAGGATGTCACCGCGCTCAGACTGGCGGAACAGGCGCTGCGGGAAGAGCGCAATCTGGCAAAGATCACCCTGTCTTCAATCGCGGACGCGGTCATCACCACCGATGGCAATGGTCGGGTCGTTTATCTCAACAAGGCGAGCTTCAGGTTGACCTGGGAGGAGGGGGATGCGTTGTTGGGTCAGCATTTCGATGAGGTATTCACACTGCTGGATGAGGATCTCGGTATGCCGATCGAAAGTCCCCTGTCTCAGTGCAAGCGTAATGCACCCGGTGTGGCGATAACTGCGCACGCCAATCTGATTCTTCCCGATGGTCATGGGTTGCACGTCACCATAACCGCGACCCGGGTCGCACCGGATATCGAGGGCTCAGTGGGTGCTGTTGTGGTTATGCGTGACATGACCCGGGAGCGTCGTCTGCAGGAGGAACTCTACCGGCAGGCGAGCCATGACAGCCTCACCGAACTGATGAATCGCAGCGCTTTCGAGTCGCATCTGGAACAGGCGCTCGAGTCGGCCCGCAAGCGCGGACATGAGCATATCCTCTGCTTCATGGACCTCGATCAGTTCAAGGTGGTGAATGATACCTGTGGTCATATCGCGGGGGATGAACTGTTGCGTCAACTCGCCGGGGTGATGCATCGCCATTTCCGCGGTAGTGACGTTCTGGCCCGAATCGGCGGTGACGAATTTGCCGCGATCCTCAGCGATTGTCCGATATCGGGGGCCATGGAGCGGGCCAACCGTTTGCGTGAGGAGGTCGAAGGCCACTATTTCAGCTGGGAGCAGCACACCTTTCGCATCACCCTGAGTATCGGCATGGTACAGATCGATCAACACAGCGAGAGTGTCTCGCTGTTGATGAGTGCCGCGGATGCCGCCTGTTATTCCGCCAAGGATGCCGGGCGTAACCGGGTCAGCCTGTATGAACAGGACAGTGCCACCACCCAGCACTGGATGGGCGAGATGCAGTGGGTGGCTCAGATCAACAGTGCGCTTGAAGAGCAACGCCTGGAGCTCTATGCGCAACCCATCGTCAGCCTGAAAGGGCAGGGTCGTCAGACCCAGGCGATCGAGGTGCTCGTGCGGATGTTGTCACCGGAGGGCAACCTGGTTCCCCCGGGGGCCTTTTTGCCGGCCGCCGAACGTTATGATCTGGTTAACCGGATCGACCTGTGGGTGGTGGAAAGGGTCATGCAACTGCTGATGGGGCGCAAGCAGACCTATCCCGATTGTTTCCTCAATCTTTCCGGCGCCACCCTCAACCAGAACGATATCTCGCGGCAACTAAAGGGACTGTTCGCCCAGTACAAGATCAACCCGGAAAAGTTGGTGTTCGAGATCACCGAAACCGCGGCGATACAGAATCTCTCCAGTGCATTGCGCATGATGCACGACCTGCGGGAGATCGGCTGTCGTTTTGCTCTGGACGATTTCGGATCGGGACTCTCATCCTTCGGTTACCTGAAGAATCTGCCCATCGATTATCTCAAGATCGACGGTATGTTCATCAAGGACATGCAGATCAATCCAATGGACCGCGGCATGGTTGAGGCGATCAAGACGGTGGCCGACACCATGCGTCTGCCAACCATTGCGGAATTCGTCGAAAGCGATGAGGTGGCGGATATCCTCTGCCAGATCGGAATTGACTATGGACAGGGTTATGGAATCGCCCAGCCGCAATCGATCGAAACCTTCCTGCCCAAGGAAGATGACCGGAGCAACGTGATCTGGCTGTCGTCCTGACGGTTTTTCATGAAATGTCTGAGGAGGTGGGCTACAAGCGTGGCGCAGCTCCGCATTATAGCTTGTGACTGGTTCCCTGGCTCTGCGTGGGAACGAGATACTCGCCAATCGGTTTGACCACGAAGGACACGAAGCGCACGAAGGATCACGGAACGATCGTTTGATCCCATCTTTAGCTTCTGAGGTTGAAATCCAGGAACAGTCCTGTTCTGACCGAGCATTCCTGAAATTGTATGCTTCGTGGACTTCGTGTTCTTCGTGGTGAAAAAATCGCGTCCACCTGTGACCGTTGCTCGTTCCCACGCTCTGCGTGGGAATGCAGACCTGGGTGTAATGCTGATTATTATGTTGATTTTAGGCGCAACACTATCCGGTCAGCGCGGCAAACACGTTCGGCAGGCGCTCCGGCAGGCGTTCCACATGATCCACGATGGAGTAGTTGTTCTCGCCGAAGATTCTCGCCACATACCGGTCGGCCTCCGGATCCAGGGTCAGGCAATAAGTGTAGATGCCCTGCATCGCCAGATCCTCCACCGCTTTTTTGGCGTCATGGCGCAGATACTGGGGATCGCGTTCGTCGATATCGGCCGGTTCTCCATCGGTTACCAGCAGCACCAGGCGTTTCTGTGCGCTCTGTTGGGTCAGATGCCAACCGGCATGGCGCAGCGCCGCACCCATGCGGGTCGACAGGTTGCCCTTCATGCCCGCCATGCGGGCCTTGGCTTCATCGTCGTACTTCTGGTTGAAGTCCTTGAAACGGTAGTACTGCACGTCGTGACGGCCGTCAGAGGCGAAGCCGTGCACCGCGAAGTTGTCGCCGATGGAGTCGATGGCCCAGGAGAGCAGGCCGGCCGCTTCACGGGTCAGATCGAGGATGCTCGGCTGATCCTCATAACCCGCTTCTCCCTCGTTGAGTTCGCCGATCTTCTCATTGGTGGATTCGGACAGATCGAGCAGCAGCACGATCGACAGGTCACGGATATGCCGGGTGATGCGGATATTGATGCGCGGGTCCGGCATGATGCCGCGTCGGATGTCGATCATCGCGCGTACCGCAGCGTTCAGATCCAGCTCCTCGCCTTCCTCATAGCCGCGCCGGCGCACGATCCCTTGCGGTTGCAGGGCATCGATGATGTGGCGGATGCGTGAGGCGACCGGTTTGTGCTTGGTGAGTATTTCGTCCATCCGTTCAGGATTGCCTTTGCCCTGCTTGCGCTCGATCACCGTGGCCCAGTCCGGGCGGGACAGCTGCACCTGGTAGTCCCACTCGTGGTAGTGATAGGGGTCGGATACCGGTTCGACACCTTCCGTTTCGTTCCAGCTCTTGGTGGTCTCCAAGTCATCCTCGTAGGGGAACAGCTCGGTGGAGAGCACCAGGATTTCGTCCGGGTTGTCGTGGGTCATTTCCGAATCGATGTCGTTGATGAACTCCATCAAACCAACATAACGACGTACCGGACCCCGGGAGGCGGGCAGATAGTCGACCCCCTGGGTTTCGAACATGTTTTCGGAGAAGTCCCAGAAATAGCGGTTGTCATCACGGTAGGGGATGGGCCACTCGGTGAGGATGCGCACGCTGGGAATCTTCGCAATCTCCACCATCTTGTTGTAGAAATCGACCCCTGCCATCCAGGAGATTCTCGGGTTGTAGGGATCCTGTTCCAGCTTTGCGCGGAAGTTGTCGGCCGCTTCATTGAGTGCGGCGATCTCGTCCCGGTAGTCCGGATCCATGATGGCGCGGGTGGTGCGCATCATGAACTCCATGGTCTCATGGGGTTTGGCATAGTCATCATTGCCATCCGCTTGCGCGGTGAAGAACTGCAGCCACAGCTTGCGCAGACCGGGGAACTCACGGTAGGCGAGATACTCCACCCGTGCATCCTCGAACATCTCGATGAAACGCATCTGCGCCTGGGATAACGCCTCTGCGGAGATGGGATCGCGGGTATAGACCATGTGGGCGGCGCAGTGCGCCACGGTAGCACGATAGATGTCCAAGCCATCGATGCTGCGGAACGGGTCGAAGGCATCCGGTACATGGATCTGGAAGTTCTCAATGTACGGCCGGATACCCTGGCGTGACTCGAAATCACCCGCGGTCGGGCGCATGAAAAACGAGCGTGCCCACAAGGCGCGCAGATAGAAGTTGAGCTTGCGCTGGTTGTTGACGAACAGGGTGCCACGGCGCTCGGCTTTGAGGATGGCCCGGGATGACTCGGTGTTCAGGGCAAAATAGGCCATCTGTCCATCGAGATCACGCTGGTGGGCCTGGGCGCCGAACATCACCCAGCGGCGCAGGCCGCCCAGGGTCAGCTTGGCCAGCAGTTCATCCAGATTCTCCATCATCGGGCGCAGACCACGGGGGGCTTTGCCGGTCATCTGGTGCAGCAGCTTAAGAAAGCCGCGCAGTACTTCCGCATCACCCAGACGTGAGGCAGCCAGCGGCAGGTTGGCGACGATCAGAGTGATGACACTCCCCGAGGTATGCGAGGCGAGCTTCATCATCGCCTCGACGATGTCGGGAATCACATCCTCGCCCACCTCCTTGGCTACGGCGGGCATCTCCTGGATGTAGGTCAGCACCAGGTCCTGACCGCGACCCAGGGTGCAGAAGGCGCGCATGCCCTCGAGATAGTTCTGCAGGCCGCGCGGCGACATGACCCGCTGTGCCTCGTGGTAGGACGACTCGAGCGCCTCGATGTGCTCGTGATCGTTTTCGTTGAGACAGGTGATGTATTCTGAAAAGTCTACACTGCTCATGTCCGGTTACCGCTGGAAACGCCTGTTGGCGTATGAGTGAGGTTCACGCCGGGAATCGCCCGGCGCAGCCGGTTGTGTGTGATCAGAAATAGGTGTTGACCGCAGCACCCAGGGTGTCGCGCATGTCCGGATCGTCGGTCAGCGGCGTGACCAGGGCCATCTGGCAGGCGTTCTGGGGACTGATGCCTTTGGACACCAGCTGTGCCGCGTAGACCAGCAGACGGGTGGACATGCCTTCATCGAGTCCGTGGCCTTTCAGGTTGCGTGAACGTTGGGCAATCTGCACCAGTTTGCCGGCGAGTTCCGCATCCACACCCCCTTCATGAGCAACGATCTCTGTTTCGATCTCGGTTTGCGGATAGTCGAAATCCATGCCGCCGAAACGCTGTTTGGTGGACTGCTTGAGATCCTTCATCAGCGACTGATAGCCGGGGTTGTAGGAGATCACGATCTGGAAGTCCGGGTGCGCCTTGACCAGCTCGCCCTTCTTTTCCAGGGGTAGTTCACGCCGGTGGTCGGTCAATGGGTGAATCACCACGGTAGTGTCCTGGCGTGCTTCCACCACTTCGTCGAGGTAGCAGATGGCGCCGATGCGCGCGGCCACCGTCAGCGGGCCGTCCTGCCATTTGGTGCCGTTGATATCGAGTAGGAAGCGGCCCACTAGGTCGGATGCGGTCATGTCCTCGTTACAGGCCACAGTGATCAGGGGTTTCTGCAGCTTCCAGGCCATGTACTCTACAAAACGGGATTTGCCGCAACCGGTGGGTCCCTTGAGCATCACCGGCATACGCGCATCATAGGCCGCCTGGTACATTTCCACCTCGTTATGTACGGGGCGGTAGTAGGGTTCGTTGCTGATCAGGTACTGGTCGCGGTTGATATCACTCATTGTCTTGGTCCTTGTCGGGCATCGGCATGGGCCCGCTCTACAGATTGAGAAACGGAGAGAGAATGGTGTTGGGCTATGTACAGCATGGGCGCTGTGCATAGCCCAGCATCATCGGCCGTGGTATTCGTCCCCCACCCCGTGAACAGGGCGGGGGACGACGGCTCAAGTCAGAGGTGGCTCAGAACTTAAGCAGGGGTACCCCGGTAGATGACCATGGAAGCACCCGCGGACTGTGCATAGTTGTCAAAGCCCAGTAGACGAACGTGGTTGTTCGGGTGAGCCTTGTGGCAAGCCTCGCACTCGGCCAGGATGGTGTCGATATCGGTCTCGCCGAACATCGGCAGCTTCCACATGTACCAGTAGTTGTCGGTAGCATTCTGCGGCTCGGTATGCTCGATGCCCGGGTTCCAGCCCTTGGACACGATGTACTCGATCTGCTTGCGGATCTGCTGTTCGGTCATTTCCGGCAGGTAAGAGAAGGTCTCGAACTTGCGGCTTGAAACATCTTCCAGACTGGAAGCGTAGTCCTGCATTTCACTCATGGGTAAATACCTCTAAATCAGTTGGAATTCGTGGCTCGAGGCCCCCGCCGGATGGCGGGGGCAGCGGACATTACTTGTGCGCAACGTCCAGCTTGTCGACGGTGTCGAACTCGAAGCGGATTTCCTTCCAGGTTTCCATTGCGGCTTTCAGTTCAGGGCTGTGAGCCGCGGCGCTGGTGAGGATGTCCTTGCCTTCCTTCTCCAGGTTACGGCCCTGGTTGCGTGCCTCGACACAGGCTTCAACCGCGACACGGTTGGCGCATGCGCCGGCCGCATTGCCCCAGGGGTGACCCAGGGTGCCGCCGCCGAACTGCAGCACGGAGTCGTCGCCGAAGATGGTGACCAGTGCCGGCATGTGCCACACGTGGATACCGCCGGAGGCCACGGCGAAGGCGCCGGGCATGGAGCCCCAGTCCTGGTCGAAGAAGATACCGCGGCTGCGGTCTTCCTTGATGTAGGATTCGCGCAGCAGGTCGATCCAGCCAAGGGTCGCTTCACGGTCGCCTTCCAGCTTGCCCACAACGGTGCCGGTATGCAGATGGTCACCACCGGACAGACGCAGGATCTTGGTCAGTACGCGGAAGTGGATACCGTGGTGCGGGTTGCGGTCGAGTACGGCGTGCATCGCACGATGGATGTGCAGCAGCATGCCATTGTCACGACACCACTGGGCCAGGCCGGTGTTGGCGCAGAAACCGCCGGTGATGTAGTCGTGCATGATGATCGGCGCGCCGATCTCTTTGGCGTACTCGGCACGCTTGAACATCTCGTCCGGGGTCGGCGCGGTTACGTTCAGGTAGTGACCCTTGCGCTCGCCGGTCTCGGCCTCGGCCTTCAGAATAGCCTCCATGACGAAGTCGAAACGCTGGCGCCAGCGCATGAACGGCTGG
>JBNLFS010000011.1:0-26649 GCA_050305635.1 Candidatus Thiodiazotropha sp. | reverse complement strand
GGTTCGTGTCACCGTCGATCAGGAAGCGGGTACACTGACCATCTCCGACAACGGGATCGGCATGAGTCGCCAGGAAGTGACCGACACCATTGGCACCATTGCGAGTTCCGGTACCCGCAAATTCTTCGAAGCCATGTCGGGGGATCAAGCCCGGGACAGCGAACTGATCGGTCAATTCGGTGTGGGTTTCTACTCCGCATTTATCGTTGCGGACAAGGTTACCCTGATCACTCGTCGTGCCGGTCTGGGGCACGAGCACGGTGTACGCTGGGAGTCGGAAGGGCAGGGTTCCTACAGCATCGAAAACATCGACAAGCCCGGGCGCGGTACGGATGTCATTCTGCACCTGCGTGAAGACGAGAAGGAGTTTCTCGAAGGCTTTCGTCTGCGCAGCATCATTGCCAAGTTTTCCGATCACATCACCCTGCCTGTTGAGATGCTCAAGGAGCATTACGGTGAGGAGGACAAGCCGGAAACTCCGGAATTCGAACGGGTCAATACCGGCACGGCGCTGTGGATGAAGAACCGCTCGGATATCACCGATGAGGAGTACAACGAGTTTTACCGGCATGTGTCCCACGATTTCGAGGATCCGCTGTTGCACGTGCATAACCGGGTGGAGGGCAACAACGAGTACACCGCGCTGCTGTATATCCCCCAGCGCGCACCATTCGACCTCTGGGATCGGGACCAGAAGCACGGCGTGAAACTCTTCGTCCGCCGGGTCTTCATCATGGACGAAGCGGAGAAACTGATGCCGCGCTATCTGCGGTTCGTCAAGGGGATCGTAGATTCAGACGACCTGCCGCTGAATGTGTCCCGGGAGATCCTGCAGCATAATCGCAAAATCGACACCATCCGGCAGGCGAATGTAAAACGCGTTCTCGGAGCGTTGGAGAAACTGGCCGAGGACGATGCCGAGAAATATCTGGGTTTCTGGAAGAATTTCGGCAAAGTGATGAAGGAAGGGCCGGCCGAAGACTACGCCAGCAAAGACCGAGTCGCCGGACTTCTGCGCTTTGCCTCGACACATCAGGATAATGACGAACAGACCGTATCCCTGGCGGACTACATCTCGCGCATGCCGGAAGGTCAGGAAAAGATCTATTACATCACCGCGGATACCCCGGCGGCCGCTCGCTACAGTCCCCATCTGGAGCTGCTCAAGAAGAAAGGCATCGAAGTACTGCTGCTGTCGGATCGGGTGGATGAGTGGCTGGTTACCAGCCTCACCGAATTCGAAGGCAAACCCCTGCAGTCGGTCGCCAAAGGCGAACTCGATCTGGGTGAGCTGGAGGACAAGGAGGAGCAGGAACAGCAGGAGAAACAGGCTGAACAGCACAAGGAACTGCTGGAACGCATGAAGTCGGTGCTTGAGGCGTCGGTCAAGGAGATCCGTGTCAGTCATCGACTGACCGATTCCCCGGCCTGCCTGGTGGTGGAGGAATACGACATGAGCGCGAACCTGGCCCGGGTATTGAAGTCTGTGGGCCAGGATGCGCCGCAAACCAAGCCGATCATGGAGATCAATGCGGCGCATCCGCTGGTCGAGCGGCTTGAGCAGGAGACCGACGATGGCCGGTTCGGTGATCTGGCCAAGGTGCTGTTCGACCAGGCACAGCTTGCTGAAGGTGGTCAGCTGGACGATCCCGCCGCCTTCGTCAGACGCCTCAATACCTTGATGCTTAATCTGGCAGGAAACTGATTCGGGATTGGAGTTCCCATTCGGAGAATGTTTGTCAGGGGGCGAAAGCCCCCTGTGCAATAGGCTGGATATTGCCGTCACCGCTAACATACTCGACCCACTAAGTGATCGCTTGACAGACAGAACCCGGGAGACACCTGCGGGATTGCTCATCTCCCGAGGTGTCATACTGACCCTTCCGGCTATCGACAGACCATAAACCGACTGTATCCTCCCATTGATAGCCTCAACTGGTTTCACCGGATCCGGCATGGCAAACTTCGGGATGCATCCATCGGGACCCGCTGTTTGGATGGCACTCTGCGGGTTCTCCGTTTTAAGTGTGGATTGTCAACCACCAGGATTAGCAGACTGTTGAAATTCGCTCAGGCACATACCACCCAAGGCGAAATCAAACTCATCAAGGTCCGTTTACTGAATAGTTGGAACCTGCGGAGGCGGTTTTCGGCAACGGGTCGTGCCCTCCGAGTGGAATTTCAACAGTCGGTTAAGTCCAAATCGATCAATAACAAGCGAGGAGAGTAAGCATGCGCGTAATACTGCTTGGCGGACCAGGCGCCGGAAAGGGCACTCAGGCCAACTACATCAAGGAAAGGTACCAGATTCCCCAGATTTCCACCGGTGATATGCTCCGGGCTCATGTCAAAGCGGGCACCGAACTCGGGGTTGCCGCGAAAAAGATCATGGATGAGGGTGGATTGGTATCCGACGACATCATCATGGGCATGGTCAAAGAGCGGATTACCCAGGACGATTGTCAGAACGGTTATCTGTTTGATGGTTTTCCGCGCACCATTCCCCAGGCTGAGTCCCTCAAAGAGGCCGGTGTACCCATCGATGCGGTGGTCGAAATCGACGTGCCGGATGAGGAGATCATCAAACGCATGTCCGGACGTCGGGTGCATCTCGCATCCGGTCGTACCTACCACGTGGTCTTCAATCCACCCAAGATGGAAGGCCTGGATGATGAGACCAGTGAGCCACTGATCCAGCGTGACGACGACAAGGAAGAGACCGTTAAGGCTCGTCTCAAGGTATATCACGATCAGACCGAACCCTTGATTGCGTTTTACTCCAAGGAAGCGGATGGCGGCGCCTGTAAGTATGTCAAAATCAACGGTGTCGGCGGCGTGGATCAGATTCGCGATCAGATCTTCACCGCACTCGGTTGATCCTGCCGGCGGATAACCGCCCCATGTTTCCGGGATTGAACTGAGACCGTCTGTTATTGCTCATAGCACGACGGTCTCATTCTTTTCCGGAACAAATCTATTTAAATCATACTGATATCTGGATTGTCTAAAATAACCCAAAGGTTTACGCGCGCACGTTTACTACCTGCTCGCGGTACAAGAGGGGGCGGAATCGGACAGGCAAACCCAAACCACTTCTGCTAAGATGCTTTGAAAATTTCACAATCCTCAAGGGGCTGTTACGTGGCAGTAATCGAACTAACCAAAGACAACTTTGAATCCACTATTACCGGAAACGGATTTGTAATCATCGACTTCTGGGCGCCCTGGTGCGGACCCTGCCGATCCTTCGCACCGACCTATGAGAAAGTTGCAGAGGACCATCCCGATATCGTATTCGGCAAGGTTAATACCGAGGAAGAGCAGGAACTGGCGATGCATTTTCAGGTCCGCTCCATTCCCACGCTGATGATTTTTCGCGACAGCATCATTATTTTTTCCCAGCCAGGCGCGTTGCCGGAATCCGCGTTCCGTGAATTGCTGAGCAAAGCCGGAGAACTGGATATGGATGAGGTCAGAGCCCAGATCGAAGCGGAACAGCAAAAAGGTTGAGCTGACCCGGCTGCCTGGATTGGCGGTCAGCGGGGGATCCAGCCAACGTCCGGCCAGGTCTGGCAGGGCGTTCGTTTTCCGGGGGAACCGCCGCACCGGTATACTCGGCGCGAGACCGAGTCATCGCGGACTGCGCCGTGTTTTTCATTACGCCAAGCACCGACCAGCGACTGATCGGGTGGTAGTGCGTAAGTCATTGAAAATTGACCAATAGAAATGGCTGCAGATCATGCATCATGGTGATCTGTCAGGGCCTCACCAGCACTACGAAATAGCAGACTCCCTGTCCTAGAAAGCACTTCGGTCCGATGCACATTACCCATGACTATCCTTGGAGCTTCAAACGGTTGTTTTCAACACAGCCAACCATGGGTATGGTGCTGGACCTGAGTGAGGAAAACTATCGATTGCTGATGCGTATGGCACCGGATCTGAGCATCATGTCCGGACGTACACAGTCTCGTTTACAGGAGGGAATGGATCTGCACCTCGAGATCCTGGAACAGACCCCCTATACCAGTCTGATTCACATGACCTACTACTTCAGCCACAGCGTGGGCGACTATCCGGATCCGGACGCCATGCTAAGGGTGTACCATGACTCCCGTCAGGTCGATGTGCTGGATCTGCGCCAATCCGCCTTACCGCTTCAGAAGTGGGGTCACAATCCCACACGGGAACAGCGTTGGAGAATCAATCTGTTTCTCTCAAAGTGGTTCCACTATTGTCTCAAATCCGGGCATCGGTTCAGCCTCGACAAGCGGATTTCCGACGATTGCATGGCACTGAGTGAGATTCCCTGATTTACGTGTGAACACTGGGGATACAGGGGATTTTCGTTAATTAAAAGACTCGCCGAAGCGGGTGGTTTGGGGTAAATTAACCCGCTTGAAACTGAGGCCGGGCAGCCGAACAAACCACTGCCAGCACGGCTTTCCCAGGGTAGAGGGAAGAGGGACCTGAAGAGATGCAAAAATGATAAAAGTTCTACTGGTTGATGATCACGAGCTGATCAGAACCGGGGTTAAGGGAATACTCGATAATTCAGCAGACATAGAGGTGGCGGGCGAGGCCTCGACTGGTGAGGAAGCTATTGATCTGGTTAAGAAAACCTCGCCTGATGTTGTATTGATGGATGTTAACATGCCGGGCATGGGCGGTATCGAGGCAACCCGGCGGGTGTTGCGCGTCAAGCCGGATCTCAAGGTTATTGCCTTGACGGTACTTGATGACGATCCTTTCCCTTCACGTCTGCATGAAGTGGGGGCAATGGGTTTCCTGACCAAAGGCTGTCCTGCAGACGAAATGCTGCGGGCGATTCGTGCTGTGCATAACGGTCAGTACTACATTGCCTCCGATGTGGCCCGGAAACACACCCTGACGGAATGGCAGGGAAACGCAGACAACCCCTTCAAAGTGCTCTCATCCCGCGAAACCCAGGTCTTGTTGCAGATTCTGGAAGGCCAGAAAAACCAGGAAATCTCAGATATCCTGTCGTTAAGCCCCAAAACAGTCAGTACCTACCGTCAACGCATTTACGAGAAGCTCGATATCAAGAATGATGTTGAACTCACCCGACTGGCTTACAGGCACGGGATCCTCAAGGACAGCGACAAGAACTGATGGTGTTTGATCCCGCGTGCCGCCGATGTCCGCGGCTTGCCGATTTTCTGCGTCAGGTACGCAAAGACCACCCTGACTACCATGCTGCTCCTGTGGCGCCATTTGGTGATCCTGCAGCCCGTCTGTTGGTGGTCGGGCTTGCCCCGGGTATGCATGGGGCGAATGCCACGGGTCGGCCGTTCACCGGTGATCATGCCGGGATTCTGCTGTATCAGACCCTGCACGAATTCGGCTTTTCAAACCGGCCGGTATCCACCGCTCGGGATGATGGCCTGAAACTTCTGAACTGCCGCATCACCAATGCGGTCAAGTGTCTGCCGCCTCAGAATAAACCCATCGGCGAGGAGATCAATCAATGTAACGGATTTCTGCAACGGGAGTTGCAGGAGATGTCCGGTGGGAGCGTGGTTTTGGCGCTGGGTTCGATTGCCCACCAGGCCGTGATCAAGGCGTTGGGGCAGCGTCAAAAAGCCTACCCCTTCTCGCATGCGGGTGAACATCGACTCGACGGTGACCTGACCTTGCTCGATTCCTACCATTGCAGCCGCTACAACACCCAAACCGGCCGACTGACGCCGCGGATGTTTCAACAGGTGTTTCGTCGCGCCCGAAAACTGTTGGGCAAGTGATACCGCCGAATCGGTTGTTACTGATTGTTTGTTTCAGGTCGGTCATTGCGCCGTTGCATGCGAAGACCAAAGATGCCTGTGCGTTAGCGCGGATGCGCCGTCAGTTTATCTCAGGGCCTTTTTTCTCGGGGTCTTATTTTGTTGATCATCGCGTTATCATGAGGCGATGAAATCCCATATCCCATGTCATCGAACGACTCCGACTCAGAGGGGGGAGTGAAATGGGTTCGGAGTTTGATCATTCCCGGTTTCTCAAAACATTGACCAACCGCCCCGGTGTTTACCGCATGTTGGGTGAGGGCGGCAAGGTCCTGTACGTCGGTAAGGCGAAAAATCTCAAGAAGCGGGTTTCGAGCTACTTTACCAGAAGCCTCAATCGACGCATTCAGGTCATGGTTTCACAGATCGTCGATATCGAAATCGTCGCCACCCATACCGAAGCCGAGGCACTGATTCTCGAAAACAACCTGATCAAGTCTCTCAAACCCAGGTACAACATTCTCCTCAGGGACGATAAAAGTTATCCCTATATCCATCTGTCGGTGGATCAGGCCTATCCCGCTCTCTCATTCAAACGCGGAGCACGGACTGGAAAAGGCCGTTACTTCGGTCCCTATCCAAGTGCCAGTTCAACCCGGGAAACTCTGCAATTGATGCAAAAACTCTTTCCGGTACGCCAGTGCGAGGACAGCTTTTACCGTAACCGTTCCAGACCCTGTCTGCAGTACCAGATCAGACGCTGTACGGCGCCCTGTGTCGGTTTGGTGACGGAATCGATCTATCAGGAGGACGTGCAGCATGCCATCCTGTTTCTCGAAGGCAAAACCAACCAGGTCGTCGATGAACTGGTACTGCGCATGGAGCAGGCGGCAAAGTTACTCGCCTATGAGGAGGCCGCTCGCTATCGGGATCAGATCAAGAGTCTGAGACGCACTCAGGAGCGCCAGTACGTGAGCGGCGAAGCCGGGGATCTGGATATCGTGGCTTTAGCCAAGCGGGGCAACACGGCCTGTATTCAGGTCTTTTTTGTCCGCTCCGGGAGAAACCTGGGGAATAAGCCGTTTTACCCGTCGGTACCCGCCGGTTCAGACAGCCGATCAGTACTTTCCGCTTTCGTCTCGCAGTACTATCTGGACAAGCCGGTTCCTAACGAACTGATTCTGAGTCTTGAGCTTGAAGACCGTGATTTGCTCGAAGAGGTTTTGAGTCGACAGGCGGGGCGGCAGGTGCGGCTGAGTCACCGGGTCAGGGGCGAAAGGGCGCGCTGGCAGAAAATGGCGATCAACAATGCCGGACTGGCCCTTCAGGCGCGCATCCATGCGAACACTGACATGGAGTTGAGATTACAGACACTCCAGCAGGTGCTTGATTTGGAGGCGACACCTGAACGGATGGAGTGTTTCGATATCAGTCACACCCGGGGCGAGTCGACGGTGGGCTCCTGCGTGGTCTTCAATCAGGACGGCCCCCTCAAGTCGGATTATCGTCGCTACAACATTGAGGGTGTGACGGCCGGCGACGACTACGCTGCAATGGCCCAGGTTCTGGAGCGCCGTTATCAGCGAATCAAGAAGGGGGAGGTGCCCTTACCTGACCTGCTGTTCATCGATGGCGGCAAGGGGCAACTGACCACGGTCAGCGAGCGTTTGCAGGAATTAGGTATTTCCGGACTTACGCTGGTGGGCGTCGCCAAGGGGGTGGATCGTAAAGCGGGAATGGAACGGCTGTTCTTGTTGGGGCGAAAGGCACCGATTATACTGCCCCCAGATTCGCCGGCACTGCACCTTATCCAACAGATCCGCGATGAGGCTCATCGTTTTGCCATAACGGCCCATCGGCAGCGGCGCGCAAAAAACCGGCAACGCTCCGTGCTAGAGGAGATACCGGGCATCGGACCTAAACGACGTCAACGGCTGATGAAGCAGTTCGGGGGATTACAGGAACTTTCCCGGGCAGGGATCGAGGATATCGCCCGGGTCGAAGGCGTCAGTGTCTCTCTGGCGGAACAGATCTATCGCGCCTTCCACGATTGAAGCATGACGGTGAGGAAAGGACTTTCTGTCGCCATCCTGAGAGGTAATTATGTGGAACATCCCCAACATTCTGACACTGTTGCGAATCGTACTGGTGCCAGTGTTTGTGTTGCTGTTCTATCTACCGGTGGAATGGGCGCGCTTCAGTTGTGCACTGGTCTTTTCCGTGGCCGCAATCACCGACTGGCTGGATGGCTACCTGGCAAGAAAGTGGGGGCAGGTTTCACCATTGGGCGCGTTTCTCGATCCGGTTGCCGACAAACTCATGGTGGCGGTTTCGCTGCTGCTGCTGGTTCAGTCGGAACCCACCCCGGCGTTGGCGATTCCAGCCGCTGTGATCATCGGGCGGGAGATTACCATTTCAGCCCTGAGAGAATGGATGGCGGAACTTGGCGCCCGGGCCATGGTGGCGGTTTCCATGATCGGCAAATTCAAAACAGCCGTACAGATGGTGGCAATACTGCTGCTGATCTACGATGACCCCCTATGGGGCATACCCATCTATACGGTGGGATTCGTACTCCTTTACATTGCTGCGATTCTCACCCTTTGGTCCATGGTGCTCTACATTCGCGCGGCCTGGCCCAGCCTGTTGGGTGAACGACAGGTCAGCGGCGCTCTGGAGAGGCGGGAATCCGATGTCTAGGCTTTGCAGAGTGTAAAAAGCCGAACTAGCCTTCTAGTATAGGACACTACACTAGTAGGGCTGATAGGATTTATGGGCTTGAGGGTGATGGACTCCTGAGCGTTGACCCGTTTCATTGCTCTGCGCCCTGTGGCGATGTCAGGATCTCGAATGGGTCGCTGTGAAGGTTAGCCTGGTTTCAATGTTTCCTCTGCGTTAACAGTAAGTTAACAAATTCGGCTCAAGTGTCGTGTGTATTGCCGTCTTCTCAGACGAGTTCCAGTGTCAAGAACAGTCATATTTGGGAGGTTCGCCATGAGTATGTTTTTCCGTTTAACAGGCGTCATTTTTGGTGCGTTGCTCGCACTGACAGCTCAGGCGATGCCACCGGAAGGCTATGCCGGCGGAGCTCCCTATATGGGGCCATCTTCCATGGATCGGGGGACGGGATTTTCCCAGCAGCGGGGAATTCGTTTTCAACAGGACCAGGATGAAACTGGCTATCATCTTCGTATTTTTACCCGGGGGTATGCCCCAGGTGCGATTGAGGTGAGGGTTGAAGGCCCATATCTGGTCGTGCAGAACCAGGAATCACATCAGCTGGAAAATCGCTCGGAACGAGGTTACAGCTTTACCTCTAACTCTATGTCATTGAAACGTCGTTTCAGAATACCCAGGGATGCGGATGTGGCAGGTATGAGCCGGGAGGAGGGCGATGACGGTCTGGTGGTTACCTTGCCGTATCGTCATTGAGCTATTGAAACTGTTCTAATGGTGCCCGGGGCCGGAATCGAACCGGCACGACCCGAAGGTCGAGAGATTTTAAGTCTCTTGCGTCTACCAATTTCGCCACCCGGGCAGAAAGAAAGCTCGTGCATATCTTAAGGGTGGGCCGCTGAATAGGGAGACAGAGCCAATGTCCTGATTCCCGTAAGCGATCAGGCCGGTTTACGACCCGTCACATCCCATATCCCATCCGGTGAGTGACCGATGCGATCGATACGAGCCGGTAGTGTGTTTCATCGGGGGATGGTAATCAGTCTGGTGCTTGTAAGCGTCACGTACAGCCCGTTGTCGGGCCGGGATTTCACAAGCCGGATACCCACTGGAACACACTATCGGTGTAATGGAGGCTGAGCCCGGAATCGAACCGAGGTCCACGGCTTTGCAGGCCGCTGCATAACCACTCTGCCACTCAGCCAAAAGTTATGCCTGTCATTCTATCATCTATTCTTGATGATTCGAATCGGCACATAAAAAAGCCCCGGGGGTGCCGAGGCCTCTTTATCGGAATTGGAGCGGGAAACGAGACTCGAACTCGCGACCCCAACCTTGGCAAGGTTGTGCTCTACCAACTGAGCTATTCCCGCGTCTTCAGGAAGGGCGTATTTTAGCGACACTTGCGCGCCTGTCAACCTTTTCTGTAGCAGCGAATACAATTGATTTGTCCGTGTCACAATTTCTATCCGAGACGGCCTGAATAACCGGCTGATGCGTCTCGGAATGGCCCGTGCGCAGTAGTATTGATTGACGGCTGAACAAGTCTTGGCAAGACACATGCAGATCGAATTTCACAGTAAAATAGACGCGATCGATGCGACCGAGTGGAACCGCTTGGTCCCGGACGATAACCCATTCGTGCGCCATGAATTCCTTGCGGCCCTGGAGCACAATGGCTGCGTCGGCGAACGATTTGGCTGGTTGCCGACACATCTGTCATTGCGGCAGGACGATCGCCTGGTCGGTGCTGTACCGCTCTATTTCAAGCACAACTCATACGGTGAGTTCGTGTTTGATCATGCCTGGGCGGACGCCTACCGGCGTAGCGGTATCAACTACTACCCAAAGCTGGTGAGTTCCGCTCCCTACACCCCGGCTACAGGCGGCAGACTTCTGATTGATCCTGAAATCGACCCGCAGACGGTCCGGCGTCAAATGATCGAAGCCGCAATAGGGCTGATGAACCGCTCCGGGGCTTCCTCTCTCCATTGGTTGTTTCCAGCGGCGGAAGAGGGCGAGGCGTTGCGGGGGGCGGGCCTGTCTGAACGTCTGGGTGTGCAGTTTCATTGGCACAATCCCGGTTATACGGATTTCGATCAGTTTCTTGCGGAACTGACTACGAAGAGGCGCAAGAACATCCGCCAGGAAAGGCGCAAAGTAAGAGAGGCCGGACTGGGTATACGCCTGATCCCCGGAACAGAGGTTACACCGGAGGAGTGGCGGCTGTTCGATCATTTTTACCGCAAGACTTTCGAAGAACGCTACAGCCTGCCGACCCTGAATCTGGGTTTTTTCCAAGAGATCGGTCAGACCCTGGGGAAGCAGGTGATCCTGGTGATGGCCTACGAAGGCCGCCACTGTATCGCCGGCGCCTTGCTGTATCGCAGCCGTGATGTGCTGTACGGCCGCCATTGGGGGGGGATACAGCACCATGACAGCCTGCATTTCGAAGCCTGTTATTACCAGGGTATCGAGTATGCCATCGCTGAGGGACTCAGGGTCTTCGAACCCGGAGCACAGGGCGAACATAAGATCTGGCGGGGGTTCTTACCGACCTTGACCCATTCTTACCACTGGATCGGGCATCCGGGATTCCGTCAGGGCATCGACCAGTTTTTGTCCCATGAAACCCCCGCGATGCTTGATTACTACCGAAGTTTACATGCCAATAATCCGTTTAAGACATCTCAACTAATTGAATAATAAATAAAATATAAAATATCAATAAAATTGTGCATTTTTTCCAAATAAATGTTGACTAAATTACTGAGTTAATTTAGGCTGAATACCGAGTGATTTAGTAGGTAATTACATTTATACCCTGGAGGCATGACATGAGACTCTCAACTAAAGGTCGCTACGCTGTTACGGCAATGCTGGATCTCGCTATCAACGGTAAAAACGGTCCCGTGACCCTGGCGGAAATTTCTGAAAATCAGGGCATCTCCCTTTCATATCTTGAACAACTGTTTGCGGCACTGCGTGGGAAAGATCTGGTGCGTGGCGTCAGAGGGCCGGGTGGTGGTTACTACCTGGGCAAAAGCGCCGATGAGATTTCGATCGCCAACATCATCTGCGCGGTTGACGAATGGGTGGAGTTCACCCGTTGTGGTGGGCGACAGAACTGCAGCGGCGGCGCCCGTTGCCTGACCCATACGCTTTGGGATGATCTGAGCACGGAAATCTTCAACTTCCTGGCAAATATCACCCTGGGTGATCTGGTTAAGCGCAATCTGGGCAAGAAGACCGGACAGGACAACCCTCTGAGTATCGTGGCCAACTCCCGCTCCGAGGCGGCCTGACCTCAGACTGTGTGATTCGATCCGGGGTCATGAATCCGAGGCGGCCTCAATAGGTCGCCTCGGAATTGCAGGCTATTCGAAGCTGCAAAGCGTGACGAACAGGTGAATTTCCTACTGAAATTAGGCTATCATTAGCCGTTTCCAGCTTGCGAAATCCTGCTCCCTGTGCAATCTCTCAGCTCCATCGCCGATCATATCCGCTGGGCGGCCAGCCGCTTCACGGAGGCCGGCCTGTTTTTTGGGCATGGCACCGATAACGCCCTGGATGAAGCCGCCGCTCTGGTGCTGCACACCCTGCACCTGCCCCCTGATCTGTCCTCCAGCTGGTTAAGTTGCCGGCTGACTGAGGATGAGCGAACACGTGTGCTGAATCAGATCAACCAGCGGATCGAACGTCGCATTCCGCTTCCCTATCTGACCGGTGAGGCCTGGTTTGCCGGTCTGCCATTCCATGTCAATGAGCATGTCTTGATACCCCGTTCGCCCATGGCGGAACTGATTCAGCGGCATTTCAGCCCATGGATCGAAGCCTCTGATATATCAAAGGTGCTGGATCTGTGCTGCGGCAGCGGTTGCATCGGGATTGCCACTGCGGCGTACCTGGAGGATTGCCAGGTGGATCTGGTGGATATCTCTCCGCAAGCGTTGGATGTGGCCCGGGAGAATGTGAAGGCCCATGGCGTAGAAGATCGCGTGTCGGTTATCGAATCGGATCTCTTTCGGGCGTTATCGGGAAAAACATACGATCTCATTCTTTCCAACCCCCCCTATGTGGGTGAAACGGAAATGGCCATGCTCCCGGAGGAGTACCGACATGAGCCGGTACTGGCTCTTCAGGCGGATGAGGATGGCCTTGAGATTGTAAAACGCATACTGCTGCAGGCCGGCGATTACCTGGAACCCCACGGGGTCCTCATCGTCGAAGTGGGTAACAGTGAGGATGCGCTGATCCGGCGATTCCCGGATATACCCTTTGTCTGGCTGGAGTTTGCCCTGGGTGGTGAGGGGGTGTTCGCGATAACCGCTGCGGAGCTGGCCGCACTTGCGGACAAACTTCAATCAACGATTTAGAGACGCGATTACGATGAGTTTACAGAGAGCACGCAGTGCCGAAGAGTATGTGGATTGGGTCAAACAGGCGGTGTTTGAGGTCGATGACCTGCGCGACTGTTACGATTTCCAGATGGAGGAAATGGGTCGTTACCCGAGTTTCCTCGAACCTCTTGAGCAGGGCATCAAGGCATTGCATCAATCCATGGTGGATGGGGAATATCATTTCGACCGTGAAGATCTCCCGTTCATGGCGCTGGTGGAACGCAATGGTGATGATATCCCCTTTGCCATTCTTCTCAGACGGATCAATGAGACACACCGCAAGGGCATTGATGTCGATACCGAGTGATGCTTCAGCTGGACTGAGTGTTACATACCCTCAAGCTTAAACGATCAAGAGCGACCATGGACCATACGACCTTATTCGACCTCGATCTGATCGCCAAGTACGACCAGAGCGGCCCCCGATACACCTCCTATCCCACTGCGGTTCAGTTCCATGAGGGGTTCGGTGAGACGGAATACCGGAAAATCGCCCGGGAGAGCAATACCAGCGGCAGTCCACTGTCACTCTATTTCCATATCCCGTTCTGCGATACGGTGTGCTTTTACTGTGCCTGCAACAAGGTGGCCACCAAGGATCGCAGCATGGCCTCGGGATATCTAGCCCGGGTCTATGAAGAACTGAGAATGCAGTCCGAGTTGTTTGACTCATCCCGGGTGGTGACCCAACTGCATTGGGGCGGCGGTACCCCGACCTTCATCAGTCACGACGAAATGCGCGAGCTGGTGGGGAAGACGCGCCAGTATTTCAACCTGCTGGATGATGACAGCGGCGAGTACTCCATCGAGATCGATCCGCGCGAGGCCCAGGGAGATACCATCAAGCTGTTGCGAGAGTTGGGTTTCAACCGCATGAGCCTGGGGGTGCAGGACTTTGAACCGGCGGTGCAGAAGGCGGTCAATCGGATTCAGAGCAAGGATGAAACCCTGCAGGTACTGCAGGCGGCCCGTGACGAGGGTTTCCGTTCCATCAGTATCGATCTGATCTATGGTCTGCCATTCCAGAGTTTGGAGAGCTTCTCCGCCACGCTTGATCAGATTCTGGAAGTGGATCCGGATCGCTTGTCGGTTTTCAACTACGCCCATCTGCCATCACGCTTCAAGCCCCAGCGACGCATCGATGAAAAAGATCTTCCGCCGCCTCAGGAAAAACTCGACATCCTGCAGATGACCATCGATAAGCTCTCCCAGGCGGGTTATGTCTACGTGGGTATGGATCATTTCGCCAAACCCAACGACGAATTGGTGCTGGCCCAGGAAAACGGTACCCTGTACCGGAATTTCCAGGGTTACTCCACCCATTCGGATTGCGACCTGATCGGCCTGGGCGCCACCTCCATCGGTATGGTCGGACCCAGCTATGCGCAGAACATGCGCAGCCTCGATGAGTACTACCAGCGTATCGATGCCGGGCGACTGGCCGTATTTCGCGGTGTGGAACTGAACCGGGATGATTTGATCCGCAGGGATGTGATCACCCGGCTCATCTGTCACTACACCCTCTCCATGAGTGACGTGGAAAAGACCTGGAATATAACTTTCAGGGACTACTTTGCCGCCGAACTGGAGCGACTGCAGGCGATGCAGGCTGACGGATTGCTGAGCATCGAGGCGGATCGTATCCAGGTTCAGCCCCGGGGGCGTCTGCTGATCCGCAATATCTGTATGCAGTTCGATCACTATCTGGGCAGCACGGCCTCTCAGGGCAGTTTCTCCAAGGTGATCTAACAGGCTGTTGAAATTCTACTCAGACGGGCGTCGCTTATTCGGTTTTCAGGGCTTGAATCGCCTTTCTGTTGCCTTGAGCGGCAGACAGCTGGATCCAGTGCATGGCTTGACGGTCGCTCTTCTGTACCCCCAGTCCATGGTAGAAAAGATAACCCAGTGCGTATTGGGCCTTGTCGTTGCCGTTCGCGGCTAGTGGAAACAACAGTTCAAAAACCTTCTTGTACTCCTTGGCGTTGTAGGCGATGTGCGCTTCGTTGAGGATCGCGGTGGTTTCGTCAAACGCGGGATCCGGCGAGGTGGCGCATCCGCTGAGCAGGGCCAGGCAGAACAGGCTGATGATCAAGAACGGGTGTCGTAAAGTGTCAGTGAAATTCATAGCATCAGCCTACCAACTGGTTGAGGTCAAAGATGGGCAACAGGATCGCCAGTACGATGACCAGTACGATACCACCCATGACCAGAATGAGAATAGGTTCGAACAGACCCTGAATGGTTGAGACCAGGGTTTCGATCTCCCGCTCCTGTATGTCCGCGGACCGCTCCAGCATACCTTCCAGATTACCGCTGGATTCGCCGCTGGCGAGCAGACTGAGTGTCATCGGAGGAAAGTAACCGGTGCGATCCAGGGCCTGATAGAGGCTGGAACCCTCGCGGACGCGCAGGGTGGCCTCTTCCACGGCGGTACGCATGGGCAGATTGGTCAGCACCTGGGATGCGATGCGCATGGCGTCGAGGATCGGCACGCTGCTGGCCGCCATGATACTCAGGGTACGGGAAAAACGCGCCGCGTTGGCGGTGCGAATCAATCTTCCGATTACCGGAATACGCAGTTGAAAGCGGTGCCACCAACGTTTCGGGCCGGGTTGTTTCAGCAGGTAACTGACCAGCACGCCCAGGGCAATCAGCACCAGGAGAATGATCAAGCCGTATGCCCGGAATACGTCACTGGTCTTCATCAATGCGCGGGTGATCCAGGGCAGCTCCGCTGACATGGTTTCGAATACCCGGGTAACCTCCGGGACGATGAAGGTGAGCAGGCCTGCGACGATGAGGATGGAGACGATGGTCAACAACGCCGGGTAGAAAAGGGCGAAAATCGTCTTCTGCCGCATCTGCTGTCGTTGCTCCGTGTAGTCGGCCAGGCGTTCCAGCACCACCTCCAGGTGGCCGGATTGCTCGCCCGATGCGACGGTTTTGATATACAGCTCGGGGAAAGTCTTGGGGAATTCGCTCAGCCCGTCCGCGAGAGTGCGTCCCTCCAGCACCTTGGCCCTCACCGCCAGCAGGGTGCGCTCCACGTGACGTTTGTCGGTCTGGCGCGCGGTGGTTTTCAGAACGTGTTCAAGGGGCAGACCGGAGCGCAGCAGGGTCGCCAGCTGGCGGGTTACCAATGCCAGCTCCATAGCGTTGATCTTGCGCTGAAAGCGCCGGTTTTTGCTGGTTTTGGTTTTGCCACTGGCCGAATCGATGGACAGTGGAGTCAATCCGGTTTCGCGTAGTTGCTGACGGACCTGACGGGCGCTGTCACCCTCGAGGACGCCTCTGCGTTCCTTGCCTGTTGCATCCAGGGCTACATATTCGAATGCGTCCAAGGTTAACCCTCTTGGGTGACGCGGATGATTTCATCGATGGTGGTATCGCCTTTGAGCACTCGTCTCATGCCGTCCTGGCGAATGCTTTCGCTGAACTGGCGGGCATGCTTGAGCATCTCGATTTCACCACTGCCCTTGTGAATCAGATTTCTCAGGGTCTCGTCTATGGTAATGAGTTCGTAGATACCGGTCCGACCGATGTATCCGTGCTGATGGCATTTTTCACAGCCGGTCGGGGAATAGAGCGTCACATCGTCATCCGTAAGGGGCAGGTCCATGAGCTCCAACTCCTCCCGGGTCGCCTGGTAGGGCTCCTTGCAGTGCGGGCAGAGTGTTCGAACCAGGCGCTGGGCCAGCACGCCCACCAGACTCGAGGACAGCAGAAAGGGCTCCACGCCCATGTCACGCAGACGGGAGATGCTGCCGATGGCGGTATTGGTATGCAGGCTCGACATCACCAGGTGACCGGTCAAACTGGCCTGCACCGCGATCTGAGCGGTCTCGAGGTCGCGGATCTCACCCACCATGACCACGTCCGGGTCCTGACGAAGGATGGCGCGCAAGCCCCGGGCAAAGGTGAGATCAACCTTGTTGTTGACCTGGGTCTGGCCAATGCCATCCAGGTAGTACTCGATCGGATCCTCCACTGTGACGATGTTGCGGCTCTGGGTATTGAGACGGCTCAATGCGGCATAAAGCGTTGTGGTTTTACCGGAACCGGTGGGGCCGGTGACGAGAAAGATACCGTGGGGTCGTTTGATAATTCCAGGGTCGATCTGTTTCAGCAGTTCCTTGTACATTCCCAGATGTTCCAGGTCCAGGCGACCCGCCTGTTTGTCCAGCAGTCGCAACACCACCCGTTCACCATAACTGGAGGGCAGGGTGGAGACGCGCACGTCTACCGGTCGATTTCCCACCTTGAGGGATATGCGTCCGTCCTGGGGAATCCGTTTTTCAGCGATATCCAGTTGCGCCATGACCTTGATTCTCGATACCAGGAAGGATGCGACATTGCGCGGAGGCGTCAGCACCTCCCGCAACACACCGTCGACCCGGAAACGCACCACCAGTCGGCTTTCATAGGGCTCGATGTGGATGTCCGAGGCCTTCTCTTTGATCGCTTCGGTGAACAGAGCGTTGATCAGGCGGATGATCGGGGCATCGTCATCGCTGTCGAGCAGATCCTCGGGTTGGTTCAGGGCCTGGGCGGCATGGTCCAGGTCGATTTCATCGCCCATGGTTTCCATGATCTGACTGGACTGCTTACTGCCGGTCTCGTAGATCAGTGACAGTTGCTTTTCCAGGCTCTCCTCTTCGATCTGCCGATACGCCAGAGGATGGCCGAGAAGGCGCCGGATCTCACTCAGGGCGTTCAGGGAGATGCCGGGTTTATGCAGTAACACCAGCTCCCCGGTTTCATCGTCTCGCACCACTACGGCCCCGTGTCGGCGGGCGAATGTATAGGGCAACTGAGGTGACGCCAGAGACTCCGGCACGACATCACCGAGAAGCTCGGAAGCGACCTCCTCGGCAGCGGAGAGTAGTTCGGATGTCTGGTCTACCATGATCACGGTTGTCCGGTCAGAGCGCCGGTTCAGGCGCCGGATCGTCGAACGGAGGCGCCAGGGTGCCGAAACGGGGAGGCAGCACGGGGGTCTCCTCGTCATCCATCAGTTTGACCCCATTCTGTTTCATCTTCAGCTGTTCGGCACGGAAATAGTTGTACTTGTCACCCGCGATCTGGGTGTTGACGGCCGCATCACGCAGCACCACCGGACGCAGGAAAACCATCAGATTGCGTTTAATCTTGGTGGTCGTGTTGGCGCGAAACAGGGCTCCGAGCAGGGGAATATCCCCCAGCAAAGGCACCTTGTCCTCGGTTTGCTGCAGATCCTCCTGCAGTAGCCCGCCGAGTACAATGGTCTTGCCATCCTCGACCATCACCACTGTCTTGATGGTGCGCTTTTTGGTGACGATATCGCTGGTTCCGAGACTCGCGGCTTTGTCGATGCTGGAGATCTCCTGTTCGATTTCCAGCTGAATCGAGTTGCCTTCGTTGATCTGTGGCTTGACCTTGAGGGTCAGGCCCACGTCTTCGCGCTGTACGGTTTGAAACGGGTTGACACTGCTGCTGGTGCCGCCGCTGTCGGTGTAGGAACCGGTAATGAAGGGCACGTTCTGACCGATTACGATCTCCGCCTCCTGGTTATCCAGAGTGGTCAGGCTGGGTGTCGAGAGGATATTGCTCGAGGTGTCGCTCTCCAGAGCCTGGATCAGGGCCGCGAAGTTGACCCGGTCACTGTTGAAGCGCCCCAGGCCGATCGAGGTGCCGGCACCCAGGGCTATCGCTCCGGTACCGAGGTAGGTATTGGCCACGTCGGTGATGGAGGGGGAGCCGAGGTTGATGACACCCACGGGCCCGGTACCGTCCGGAGTGCCGTCCACGACCCACTGCACGCCAAGTTTCTTGGCCTTGTCGTAGGACACTTCCGCGATGATGGCCTCGACCAGCACTTGAGCGCGGCGGATGTCGAGCTTGCGGATGATCGCCTGCAGGGAGCGGAACACATCCGGCGGCGCGGTGATGATCAGGGCGTTTGCGGCTTCATCCGCCTGGATGTTGACCGCCTGTTTGGGTTTGCCTTTGGCCGCTGCGCCAGCAGCTCCGCCGGATGTGTCGTCGATGTTCTCCCCGACGCCGGTCAGGACGTTCACCAGATCGACCGCATTGGCATATTTCAGGTAGACGACCTGGGCGTTGCCCTCGTTGTCAAACGGTGTGTCGAGGTGTTCTATGACCACCCGCGCCCGCAGTCGAGCCGTGGGGTCGCCACTGATCAGGACACTGTTGGTGCGCTCATCGGCCACCAGTTTGGTAGTATTGGTTCCGGGCGCCTTTCCGGGTGGCTCGAGACTTTCGAGAATGCGCACCACTTCTGCCGCCGAGGCATGCTCCAGGGTGACGACTTCGATGGAACTGTCGCTCACCGTATCGATCTGCTCGATGATCTTGAGAACCCGGTCAACGTTGCGGCGACGGTCAGAGATGATCAGCACGTTGGTGTCCGGGTAGGCGGCGAGATGGCCTTCCTGGGGTATCAGGGGGCGCAGAATCGGCACCAGTTGAGCGGATGCTACGTTCTTGACCTGAATGATGCGGGTCACGATCTGGTCCCCAGGGAGTTCACCCGGTGCGTCCACCGTGGGAATGCCGCCCTGTTTTGCCTTTACGTCGGGGACAATTTTGATCACATCGCCGCTGGGAATCGTGGAGAAACCGTGCACTTCGAGAATGGAGAGAAAGACCTCGTAAAACTCGTCGCTGTCCATCGGATGCGCCGAGATCACGGTGACCTTGCCTTTGACCCTGGGGTCGATCACGAAATTCTTCCCGGTGTGTTCCGATACGGTCTTGATCAGTGCCTCGATGTCCGCATTGTTCAGATTGAGGGTGATCTGTTCCGCCATCAGATTGACGGAAATCAGCAGATTCAGCAGTAAGCCGCTGATGAGCAGGCGGAACAGGCCGGTTCTCCAGAACGGCTTGATATTCAGTCTGTTGCTAAAAGGGGTGAGCAGTTTAGTCATGGCAATCAATGCCTCCCGCCAGGCACTCTGGATGGCGAGCCGTGATCCGTTTTTTCATGGCACTGCCTGGTTGCGGATTTGTGAGGTGAAACTCTTTGTCCATCATTGGGTTATGTTGAAAATATAATGTAGTCCATAATAGCAGATGATCCTGCGATCGCCTATCGTCGGATCGCTGAAGATTAAAGCCTGTCACGATATATCACCTGAAAGCTGCCATCCGGCTGGCGTTTACTGAATGCGGCCAGGGCCTTGCCCAGGCTGGGATCCGAATCCGCTCCGGGTTTGATATGCCCGTTCACCTGGAAGTTTCCATCCGCGGCGAGACTCACTTCACCTTCCACGCCGGTCGGTCCTCCCATGTCTTTCACCTGGACCCGCACCTGACCCTCCGGGTCGGTGGTGACTTCGGCCTGAAGATCACCGACTTTAAGGGCGAAGGGGCGGGTGATTGCTGAGCTGCGCCATTGAATTCGGCCTTCGGCCTGGGCCAGTCGCTCCGCTTCCAGGGTTATGCTCGCATCGTCCAGTTTCACCTGTCCGCTGACACTGACCCCCGCCAGACCCATCAGTGGGGTGATCAATTCGGCCGGGAGTTCGCCGCTGACTCCGGTGAAGCGGATGTTGCCCCCGAATCCCTCACTCAAGGTGCCTTGCAGTGTCTGACCCAGGTGGGTGATCTGCAGATCGAATCCCAGACGTCCGAACAGCAGCTGGGTCGGCGCAAAGCCCCAGCTCACTTTGTCCAGCGGAGTCTGACGCAGGCTCAAGGCCTCCATTTTGCCGCTCCACAGGGTGCCTTTGATCCGTCCATAGGTGAACGGTAGCTGCTCCGTGCCGCGGCTCAGCCAGCCCAGTGCATGCTGTGCAGGCAGATTGATCACGACAAACGCCAGGTAGGCGCCCAGGCCCAGAAGGGCAAGTTTCCAACCCCGATTCATTCCAGGCCACCCCGCTGGATCACGACGCGGGCATTAACCAGTCCGGGTCCGTCCTGTCGGTCGATATTCAGGGATTCGATCTCCAGACCGTGTTGTTCGGTGAGTTGGCCGAGCCAGCGGATCAGAATGTCAAAGGGCGCCTGTTCGATCCACAGTTGGACCGCCTTTTCCCCTTGGGGTTTGATACGCTCGATCTGTTCGCGCAGGCGGATGCCTTTGGCGGTCCGGTCCACCAGGGTCAGCAAGGCTTCATTGGAGTTCTGCGCGGAACCGCCCTGGGCGGCCCTCATGCGTTGAACCAGGGCGACGTTGTCCTGCATCCAGCGCAGCGTGGCGGTCTGACTCTCCAGACGTTGGGCCGTATTGTCCAGATCCCGGGTGAACGGGAGCCAGATCACCAGGTAGATGAGCAGGATCAGCACTGCGGACGCGCCGAGAATCATGGCCAGATGTTCCTGCTGGGATTTGCTCTGCCACCACTGCTTCATGATTTACCTCCGGTGATTCGGATATGGGAGGTAACCTGGCTGCCGGAGGCGTTGGCGGAACGGATCTCCACATTCAGTCCGGCGGCCTGCAGCTGATTTTTCAGGGGTTCCAGGGCCTGTAATTCCTTGATGGTGAGTTGCAGGTCGAGCTGACCGTCGCGAAAGCTGATGCTCTCCAGAGTGGTGTTAGGCGCGTTTTTCACAATCTCGGCGGCGGGTACGAAGAGGGTGGCGAATCGGGTGAAACCGGCGCCGCTGCCCTGCAGAGCCTTTAACTGCTGTTCCATCTGGACCTTGGGATCGACGATGCGCTTGATGTCGGGAAAGGCCTGTTGAAAGGTCTTACGGATCTCCAGGTCGAGGGACTTACTCTGCTGCTCGTAACTGTAATAGTCCTTGACTGTGGTGGCCATCGAGAGGCCGGCGAAAACCGCGCCCAGAGCTGCGGCGGGGAGCCAGCGCTTCCACTGCAGGGTCATCTTGTCCACCCGCAGGTATTCTCCCTGAAGGAGATTGATCTGGGTCTTTTCGTTCAGGTTCGACCCCAGCAACGCCGTCAGCTGACTGCGGCTGGGCAATGATTGGAAGAGCATTTCACAATCCGCAGCGATGCTTTCCAGACCGGCTGCCGGTTCGACGCCCTCCAGGTAGTGGAGTATCAGCTTGTGCGGCGGGTGATCCTGAGCCTGTTGCAGGGCCATGCCCAGGACAGCTCCGGCATTCATGGTATCGACGCTGAATCCCTGATTCAGCCCGGTCTGTATCAACAGATAGTGATCATCCTGATACAGACTCCAGGCATTTTCCTCTCGAGGCAGGCAGGTCAGGTCCGCGAACAGCCCCATGGGTTCCAGACCAACTTCCTCGAGCCGGCTGAGCCAGTCATCGAGACGTTGTCGGGCAATCACCATCACCGGGGTGATCTGGTCGGCATTGATGCTGCCGGCGGCGAAATGCAGATCGTCGATGTCCTCGGTGAGCTCGTTTTCCAGGGAAAAGGGTATCGCCTGTAACAGCCGCTGGCGGTTTCGGGTGGGGATCCTGACCTGGGTCAGCAGCACTTCGGAGGCCGGAATCAACACCAGGGCGCGTCGGCCCCGCGCCTGTTCCGCGGCCTCTTCCAGGGTGCCTTCCGCTGAGTCATTGACGACACCGCCGCGAATCGACCAGCTGACCTGTTCGCAACGGCTGTCGTGGCAGTGCAATACGATAACTTCCGCCATCAAAATGCCCCAAGGGTTCGGGAAATGACCACGACATCCTGGTCGCTTTTATATAAACGGCTGACCAATCTTTGGCTGTTGTTTTCCATGCGAACAACCGTCTCCAACTGATAAAACTGACTGTTAACTGAGATCAATGGCTCGATCTCTTCAGATTTTACTTTATTTTCATCCAAAAGGTCTCTCAATCTGGTAATAAAGCTGTTCGTGTCTTTGAACGGGTTCTCTTCCCGGTCTCCGCTGAGTTGCTCTACGTCCGCTTCCGTGAGCCCAGCGACAAGAGTCTGCAGCACCAACGGATCGGCGGTGTTCACATTGAGTGGAGTCTTCTCCGGCAAGGCCACCACATGGGGGAGCAGCTTATCGTAAACTTCCGCATCGACCCCTTTGATCAGGCGCAGTTCGGTGGCGCTGCCCATGGGGCCGTTGGCGGTCCGGTAAGCGGGCTCCTGGGTCAGATAGGTCAGGTCTTCGGCGCCATCGGGAAACAGGGTGTTGATGTCACCATCCATCCAGTCCTGGGCGGCCTGGGCGATCGATTCGGGAAGCTCCAGAAGAACCAGCAGACGCTGAAACTGGGCCAGGTAGGTGGCCACCCGCTGCTTGGCTTGGGTGTCCGCTTCCTCTTCCAGGTACAGATTGTTGAGATTGAAACGGCCCTGCAGGTCCGTGGTGAGCGCCTGGACCTCGCCACCCTCCACGGGAGTCGGAGGTAACTCTTTTGCCCAGTCCTCGTCCAATCCGTCATACCCCTTGTCGCCGTCATCCTTGAGGTCCCGGATCAGCATGCCCCGGGACCAGGCTTCACTGCCGAGGGTCAGATAGAAACCCTGATCCGCGGCCAGGATGTTACTGGTGCGACGAATGCTCAGCTGCAGCTGATGGGTCATTGCCACGGCGGCGATTGAGGCCATTGCGACAATGACGATGGCAGTAATCAGTGCCACCCCCCGCTGATGTCCTGGTACGGTGTTGTGACGAATCATGGGTTTTGAGCCACCGGGTTGGATATCTGGGCGGGCACTTCCCGGGACACGGGAAAGAGGCGTCTGATCGTACCCCAGTCCTTGAGTTCCAGGGTGATCTCGATGGCAACCGGCAGGGTGGGTTGCGCGTCGGCCTCGGCGCCTTGCACCTCGGGTGGCCATTGGGACTGCCTGTTCAGCTCTTTGTCGTAGTAGGCAATCTCCAGGTTGGTGATCTGGTTGAACAGTTCGAAGCGGTGGGGCTCGGTATCCTGAGCCCGGTCCAGGACCGGCCAGGTGACGCGGTACAGGGTTTCGTCTTCCAACTGGTAACCGACCCGCTGCAGATTGCTGCGATTGAGTTTCATGGGATTGGCATAGCCATCCCGGGTCAACTCGAGCAGGATTCCGGCGAATCCGCCGCTGGAGAGAGTGGGTTGCGAATCACCGTGCTGATCACGCACGGGTCGGTCCACTGTCTGGACGATATCCCGTTGCATGAGATTGAGACCCAATTGCAGTTGTGTCATGCGCTTACTGTAAGCACTGGTCTGCTGTTCGGTGTCCAGAACCACTTTGAGTCCTGAGTAGACGAAGGTGGCGATGATGGCAAAGATGGTGATCGCGATCAGCAGCTCCAACAGCGTGAAACCGTGTTGGAACAGACTCGGACGGACAGAGCGTAAGGATCTGCCTGGGTTGCAAAGCGGTTTCAGCGGATGCGGATTGGCTGTCCGGCAAGTGGTGCGAATCATGTGGTTCATTGAAAGGGCTGTGACACGAAGCTGATGAGACTGGTCACGCTGTCCTCATCACCCTTTTTTCGGAAAACCCGGATCTCGACCTTACGCACCCGGTCATCCGGAGTCTTCTCGACCTCGCGAACCCAATGCCACTTCTGCAGACCCATCTCCTCGTCGCCACGCTGGGTGCCGGTGTCCGGCCACTTGCCACTGATCTGCAGCGTGGTCATCTGGTTCATGGCCACCCAGTGGGCCAGGGTCTTGTCGCGTAAATAGGCGACATTGATGGATTGATTGGAGGAGACGGAAATAATCGAGGCAAAGGCGATCGCCAGAATCGCCAGGGCAATCAGGATTTCGAGCAGGGTGAAACCCGCACTATGTTTCCCGGTGGGAGAAAGACGGGACCTGTCAATAGGGTGAAACATGTTCCAGAGCCAGTTCTCCGACTTCATTTCCGGTAAGACGATAATAGCTTTCGACATCGCGAGCGCTGATTTTCATCTCGAAGGGAGTCATCTCTCCACTGTTCATCAGGATGACTTCCGGGGTGCGTTTCTCTTCGTCATCCCCGGGCCGGAGCGATGTCGCAATGCTCAGCTCCATGGGTTCAGGCAGTTCCCGATCGCGAAACAGATCATCACTTACCGGTTCCCAGTTGCCCTCCGTGAGGGCTAGGAAACCGTAGCGCTGTTCAGAGATGTCCACGCCAATCAATACCGAGCGGAGCAGGGCTTCCTCACTCGCGAGCTGGATGAGACTGGTGAGCCGGTTGGCCTCCTCCTTGAGACGGTCGGCCGGGGTGTTGCGACCAATCGATATGGCCACGATGTTGATTACGATGGCAATGATGAAGACCACGGTCATGACTTCGATCAGGGTGAATCCGCTGGCCCGGCCCAGGGGGGCGCGCTTCGGACCTGGCTGGGCGATGTACGCCCGGTCACTTGGCTGCGTCCGGGCCATCCGTGAATTCCGAGTCATGGTCTGACCGATTACTCCAGATTCCAGTTACCAATGTCGTCATCGGTCGACTGGGAGTCGAGACCCGCCGAGTAGATGTCGATCGTTCCGTGACTGCCCGGATTCAGAAACATGTAGGTGTTGCCCCAAGGGTCGACGGGCAACCGGTCCAGATAGCCCCCTTCTTTCCAGTTGCGCGGTTCGGGGGAATCATTGGGCTTGTTCACCAGCGCTTCGAGTCCCTGATCGGTGGTGGGGTAGATCATATTATCGAGGCGGTAGAGGTTGAGTGCCGCTTCCAGGGCTCTGATGTCGCTTTTTGCCTTGGTGATGCGAGCCTGTTCCGGGCGATCCATGATTTTTGGTACCACAATCGCCGCGAGAATACTCAAAATGACCACCACCACCATCACTTCAATGAGGGTGAATCCTTTGGAGCTCCGGCGGGAGACGGGGCATATCCGCGATCCGGATGAGAATCTTGTGCTGTGCTTGCGGGGGGAGGCCTGCTGGATCATAGTCTGGAACCTGTTGTTTTTCCATAAATTGATAGTTTGAAACCGGTCTATTATCAAGGGAATGCAAATCAGAATCCATAATCCACTCGAAATTCATCCTGGCAGGGTGATCCGATTCACTATTCCTTATAAGATGTGAAGGGATTCGCCGATTCCTGACCCGGAGTAATCGGGGTGGCGTTCCGATTTCGTCCCTATCCGACACGGTATTAGACCATGGGTTCCCATCGCCGATCTTCCGATTCAACATGCGACTGTTCTGGCCTGGGATGGGAGACGCTGCGATTCGTGCCGCAAGTGCTGGGAAAGACACAAGATTCATGAGGGTGTTGGATTGAGCATAGGTATTCTCAGCTACACAGTATCCGCCTCACTGTTTTTTTTGTTCAGCGTACTGTTATTGACCAGCTGGCGAGGGCGCATCGAAGGTGTCTACCTGCTGGTGGCGTCCGCGACCTCCGCCGGCTGGGCACTCTCGGCAATTGTCTTCCAGGTTTACGAAACCTCATTCACTACCACCGTCTATCAGCTGTTCGAGATTGCCCGGAATCTTGCCTGGTTCGCCTTTCTTTTTCACCTTCTGAATACCCTGCAGGAGGTGTCCGGCGCCGATGGCAGGTTACTGCGTTATGTGCCCGCCGGGATCTTTTCCGTCTCCGTGGTGCTGCTTGGCGTGGAGTTGCTGGCCAGGATCAATCCCGAGATGCGGGGATGGATCTGGACCGCAAATCTGCAATTGATCGGCCATCTGGGGTTCTCCACCACCGGGCTGGTCCTGATCGAGCAGCTCTACCGCAGCACCCGACCGGAAATGCGTTGGGCCATCAAATACCTGTATCTCGGCATGGGGATTCTGTTTGCCTACGATTTTGCCTTATATGCCGATGCCCTGATGTATCGACACGTGGATACCGCATTCTGGCAGGCGAGGGGATTCACCAGCGCCCTGGCGGTTCCCTTCATCGCCATTGCGGCAACCCGCAATCCGAGCTGGTCGGTGCGTGTATTCGTCTCCCGGCAGGTGGTGTTTCACGCCATGACCCTGATGGCGGCCGGAAGTTA
>JBNLFS010000010.1:0-15922 GCA_050305635.1 Candidatus Thiodiazotropha sp. | reverse complement strand
AACCGCAAACAGTGCCCCGCAACGATTCAATACATGGATATAGATTTGAGTCGTGCGCAAATCCTTATGCCCAAGTTGTTCCTGAGCCGTTCGAGAATCCTGACCTCGCTTCAGGAGATGCATCTAAAAAAAGTTGCAAGGTATGGCAACTGGTCTTTTTACTGATGCCATCGGGTAACGCCCGAGCGAGGATCGACACTTCGCTGAGCATTGGGAAACACATATTGCCGCTTCAACAACTGACCCGCATTCGGATACTTCCTCGACAAAGCAAAACAAACAACTGGTAAAATCATGATTTATGGTATAAAAATGGCGCATCCCCGACATCTCCTCCTAATTTCTAAATATAAGGCAACTTGCTCGATTACACCGGCAAAAATTGCCTGCTATCCTGATAATAACGGTGGTTAGTGGGAATGTTGCACGCTGAAGCAGGTGTTTTGTCGGGGTTTGAGGCAATGTGCCTTTGAATACATGTTAGGCTAGTAAAAAAATGGACGTGCACGATGACATTGAAGGTTATGACCCACCGTATCAGAGCTGGGATGAATTAGATTTCAGCGTAGTCACTATGGGGATGAAATGGCTTCCATTCTTTGAGGATGACCTATATCTCGGAATGCAGGCCATGAACGTGGGTATCGTCGACTCGGTTATTACAGAGTACGAATATGCTTTACTGAGGGAGTGGTTCGAAATTGAACGAACACCAACTGAAACAGCGATGGCTGTTTCTGCAATGTCTCAAATGTGGATCTATGGATTGTATGAGGTTCTGCGAATGTGGCGAGATAGGAGATTTCAATTCAACAAGCTGTTTAGTAATGGTGGCGTAGATCTCAAGGTTAAGAGTTTGTCAGATGATGATCCGATCAATCTAACGATAGAAGTACGAAAGAAACAATTAGTGCGCTACAAAGATGATGCCGAGTACAGGACTTTAATTGATAAAACATGGGAAGAGATTGAACCTGTGTATCGCATGACTGAACTATTTCGGATGAATTTGGCAAAACATAATGCACCAGGGAAAGATGGCGTAATACCGCGAGCACCAGGTTACGGAAGAATTAATAAATGGTGTGGCTCAATGGATTACGAACTTATAGAGAAGAATGGGTACTACACCACCATGAACCGTCGAGATATTGCTGATGCATTGCGTTCAATATTTAAAAAGCCTAACAAGGCAAATTAACACAGACCACAAAAATCGCTGCGCGCTTTTTGCGTCCGGTTATTAGCGGCGTCAGCTGCAACACAAACCAATTAGGCTCAACCAGATGAACCAAAGCGAAATTTGCGCCGAATGGGAAAAGCTATGTGAAGAACATGAAAAAGCACGTGACGCTTATTTCAAAGCCTTTTCTTGCGTTAATCAAAAGTTCGCTGCTATGGGGCAAGGAACATCCAACGAAAACCCAAGTGATAGTGAACTATCCGAATTCGATGAGGCATGGAAAGCCTGGGAAGACATAAAGAATCAGATGCACAAGTTTGCAAAAGACCATGCATAATCTGCCTTTTGTGAAGCAGCAGCTAACCATGCGTTCCAGCCGACGTCGGCGCTGTCGCGCCTGCTCGTCTGAGCTTGGCCGTTAGGGCTCTATGAAGAGATGAAATTGTACAAATATAAATCTCTATCTAATCTTTGGCACACGCTTGATGTGCTGGTTACTAACGGACAAATAGGACAGCCACAATAAAAAGAGTTCGCTTCTTGATAAACTTCGGTTGATCGCAAGTTCCCTCATGATCCGACAGGGGCCTTGGTCGTTGGTGCTGGTTTGTATTACAGACAATTGAGACGATTATCCATTTCAAACAGACATCTCACGAACCCTCTGATGTGAGGGAAACGGTCGCTTCATTGCGCGATCTGTTGGTCCAGCACATCCCGCTCGGCGCGGGATAGGCGATCTCCCATAAAGTGACGTGCCGCGCACGGTGCCAAATGATCGTGGATTGGCATCAAAGCATCGCCACAGCCTTCGATGGCGAAGCATCTGGTCAGCTCTTTGAGCTTATCGAGTATCCCATTGGCGTCGTTGCTCATAGCTTCGGACGGTGAGAGAATCATTGCCACAGAGAAAGTCCCGTAGCACGCAACGGCTTATGCTGTAGTTGCAAGCGGCTTCGTTTAACAAGCAGTTCCATCAGAACCTAAACACAAGGAAGTCAGACATCATTCTCGACACGCCTAAAAAATGTCGAATATTTTTACAAAACAAAACCGTAGGTTAATCCTATCTGATTGTTTTTAGGAACTAATCTAATCTGGCAAGATTTATGCTTATATGTATGAGCACTACAACAGGGAGATAATGTATGAAATTTGGAATTCATCACTTCGCCGCCACGGGTCTTACTGCGATGCTCTTTCTGGGGTCTGCGCAGGCCATACCGCTCTATTACACTTTTGAAGGTGCAGTCTCCTCTTACCCATTTAGTGATCAGACCGGCTTCCTGGATGATATAGGACTCGCAGTAGGTGACACCATTTCATATACCTACATGATCGATAAGGATAGGCCGGATACCACGACAACTCGGTATGATAGCAGGGCAGTTAACGCGGATGGGGTACCGCTGCACTCCATGGTTAACGAAACCTACTATACGGAACTTGTTGACTCTTCGGTATTTGATCTGGTTCAGGCTCTCTATCCTGATCGCGGGATCGGTGAGACATGGAGCGCTCGTGGATCTTCATTTTCAACATATCACGATGGAGTTTTATCGACTGATTTTAATGACAGTGAGGTTTACTTCCACGCGAACTCTGACACAATCGGTCGTACCTACCAGTATTTCTACAGTCCCATGTCGCTATGGGAGCAAACCCTTAGCGCTGTGTCCATGGACAATTCGACCACTTTGTTTGGGCATCTACCTGGAGAGCAGGCTACTTTCAGGGCCAGTTTATCACTGATTAGTATTTCATCCGGTATATCCAACTCCCTCATTTCCAATACAACGGGTGACGGCGAGGTCGCTCTGACACCTCATTCTGTTCCTGAGCCTGCGACTTTCGTACTCATGGGCATGGGGCTACTTGGCTTTGGAACGAGACTGTTGAAACGCCCACTGCACTGATTCATGATAATCGGCGGTTCTGCGTAAGACGAACCAACGCAAACTGATAAAGCACTAACCGGGATCAGGGCCTAAGACCCTGATCCCGGATCTCAAACAATGCTTACGTCGCCTTCACCATCGCGGTCTGCTTTTGCCATTGATCTTTTTCCGGAAGCTCCTGCATGGGATCACGACAGCGGGTTTCCCTGCGAACTCACAAGACACACAAGAACAAATAGAACAGCCGTAATAATGGCGCCCCCTTCCTTCAGGCAACTGTAATCTTCTCAAGTTTCGGAGTTCAGAACGGATTTCATTCGAGTAAACAGCACGATCACAAATGCCCCACGTACAGGGTTTATGGATCCGGACGACGTCTGTGCTTATTCAGGACAGTAGCCGACACTAATTTTTACCACGAAGAGCACGAAGTTCACGAAGCAGCGTGCTCATGGATTTCAATGCCTAAAAGCTGCGCAATGAGATGATTGCTAGTCTGATCCTTCGTGACCTTCGTGGTGAAAATTTCAGCGCCATCGGGGGCACTTCCCGTTGTCCGTAGGACCGGGGCTCCATTCAGCTAAGAATTGGAACATCATTCCAGGATCGCTCTTAACATATAGGATTAATTTAGGACCCTACACTAGCTACCAGGGGAATGCATCGATCGAACCGGTCAGCCTCCAGTCTTCTTCAGCTTCTTGGTTGCGATATTGATACTGCGGCGCATCAGCTCGAACGACCGGGTCAGCGCTCCGATTTCATCGTTCCGCTCAGAGATCAGAGGCAGATTGCTGCGCCCCAGGCTGATCTCCTGGGCCGCCACGGTGATCTCCCGGATGGGTCCGATGATGTTTCGTTCCACGATTCGGTTGAGCATCAGCAGCACGCCGGCGAACAGCAGTGTAATCACACCAATGACGAAACCGGATCGTTTCAATACCGCCATGTTGAGGTCCGCCACCGGAACACCGACCAGGCTCGCTCCAATCACCGTGTCCGGGGTCCAGTTGTAGCCGGATACCGTGCCATATTGCTCCGTGATCTCCCTGGGCGCCGCGGCCGGGTCTCCGTGGCAGATCAGACAGCCGTCGGTCACCCGGGTGGCCGCAGCCGAGATCAGGTACTGGTGACCGTCGATCTCCCCGGTCAATTCGATCACCTGATCGGCATTGCCCCGTCTCAGGGTCTGCAGCACTTTCATTTCCAGCCCTTTCGGCAGATTATCCTGATTCAGGGGATTGTCACTGATCATGCGAATCAGGTATTGCGGCTGCAGATCATGCAGATGAGTGGCAAGTTCCTTGGCCATCACTGTCGATGAGACCACCGGGGCGAAAAACTCCCCCTTGGGGAGAAAGTGCGGGCGGGTCTTCTTGCGTACGATGGCACGCGCGGAGCGCACCACATCCACCATCAACTTCAGTTCTTTGTCCGCCTGGGCGTACAACTCTACCTTTGTCGAGTAGTAGATGATCGGCACCACCAGAACCACACTCACCACGTAGATGATCAGCATTGCACGGTGAAATATCGAGGATATTGACTTTTCCTGAACGGTTTCCTGAGTCACGAAACGCTCCAACAACCTAGTAGTGATGACCAAACCGCGCTTCCCAACACGCCGATAAAGCACCCTTTCGGAGAAGCTTTATCGGCGCGTTTCGGACTCATCCGGGTCTTACGGATTATGAGGCTCGAACCAAGCACCTTTAACAACCGGGAGACTTCACTCCGGCCGAACAGGTCTGGGGCATGGGCGCCATGGAAACGGATACGACCGGCCGCTTCTCCAGGGTCCATTGATGCATGGAGCCGTCAAACAGGCTCGCGCGGGTATTGCCCATGAGTTCATGCTCGATGAACCAGGGGCCCGCGGCCATATGCCCGCTATTGCAGTAGACAATAGCCGGTTGATTCGTATCGACCCCGCTGACTGCGAGAATCGAGCGATAGGATTCCGGTGAGTAGAACTTCATGGCGGAACCGTCCTGACGGTAGAGCACATCGGGGGGCACGGACTTCGAATCCTGGATATGTCCGTAGTCAGACACATAGCTCTTCTTTTCGAAACCGTAGAACTGGGCTGTGCTGCGGGCATCGATCAATTGTACCGATGCGCCACGCTGGGCAATATCCTCGGGGGTCGCTGCCAGTTCAGCATGAACGGAGTGGGCTTTCCAATCACCGGTCCTCTCCGCCTCAGGCGCAACCGAGACCTGGTTACCGTCGGCAATCCAGGCCGCGAGACCGCCATCCAGAACGGACACCTGATCCTCGCCGAAATACTTCAGCTGCCAATACAACCTGAGTCCCTCTCCCACCGCCTTGGCGTTGGTGCCGGTGGAGACGATTACGATCGGCTTGCCTGAGTCGAGTCCTGCCTTCTGCATCAGAGCCTCGAAGCTGGACGTCTCAGGAACCAGGTATTTGACGGTCTGTCCGCCAATGAGTTTTTCACTGCGCACCGACGAATAGGCTACCGGGAGACTGTTTGCAATGTGCCCGCCAATCTGGGTCACCAGTCTGGCGCCGGTTTTTTCATCGCTGCCGATTTCAGGTTGAGTCGTAAAGGACTCCGCATCTGAGCGGATATCGACAATCTGTACCTCTGCCTGATTTCGCGCCAGCCATTGGGTGTCCACCACCGGCCCCGGAAGCTCGACAGCCCAGGCATCCGCGCCACTCAACAGCAGAAGGCTCAACATCCCATAGAGTGATTTGCAATCTCGCATCAGATTCTCCTTTTGACGATTTATTTAATGGGTACGCAGTTCATTCCGTCGACGAGGTTCATCGATCGGACTCATGATCGGCAAGCCTGGCTTGCGAGGATCGGGGGGGATCTGTGTCAGACCCGATATGGGGACAGGGTGGTTGCGATGGAAACCAAGCCAATCGGCCGTCGCCCGAACCCGGGGGACATCCGCGGAGATCCGGGACATGGCATCCGGGCCTGGACGGTTCGACGGGCCGTGGCAAGGCGCCGTTTGGACATCCTTCACGGGCGATTGGGTATCAGTCTTTTGATCCGGTGGATTGAGCATTCGGAAAGTACTTCCGGTATTCCATTACAAGATCGGGTGGCGGACAATGCTAGCAAGAACTAAAATACCGTGTCCAGTGTGGTTATTCCAGCTGCAATGGCGGGCGCTCATGAGCATGAATTTTTTTATTCACCACCATTTTATGGCATGGTGTTCCAACTAACAGGCTGTTGAAATTCGCTCAGACGAGTGCGAGACCAGGCGAAAACCGCCGAAAAAGCGCAGTTTACTGAAGTAAATGAGCATTTTGAGGCGATTTTCAACGCAGGATCGTACCGTCTGAGTAGCATTTCAACAGCCTGCTAAAAGGATCCCGAACAACAACAAACCCGTTACATGGCAGTACACACATCACCATCCCACGCGGCCATGCTCGGCCGTTTCCACGTACCCATCGACCCGCCAATCGCGAGTTCCTCCCCCTGCTTTCGCGCGGGGATCCCCCCATCAACAACCATGAACAATGCCAATGAATCCTTCCTATCTTGAACTGCCGGATATCATCAACGAGCTGCGTCGACTGGGGAAATCAAAGGCCACAGGCTCTTTTTACATTGTCAGCGACGAACAGCACTCCGCCACCGTGGACCTGGAAGAGGGGCGCATCATCTCACTGCGCTGCCGACTTCGATTCGGTGAGCAGGCGATTCCGTTGATCGCCAAGATCAAACGGGGAACATTCCGTTTCGAACCGACCCTCAACTTCATTCGCAAAGAGGATTACGGTGATAACGAGGCGGTGTTTCAGCGCATCATGACAGCCCGCACCAGCCCCCCTTCAAGGCCTCAACCCAGCCAAACGCCGCCCCGACAGGCCAGCCCACCCAGGGTCTCCTCTGCCCTGCGGATCGCCCCGAATCACCGGACGGCTATTGAACAGTTGCTGATCGCCGAGTTCGGCCCCATGGGCAGTATGGTCATGGAGTCCCTACTCGCATGCCGGAGCAGGGACGCGGTGTTTGACACGATTCGCGACGAAGCGGAGGACGCGGGCATTGCCGAGTCTCTGATGAACCAGATTAGCGCGATCCTCGATGCGAACTGATCCCAGATGGTTCACCGCTTCCTCAAGCGCTTCGGGCACGCCTCGAGGAATTTCGTAATCACATTGATAATCAATGAATTAGAAGCACCTATACCGGCCTCGTCGCGGACAGGCGTGGGGACATAATCGATAAAGTCCTTAAATCCTGGAAATCCTCCCGTTGGCGGTTAAGATTCCAGGCATCAAGCCGATTTATTTAACGGTTAACAATTTTCACTGGAGAGAGATTATGGACGTTTCCGGGGTTGGCGCCTCTTCCATTACCGCACTGACCAATACGGCCACTCAACCTGCCACCGAGACCGGTGTCGCCATGCAGAAAAAGATGATGGATATGCAGAAAGAGATGGCTGCCCAGCTGATCTCATCGATCGAGCAGAGTGCCCCCAAACCCAAGGCAACCGGGCCGGTGGGCGGTAATATCGACATAATGGCCTGATTTCAGGGCATTATCCATCCCAACGAACCCTCCCCGGCAGTGTCTGACCCAGACAGGCCGGGAGTGGAAGTGACGCTTAATCCGTTCCAAGCAACGGCAGCACCATCTCATCGAACACCTGATCATCGAACACACCCCGGTGCGCTCCCACGACCCGCCCATCCCTGCCGAACACCACAGTGTAGGGAATCATGCCGGTTTCGTTGCCCCAGGCATGTAGCAGCGAACGACCCGATTCGGCGCCGGCCACCAACACCGGGTAGTTGATCTGCAGGGAGCGCTGCACATTCTTCAGGCGCCGTGCCTCGTCGATACCCAGCCCGACCACCTGGATGCCCCGCTCCGCGTAAGTCTTCTGGTAACTCACCAGGTGACGGATCTCACTCAGACAGGGCGAACACCAGCTCGCCCAGAAGTTGAGCAGCACGATCTTCCCCTGCCACTGATTCAGTGGCTGGGCCTCACCGTTCAGATCGGGATAGGCGTCATCCGGCAGAACCGGTCGATCCAGCTGCGTGGCCCAACCCGGCAACGCGGTCAGAATCAGCAGGCCGATGAGCAGCACGCCGCCGGCGGAAATGCAGGCGAATCCGGCGCGTCTTCCCGGATAGGGCTCAGGGCGCATCGGCCTTGTCCATCAGGTGCCAGACGACCCGGTAGCGATCGGACAGTTCGTTCATGTAACCGGTTAATTGCCGGCTGATCCACAGTTGACGCACCCGGTCCTTCACGGACAGGTAGTTTTTCTGCCCTCCCGGGCGGCGTTCGAGAATCGTCACCAGATGAAATCCCATGGGGGTTTCGACCACCGGACTGACCTCGTGGTCCTGCAGTTGATCCAGCGCCTGCTCCAGGGCCGGATAACCGCGCCCCTCCACCTGCCAGCCCATGTCGCCCTGGTGCTCGCGGCCGTAAGGATCGACGCTGTAGCGGGCCGCCAGTTCGAACAGGCTTTCGCCCTCATCGATCCGCTTACGCAGGGACTCGGCCTCCTCCCGGGTGGCGCTGACCAGCTGGCCGATATGCCGTCTCTCCTCGATGCGGCCGATCTGCGGGTGAGCTTCGTAATAGGCCCGCAAGACCGCTTCGTCGGCGGTCCACGCCTGCTGCTTGCGCTCCATCAGCAACGCCGGGAGCCGCTCTTTGGCAAACGCAGCCAGTTTTTCACTCACATCCACGCCAGCCGCTTCGGCGGCCCGGGCCACGGTGATCAGTTCAGCGCGCTTGTAGAGCTGTTCACGCACCCACTCGGGGTTGCTCGGGGGCTGGGGCTGATCCACGATCAGCTCCGCATAGGTGATGCGCAGACCGTCTCCCTGCAATAAGACCGTATCCAGCGGGATCGGCCCGGCCTGGATGCGCGATTCGTAGACCTCGATGCGGTAACGGTCGCGCAGAGACTGGATGGTGTGGTAGCGCAAAGCCCGGTACTCATCCGCCAGGTAGGCGGAACGGGCCGCCGCCAGGCCATCCGGATCACTGGCGAACTGGGCCTGCATATCCGTCTGAACCGATTCCGGCAGGCTGAGTTTTTCACGCAGGCGGTCCATGTAGTGGCGATACAGCAAGCCGAGGCGGAAACCTTCCAGCTCCTTGAGATAGACGGGATCCTCATCGAGTCCGAGACGCTCCGCCTCCAGGCTCAGCAAGCGCGAGGCTACTAGGCGTTGCAGCATGTCCCCGCGCAGTGCGGCCTGGTCCTTTTCATCCATACCCGGGAACCGGTCGGCGAAGGGGAAGCTCGACAGGGCGGACTCCAGATCCGTCGCGGTCACCTGGAGCGGTCCGACGCTCACCAGGAGGTCGGACTCCGCCACCGCATGACAGGGTGAAGCCAGGGCAATGGCCAGCGTCAGCAGGCCGGTTTTGAGTAACTGTCTGGAATTCATCATGGGGGTCCTGATACGCAGGAACGGGGGAAGCCGACTTCCCCCGTTCATGGGGTTACAACGCGTCAAGCCCGGCCTTCGGCCGGGCACAGGTTACTAGGCGTCAGTCCTGAGGAATCTTACCGCCCTCGTCCGGAGCACTGGCGTGCATCCAGGAGACCGCGGAGTCGTAATCCTCGAGAATCGACTGGCCTTTCCACACATGCTCCTCATCGTCCGCGATGAACGGCACACCGTTTTCATTCACCTCATGACAGGCGGCACAACGGAACGGACCGTGGGAACCGTCCGGGTTGTACTGGGGCGCCTGGCGATAGGTGGTGACATCGGTTCCGGGGGTGACCGGATAGAGTCCGTGGATCGACTGATGACAGGACTGGCAGGCAAGGCCCGCATGGCCCTTGGAGTAGCGCATCAGGCTGTGCTTGCCCGGTTGGTTGATCGGGAAGGCAACCCCGCCCTGACCCTCGACGAAAGGCGCGGCATGGCAGTCGGCACAGTGCGGAGCGCCGGGCGACAGCCAGTAGTCACGGCCCTTGGTCGCGGCATCGTAGGGCACCGCGGCCGCACCGGTAGCACCCTCGGGCAGCGTCAGGGAAGCGATGTCCACCGCCGGGTTGGCGGACAGGGGCACCACGCTGATATCCCCGTCTTCGTCTTTCGACACCATGGGTCCGTTACCTTTGAGCGCGATCACCGCGATGTCCGGCACCAGACGTTCCTGGGCCCAGGTCAACAGAATACCGGATTCACCCACGGTATCCTCGCCCTTGGCATTGAGCACCACCTTGGGATCGAGATACTTCTCTTCGAGCACCTTGCGGCTCACACCGATGGCTGCGGCAATCTCGTCCAGGGACTTGTTGCGCAGGGTCGCACCCTCCTGCTTGAAGGCGTTGCTCAGGTTGTCGCGCTGGTAGAGTTCCCGGGTCAGCTGATTGTGGCAGTTGGTGCACCACAGACCCTTGCCGCCCTCGTCATTGCCGATCTGGGAGACATTCGCCTGCAGCCATTCACCGACGGAGTTGAGGTGCTCGGGCGTGCCCACGCCGTCCTTGTCCTTGCCCGGATTGGAGTGCACGTCACGGCCCACATAGCAGCCACCGGCGGCATCCCGGTTGTCCTTGTCCGCATAGGCGTTCTTGCCGTCCGGGGTGATCGGGTACTCGTTCATGTTGCCGTCCTGGCGGTGCGCCGGATGACAACCCTGGCAGGCGGCGGTGCGGCCCTGGGAGTCGGGCATTGGCACGGCGGTCTGGTGCACGGTGTGGATCGCCTGAGTCAGTGGCGGTACGGTCTTCTCCTCGCCGGTCTTCTTGTCCTTGAAGGTCTTGGCGCCCAGAACACCGATGACGTTGTCTGCGTGACACTTCTGGCACAGCACCGGGTCGCGGCCAATCCGGTTCATCACGGCGCGGCTGTTCGGATCGTAGTGCTTCAGAAACTCGGTGCCGTTCACATCGTCGTGCATCTCCAGAATGGAGACCGAGGTGGCCTTCAGGTTGGCCATCCAGTCGCTCGCGCCCAGACCCTTCCAGAATGCCCGCTCCTGTTTGTAGAGCGTGTACTTTTTGCCGTTCGCCGTATCGTTGCTATGGCAGTTGGCACAGTTCGGCACATCGATCGGGTTGGTGCCGACGAAGGTGTTGGGCTTGCCGCTGTGGCTGTCGAGCACCGGCGCACCGCTGTCCGCATCCACCAGGCTCACCCAGGCCTCCTGGAAGGGTTGGATGTCGCTCTCCACCAGAGTCAGGGGATCCTTGGCCGCGACGCTGTCGTTGAACGGAGTCAGAGGCAGGCCCAGGGCATCCCAGATGCCCGGGTTGGTGAGCACGATGGGCACATTATCCAGCACCGGGGATTTGGTGAAGACGATGGTGCCGACCTCTCCGGTGTAGTGCAGATGACCGCCCTTCATCGGGCTGGCCACGGCCGCGCCGCCCGGACCGTTGTCCCGTGGCACCGGCACTTGGATGCCGACATAGGCCTTCTTCGCATCCGCACTGGTGGATTCCGGGTTACTGCCCTTCAGATCCTTGTAGACATACAGATGGGTGAAATAGGCGTTGGCCACGCTCTCGTTCTCACCATAGGTACCGTCACCGTTCACATCGTAGGGCACATCCCAGTACTTGAGCTTGTTGCCTTCCGAATAGTTGTTGTCGATGTGGCCGTACTCGAGCTTGAAACGCTTTTTGCCATCCACCAGCACCGCCGGATCTTCAGGATCCGCCTCAACCAGTTCCGGATATTTGCGCTTGCCGGTGGCGGTCTTGATCACCTGGGACTGGACCGAGTTGTAGGGTGGCAGTACGCAACAGTAAGTAAAATCGAAACCGGTACAGTGCATGCCGAGTTCGTAGTTGATGGTGATGTTGTAATCGTTTTTCGGTTTGCTGGGGTCTTCCGCCGCCAGTGGCCCCTGGTAGCTGATGGGACCACCCGACTCCATGGCGTGTTCCGTCATCGACGGTTTGGCAGGCGGCTGGGACGCAGCCTGATTGGACTGCTGGGTGGTACAGCCGGCCATGAAGGTCAAGGCAAACACTGCAAAGAATATGGTTTTTCTAACCATGAGAATCCTCCCTTGGACAATGGGATCCTCAGACTGCGAGGGGTGGGTAAACGAATCAGTGGCCCCCTCTTGTGCGTATTTCGTTGTAGTTGGGGGGTACGGACAATCATTGCAGATATTAGGGAAAACATCAAAATTAGTAGGGAATACCTATAATTCGTAATTTTATTGAATAGTGATACGGAGCTCCGGATCGCGGCTTAGAAAACGAGCGTACTCAGGCGTAACAACGGTTTTCCAGATCCACTCTGCCCTCCCCGAAAACCCCTCACTCCCGCCCTAACGGCACCCAAGCCGCCTACCTCTCGTTGCATCGCTTGCAGTGGGCGGAATCCTCACAGCTTTCATGGACTTGTGCCACACCACCGACTCCTATGCTATTTTTAATATATCCATCGACTCTGTCTGGTCCGCGACCGCCTGTAAGTTGTCTCTGAACAGGGGTCGCATTGCACTCATCATGAATCCAGTTCGAGATATCCGGCCCCGGCACGACACCGACGCTCACACGTCTCAGGAATAAAGCATGGCGATTACTCTTGCCTTCGATGTTTATGGCACTTTGATCGATACCCACGGTGTCGTAACCCGGCTGGAAGCACTCATCGGCGACAAGTCTCACGCCTTCTCCCACACCTGGCGGGACAAGCAGGTGGAATACGCCTTTCGCCGGGGCTTGATGCAGATGTACGAGGATTTCTCCACCTGTATCCGGGATGCGCTGAACTATGCCTGTGAACTGCACGAGACACCGATGAGCGTGCGCCAAAAACAGGAACTGCTGGATCTCTACCGGGAACTGCCGGTCTTCGATGACGTCAAGGAGGGTCTGGCACTCCTCAGCGGTGCGAGTTATCGCCTGTTCGCCTTCTCCAACGGTACCCGGGACGATGTCAACTCACTACTCGAAAACGCCAACATCGAGGACTACTTTCTCGACGTGATCAGCGCGGATTCCGTGCGTTCCTTCAAACCCAATCCCGCCGTTTATTGCCACCTCCTGCGCGAAACCGAAAGCGCCGGCTGTGACAGCTGGCTGATCTCCAGCAACCCCTTCGATGTGATTGGCGCTTTGTCTGCCGGCATGCGGGGCGTGTGGCTGCAGCGCAGTCATCACCAGGTGTTCGATCCTTGGGGGTTCAAGCCCACGATTCGAATCTCCAGCCTGCGCGAACTGGAAGGACAACTGGCCCGTTTCCTGACCCACAAATAACCTTGAGAATCGCAACCATGAAAAAACATCTCTGCGGGTTAGCCCTCGGCCTGCTGGTCGCCCCCTATGTCAACGCCGACGCCTTCAGTTCGCTGAAAGAGGCACGCAGCGTTTTCGATCGGTCGATGAAGGCGTTTCAAAACGAACAGATCACCGAGGGTTACGGCATTCTCAAACCCTATTGGCCGATGCCCGGCGTCGAACTCGACAATCTGGCGAACACCACCAACACTCAATGGCCGCTGGTGAAACAGAGATTCGGCGTATCCATTGGCACCGAGTTCATCCAGGAAGAGACCGCGGGGGACTCTCTGGCCCGATTCATCTATCTGCAAAAGTTCGAGAACCATGCAATCCGCTGGATCTTTCGCCTGTATAAACCGAGGGACAAGTGGGTGATCAACGGCGTTTCGTTCGATGATCAGATCGAAAATCTTTTCAAGTGACCGTCGGGGGGTTGGCCATCGATACACGCAACAAAAGCGCGGAACACTGCAACGAATCCCTGTCCAAGCCATCTTATTGAGTACATGAAGAGACATCAAATCCACAAGAGGTCGACACGATGACCCTGCCATCATCAATCGTTTTCATCACCCTGGGCCTGTTCTCCTTTGGCCAGGCCTCCGCCGAATTGCAGACCGGAGAAGCGGCACCGGACTTTGAACTGATGGATCAGAACGGGGAGACCCAGTCTCTGCAGGCCTATCGGGGCCGCTGGGTCGTGCTCTACTTCTACCCCAAGAATGACACGCCCGGATGCACCACCGAGGCCTGTCAGTTTCGGGATGATTATCTGCGCCTGACGGAAATGGGCGCCTATGTGCTCGGAGTGAGTACCGATGACGTCTCCAGCCATCAGGAGTTCGCCGCCAAGTACCACCTGCCCTTTCCCCTGCTTTCCGATGCCAAGGGCGAGGTCGCCTCCCGTTACGGGGCGCTGTTTCAGCTCGGCCCCCTGCGCTTTGCCAAGCGTCACAGCTTCATCATTGATCCGCAAGGCGGCCTGGCCGAGATCTACCGCGACGTCAATCCCAAGCGCCACAGCGGTGAAGTGATCGACCGGCTGGCCACGCTGATGGACGAATCCGCCACCGGCAAGCAGTGAACCCACACCGGTAGCGGACCGCTACTCAGCCTGATGTCTGTGGTTTTCGATAAGGGATACCCGCCTCATCGAGGCGTTGTGCCAGAGTTGCCAGTGCCGCTTCGATGGCGCCCCGTCCGCGAAAACCCAGCTCGATCCTCGACCCTTCGCCGGTCTGCAGCTGCGGCAGGCTGTAGAGTTTGAGCCCGGGAAACGTGCCCCCGAGCTGTTCCATCAGCGGCACCAACTGACTCTCCGGGGTATTCAGCACTTCGACAAACGCCTCCTCGATACGCGCCGAAGCCTCGGGATAGTGCTGTTGCAACACCCACTCCGCCATGGGCCAGGCCAGTTCCGGGAATCCCGGCAGGAAGTGGTGAGCACCGAGACTGAATCCGGGAATCCGGTTATGTGGATTGGGGATCAGCGTGCACCCCTCGGGCAGATCGGCCATACGGATTCGGGTCGGATAGGCCGAGGCGCCGAAGCGCTCCTCGATCAATTGCGTGGCCTGGGCATGGCGGACCAGGGGCACCCCGGCCGCCTCCGCCGCACACCCCCGGGTGAGATCATCGGGGGTGGCGCCGATGCCGCCGCAGACGAACACCGGCAGATCCCCCCGCAGGGAGAAACGCAGGTGCTCCACCAGGACCTCAGGGTCATCGGGTAGCAACCAGCAGCGCCCCAGGCGCAAACCCCGGTCTCCCAGGAAACCGCGAAAATGCTCCATGTGACGATCGTGGCGTTTTCCGAACAGGATCTCGTCACCGATCACAATCAGACCAAAGGCGTCGGGTATGGTTATGCTCATGAACAATCACCGTGCATGGATGAGTGTCTCGAACAGGCGGCCATGACCCTTCGTGTCCTTCGTGGTGAGATTGATCGGCGTGCAGTCCAGAGACTCGAAGGGATTATATCCCTACCTGATTACCCAGCAAGATCAGCTATGCTGACACTCGATTCGAGCATTGGGTAGTGTTCTGAAGAGTTTTGAGTTTTAAGTTATGAGTTTTGAGTTGAGGTGTTCGCTGCGCTCACGGGTTTTTGTGTTCCCCTCTCCCTGGCACCACCCAGGAACCGCTTCCAAGAGATTGATTTTATAAAGTAGCGGCTATCGCCAAGGATCAGCAACGCCATCTTGCATTGATCATCACGGGTGGGATAAGAGATGCACCTGGAGAATTTTGTATGCTCCCTCAGAGCTTCTCAGTCTGCGGGGTCCCGGGTTCCACTGCGTTTCACCCAGGCTACGGGGGTGATGCGCCCACCTCTTGAGCTTCCCGTGTGTCCGTAGCCCGGGTGCAGCGAAGCGGAACCCGGGAACAACCCTCCGAAACTCCAGTGCGAGCTGTCTTAGCGCAGCGAGTTCCAGCCCCGCCGGTTTTTGTGAGCATCGCAGAGGTCCCCGAAGGGGCGGGACAGTCGGGCGCTGTACGGATCAACAACATAGGTAACACATTATTACAGATACATGGGTAACACATTGTTAAATGCATGAGTACCAACAAGGGAGGTGCCCATGCCCTGGCAAGAGATGAATCCT
>JBNLFS010000009.1:0-4681 GCA_050305635.1 Candidatus Thiodiazotropha sp. | reverse complement strand
GTCTGAGTAGCATTTCAACAGCCTGCGCGTCAATGACAAGGCTGCACAAAACAATTATTGATCTGAATCCACACATTTGCGGAACAGCTCAGGAAAAGAAAACCGTAAACCCGGGACATGCCGATCCCCAGGATGACAGCCGGTCTCACAGATGCAGGGGCTTGACCGGCTCCTCCATCCAACTGTCATCCCGGCTCCAGTCGAACCCGGGATCGTCGACGAACAGTTCAACCTCGTTGCCGTCGGGGTCCCGCAGGTAGAGACTCTGGCTCACGGTGTGATCCGAAGCGCCCTCGATGGGATAGCCCAGTTCTGTGAGCCGATCCCGGGTCTGTCGCAATGCGTCCAGGTCGTCGCCGATCTTCCAGCCCACATGATAGAGTCCCCGGCGACGGCCCTGAAGGGGTCCGGGCGCCTCGCCCACCTGGATGAGCAGCAGTTCGTGATGGGAGCCGCCGCCGCTGAGCACCGCGGCACGGTCATTGAAGATCCGACCCTTGACCTGCAGCCCCACACCCTCGGAATAGAAGCGCACCGAGGAGTCGAGGTCGCGCACGTAGAACACCACATGTCCCAGCTCAGCCATCCCCTTGTCTCCTGATCAATCGGTTATCCGGCCTGTTCCAGCTTCTGCCGCAACAGGGCGATGATCTGTTCCGCGGCGTCCTGCATCTCCGGTGGAATCACCTCGAACACGTACTCCACCTCGTCCAGGGCGGTGATGATTTCGTTTCTGTCCGACAGGCTGTCGAGTTGGGCGGCGATCTTCTGCAGAGTCGCATGGGGGTCGATGCCGTACATGGGGATCTCCCTCGGTCGGATGGTCATGTGATGATACACAAGGCCAGGTAAGGGGTCAGGTTGAATACCAGGAACAGCAGTTTGAATTGACCCAGCAGACGGTAAATAATCTCCTCGAAACGTTCCCGGGAGCCTGTAAACCAGCCACGCTGGGTACGATACACGAGCTCCGGGGCGAGGCGCTGGATCAACACCCAGAACAGCAGCAGACCTCCGTTGATCAGGCTGCAGACGAGAAAAAAATCACTTAACGCATCGAGATTCATGGAGGCTCCACGGGGTCGCTTGGATCTGTGCTAATAATATTCAGACTGCACGCATCCTGCCGGGTTCTGCACGCCCATCGGTCCGGCAGTCCCATCTTCTTCGAAAGCATTCCAGCCGGCATGAAATTCCAGCACACAACTGAACATTCTGGACAGCCCGCACCATCCGGCCAACCCTCTGAAACCTGGGGTCACTCGCAATCGGGAATACCGCGCTACGTCACAGTGCCTACTAGTGGAGACGATTGTGGAGTTGATCAAAGGTCTGCGCCATCTCCCCGAAACGGATGTCTTTCACCCTTGCGGGCTTGAACACATCATCCCCGGCCAACCACTGTTGTTCGGCCTGGGGATGCTCCAACGCCAGTTGGACCGCGTGGTTGATCTCGTAGGTTGCCCAGGGATAGTCCGCATCGCGCAACGCCGATTGCAGGGCGTTTTGAATCAGGCCGCGTATCTGCAGATGGGGCGGCGAATGGGGTATTTGATCGATGCGGCCCGCCGCCGCATCCACGCATGCCTGCCGATCATAGGAGAGGTGGCTGCGGCAGGCCAGGGGACGCGCCGCATAGATCATGCAGACCCCTTTATGGATGAAAGGACAGCGGCGACGCAAGCGGACCCGGGCGGCCTCATCCCGATTCCGGGTCACCTCATCCGCCTTGGCCAGACGCTTTGCGAGATGGACGCCCTGCGCCCTCAACCCAGACTCGTTCGCCCGCAGATAACGGGCGATCAAAAGCACTTCCGGCGCCGTGGCCACGACCCGGATGCTGCAGCAGGTGGCGCAGCCTTTGCGACAGGCGGGCTCCGGCAGGTCCCGGGCATGCAGTTCCGCGTTGCCTTCATAACTGGTGAAGGCCAGGGTCAGCAGATCCGCCAGCATCGCCTCGTGGCCCGCACGGCCCTGAATCGTCTCTGTAAACCGGTGGTGCATGGTCCTGAAAAAATCCAATGCACTCTCATCCACTTCAATCACGCGACCCCACCCCTTATGTATTGACCCGTTTCCGGCCCTGCGCCAGCAACGCCGATTTATACCTTGTTTGTGCCTGACTCGGCAAAAACAGCCACCTCCCAGTAAAACACGGGTCGTAACATGAACGGGTCTGTACCTCGAATTGCACACTTCGGGTGCACCACTGGAACCCAAACACCCGTAATCAGCGCTATTTTGGGGCGCGGCATTCCGCACCGGGAATTTGTTAAATTAATTTATTCAACATTATTTCAATCACTTAAACATCATTCAATGAACTGGCACAGGGGTTGCTCTCCTGGTAATACGAAATTATCGAATCGTAATACCAGAGGACTCCTCCATGATGAAACGCCTGAGTAAGTTATTCTCCGCCCTGGCCGGTGTCGCCCTGCTGGGCATGTCAGCCACCGCTCTTGCCGAGCCGTTGAAGATCGGCTATTCCGATTGGCCGGGCTGGGTGGCCTGGGAAGTGGCCGTCGAGAAGCAGTGGTTCAAGGAGGCAGGTGTCGACGTGCAGTTCGAATGGTTTGACTACGTGGCCTCGATGGATGCCTTCGCCGCCGGCAAGCTCGACGCGGTCACCATGACCAACGGTGACGCCCTGGTTACCGGCGCTACCGGCGCCAAGAGCGTGATGATCATCATCAACGACTACTCCAACGGTAACGACATGATCGTCGGCAAGCCCGGTGTCGAGTCCCTGAAGGATCTCAAGGGCAAGAAGATCGGTGTCGAGATCGGTTTTGTCGACCATCTGCTGCTGCTCAACGGCCTGGAAAAGAACGGCATGACCGAAAAGGACGTGGAGCTGGTCAACGTGCCCACCAACGAAACCCCCCAGGTGCTGGCCTCGGGTGACGTGGACGCGATCGGCGCCTGGCAACCGAACTCCGGCATCGCCCTGAAGCTGGTCCCCGGCTCCAAGCCGGTCTACACCAGCGCCGACGAACCCGGTCTGATCTACGACGTGCTGGCGGTCTCCCCCTCCAGCCTGGCCGCCCGCAAGGCGGAGTGGGCCAAGGTGGCCAAGGTCTGGTACCGGGTGGTCGATTACATCAAGAACCCGGAAACCTATGATGACGCGGTGCGCATCATGGCCTCCCGGGTGGGCGTCGATGCGCAGGAGTACAAGTCCTTCATCGACGGCACCAAGATCCTGACCCTGGACGAGGCCAAGAAGTTCTTCGTCAAGGGTGACGGCTTCACCTCCCTGTACGGCTCCTCGAAGATCTCGGACGACTTCAACCTGGCCAACGATGTTTACAAGGAAGCCCAGGACATCGACGCCTACATCGATCCTTCGATCACCGAAGCGATGTAAGCAACGGTCATAACCCTCGCGGTGAGGACGGGCCCGGCTCAGGCCGCGGTCACCGGGTCCGTGCCTCACAACTCACACTCAACGATTGATTAGGGTCGCGGAAAAATAAATTATCCCAAAATACGCCGGATCAATGCCGGCCTTCTAGGCGCAGCGAAGGGCGCATAGCTGGGCCTATGCAACCGCAGCTGTAACATCGAAGGCCGGCATTTAGACAAGTAGTTTGGGATAATTTATTTTTATCCGCGGCCCTTAGCACGGGGCATATGATGGCCAGTGGTTGGTTCACCGTACGCAAAGAGCTGGATAGCCGAAGTCGCCTGTTTCTCGGCGTACTCAGCTTCCTGATCCCGATCCTGCTGTGGTGCCTGGTGAGTTACTCGCCCTATGTCTGGCACCCCAACGTGGAGATCACCGAGCCGGGTGGCGTCAGCTACTTCACCCCCGGCATGCAGGTGGAGCGGGAGGTCTTCGAGCGCGAAGCGCAAAAGGCGCAGGCCGACGGCAAGGCACGGCCCCAGGGCGATCCGGCCAATCCGGTCTATCTCCCCGCCCCCCACGAGGTGGCGATGGCCTTCTACACCGCCTTCACCACCGAACCCCAGCGACGCAACGAGAAGTGGCTGCACGAGAGCCTGTGGCAGAGCATTCAGGTGATCTTCTGGGGGTTTTTTCTCTCTTCCCTGGTGGGTGTGCCGTTGGGCATCCTTGCCGGTACCTATGACCTGGTTTCACGCCTCAGCGAGCCCTTTATCGAATTCTTCCGCTATCTGCCGGCGCCCGCCTTCGGCGCCCTGGCGGTGGCCATTCTCGGCATCCACGAAGCGCCGAAGATCGCCATCATCTTCATCGGCACCTTCTTCCAGCAGGTGCTGGTGATCTCGAACACCACCCGCAAGCTCGACCCTTCCCTGCTGGAGGCGGCGATGACCCTGGGCGCCAAGCGCCTCTCACTACTGTTCCGGGTGGTGATTCCCGGCATCGTCACCGACCTTTACAAAGACATGCGCATCCTGCTCGGCTGGGCCTGGACCTACCTGATCGTGGCCGAGCTGATCGGCACCAGCTCCGGCATCACCTGGTTCATCACCCAGCAGGCGCGCTACAAGAACTTCGAAAACGTCTACGCCGCCATCATCATGATCGGCATCATCGGACTCAGCACCGATCTGCTCCTGGCCTGGCTCGGGCGGCGGCTGTTTCCCTGGCAACGCGCGGCCAAGGCCTGAGGAGAAAAGCGATGACCCATCTGGAACTGCCCAGCTATCTCGATCAGTCCCCCGAAGTCGCCGCCCGTTTCGAACGGCTCAA
>JBNLFS010000008.1:0-2614 GCA_050305635.1 Candidatus Thiodiazotropha sp. | reverse complement strand
TGCGTCTTATCGACAATAAGGAGAGACGCCCACTCAACGAAACCGACCCCGCGTAGATGCTCGGTCTACATTTTGGCGATCATCGCCTCGCCAAAGTCAGAACAGCTTAGTTCTGTCGCAGAGTCCATCAAACGGGCAAAGTCGTAGGTCACCGTACCGGCGGCAATCGCCCCTTCCATCCCCTTGACGATCAGATCCGCCGCCTCGCCCCACCCCAGATGACGCAGCATCATCTCTGCCGAGAGGATCAGTGAACCCGGATTGACCTTGTCCTGACCGGCATACTTGGGCGCGGTGCCATGGGTCGCCTCGAACATTGCCACCGAATCGGAGAGGTTGGCCCCGGGGGCGATACCGATACCGCCTACCTGAGCCGCCAGGGCGTCTGAGATATAGTCACCGTTGAGGTTAAGGGTGGCGATCACGCTGTACTCTTCGGGACGCAGCAGGATCTGCTGCAGGAAGGCATCAGCAATCACATCCTTAATCACAATCTCTTTGCCGTTAAGTGGATTCTTCAGGGTCATCCAGGGTCCGCCGTCGAGCAGTTGCGCACCGAACTCCTCGGCGGCCAGGGCGTAACCCCACTCCTTGAAGGCCCCCTCGGTGAACTTCATGATGTTGCCCTTGTGCACCAGGGTGAGCGAGTCATGATCGTTATCGATGGTGTACTGGATGGCCTTGCGTACCAGACGTTGGGTGCCCTCTTTGGAAACGGGCTTGATGCCGATGCCGGAGCTTTCCGGGAAACGGATCTTCTTTACCCCCATCTCCTGCTGCAGATAGGCGATCACCTTCTTCGCCTCGGCGCTCTCCGCTGACCACTCGATACCGGCGTAGATATCCTCGGAGTTCTCACGGAAGATCACCATATCGGTCTTCTCAGGTGCTTTGACCGGGCTGGGCACACCAGTGAAGTAGCGAACCGGACGCAGGCAGACATAGAGATCCAGTTCCTGGCGCAGGGTGACGTTGAGGGAACGGATCCCTCCACCCACGGGGGTAGTCAGCGGCCCCTTAATGGAAACCACATAATCACGCACCGCATCCATGGTCTCCTGGGGGAGCCAGGTGTTTTCACCGTAAACCGTGTTGGCCTTCTCCCCGGCATAGATCTCCATCCAGGCGATGCTGCGTTCGCCGCCATAGGCCTTCTCCACCGCCGCATCGACCACGCGCTTCATCACCGGCGTGATATCCACACCGATACCATCGCCCTCGATGAAGGGAATAATGGGCTGTGCAGGAACATTTAGGGAGAAATCGCTGTTGACGCCGATCTTCTCGCCGCTGGAGGGAATAACAATCTTTTCGTAGCTCATGGGGGTTCCGTTTGCGTTGCGGTCACCAGGACAAAGCGAAATAATGATGGGCCGAAGCTTAACATTCAATACCCAGCTACTCGATGTCCCGAATTCTACTGCTTAACAAGCCCTACGACGTCCTCTGCCAGTTCACCGACAGTGAGGGACGTGAGACGCTGGCTAATTACATCAATGAGAAGGATTTCTACCCTGCTGGGCGGCTGGACCGCGACAGTGAAGGGATGGTGCTATTGACCGACGACGGTAGCCTACAGCACTGTGTCGCCCATCCCCAGCACAAACAGGTCAAAACCTATCTGGTTCAGGTGGAGGGAATACCTGATGATGCAGCGATTAACACGCTGCGTAAGGGGGTAGAACTAAAAGACGGCCTGACTCGACCGGCGCGAGTCGAAAGAATTGACGAACCAGATTTCTGGCCGCGCAATCCACCAATCCGTTACCGTGCTAACATTCCCACCAGCTGGCTTCGCCTGACCATCAGTGAGGGTCGCAATCGTCAGGTACGGCGCATGACCGCCGCCGTTGGTTTCCCCACCCTGCGTTTGATACGCTGGGGAATTGGCGAGTGGAGCCTTGATGGACTGCAACCCGGTGGATGGCGGGAGGTCGAGGCGACGGAAGTTACGGCATTCACCCAGCAGTGCGCCAGACTAAAACGCCGCGCAGGCGGGCGAAAAACAAACGACAGAAGACTCAATGAACGAAATCTGGACACCCCATCTGACCGTCGCCGCAGTTATTGAGGAGGCGGGCAAGTTTCTACTGGTGGAAGAGCATTCCGAAGGCAAAGTCGTCCTCAACCAACCTGCAGGACACGTCGAGGAAGATGAAACCATCCTGCAGGCTGTGGTACGCGAAACCCTGGAAGAGAGTGGTCGCCATTTCCAGCCAGAAGCAATTAGCGGGGTTTACCGTTGGCGCAGCCCGGATAACGGCATCACCTACCTGCGCCTCGCCTTCTGCGGCACACATGGCGAACGGGACCCTAACCTGGAACTGGATACCGATATTATCACCACCCACTGGCTCAGCCTCGATGAACTACAGACGCGCGCAGAACAACTGCGCAGCCCATTGGTGATGCGCTGTTTCGAGGATTACCTGGCCGGACAGCGCTATCCACTAACACTGATTGAAGAGCTACAGTGAACACCGTGACACCCAAAACAGAACAGGTCATCGTCGGACTTTCCGGTGGCGTCGATTCGTCGGTTGCCGCGATCCTGCTACAGCAACAGGGCTATCAGGTAGAAGCGTTATTCATGAAGAACTGGGAGGAAGACGAT
>JBNLFS010000007.1:0-63797 GCA_050305635.1 Candidatus Thiodiazotropha sp. | reverse complement strand
CATGAAATGCCCATTTTTGTCGGGTGACGCTGCGCTAACCCGACCTACGGCTCTTTCCCAAAACCGCTTTTACAACACCCTCTCGTGAAGAGAGGGGCAAGGTATGAAAATGCAGCGGCTTTGCAACCGCTATGCGCAATGTGGAAGTGAACCTTCATGTCTGAGTGCCTTATGCCACCTCCGGCTGTGGCAGATTGAGGTTCGATACCCGCACAATGTTTGCACTTAACATGTCTACTGGATAGGATCTTGCGGCAATATAGGAGGTGGTTACCGTGAGGAAAAAACGGTTGAGTACGCATGATAAAGGTGCTGGTATGGACAGTTGGGTGCCCGTGCGGCAGGTGGATATAGCAAGGATGGATGCCCATCAGGGACGTCATAATACCCCTATAACAGGCCAGAAAAGTGTTCCACTGGAGAATATCCGGCTTCGTGAGACACTTGAAAAACTCCAGGCCGAACTCAAGTTGAGCAAACTGATGGTTGGTAAGTTGAGTGCTGAAAACAATGCGCTCAAGTCAGTAAATGCGACGTTGCGGCATAATCTGGGCAGATGCGAACGCGAAGCAAAAAACAGAAATCAGGAAGGGGTTGAGTTGCATGAACTCCAGCGACAGGAGATCGATAGTCTAAAGCGTGAAAACGCCGGATTGCGTGAAGTATTGCTGGAGATGGAACACCAGCAGCTCGATGTGTCGAACGAGGAGCTGGTGAACCTGCACAAGGCGTTGGAACAGGCGGAAGCAAAGCACCGCAAGGCCGAGCAGCAGGCGCAACAAGCCAGACTGTTGCGCCGCGAAAGGGCTGTTCAGGAGATCGCAATCGAGATGCTCAGTGAAGATCTGGATGCACTGAGCGATGAGAAACAAAAGCTCATGCAGGAGTGTGATCGGTTGAATAGAGAGCTTTGTGAGTCTCAGGGTCAATATTTCGAAGATACGGCGTATCAGGCTGAGTGAACACCCGCTTCGTGTCCATATCGGCCCGGAGCCCTGGACCAACCATACTCAGGCTTGTGTTCGTCTCGATGGATAACGAGCAGTCTGTGCTACAGGTAGGCGCTGACGTAGATGCCGACCGAAACCAGCAGCGGTGTCGCCAGAGTGAGCGCCACGTTCTTGCCCAGGTTGGGAATCAGTTGCTGCAGGTCGCCGTTGGAATTCCGAACGCCGATGAACACTTGATAACTCAGAGGCAGAGTCAAAAGACCCAGTAGCGCCAGGGTGGGGAGCCGTCCGTCCAACACGCCCAGAATGATGCTGGCGTAGGCCAGCAGGGCGAAGCTGAGAAACAGCCGGGCGGTGCCGACGGTGCCCCAGGCGATGGCGAAGTTGTCACGGCCGACGCTCTGGTCGGCTTCCCGGTCGGGGATCTGGTTGAGCAGCAGCAGGTTGTTGACCAGGAAGAAGGGGATCAAGGAGAGCAGCCAGGCGAGGCCCTGGTAGGTGCCGGTGAGGGCATAATGGGTGCCCATCACCATCAGCGGGCCGAAGCCGAGTCCCGGGGTGATCAGCACCAGATAGCGGTTACGATTCACCCAGCCGGTGTAGAGGACGATGATCGCCACCCCCGCTAGGCCGATGGGGGTCAGGCCCCAGCCGGTCTGCTGCACCAGGTAGAGTCCGCTGAGGATGGTAGTCAACAGGGAGAGGATGCCGAGCATCAGGGCCTGGATGGCGAGCCGGGGCTGCATCACCAGGGTACCGCTGCCGCCGCTGAACGGGGTCTTGTCGGTTTTGAAGTCGAGTCCGGACTGGAAGTCAGCGTACTCGTTGAGGGCGTTGACGCTCACATGGGCCATCAATCCGCCCACCAGGATCACCGCGAAGCGGGTCCAGTCGATGGGGATCCCGGTCAGCAGGGCGCTGGCCAAGCCGAGGGAGAGACAGATTGGGGTCAGGATCAGGAAGTTCGGTCGGGCCACGCCAACCACGGGAAATACACTCATCAGCCTCTCTTTGGGTTCTGGGCGGCCGGGCGATACCGCCACGGGCCGGGATCCCGTTTTTTATTGGATAGCCCTACTATGGCATCCACCGGAGGGTTTTGAAAGCCGGAGCAGATGGGGACATCGACAAAAACAAAGGGGCTGTTTAGCCCCTTCGCTGATTCAGGTCAAGTCGCGACTACTACAGATAATGCCACCTTAAATGATGACTGTCCCAGTCTACTGCTCTATTCGTCCTTTTGTATCAACCTCTGACGATGCCCTTCATCACTCCGGGACGTGAGGGCAATCTCCAGCACGGTTTCCAGGCGAATGACCCGGGCGGTCAGATCCTCGATCTTGCCTTGTTGCGTCTTCACGGTCTCCGCTAATCCTTCCACTTTGGCATCCATTCGGATTACCCGGCTGATACCCTCCCACATCTTGTCGGTCAATCCCATTTATGCCGCCTTGCTCTTGGCTTTCGCCTCCATTTTCGCGATACGCCGGTTTGACTCTTCGACAAAACGCAGCGTCTCACCAATGGCCTTTTCGGCGTTTTCAGTCGCTTGATTCATCTCATTGATCATTGCCTCGAGAAGCTCTTCATCGGTTTCGGATCGATAGCCATCGGCTGCACGTCGCAGGTATTCGCCCACGGAAACGCCTCTTTCGTTGGCCTTGGCGACAACTCGCTTCTTTTCATCTTTTGTCATCAGGACAGACACTCGCTCTGTGACCGCTGTCATAGTTGTTACCTCGTTGGTACATATGTGCATGTCATGTACATATTCTGGGCTGGTCAAGGCAAAAACACAAGAAAGTATCATGTAAATGGTGGCGGTCCCGATACTGCAAATTGAGTGAAACTATTTCCTATTTCACGGTTTTGTCATGGTTCTGAGACAAAGCAAGCCGCAACTGCTCGATGACCGGCGGGGTCTCGGGCAGGACGCCCCGCCACAGGCGGAAGGATTCCGCGGCCTGCTCCACCAGCATGCCCAGTCCGTCCAGGGCGCGGGCCGCCTGATGTTCCCGTCCCCAGCACTGGAACGGGGTGGGTTCGGCGCTGTAGAGCATGTCGTAGCACCAGCCCCCTTTGGCCAGAATGGTATCGGGCAGAGGCGGGGTTTCCCCCTGCAGACCGGCGGCGGTGCCGTTGATGATCAGGTCGAATTGCATGCCTTCCAGTTCATCCAGGCCGCAGCCCGCCACCTGGCCGTAGGCCACCAGTCCGTTGGCCAGGGAGAAGGCCTTGGTGGCGGTCCGGTTGGCGATGATGATCCGCTTGGGATGCTCGTCCAGCAGGGGCCGCATCACCCCGCGCACCGCGCCGCCGGCGCCGAGGATCAGCAGCCGCTTGTCACGCAGGCGAAAACCCTGATTGACGCTCAGGTCGCGCACCAGGCCGATGCCATCGGTGTTATCACCGCGCAGGCGCCCGTCATCGAGGCGGATCAGGGTGTTGACCGCTCCGGCGCTGTGGGCCCGTTCACTGAGTTCATCGGCGAGCCGCCAGGCCTCCTCCTTGAAGGGCACGGTGACATTCAGCCCCTGGCCTCCCTCGGCGAAGAACTGGCGTACATCCCGGGCGAAATACTCCGGGTCGCCGAGGATCCGCCGGTAGTTCACCGCCTCCCCGGTCTGGTGGGCGAAGGCGCTGTGGATCTCCGGAGATTTACTGTGGGCGATGGGGTTGCCGATGACTGCGTAGTTATCCATATAATTTTGAATTTTTAATGTTGAATTTTTAATTCGGAAGACTACTTTGGTTGTTCACTAGCCTTTGCAGATTGTTATAGGGTATCGCGCTCGAGCCATTTTCTTGCCCTATTGAACGCAGACCTGCTGTCACGATAGCGGGGTTCTTCCACGATAGACTCTACCTCTGCATTTTCACCATACCAGAGTTCAAGGACGTAATCGGATAGGAGTTTACGTACCTGCAAGGAATGTGTGTTCTTCAGCCCAAGAGCAAAAATATACGGGCCGTTTTCATCTTCTCTCACACTTATATGAGTACAGAGATGATTGACTTCATCTGTAAATTTCTTGAACTCTTCTTCTACGCTTTTCATATTTACCAATGACGTGAGTAGATGGCGCTTTTTCCTCGTTCCCACGCTCTGCGTGGGAATGCCTATCGACATCACATTGAGTTACCCAAACCTGTTAGGCATGTTCAAGCTCGGGTCTGCATTCCCACGCGGAGCGTGGGAACGAGAGACAACTGTTTAGTAGCCGCTAGCCCTGGGGTTTCGGAGGGTTGTTCCCGGGTTCCGCTTCGCTGCACCCGGGCTACGGCCACACGGGAATCTCACGAGGCCTAAGCCTCACCCGTGTAGCCCGGTTATAGCGAAGCGGAAGCCGGGATCCGGAACCGCAACGGATGTCGATTTTGCTAGTCTGCAAGCATCCAGTGATCCCTATGGTTCGTCTCAATGATCCTTCGTGCTCTTCGTGTCCTTCGTGGTGGGATAGATCCGCGTGCAAACAGGGGTTTGTAATATGCTGACCAGGGAAGTAAATCAAACGCGGACTCGCGGGTGATTTGACAACCGATCGTTGAAGCCTCCCCGCGCAACCTCGATGTTGTTCAATCGTTCAGCCACTGCGCCGCCTGCTTGGCGAAGTAGGTGAGGATGCCGTCGCAACCCGCGCGCTTGATGCACACCAGAGCTTCCATCACCACCGCTTTTTCATCCAGCCAGCCGTTTTGCGCGGCGGCCTTGAGCATGGCGTACTCGCCGCTGACCTGGTAGGCGAAGGTGGGGACCTGGAAGGTCTCCTTGACCCGGCGCACGATGTCCAGGTAGGGCATGCCCGGTTTGACCATCACCATGTCCGCGCCCTCCTGCAGGTCCAGGCCCACTTCGTGCAGCGCTTCGTCGCTGTTGGCGGGGTCCATCTGGTAGCTGTACTTGTTCCCCCCACCAAGATTGGCCGCAGAACCCACCGCGTCAAGGAACGGCCCGTAGAAACTGGAGGCGTACTTGGCTGCGTAGGCGAGGATCAGAGTGTGGATATGCCCCTCCTGCTCGAGTACCTCGCGGATCGCGCCGATACGCCCGTCCATCATGTCAGAGGGGGCCACCACGTCCGCTCCCGCCGCCGCGTGGGACAGGGCCTGGCGCACCAGCACCGCCTTGGTTTCGTCGTTCAGCACATAGCCGGAGGCGTCGATCAGGCCGTCCTGGCCGTGGGTGGTGAAGGGGTCGAGGGCCACATCGGTGATCACCCCCAGCTCCGGGACCGCGTCCTTGAGTGCGCGCACCGCCCGTTGGGCCAGGCCGTCCGGGTTGTAGGCCTCCCGGGCGTCTTCGCTTTTCGCCGAAAGCGGGGTGACCGGAAACAGGGCCATGGCGGGAATGCCCAGGCTGTGCGCCAGGCGGGCCTCTTCCACCAACAGATCGATGCTCAGGCGTTCCACACCGGGCATAGAGGGCACGGCTTCGCGTTGTCCCTGACCCTCGAGGACGAACACCGGGTAGATGAAATCCGCCGGGGTGACGAGGGTCTCCCTGACCAGGCGCCGGGAGAATTCATGACGCCGCAGGCGTCTCATGCGGGTGACGGGAAATTCGGCGCGGCGGTAGTGGCTGGACATGGGTTCCTCGACTCAGCTGGATAGGGGTTTTTCCGGAATCCGGTTGCCGGATGCCGGGAATAACTTATCATACCCGCTCCATCCCATTCATGTTCAACCCGGTCGAAGTAGCCACGGGGAGAGGTGTTCACCATGAAAAGCGCGTCCGAGCCGAATCCGGCGATCTACTCCGTTGAGGAGGCGACCTTCCAGGAAAGGGTCATACAGGCCTCCCACGTCCAGCCGGTGATGGTCGACTTCTGGGCCGAGTGGTGTGCCCCCTGCCTCTCCCTGGCCCCGGCGCTGGAGCGGGTGATCGGTGAACTCGCGGGGCGGGTGGTGCTCGCCAAGGTGGAGGTGGATGACAACATGCGCCTCGCCGGGCACTACCGCCTGAGAGGTTTTCCCACGGTGATTCTGTTCCGCGACGGGGAGGAGATCGGGCGCTTTCACGGTGCTCGCCAAACTCACTGGTTGCGTGAGTGGATCGCCGAGCATCTGGGTCAGGCGGCGGTTTTCTCCGATGCGGACGAATAGATGTGAATTAATTTCCTGCCTGGCGCTCATCCGAGTGCTGAATTGGGGGGCATGGCATGATTAATATTTCATAAAATTCAATGGGTTAAAGATACTTATGCCGTGTGATACCCGAACAACCCGATAGATTAAAGTTTTTTTTCAAGCCGCCGTTGTAAGGGGTAAGAGTACTTGATGGTTTCGATCCTCCTCCGGCGCTGAAAACAAGCGCTTTAAGCCCACCCACCCAGGGTGGGTTTTTTTTCCTGACGGATTCTCCCGGCTCACTGAATTCTCACATTCTCAGACACGGCCTCAGGCTCGGATCACGCGGCCGCTGAGGGCGTCGCGGATTACCGTGGGACGCTCGAGTGCCCCCGTCTCTCCGTGAATCACCAGGTCCACATCCCCACCGCAGCGCATCCTCACCTGCAGCGGTGTGCGCGCCGGTGGACGACCGCTCAGGTTGGCGCTGGTGGAAACCAGCGGGGTCCCCGCGACCCGGCAGAGAGCCGCGGCGAGGGGATGGTCGGTCACCCTGACTGCCAACATCGCATGCTGACCGGTGAGCCAGTATGGGGTGGCGGGGGCCGCCGGCACCAACCAGGTGGCGGGGCCTGGCCAACTCTCCATGAGCACGCGGTTGCGATCCGACGACAGAGGCTGCAGAAAGGGGGCGAGACGTTCGAAACTGTCGGAGATGAGGATCAGGCCTTTTTCCACCGGACGATTTTTAAGTCTCAGCAGGCGGGTCACCGCTTGCGGGTCCCGGGGGTGGCAACCGAGACCGAACACCGCCTCCGTGGGATAAGCGATCAGGCCCCCTGCGAGTATGACCTGCCGGGCCAGACGTAGGTGCCAGGGATGGATCTGCGGGTCTGTCATCTAGTGTGGTGTCCGGTGATGCTCGAAGTCGTGGTATGTCCCATGGGAAGCCCGGGCAAGCTGTGTAAATTCTGTTCAGTCAGTTCGGTTTTGGGCCGAAAAGCACCTTGAAACACCCATTTGTGAGAGGAAACAGCGCATTTCAACACACATTGTCTTATAAGCCCCGAGAGGATTCAGCGCGCGCCGAGGTGTGGGCGACTCGCGTGCCCGCATGAGGCACTGTTTATCACACTGTTGCCGATGACCTGTCAACCGGGCTGGGTATCGGTATATAGTCCAAGTTATTGAATGTGAGTTCTTTAGTGTCAGCAGCACTCCGCTCTGAAGCGCTTGTTGGAGACCCGGGTCGGTTTGATTCGGGGGTGGCATGGGTTTGCAGGGGTTGTGTGATCGATTCCGCTTCGGCATTCACGAATCCCGCTGCAAGGGTCCGGATGACTTGGCATGCTACGCGGTTCGTGGAATAGTCGGGTAAATGCGTTACCCGGAGCACGCCTGTCGTGGGTGATCGGGGTAGCGGGCGTCGACGGAAACAGGGTCGTCGAACAGAGTCTGAGAGGGAGAGATCAAGGATGTACACGCGAAGGCTGTGGCTGTGTCTGCTGGGGTTGTTCCTGGCGGGCGCGGCATCTGCCCAGGTTTCACGCTTCAACATGGCTGAAAAGGCCTGGTTGGACGATCATCAGAAGCTGAAGGTGGGGGTGGTCTCGATGACCGCGCCGATCCTGTTTTTTGAAAGCGGTCAGCCCATGGGGCTGGCGGCGGATTACCTGCGGGTGCTGGCGGCCAAGCTGGGTCTCTATATCGATCTGCTTCAGTATCCGAATGAACAGCGACTTGCCGAAGCCCTGAACTCCGGTGAAGTGGATGTGATCGGGGCGACGGTGCACACCGCCTTGAGTCCCCCGGACTGGCAGTTCTCCCGGCCCTATGTGACTCTGCCGGCCGCCCTGTATTCCCTGGGATCGCTCAAAGGCCAGGGGGTGTCGGCCATGGATGGACTCACGGTTTCGGTGTTGGCGGGAAGTATCTGGGAGGAGCTGTTGCCCCACTACCTACCGGGTACCCATACCCTGCCGGGCCGGGACCTGGACCAGGCCCTGGGTGCGGTGATGGCGGGTCGGGCGCAGGTCTATCTCGGCGATGCCGCCAGCGTGGATTACCTGCTAGATGAAGGGCGGTATGACGGGTTGCGCAAGGCACAGGATCTGGATCTGACCCTGGATATCGCACTGGCCACACCCCGGAGCAATCCAACCCTGCACACCCTGTTGCAGAAATCCCTCGACCGGTTCAATGAGGACGAAATCAACGATGTCTGGAGCAACGGGCCCGGCATCGAGAATACCCAATCCAAGGAGTCCGGGTTTCTGACGTTTCTTTTGTGGACCCTGTTGTGGGTGGTCTGGAGCCTGCTGCTGGTATGGATCGTGTCCCGGCGTTCAAATCGCAGGCTCGCGCACCACCGGGAAAAATCCCTGCGCTCGATCAAACGCCTGCGCAGTCGGGAGGAGCTGCTCAAACAGAAGTTGCTGCACCTCAAACACAAGACCAAACGCTATCGCCATCGCACCAAGGAGCTGTCGAAGCAGGCGGAGTTCACGAATGCCTTGTTGCCCAAAGCCAGTTGGCGCTGGCTACCGGCCGGCGACGAATGCCTCTGGGATGATGAGATGTTCACACTGCTGGCGCTCGAGGCCTCCGAATTCACCCCCACCCGTGAGGCGATGCTGAACCTGCTTGTTGAGGCGGACAGGGACAGTCTGGAGTCTCTTTTCGATGCTGAGAATCGCGCCGCGAGTCGACTGAGTCTGCGTTTCTGTCTGCCGGATGGCGGGGAGAAGACCCTGTTACAGTTCAGCCACTACCTCACTGGCAAGGACGATGGCGAGGGGCAGCGGATGGCCGTCTGCTGGGATGTGAGCGATTTTCAGGAGCGGGTGTCTGACGCCGGGCGCCCGCCCTCACAAGACCTCGGCACTCTGTCACAAGAGGTTGCGCGAGAGTAGGATAGGATACTCCCGCGGGACGGCTGGGTTAGCAGGTTGTTAGGATCCGGTGGGATGCGAGCCTGCTACCGCACCATTGGCGTCTGTCGTTGTCTTATTACCCGTTACCAAACCAAGGGATCAAGGGAGCCATGTTCAGATCTGTCACATCACTTGTTTTCGTCTTACTGCTGACCTTCACTTTACCGGCTGCTGCGAACGTCAGCCCTTCGGATCGTGTCAAGCAGACGGTCGACCGGATTCTGGAGATCCTCAAGGATCCGAATCTCAACAAAACCGAGCGCCGGGATCAGGTCAAGGCCGTGGTGCGTAAGCGTTTCGACTATGAATCCATGTCCCAGGTCATTCTTGCCACCAACTGGCGTACCGCCACCGAAGCCCAGCGTGAACAGTTTATCGTGCTGTTTCGGGAGCTCCTGGAACAGACCTATTTCTCCGCCGTGGACAGTTACGACAACCAGACCGTGCGCATGGGGTTGGAGCGTCTCAAGGGCAATCTGGCGGATGTTCAGACCTTCATCGTCTCCGCCAACAAGGAGCTTCCGGTCAGCTATAAGCTAAGATTCCGGAATGATGACTGGTTTGCCTACGATGTCACAGTAGATGGGGTCAGCCTGGTGAGCAATTACCGCACCTCGTTCCGCAACCTGGTGAAGACCCAGGGGATGGACGGACTGCTGGCTGAATTGGCCAACAAGGTGGCCAAGCTCAAGCAGGAGAATCTGCAGAATGAGACCCAGTCCACATCGAACACTCAGAACAAGGAGCAGGCTCCGGCCGCCACGGTTAATTGATCCGATCGGGTAGTGATGATCAGCCAGCCGGCGGCTGGGTGGTTGCACCGGTTGTCACGATTTACCATCCAATCCGAGCGTTTACAGTTGGCCGGGATGTTCTATCCTCCCATTTGAGCGCTATTCTCGCGCTTTGGGATGAGGGACCGCCGAATCGACCCGGCGGATGGAATATGAGCAAGGCACGGCATTGATCCGTGCGGCGAGTCCGGCACTCAGAAAGCCGTAAGCCAAACGAGAATTCAGGGAAGGAGCCATCCACACCGGTGTATCGCGATGGGACCACGGGGCATGAATTTCCGGGGGACGGCGCTCATCCGGTTAAGGGTTTCCCCACGGGGCCTGGCCGGGACGGCCGGGATCGCACATCACAATTAATACAACAATCCAATTCTGGAACATTGAAGGAGAATCGAGCATGTACAAGAAAAAAATGTTGGCTCTGACGGTCGCATCACTCTTGCCTTTCAGTGCAGCCCTGATGGCTGAAGAAACGGCAACGGAAGGCGCCAGCGTCAGTGAGCCGGCCGTGGAGGAGACCCAGGCCAATGAAACGCCAGCGGTTGAGAACAGCAGCGAAGAGCGTGTAGCGAGCAGTGAGCCGGCCCAGGCCGACGATCTCCGCACCCAACGTCTGAAAGAACTCGATGCCCAGTACGAGGCGCTGCGCAAGCGTGCGGAAGAGGCGGGTGTCATGCTGCCCGAACGCTCGCCCTGGGCGACCTCGCGCATGAACAGCATGCCTCCCGGCATGGAGGAGCGCATGGAGCGCCACAATAAGATGATGTCCATGACCGCGGAGGAGCGCGACGCCTATCGCAAGGAGCGTTATGCGGAGATGAATCAGCGGGCCGAGGAGATGGCGGTCACCCCGCCCTGGGCCGACTCACGCATGCAGAGTATCCGTCCCAGCATGGAGGAGCGCATGGAGCATCGCAACACGATGATGTCCCTGTCACCGGAAGAGCGCGATGCCTATCGCCAGGAACGTTATGCGGAGATGCGTCAGCGGGCCGAGGAGATGGGGGTCGAGATGCCGGAAACCTCGCCCTGGGAGGCTCGTAAGCAGGCCATGGATGAGCAGTGGGCGGAGCATCAGAAGATCATGCAGGGCATGACCGATGAGCAACGTGCCGCCTGTCATTCCATGATGCAACGGCATCGGGGGATGGGACCCGGCCAGGGGATGATGGGACCCGGCCAGGGGATGGGACCCGGCCAGGGGATGGGACCCGGCCAGGGCATGGGACCCGGCCAGGGCATGGGCCGCGGCATGGGATGTTCAAACCCGGGAGGTTGCATGGGACCCCAGAGTTGGCCGCAATCCGGCATGATGCCCTACGGACAGCCCGGATACGGTTACGGACCGGGACCCTACGGTCAGGGTAACTTCTGGAATCCGGAGCAGTAAACCCGGGATTCAAGCCCCTCTCAAGTCGACGGGCATCCCCCTCCCATCGGGAGGGGATGCTACCCGGCTGAACCTTATGAGCGGTGCATTGGGACCGCTGTAGGTCGGGTTAGCGCAGCGTAACCCGACAGGAAATATCAGAAACCTCCCCATTGTCGGGTTACGCTACGCTAACCCGACCTACCCAGTACGTGGCCCCGTTCCGCGTGGGCTCGCAATACGGGATCACTCCTCGGAATGGGATAGTGCCTCGGCTTCAGATTTCGAAAGCACCCGTCCCGGCAGGGGGATCAGGCCGGGCACCCGCTTCAGATAGGCGCGGTAGCGTTCACCGTGATAGACGATCAGTTTGCGCTCTTCCAGCCAGGATCCGAACACCAGATAGAGGGTGATCAGCACGGCGGATAGCAGCCGGGCCGGGTCCATGTCCTGGGTCCACACCAGCACCAGGCCAAGGCTGTACCAGGGATGTCGTACGTAGCGGTGCAACGGCGAGATGTGCAGCCGCTCCAGGTCCCGGGTCTCCCGTTGGCGACGTTTCCACTGGCTCAAACCGAGAAATTCCCCGCTGTCGTACCAGCGCAGTGACCAGAAAAAACCGGCTATGGCGAGCAGCATCAACAGGTAGGCGAGAACGGCCAGCGGACCCTCCCATCGCCACAGGGGTTGGGAACCGAACCGCCACATGAGCAGCAGGGGCGGCAGCAGAAACAGCCCCGCCAGCAGGTTGTAGCTCAGCCGATAGGCGGGAAACCACCCCGGCGCATGATCCGCCATCCACGACTTTACGCTCAGGGAAGCGAGCCCTGAGTGGATCAGGAAATAGCCGATCCAGACGGCGGCCAGGATTGCCAGTTCCGAGGTGTCAGGCATGACCAGCCCGGGTGAGGCGGGTGTTCAGCTGACGAACTTGCCCTGCTGCAGCCGCTGGGCCTCCATCAGCTCGAGTTCTCGGGATCCGGAGATCACCACATCGGGGTCCGGTACAAAATCGAGATCATCGTTGAGGCGCTGATATGGGACCGAGTTGAGGATCACCCGCATCGCGTTCAGGCGGGCCAGGTGCTTGTTGTCGGAACGGATGATGGTCCAAGGCGCATGGGTAGTGTGGGTGCGCTTGAGCATGGCGTACTTCTGGTTGGTGAACTCGTCCCAGCGGTCCTGGGCCTGCACGTCGATCTCGGACAGTTTCCACTGACGCAGCGGATCGGTCTTGCGCCGTTCGAACCGGCGAGCCTGCTCCTCCTTGGTGACGGAGAAATAGAGTTTCACCAGGATGGTGCCCTGACGCACCAGATCCTTCTCGAAACCGGGACAGCCGATCATGAAGTTGTCGTACTCTTTTTCCGAGCAGAAACCGAAGATCGGCTCCACGATGGCCCGGTTGTACCAGCTGCGGTCGAACAGTACGACCTCGCCGCCGGTGGGGCATTGGGTGACGTACTTCTGGAAAAACCACTGGGATTTCTGTTCGTCCGTGGGCTTGCCCAGGGCCACCACCCGATAGTGTTTCTCGTTCATGTAACGGGTCACGCGGCGGATGGTGCCGCCCTTGCCGGCGGCGTCGCGCCCCTCGAAGAGGATGATCATGCGCCGGTGGTTGTCTTCCAGGTATTGCTGCATGCGGATCAGCTCCGCCTGGTAGGGCTTGAGCTCCTCTTCCCGTTCAAAGCGGCGCACCGCCTTGTTTTCGGTCATCCGGTTGAGTTCCGTCTCCGCCTTGAGTTGATGGTAATCCGACAGCAGTTCATTGAGTCGAACGGGTTGCTCATCGATGAAAATGATCTCTGGATTACCTTTGTCGTCACTCATGGGTTGCCTCGATTTGGTTTGTCTGGTTATTTTTCTAAGAATAGCTCAATAGCAGACCGCTCAATATGCGATAAGCCATCAAAGAGTGGCAGCTAGCAGCACGGCCACGCATTCGGTGATCTCCAGCAAGGCTCCGGCGGTGTCGCCGGTGGTGCCCTGGAGGCGCTTCAGCATGAGCCAGCGGATCCCTGACAGGGTTATGGCGGAACCCATCAAAAGCCACAGGCCGGATGAACCCAGCCACAGGGTAAGCAGGATCATCGTCAGCAGTAGGACCCCGAAGCCCTGGGCTCTGGGGAGATGGCGGGCCATCTGCTCGCCGATACCGCCACGCCGGATGTAGGGGGTCGTGAGAAACAGGCCCAGCACGGCGCTGCGCCCCAACATGGGTATGACAATCAGCAACAGGGTCTGCTGCTGCTCGATGAGGGCCTCCAGAGCGGTGAATTTGAGCAGCAGGATTAGGATCAGCGTGATCACGGCCATGGGACCGCAGTAGGGATCGTGCATGATCTCGAGGGTCCGCTCCCGGTCGCCGAAACCGCCCATCCAGGCATCCGCGCTGTCGGCCAGGCCGTCCAGGTGGAGTCCGCCGCTGATGAGCACCCAAGCGCCCAGGGTCAGGGCGGCGGCCATCCCGGAGGAGAGACCGCCCGCCAATGCGGATATCCCACAGAGCACCCCGCCCATCAACAGGCCGACCAGCGGATAATAGAGCAGTGAACGGCCATTCTGTGCGGCCTCCGGCGGCTGTTGGAAGTGGACCGGAACCAGGGTCAGAAACTGCAGCGCAATCAAAAAAGGGTGCCAGGGGGTCATGCCGGTTTCTTTAACCACGAAGGACACGAAGAGCACGAAGGATCAGACTCGCAATCATTTCATCTCATTGCGTAGCTTTTAGGCATTGAAATCCATGAACACGCCGCTTCGTGGCCTTCGTGCTCTTCGTGGTGAAATAGATCGGTTATGTACAATTGGGTGCAATTTGAACTCCGAAACTTGAGTTATGAAGTTATAAGTGTTGGGAACAGATTATCCTGGGTATGATCCCCCAGCCAGCGCTGGATCAGCCTGCCGGAGGTCAATAGGCGTTCGATCCGGTCATGTACGAGCATCAGACCGAACAGCTCGGCTGGTGCGACCTCGATTTCCATGATTGTGTTCAGGGGGCGTTGTTGCAGATGACACAGGAGCACCCGTATCACCCCGCCATGGGTCACCAGAAGCACCCGTTTGCCCACATGCCGGCTGCTGAGCCGCTGCCAGGCGGATACCACCCGTGCGTGGAACTCGCCAAGGGTCTCGCCTCCGGGGGGTGGGTGGTTCATAGGGTCGCGCCAGAAGTCGCCCAGTGCCGTGGGCGAACGCTGCATGATCGTCTCGGCGGTCAACCCTTCCCAGTCGCCAAAATCGATCTCCTGCAGGTCCTCCTCGATTTCCAGGGGCAGGCGATGGGCAAAGGCGTATTCACGGGCAAAGCTGGCGCAGCGCCGCAACGGGGAACTTACGACCAGATCCCAGTAACTGGGGCCTTGGGTGGCGGTCCGCATCTGCTCCCATCCCGCCTTTGTCAATGAATCGTCGGTACGGCCGCGAAAACGCGGCCCTCCCTGAACTTCGCCGTGACGCAGCAGGCCGAGAAAAATCATGGACGGGTCTCCTCGCCCGGTTTTTCGGAGACGCCGGCTTCCGCAAAAGTGGCCATCTCGTTATGCAGGGCGCAGGCGAGGCGCAGCAGAGGCACACAGCTGGCCGCGCCGCTGCCCTCGCCCAGACGCATGCCGATGTCCAGCAGGGGTTTGCCTTGCAGGGCTTGGAGAATGCGTTTGTGTCCCGGTTCCGCCGAGGTGTGACCATACAGCAGCCAGGGGGCGATTCCGCCGTTGAGGCGGGTCGCCACCAGGGCGGCCACCGAACTGATAAAGCCATCCACCAGGACCGGCAGACCCATGTGGCCACAGGCCAGGTAGCTGCCGGTCAGCGCAGCGATCTCGAAACCGCCCAGGCAGCGCAGGGCCTCAAGAGGGGTGTCACCCAGGGACCCCTGGACCTTCAGGGCGCGGCGAATGACATCGATTTTATGCGCCACCCCCGAGTGATCCAGGCCGGTGCCGGGACCGGTCAGTTGTTCGGGCTCCAGTTTGAGCAGACTACAGGCCAGCGCAGTGGCTGCGGTGGTGTTGCCGATGCCCATTTCGCCGCCGATAAACAGCCGTGCGCAGGCGAGTTTGGCCCGCTCGGCGGCCTGGCGACCCGCGTGCAGGGCGCGTCCGAGCTGCGAGGTGCTCATGGCGGGCTCTTGGCAGAAGTTGGCGGTGCCGGACCCCAGGCGCAGCTCCAGAACGCCGGGCAGCGGTCCGGGGTCGCCGACGGTGCCCAGGTTAATCACCTCCAGGCGGGCATCCAGGTGGCGGGCCAGGACGCTGATCGCCGCCCCGCCCCGGGCAAAGTTCTTCACCATCTCGGCGGTGACCTCCTGGGGAAAGGCGGAGACGCTTTCCCGCGCCACCCCATGATCACCGGCAAATACGGTGATGGCGATCCGCTTCAGTTCGGGCCGTTCACTCCCCTGCAGTGCGGCGAGCTGTATCGCCAGAGCCTCGAGTCTGCCCAGTGCGCCCGGGGGTTTGGTGAGGCTGTTCTGACGCTTGCGCGCCGCCTCCCGGGCGGCCTCGTCGGGACAGGCTGCCGGGATGCCCAGCCAGGTGGTGCTATGGTTCAATGGGATCTCCTTTCAAGATTTGAGGCAGGCCAGCCAGGGTCATAATGACCCGCTCACAGAGCTGGGCCAGGGCCTGATGCAGTTGTCCGCTCTCGTCGCAGAAGCGGCGACTGAGCGGGTCCATGGGCATGACCCCAAGGTTGGTTTCGTTACCCACCAGGAGAATCTCTCCGGGCAGCTCGGGCAGGGTGGTCAGCAATGAGGATCGCTCCCGTTCAAAGCACTCGGGATCCGGATCGATCAGCAGTTGGGTGAGCCAGAGGGTCAGGCAATCCACCAGCAGGCAGCGGTCTTCGGCGGCATGGTTTTGCAGCGCCGACGCCAGCCGGCAGGGCTCCTCCACCAGGGTCCAATGATCGGGGCGGTGCGTCTGGTGTGTTGCGATGCGTTCGGCCATCTCCCGGTCTCCGACCCGGGCGGTGGCGATGTAGGTGACCGGAAGCTGGGTCTTTTCGGCCAACGACTGCGCCAGTCGGCTCTTGCCGGATCGCACACCGCCCAGGATCAGGGTTTTTCTATTGGTGCCAGGCATTTGGAGTCTCCTCGTCAGTAGGTTTGCGGCGCTGCGCTGAAAAGCGCCCTGAGTTTCGCCCGATCGAGATGGTGCTCGACACTGTCGGCCAGACGTTCGAGGGCGGCTGCGCGGAGACCCTGGTAGTCCTGGGGTTGCGCCTGCTTCAGACCGGCCCAGCGCAGCAGCGCCTGACAGGCCAGGGGGGTTTCGAACAGCCCGTGCAGGTAGGTGCCGAGAATCTGTCCGTCTTCGCTGATGGCGCCGTCGGCGCGGTCGGGCAGATACACGGCGGGGCGGGACAGGGCCGGACCCTGGCAGATGCCCGCATGGATCTCGTAGCCGCTGACCGGCGCCCGCTCCAGGGTCAAATAGCCCGCGACATTCTGCAGTTGCTTATGGGGTTCCAGGCGCGTTTGCAGATCCAGCAGACCCAGTCCCGGGCTGCTCCCGGTCGGTCCTTCCAGCCCTTGAGGATCGTCGATGCTGCGCCCCAGCATCTGCAAGCCCCCGCAGATCCCGATCAGACGCCCGGCATAGCGGAGGTGACGCTGCAGATGGGCTTCCCACCCCTGGTTTCTCAGCCATTCGAGATCGCTGCGTACGCTTTTGCTGCCCGGGAGGATGATCAGATCGGCGGGGGGCGGCGTCTGCCCGGGGCCGACAAAGCGCAGACTCACCTGGGGGTGGAGACGCAGGGGATCCAGGTCGGTGTGGTTGCTGATATGGGGCAGGGCCGGGACGACCACCTGAAAATTCCCGTTATCGGCGGAAATGTCGGGTTCCCGGGGTAGGGCGTCCTCGGCCTCGAGGTGCAGGCCGTGAAGGTAGGGCAAAACGCCGAGCACCGGTTTGTCGGTGGTGCGCTCCAGCCAGTCGAGGCCGGATTGCAGCAGTGCCGGATCGCCCCGGAAGCGGTTGATGACGAAGCCGACGACCCTCGCCCGTTCCGACTCGCTGAGCAGGGCCAGGGTGCCGACGATGTGGGCGAACACCCCGCCCCGGTCGATATCGGCGATGAGAATGACCGGAACGTTCACCGCTTCCGCGAACCCCATGTTGGCGATATCGTTATCGCGCAGATTGATCTCTGCGGGAGAACCGGCGCCTTCGATGACCAGCACCTCGTACTCCTCGCTCAGGCGGAAAAAGGATTCCAGGACCGCATGGCGGGCTTTTAACTTGTAGAGGTGATAGTCCAGGGCCTCCATGTTGCCGATGGCCTGCCCCTGGATGATCACCTGGGCGCCGGTGTCACTGTTGGGCTTGAGCAGCACCGGGTTCATATCGGTGTGAGGCGGGAGGCGGCAGGCCTGGGCCTGCACCGCCTGGGCGCGTCCGATCTCGCCCCCATCAGGGGTGACAGCGCTGTTCAGGGCCATGTTCTGGGGTTTGAAAGGGGCGACCCGCACCCCCTGGCGCTGCAGCCAGCGACACAGGGCGGTGACCAACAGGCTCTTGCCCGCATCGGAGGTGGTGCCCTGGATCATTACGGCGGCGCATTTCGGTAGGGGGCTATCGAGGTGCTTCATGGGGATTCCCAGAGGTTGTTTGAAAAGGCCAGGGCGTGGTCGAGGCGTTGCCATTCCTCTTCGCATCCCGGCAGACCGAAGCGCAGGCTGAGCGGATCTTCGAACAGCCGAACCAGGATTCCCTGTTGTGCGAGTACGTGGTGCAGGGTTCGGGCGTGGGGGGTGATGACCCATTGAAACAGGGTGCCGCCTCCCGATGGCGCCAGGCCGCTGTCCGTCAGCAGCTTGCACAAGCGCTCGCTGCGCAGGGACAGGCTCCGGCGCGCATCCGCTTGCCAGCCCAGATCCCGGAGCGCGCCACTCGCCACCCAACGAGCGGGTCCGCTGACGCTCCAGGGTCCGAGCAGGGCCTCGAGACGCGACAGCAATGGAGCTTCGGCACAGACGAACCCGACCCTCGCCCCGGCCAGGCCGAAGAACTTACCCAGGGAGCGCAGTACGATCAGACCGGGCCGGGGATGGGCCAGCAGGCTGATCTCCGGGGTGGCGTCGGCGAACGCCTCATCGACCACCAGCCATCCTCCCCGTTGAGCAAGCCGGGCGTGCCAGTCAAGTATCTGCTCGGTGGTATGGCAGTCTCCCGATGGATTGTTGGGTCGCACCAGGACCAGTACCTCGAGCTGGGAGATGTGTTGTTCGATCCGAGTGGTGTCCAGTAACCGGATCGGGTGCCCGGCCTGCTGCCAGGCATGCTGGTGTTCGGCGTAACTGGGGTGGACGATGCCTACGTGTGAGCTGGGTCGCAACCGGGGCAGTGCCTGGATGGCGGCCTGACTGCCGCATACCGGCAACAGGGATTCGGTTTGGTAGTAACTTCGCGCCGCCGCTTCCAGGTCGTCATCGGATTCCGGAAGCCGGGTCCAGTGTTCGGCGGGAACGCTGGGCACCGGCCAGCCCCGGGGATTGATTCCAGTGGAGAGGTCGAGCCACTGGGAAAGCGGTCGATCATAAGTGGCGGCGGCACGCCGCAGGCGACCCCCGTGCTCAAGCATGCAGGGTGCGGAACAGATCCGCCAGCAGCGGGAGTAACAGCCAGAGCGCCAGTGAGGTGCTGACCAGACGCAGGGCTCGGGAAATATCCTGTGCACCGGGGGCGGGGCCGCTGCCGAGCCGTGGCCGCGCGTGCCACTCGCCCCGGTAGCGGGCGGGACCGCCCAGGGTGATGCTCAGGGCGCCGGCGCCGGCGGCCATCACCGGGCCGGCGTTGGGGCTGTCCCAGGCGGGAGCCTGGGTACGCCAACAACGCAAGGCCTGGAGGGTGTGTCCGGTCAGCGCGTAGCCCAGGGCGGTCAGTCGCGCCGGAAGATAGTTCAGCAGATCGTCGAGACGCGCGGCGGTCCAGCCGAAATCCCGGTAGCGTTCGTTGCGATAGCCCCACAGGGCGTCCAGAGTGTTGGCGAAGCGATAGGCCAGGCAACCCGGGGCCCCGGCGATGACAAACCAGAACAGAGCGCCGAACACCGCGTCGCTGCCGTTCTCCAAGACCGATTCCGTGGTGGCCTTGGGGATCTCCAGGGCTTCCGGGTCGCGGCTGACCATATAGGACGCGAGTCGCCGGGCGGTGGGTTCATCCTGGCGTTCCAGGGCGTCGCTGACCGCCCGGGCGTGCTGATGCAGACTGCGGTGGCCGATGGCGAAGCTCAGGGCCAGCAGGTCGAACGCTGGGCCAATCCCGGGAAGTCGGCTGATCCACGCCGCCGCCAGTGTGGTGGGCAGAATCAGGATCAGCCAGGCGAGGACTCCCCGCATCCGGCGTTGCGCGGGTGTGCAGGAGCCTGAGCCATAGGCGATCGATTCGACGCCTTGGGCCAGGCGGCCGAACCCCACCAGGGGATGGGCGCGCCGGGGCTCGCCGAATATCCAGTCGAGCAGCAGCGCGCCAAGCACCGTCAGGGTGAGGGTCGGCACGGGACTCAGGCCTGCTTGGACAGACTCTGATCCGAGCCCCGGCGAAACAGACGGACCACTCCGTAGACAACTCCGGCCATGATCAGATACAAGGCGACGGACTGAAGATTACCCGGCAGATACTTCACCAGTCGCTGGACGAATTCTGACAGGTTGGTATCGACGAAGCGGCCCGAGAAAATGTAGAAGCCGCCGCTGGAGATCAGTTCGCAGGTCAGGGTTCCCCCCAGGGCGAGGAGGCCCATGCGGGTCAGGTTTTGCCACAGGGGTGCTGCGGTTTGTGGTTTAGCGCTGCGCCCTGCGTACCAGAGCGCGGCATAGGCGGGCAGCAGCAGGGCGTAGGCGCCGGTGACGCAGAAACTGCTGACGCCGCCCCAGGTGATGGCGATATAGTCCAGGCTGACCGCGAGCAGAAAAAACAGCCCGAAATAGCCGGTGGAGCGCAGGCTGATGCCGGCGAGAAAGAAGATCGCCCAGGAGGCGTCGGGCAGATGCTCCAGGGTGAAGTCGTGGTGTCCCCGGGTCAGTATCATCAGCAGGGCCAGGGTGATGGCCAGGGACAGGTTGAGGCGCGGGTCGCGGGTTTGCATCATGGGTCACTCCTTTGGGTCAGGGTTGGTAACGCAGGGTCAGATAGACGCTTCTGCCCGGTTGGTTGTAGTAGGCGGCGGTGGTATAGGATTTATCGAACAGGTTTTCGCAGCGGCCTTGCAGCTGCCAGGTGGATGCGATGCGGTAGCTGGCCCGCAGATCCAGGGTGCCGTAACCGCCCAGTTCGATGTTGTTGTCCAGGTCCTCATAGCGCGAACCTTCGGCGTTCAGAGTGGCGCCCAGGGTATAGCGGTCGAAATCCCGGTCCAGATCGAACCGCAGGGCGCGGCGGGCGCGGCGGGGGAGCAGGTTATCCTCCCGGCTCCCCGTGGAGCGGTTGCGGGGATCGAGCAGGGTCAGGTTCGTGTCGAGGCGCCAACCCAGGAGTTCGGTGGAAAAGCGGGATTCAAGACCGTCGATGCGCGCCCGGTCAATATTCGCGGGTTGGTAGTTGGCATCGAAACCGATCAGCTGATCGACCCAGGTACGGAACAGGTTGAACGACCACTCCACGCCGGCGACATCACCTGAAACGCCCAGCTCCAGGCTTTTCGACTCCTCCGGTTCCAGGTCCGGATTGCCGAAGCCCGGATAGTAGAGTTCGTTGAACGTAGGGGTCTTGAAGGCGGTGCCATAGGAGATCAGGGTGCGTAAGTCACCGCTCCAGTCGTAGCCCCAGGCGAGGTTTCCGGTGGTGTGTTCACCGAAGGCGTCGTGGTCGTCCCGGCGCAGGGCGAGCTGCAGATCCTGGTTCGCGATCACTCCGCGATATTGGGTGAAAATACCGGTGTCTTCACGGGAATCGAATTCATACTCCGTGGTACTGTCAACTTTGTCCTTCTGATGGTCCAGCCCTAAAATGAGCTGATGGTCGGCATTGATGTCGTAGTCGCTTTGCAGGGAGTAGCTGTCCCGTTCGGTATTGAAGCGGCTCATGAACAGACCGTCCTTGAAGTTGTCCGCCTTGTCCCGGTGGCGTCCCCCCGCAAGGGTCAGCAGCCATGACTCCTGGGGACGGTAGCGAAGACTGCCGCCGAACACCTGCTGATAGGATTCCGACTCGTTGACATAGCTTCCGTCAAAATCGGTCTCCGCATGGGTATGCCAGAGATGGGCGTCGACCTCGAACTGGTCGTTGAAACGGTAGCCGGTGCGCAGGGTCGCCGATTCATTTGTGTAACCATCCTTGTCGTGCTCGTCGCTGTAGCAACCCGCCGTGGTGATATTGCGGCAGGCGTCGATGCCATCGGTGCGCTGTTTCTCCACACCCAGGCGATACCAGCCCTGAGCGCCGCCGCCGGAGAGCGAGGCAGTGCCGCCGCGGGTATCACGGCTGCCCAGCTCCAGACTGAGGTCGCCGCGTAGCGGACCGCCACCCCGAGCGGTGAAGATCTGGATCACCCCACCGATGGCCTCCGAGCCGTAGAGACTTGAACGTGGTCCCCGTACGATTTCGATACGCTCGATCTGGGATAGGGGGATATCCTGGAAAGCGGCGGTGCCGGATGTGGCCGAGCCGATCTTCACGCCATCGACCAGCACCAGGACGTGATCCGCCTCGCTGCCGCGCAGATACAACGAGGTGACCTTCCCCGCGCCGCCATTGTTTGAAAATGAGAGACCCGGCAGGCCCCGGAGCAGATCCGGCAGGGATTGGGCCTGCAAGCGCTGGATGTCGTCCTGGGTGATCAGGGTGACCGAGGCGAGGGTTTCGTCCGCGCTTTGCGCCGTACGGGCGGCGGTGACGAAGATGGGTTCCAGCTCATCGGCGAGCAGGGGTACGGAACCCTGGGCCATAACCACGAGGCCGGCCAGATAGAGGGATTTTTGCATTACCGGTTTCCTTAAACATGCACACCCGCATGTTTTGCTTAAAACGAACACGGCAATACGGAGGAAACAGACCGGGAAGATTACACAAGGAAAGCGAATCGACCTGCGGGACATTGCCCTCCGCAATGCCAACTCAAAGCGTCAGGCCGGTCTCCGGACTCACGAGGCTATCGTGGCGGATCGCCTTCCCACGCTGTTGCGCAGTGGCGGGTTGATCGTCACGACTCGTTTACCGTTGCGGGGGCAGTGCCGGCCTTGGGTGTGTTGTGAGACACATCCGCACCGGCTTCCCGTTTCACCCCTCCAAGCGAATGCTCTTGGGGCACCTGATACTGGAACGCAACATACTGGAATGTATCGGTAAATTCCAGTGTTATCTCGCCCTATGCTCTGCGTGAGATGTACTTCCGATAAGAGCAACTGCTAAAGCTCCAAGGACTCGGAGTCCGTATGGACCTGGGTCTAGGGTGTCCATTCGATGCTGGTGTGGATAAGTTTGGAATAATCTTTCCCGTAAGCATCACTATATTTGGTCAGAGCTTTTTGGCTTAAACCACGATTCGAAGTTCGAGACTTGAGTTAATTAGTAATACATTGATTACTAAATCTTTAAGAAACGTCTTGCAGCTGAAGAGTCAAGAAAATTCTTTAATTTTTCTTTTTGTTTCGGTTCAATTTGAGCTGCTTTTTCAATTAAATTGACCAGTGTTTCCAATTGTGAATAACGCTTGGTCTGTATTTTTGATTCAGCTGCTGCGATAAGTTGCTCTCCAGTTAAAGTGCTGTCATCTAGGTGGCATCGCCTGAATTCTGAAAATTGACTAGAATCCACCCAGGCAACATATTTATTGAGCGTTTCTTCTATGTGGTCCCGGAATTTCGCTGGCGTGTCAAAACAAGCTGGCACGAAATCTTCAGTACCAACTCTTGAGTACAAATTGCCTACAAGCCACCCTAGTTTAGATTGAAAATTGCTACTCAGTTCTATTCTCTTGGCTTCTAGGCATAGGTCGTAATGCTCATATGCCCGGATCGCGATTGATAAATGAAGGAATGTGCAAGAGTCTTCAGGCAATCCATTTTCTGGGAATGCTTTTAGAAAAAAATGGTTTTTGTCATTGTTATTGAACAGTGAGCCAATAACTTGTGAGATGCGATCCTTGTGTTTGTTGCTGCACCACTTAATATTTTCGATTTCAATTTGTTTATTATCATCTACTTCTTGTTCAATGATACGTTCAACTACTGTACTTAAGCCTCTGATCGCAGCCAACGTTAAGTATCTGGATGCGCACTTACTATCGCTCCCACGTCTAACGAGATCACAGCTTTGTGTCAGAATCTGAAAATGAGTGTAATCGCCGTTAGCATAATGAGGGTGTATTTTTTTTATAAGGGATGTGAGTGCCTCTGTTTTGTCTAGGATATCTCCTTGTTTAAGAGTCGTTGAATCGACTTTTTCGGCATACGTAAAGTGCACATCCATGCTCAGCCACTTTTATTCTATCTGGCAATCTTTTTGAGTTTATCATTTATCTCGGATAGTTTATCGTGAGTGCGGGATGATGCCGTAGATACCCGTTCAGCACTTTTAGAAGGCACATATTTATGCTCAACAGACAAGCTGGCAGTTTTATCACTACTCTTTTGGCTTACATATCTTCCTCCGTCCCGATAAGAGCTTGAAGCAATGTCAAAACCACTGGTGTTTCTGTATTTATAAGGTGAAGACTTTGTTTCTATTTTACTCATGATTTACTCCTCGGGTTCATCGGTATCAAGGGTGATTTCATAGTTCTTATGTGCAAATTCGATGGCGGTATCAAAATGATTTTCGACAGTGTTATCAGAAAATAGATCTCTGTATCCGTCTACTGACGAAGTCTCGTAGTGGAAGTTAAATGACAAAATACAATCGGTGGCATTCTGTGTAAGCGTGAAATTAAAGAGGTGGTTATCTGTGTCACGCTTGAGAATACGATGAATCTTCGTCTCCTGTATTGTATAGTCATTTAAAATCGAACTGTTATCCGAAGGAAATAATGCGTTTTGAATTTGCTCGGTAGGGTTTTCTTCTGAGAACGAAAAGTTCACTCCAGCACTTGAAACAGGAGTATGTGTTAGCAACGTTAGGATTTTCACTAATACGGATGAACACTTTTTCATACCGTCAATACTTGGTTCAGCCGGACTGAGAATTATTTGACGCCTTCCTGGGAAAAAAATGACTCCTTCAAACGTAATTCTACGAGGAGCTGTTGGATCATCTATTGGAAATGCAATCTGAACATCACTTTGATCAGCATCAGCAAGGTTACTGACAACCCACTCTGGCGAGAAAATTGATGGATTCCAGGCACCTAAAACAACAATACTGTAAGAGTCCGGTATTGGACGCATCAAGTAGATCCTTCTATAAGTTCTGAATGTTTAGATTTGAGACAGATTCTAGCCAATGAGGATAGAGATTTCTATGTATTGTGAATGCCTAATGCGGTAATTATTTTCCGGATAATATTCCATGTGTAATCCTAACCAATTGAAAATACATAATAATGTTGGCTTGTAGGGTTTTCAATTCATCGTTCGAAATCATATGAACCGTTATCGATCCATATTTCAAAACCGATAGGCGGATTTGATCAGGTCCCGGGTCAGTATGCCCTGGATGCGCCAATAGTGCCCTGAGTCGAACCACTCGATATAGAGCGCATCGATGTGATTGCGGTCGAGCTGCTCCAGGGCCTCCTGCAGGGTTGCCTGCATGCGGATCGGTGCCAGTTCGTAGCGGGTGGCGGGGATCGCCAGCAGATCCAGGTGCTCATCATCGGGGCGATGCTCCAGGCTGCGCAACAGCTCCACGCTGGGCATCAGGATCTTCTTGTTCTCCGGTGCGTTGATGATCAGCCATTCCGGCTCCTGGTCCAGTGCGCGGCGGGCGGTCTCCCGGTCCACTGTCGCTTCGAGCTGGGAAAAACTGCGGTTCATGAAGCGTGCGGCGCCGATTCGCCGCAAGGACTGCATGACCGGGTCGGTGTGATAGTGCCGGCCGCTGGTCTGCAGCAGGGTATGGAACATGGAGGACTTACCAAACAGCTCCCGGCTGATCAGACTCGCCACCACGATGGCCAGCATCAGCGGCATGATGATGTTCGGGTTATGGGTCAGCTCGATGGCGGTGGTCAGGGCTGCCAGCGGGGCCTGCAGGGCGGCGGCCATCACGGCGCCCATACCGATGAGCGCATAGACTCCGGGGTCCGAGACCGGGCCGTTGAACACCAGGCCGGGCAGGGGGGCGATCACCCCGCCCAGCGCGGCTCCGATGAACAGCGCGGGCCCGATGGTGCCGCCGGGGATGCCCAATCCGATGCTGCACGCGGTGGCCATGATTTTTGCCACCACCAGCAGGGCCAGCAGGGCGATACCGATCTCTCCCAGGAGGATCTGGTTGACCGTGTCATAGCCGATGCCCATGACCTGGGGAATCGCAATGCCGAACAGACCGCCCAGAACACCGGCCAGAGCGTAACGCAAGCGGGTCGATATCAGGCGGGTGCGGTTGCCGATAATCTGAATCAGGTGGACATAGGCGGCGGATGCCGCCCCCGCCGCCAGCCCGAGCAAAAGGATGAACAGCAGTTCATGCAACGAGCCGAGCTGGAACACCGGGATATCGAATACCCGCTCGCCGTTGAATACGATCAGTGACAGGCTGTTGGCGCTGACCGCCGCGAGCATGATCGGGATAAAGCTGATCAGTGTGTACTCCATCATCACCACTTCGAGCGCAAAAATGACCCATGCCAGAGGGGTGTCGAAGGAGGCGGAGATACCTGCCGCGGTGCCGCAGCCGACCAGGGTGCGGATGATGTTGTTGGGCAGGTTGAGATACTGACCCAGCAGGGAGCCGCTGGCCGCGCCCAGGAATACATGTGGGCCCTCGCGGCCCACCGAATGACCGCTGATAATCGCGGTGGCCGCACCGATAAACTGCAGAAGCAAGCCGCGAAAAGAGAGGTGTCCCTGGTGGTAGATGAGTCGCTCCAGCACCCTCGGTACGCCCAGGACACGCAACTCCTCGGCGAAGCGATGAAACAGGAGTCCCAGCACCAATCCGCCCAACAGGGGCAACAGGCCACGGACAATCCAGGCGAGAGCTTCATAGTTCTCGGGAATGCCGCCCGGCAGTAACAGGGATTGAGCCGACTCCACAAGCAGGCGGAACAGCAGGATCACCAGGCCGGCGGCAAAGCCGCTGAGCAGACCCAGAATCGAGAGAATCAGCAGGGCATCCTGGCGGGAGAGTTGAAGTCGAAGATGATCGAACCACTTGATGAATGTTTTAGGAATCACGCACGGAAAACCTATTCTGAGTCTCTTGTTCACAAGTCCTTGGGGAAATCATACCAAATCAAACGCGCTAGTATTCGGAGAAAGACGCTGCCCTGTAAATATAGGGCGAATACTAATGGGCGATAAAGATGGCTTGACGAGCAATATGAAAAGAGAAGCAAAGCATTCGCGGGTTGCTGAAGAACATTCAGGGAAGATAAGGGAAGATTGATGTGATTCGGGTTGACCCTGACGACTGGGCTGCTATTCTCTTATGCTTAATGTGGTAATTGGGTTTAGCATGATTAATCTTGGTGTTGTCCGGTCCGTTGTCAAGGGTCGGCACGGGAGTGATTCTCAGGGAAGTTCGATTCAACCAATCCTCCGACAACTTCAGGCCCTCTGGCGATGGCTGTTGTTTGGTGTGATGTCTCTTCTTATCAGCCGTGCCGCGTTCGCGGCGCCCTTTGCGTATATATCCAATTACGTAGGGGGAGGCGGTAGCAATACGGTAACGATCGTTGATATCGCCACCCATGCGGTTGTCAGTACTGTGGTGGTTGGTAGCAGTCCCGTTGGTGTCGCAGCGGATTCCAATGGGGAATTCGTCTATATCACCAATCAAGCGACAAACAACGTGTCGGTGATCGATAATGCGACCTTCAGCGTTGTCGATACGATTGCCGTCGGGCCTTCACCCTTTGGCGTGGCCGTCAATTCAGCCGGAACCTTTGTGTATGTCGCCAATGTAGGCGCGGATTCGGTTTCGATCATCGATACGGCGACTCGCACGGTGGTGGATACGGTGGCTGTCGGGTCGACCCCCTTTGGCGTGGCGGTGAATCCGGCGGGCACCCGGGTTTATGTCGCCAATCGAAACGGCAATTCGGTCTCCGTGATCGATACGGCAACCAATACCGTAACAGCCACGGTCAACGTCGGACTGACCCCTGTTGGTGTCGCCGTCAATGCGACAGGCGCGCAGGTTTACGTGACCAACAGTGTCAGTAACTCTGTTTCCGTGATTGATACCGCCACCAATACGGTGGTGAGTACGCTCCCCATGCCCGGTTCACCCTGGGCCGTCGCGATGAATCCCGTCGACACATACGCCTATGTGGGCTTTCCGGGAATGGATCAGGTTCTGGTGATCGATACCACCACCCAGCTGACGGTGGATACGATTGCGGTGGGCGACGGTCCCTACGGTATCGATGTGACGACCGATGGCGCGTTCTTCTATGTCGCAAGTGCGATATCCGCGGATTTGATCGGGGTCGATACGACAACCGGTTTGGTTGTGTCGACCGTGCCCGGAATACCCAGTGCGGTGGCTTTTGGACGGTTCATCGCGCCGGCCGCACCGGTGGTGGCCGCTGCGGTTCCGGTGCCCAGTCTGAATCTTTGGGGTATTCTTCTGCTTTCCGGATTGTTGGCGTTCAGTGTGTTGTATACGCAAAGAACGCGTTCTGGCTGACGGGTCCCAACCGATGGTCGCGTTCAGGAGCCTGTCGTATCCCAGGGCCATTGGCGTTGAAACAGGTCGGAGGCTTCGTCCTGTGGCAAGGGTTTGCTGAAGTAGTATCCCTGCGCGAAATTGCAGCCTCTCGCACGTAAGAACTCGATTTGCGCCTGTGTTTCGACACCCTCGGCGACGATCTCCAGGCCCAGTTTTTGCGAAATTGACAGGCTGGCTTCGACGATGGCGGCATCGCTTGGGTCGTGCGTCAGGTCGCGGACGAACCCCTGATCGATCTTGAGCACGTCGAGGGGGAAGCGTTTCAGGTAGGCCAGGGAGGAATAGCCTGTTCCGAAATCATCGATGGCCGTTCGCACGCCGAGGTCGTGCAGGGTCTGCAGCACCACAGCCGCATTCTCGGGGTCGACCATGAGCATGTTCTCGGTAATCTCCAACTCCAACTGATGGTCGGGCATCTGCTCTTCGCGCAGGGCGTTTTTGACTTTATCGAGCAGGTCGCTATCGTTGAACTGCACGGTGGATACATTGACCGAAATTCTGCGGTTGGGGTGTCCCTGGTCCCGCCACTGTCGGTGTTGTCGGCACGCCTCTCGAACCACCCATTCGCCGACGGGTACGATGAGCCCCGAGTTTTCCAAAACAGGGATGAATTCACCCGGAGGCAGCAGGCCGCGTAGTGGATGCTGCCAGCGCAGCAGACCTTCGAAACCTATGATCTTTCCCGTGTGAAGATCGACCTGGGGTTGGTAATGAAGACGAAACTCGTTGCGTTCCAGCGCGCGACGCAGGCCGACCTCCATGGAGAGGCGTTCGTGTCCCCGGGCGTTCATGTCGGGGGCGTAAAACCGGTATTGGTTGGCGCCGGAGGCTTTGGCCTGGTGAAGGGCGGTATCCGCGTTTCGCATCAGTTCCTCCTCGGTATCGCCATCGTGAGGGTAGAGGGCAATGCCGGCGCTGAATGTGACATAAACCTGGTGAGAATCGACGCTCAAGGGATATTCGAAGGCGTTCTGTATATTGCGCAACACAGACAGAACCTTGTCGGTATGTTCCATATCTCCAATCACCAGGGTGAATTCATCACCGCCGTGGCGCGCTAACATGTCGCTCGGCCGCAAGCAGCTTTGGAGTTGAAAGGCCGCCTGTTGCAGCAAATTGTCTCCCGCGGCATGTCCCAGTGTGTCGTTCACCCGTTTGAAATTGTCCATGTCGAGAAAAAAGACCGCGACGTGGCGATGATACTGTCTGGCCTTGTTGATGGCGGATACCACACTGTCCTTGAGAAGCAGTCGGTTCGGAAGATTGGTCAGGTTGTCATGGGTCGCCTGATGTCTCAGTTCCGCTTCGAATCGCTTGCGTTCCGAGATGTCGCGAGCGATTGCGGAATAGAATGAGAGTGTGCCACTTTCGTTCCAGTGGGAGAGAATAAGCAGAGAAAACGGAGTCATCTCACCCAGGGGGTCACGAATGATCGTTTCTTTCTTCCAGGCTTTTTGCTGTGCAGCGACGGCTAGGATGTGGGCGGCGTATTGATGCCCGTCTGATGCCTGAAAGAAGTGATTGAATGAGTATTCCGAGAGATCACTATTGGTGTCGATGCCTAACAGTTGGCGGCCCGCGCGATTGAGATAACGGAGCCGTCCGTCGGGTTCGATAATCGACACCAGATCGGGGGTCGATTCAACGATGGTAATGAGGCGTTGCAGCTCCTGTTCGGTTTCACGGCGCTTGCGCCGCAGTTCAACTTCCCGGAGTTCCCGCTCGATGGTCGGGGTCAAGCGCGCCAGGTCGTTTTTCATGACATAGTCCTGGGCGCCGGATTTGATGGCGTTGACCGCTGCAACTTCTCCGATGGTGCCGGAGACGAAAATAAAAGGGATGTCGAGATTGCGCTCCCGGGTGAGTTCCAACGCCCGTTTGCCGGAAAAGCCCGGCATGGAGTAGTCCGAGAAGACAATGTCCCAGGTCTCCTCGAGTGCCTGAATCATCGCGGGTTCGCTATCGACGCGAGCCCACTGAAGGGTATAGCCCATGGATTCGAGGCGATCCACCAGTAGGAGCGCATCGTCTTCCTCATCTTCCACGATGAGGGCTTTTAATGGAGCGGAAAGCGTGTTGTCTGTCATAAGTTGCCGTTGATCGTCCCGTCCGGGGGTGTCTGGTTGAGAAACAGCCAATACAGACCGAGTTGGCCGGCTACCTGTACGAATTCATCATAATCGACCGGTTTCCGGACATAGCTGTTGGCGCCGAGGTTATAGCTCTTTACGAGATCCTGCTCTTCATTCGATGAGGTCAGAACGACGACAGGCAGCAGTCGCGTAAGCGCTTCCGATCTGATGCGTTTGAGGACATCGAGTCCGTCGATTTTGGGAAGTTTGAGATCGAGCAGGACCACGGCGGGAAGATCGTTCGGATCACGCTCCGCATAGCTTCCTTCCGCAAACAAGTAGTCCAGTGCTTCGACACCGTTTCTCGCTACGACAACTTCGTTTTTGACATGGTTGGTCTCCAGGGCGTCGAGCGTGAGCAGCTCATCGTCCGGGTTGTCCTCTACCAGCAGGATAGCCTTGTTATTCATGAACTTTTCCATTGAGTGTGAAATAGAAGGTGGCGCCTTCCCCGACCCGGCCTTCGGCCCAGATCCGTCCGCCGTGTTTGTGGATGATGCGCTGAACCGTCGCCAGTCCGATTCCCGTGCCGGGGAACTCGTTTTGGTCGTGCAGCCGTTGGAAGGCGCCAAACAGCTTATCCGCATAGTTCATATCGAAACCGGCTCCGTTGTCGCGAGCATAATAAACCGGTGGATCCTGTTGTTCGGCCTGCATGCCGACCTCGATAACGGCATCCGCTCGTTTCGACGTGAATTTCCAGGCGTTACCGATCAGATTGTCGAGCACGACGCGCATCAGTTTCGGATCGCCGTCCGCAGAGAGTTCGCTGGGTGTGCTAAGCCGGATGATCCGCTCCGGTGAGCCCTGTTGCAGGATCTCGAAAGATTGACGGGCCAACTCGGCCAGGTTGAAGGTCTGTCTGTTGACTTCGGTGCGGGTGATGCGTGAAAGTTTAAGCAGGTCGTCAATCAGACACGACATCCGTTGCGCCGCATTGCGTATGCGTTGAAGTCGGTCCTTGCCCTTGTCATCGAGCTGCCCGGCGTATTGGTTGAGCAGGGCATGGCTGAAGCCGTCGATCGCCCGCAGGGGGGTGCGCAGATCGTGCGATACGGAGTAGCTGAAAGCCGCCAATTCCTGATTCGTGGATTCGAGGCTGGCCGTACGGCTGCGCAGAACCTCGTTCAGTTTGTGTATGCGCTGTTCATGCTGTTTGCGTTCACTGATGTTCTCCACCAGTCCGTCGAAATAGATTCCGCCCTGTTCGTTTTTGCGCATCACGGCGGTAACGGCGGCGAAAAACTCCCGCCCCTTGCAGGATATAAGGGGGAGCTCGACAATGTGGAGTTCCCCCGTATCGAGCAGAATGTCACTGAAAGCATCGCGATCCTCCGGATTGGGGTGAAAGCTGCTCAGCGGACGACTCATCAGGTCCTGCGCCGATTCCGCTTCGAACATCTTGACCATGGCCTGGTTGACCTCCAGGAACCTGCCGTTTTCTCCCGGGGTGCTGCGATAGACGCCGACCGGAAGATTGTTGAGGAGATTCCGGTAGCGGTTTTCCGTTTGAAGTTTCGATTTTTCCATCTCCCTGCGTTGCGAAATATCGCGAATGATGCTCGTAACCAGCATCTCTCCCTGGGTATGCAGAGGACTGAGACTGATCTCGACCGGAAACTCTGTGCCGTCTTTTTTCGTGCCGAACAGTTCCAGGCCTTTCCCCATTTCACGCAGACGTGCCTGGTCCATATAGGCTTGTCTGACGAGTACGTGACGATCCCGGAAGCGGGGCGGTACGAGTACTTCGATAGGCTGGCCGATCAACTCCCTCCGCTCATATCCGAACCAGGCGACCGCTTGTTCATTGATGAGTCTGATGCGGCCTTCACGGTCGGTAATGATGATTGCGTCGGGCGCCGAGTTCAGCAGACTCTGATAGCGCTTGGCCGTATCGCGGATTTCGTTGTCCGATCGCTCTCTCAGCAGGCCGTAATACGCGAACATGCCGCTCATGGCGGTGAGCATTAACAGCAGGGCTATGCCGGCTAGAATAAACAGCGATTGATTGTCGGATAGGGCGTTGGGTAGTTTATCGGCAGGAATGTGACTCAGCAGAATCCAGTGCTCGGAAGCGGGATGAGTACCGGGCACCATGGTGTGAATGATTTTGAAGGTGAACAGGCCGTTGGGGTTGGTGAACTGGCCGGAACCGCCCCGCCGGTGTATTTCTTCCCAAGCGTTGGGATAGTGCAGTTGGATCCTGGCGTTGTGCCGGTCCGGATACATAAAACCCCATTCAAGGTCGGCGCTTGGCCCGGCCATCCAGTAGCCCTCGCTGTTGAGCAGCCAGTGATGGTCGCCCATTTCGTCGCGCATGCTTCTGAGTCGATCGAGCAAGGGTTGTCCCAAATAGTTCAGTATGATGGCGCCGCATAGCCTGTGGGTATGATCGAACAGCGGCATACCGATTCTGAGCATCGGCTTGATGGGGAGCTCGATCTGTTTGTGTTCGATGTTGAGATCGAGGGGGGAGGCGTAAATGGCGCCTTCGGGCAGTTTCATCGTTTCAGTGACATAGTACCGGGCCAGCTTGTCCTGCAGTTCCGATTCGGGAACCGCCGCCGGGGCGCCGTTGTTCCAATTGACCCGAATCCGCTCACGGCCGTGTTCGTCCAGTAAGCGGATCTGGTCGTAGACGCCGCGTTCTCTGGAGAAGCTGGTGAAATCGTACTCTACCTGCGCTCTGAGCCTGTCGTCGGGCCTTTCCAGCCAGTGGTTGAGCGGTGTACCGCTGGACAGAATTCGGATGTCACCCGACAGAATGCGGAATTCGTGAGAGATGATCTCTTCGGCCAAAAGCAGTTCGTGCACCTCTCCGGCCATGAGCAGGCCCAGTCTGGCATCGGTTTCGTCGCGATAGAGCAGCCCGGCGACACCGGCGGTCACCAGGATCAGGGGGATCCAGAGAAGGAAGAATCGCTTTGTAAATGCCACCTGCGCTTTATCCATAAGCCTGCCCTGTTAAAGCCAATCCTGAGAACTCGTCGGATGGGTGTTAACAGTCCCTGGTTGCCTTGCCGAGCAGCGACATTCTCCCGCTGACCTGAATTTAAAGAATTTGTAGCGGGACCGGCTGAAGTCTTTACGTCATACTCTTATGGGTATGAGCGACCGCTAGGATCCGGGATCTGTGGGTTGGAGCGGATGCCGATACACGCATATCCCTGAAAAATTGAAGAGAATGTTCTGATCGTGCATTAGGTCTAGTGCATTTATCATCGGCGATCAAGTTTTGAGGCTGAATTTTATTACTGACACGGTACTCTATCGGTCGTTGAATTTTGATCAGATCAATACGTTACCCGCCGAAGTCTGCCAGATAATCTGGATGTCGATGCGATTTTCAACTCAGGGTCGTGTCGTTTGAGTAAAATAGGCTCAGTCCGTTAAACGGGGCTGTGCAATCGGAGTACTAAATGTCGTTCATTCCCATGCTGCTCGGTCAACCCTCGCTCTATGAATCCGGCGAGGAACTCACTGTTATGAATCGCTTCCTGTCGTTCGATGGGGCAACGGTCTTGGAGTTGGGGTGCGGCTCCGCATGGATGCTTCGCACCATCGCGGCCCGTTATCCGGACACCCGGTTTATCGCCGCGGAGGTAGACGAGGTGCAGCACGCAAAAAATCTGCGGGAACCACGGGTGAACCTGGAATTTCGTCTGGAGGGAGCCCAGGCGATCAGTGAGCCGGACGCGAGCGTGGATATCGTACTGATGCTCAAGTCCCTGCATCATGTCCCATCCTCCATGATGGGACAGGCCATGAATGAAATCGCCCGGGTGCTCAAACCCGGTGGCGTGGCCTATTTTTCCGAGCCGGTCTACCAGGGTGAGTTCAATGCTCTGATGAGTCTGATCCATGATGAGAAGCGGGTGCGTGAGCAGGCCTTCGAAGCGATCCGCTCCCTGGCCACCCGTCCTGAGATGAGTTGGGATGCGCAGGTGTTTCTCAATGTTCCCGGAACCTATGCCTCCTGGGAGCAGTTCGAAGACCGGTTTCTCAAGGTGACCCACACCCGTCTGGAGATCGATGAAGCGCGATACACACGTATCCGCGAAGCCTTCCTCGCGCATCTGGGTGAGGACGGCGCGCATTTTCTCAAGCCTCATCGCATCGACGTGGTGTGTAAGCGGCTGTCAGAACATTAGAGAATTGGCATATACTCCCGATGAGGCATTGCATCCTGGCCATAGCCATGCTTTAATGAGAATCATTAACATTTAGAGTTGGCCACTGGTAGTAAACGGAAACGTAATTTTGGATTCCTCGGTCTCAGACAAATTGCTCACACTATCCCGGCTCCCCGTCGGTACTCGAGCCTGTATCAGCCGCGTCATGGGCGGGCGGCATCTGGCGCATCGACTGCTCAGCCTGGGGCTGCGGGTGGGTTCCGAGATCGAACTGCTGCAACGCCGTGGCGGCGGGGTGGTGGTCGCCAGCGAGGGTACCCGGGTGGCCCTGGGTGCGGGGGTGGCGGAGAAACTGCTCATGAAGCCCGTGGATCTTCCTCGGGATTCGAAACCGGTGTCCTGAGATGGCCTGTCACGAAACCCCTGGAACCGCCAAGTCCGAGACGCGACACACCCTGACAGTGGCCCTCGCGGGCAATCCCAACTGCGGTAAAACCGCCCTGTTCAACACCCTCACCGGAATTCGTCAGCGCACCGGCAACTGGCCCGGGGTGACCGTGGACCGCAAGGAGGGCCAGTTCATGATCGACCGGGACGAGGTCAATGCGGTCGACCTGCCCGGCATCTACTCCCTGGATGCTTCGTCCCTGGATGAAAAGGTCACCCGGGACTACCTCCTGTCCGGTGAGGCGGATCTGATCGTCAACATCGTGGACGCCTCCAACCTGGAGCGTAATCTCTACTTCACGGTTCAGATGCTGGAGATGGGCGTGCCTCTGGTGGTGGCGCTCAACATGATGGATGTGGCGCGCAAGCAGGGTGTGGAGATCGATGTGCAGCGGCTCAGCGAGGATCTGGGCTGTCCGGTGGTGCCGATTGTGGCGGTCACCGGGGAGGGGGTCACCAAACTCAAGGGCGCCATCCAGGATCTGGCCGCGGGCCGGGTCAACGGCGGCTTCCCGCTGGCCCAGGAGGAACTGGTCGAGCAGGCGATCAACGAGATGGAGCCGGGCTTGAAACTTCCGGACAGCCACTACCAGGCACAACGCCGCTGGCTGTTGCTGAAGATGCTCGAATGGGACAGCTTTGCCCTGAATTATGCGGATGAGGCGCTGCGAGCGCAGGTCAGCCACTGGCGCCAGGTCATCGAGGACCGGGTCGACGAAGAGGTGGATATCCACATCGCCGACAGCCGATTCAGCCATGCCCACGCGATTGCCCAGAACGTGACCCGCAAGCGCGGTCGCTTCGAGAAGACCGCCAGCGACCGGATCGACAAGGTGGTGCTCAGCCGCCTGTTCGGTATTCCGGTGTTTCTCGGGGTGATGTATCTGATGTTCATGTTCGCCATCAATATCGGCGGCGCTTTCATCGATTTCTTCGACGGTGTGGCCGGGGCGATCTTCGTCGACGGATTCGGCCTGCTGTTGGAAAAGATCGGTCTGCCCCAGGGACTGGTCGTACTGCTGGCCGACGGCGCCGGCGGCGGCATCCAGGTGGTGGCCACCTTCATACCCATCATCACCGCGCTGTATCTGTTCCTCTCAGTGGTCGAGGATTCCGGTTACATGGCCCGCGCGGCCTTCGTCATGGACCGTTTCATGCGGTCCATCGGACTGCCGGGCAAGGCCTTCGTCCCGATGATCGTGGGATTCGGCTGCAATGTGCCGGCGGTGATGGCCACCCGGACCCTGGAAAACGACCGGGAACGCAAGCTGACCATTTTGATGAATCCGTTCATGTCCTGCGGGGCCCGCTTACCGGTGTATGTGCTGTTCGCCGCGGCATTCTTTCCGGAGACCGGGCAGAACCTGGTGTTCAGTCTCTACCTGATCGGCATCCTGGTGGCGATCATGACCGGCATGGTGATGAAGAAGACCCTGCTCTCCGGTGAAAGCGCCGGTTTCATGATGGAGCTGCCCCACTACCACATGCCGACCCTGCGCGGCATCCTGCTGCGCACCTGGGACCGGGTGAAGCTGTTCGTCAAGGAGGCCGGTCAGGTCATCGTGATCATGGTGCTGGTGATCAACACCCTCAACTCGATCGGCACTGACGGCAGTTTCGGCAACGAGGATACCGAACACTCCGTACTCAGTGCGGTAAGCAAGGCGGTGACCCCGGTGCTCTCACCCCTCGGGATCCATGAGGACAACTGGCCGGCAACCGTCGGGGTATTCACCGGTATTCTCGCCAAGGAGACCGTGGTGGGGACCCTGGATGCTCTCTATACCAACCTCGCCAACCGTGAAGCCGGGATTACCCTTGAGGCGGCGCCTTTCGATTTCTGGCAGTCGATCCGCGATGCGGCCGCCACGGTTCCCGAGAACCTGCTCGGGGTCAAGGATCTGTTGACCGACCCGCTGGCGATGGATGTGGGTGATCTCTCCTCCGCGGAGAGCGCCGCCGAATCCCAGGCAGTCAACGCGGATGTGTTCGGCGCCATGGCGGCGCGTTTCGATGGTCAGGCAGGGGCCTTTGCCTATCTGCTGTTCATCCTGCTCTACTCCCCCTGCGTGGCCACCATCGGCGCCATCCGCCGGGAAGCCGGTACCCGTTGGGCCGCCTTCGTGGTGGCCTGGTCAACCGGCATCGCCTTCATCACCGCGAGTCTGTTCTACCAGATTGCTACCTATGAGGATCATCCTCAGAGCGGCCTGTTCTGGATCGTCCTTCTGGTCACCCTGCTGGTCGCGGTGGTGGGCGGATTGCGTTTGTGGTCCCTGAAGCAACAGCAGGGCGCCGAAGCGGAGGCGGTCTGATGCTCGCATTGATCCGGGACTATCTGCGGGATCGGGGGGAAGCCTCCCTGGCGGATATCGCATTGCATATGGATGCCGATCCGGATGCGGTGCGCGGGATGCTCGAGCAGTGGGTGCGCAAAGGGCGGGTCGAGGTGATCAAGGCCCAGGCGGCTTGTGGTACCCGTTGCACCCGTTGCGATCCCGCGAGCATGGAGCGTTACATCTGGCGCGGTTAAACCGACCGAAGAATTCTGACTTCCTCAGTGTGGCCCGGGTGAAACGAAGTGGAACCCGGGATCCGGCAGAAAGCAAAGGACTGTGGGTCCATGCAAACATCTCCAGGTGTTTCCCTTCCACTCTCACATGAAGATCAGTGAAGTATGGCGTTGCGGAGTTTTCCGGGAACCACTGATTCATAGAATCAATCACCTGGAATATGTTCCTCGGTAAGTCCGAGGTTGATCGCCTCGTTCCCATGCTCCGCGTGGGAACGAATACCACTACTGCTCAGTAAGCGTAGGTCGGGTTAGCGCAGCGTAACCCGACGAATGGCTCAATCCCCTTCATGTCGGAATACACTGCCCTGACCCGACCTAACGCTGTGAGAGATCCGTGCTTAATCTCCCGGGTTACGCGTTGCTTCACCCGGGCTACTGTGGACTCACCGGTTTACAAATCCACCGGCAGGTAGAAAAACACGAAACGACCGTCCTCGATGTCCACCATCAGGGTGGCGCCATGGTAGATCCCGTAATCCACATAGCCGGGTATGGCGCTGTCCAAGTGGCATTCGCTGGCATGCTGGGGTGATTCGAAATCCCGGTCCCGGTCGTACCAGGAGAGCAGCATGTGTTCCCCCAGGCGTGCGTCCGCTTCCGCGTTGGCCCGCTTCATGGCCGCCAGGTAGTCCGGCAACGCGGGTTCGGGATGCAGTTTCACGACCGCCACCCCGGACAGGTCCGGTTCGCTGCGCAGGTTGCAGGTCGTTCCCTGTGTGGCGCTATCGTCTTTCATGAGCATTCTCCGGTTTGGTGTGAAACAGCCAGGTTCAGCGGGGGATCCAGTTGAACAGCACCCGGTGCCTGACCATCAGCCAGATCAGCAGGATCGCCGAGCCGTGCACCAGGGTCCCCCAGAACAGGTTACCCAGGATCGGTATCGGGAGGTTGCTCGCCAGCAGAAGGATATAGACATGCACCGTGAATACGTAGAGCGAGGACTGCCCCAGGGGAATCAGCAGCCAGCCCAGGGCCCGATCGAAGATCCGCCAGTATCGGCTCAACAGGATATACATGCTGACGAACAGGGCAAAGTTGTTGAGCACCCGGCCCGGTCCGAGGAGCGTCTTGTCGAACCAGAATCCGCGCAGCTCCAGGTAGGTGTCGGGCGAGATGAAGGACGCGGTCGGCCAGGGCCAGAACAGGGGGTTGGGTGCGTTATAGGCGAGCAGGATAAAGCCCAGGCAGAGGGCGCCGGCCAGGTGACCGAACCAGCGGTTGGGGTCCGCAACCAGCCAGCCCAACACCTGTTCCCGGTAAAAACCGACCGCCAGACCGGTGAAGAACAGCATTTGCCAGGACAACAGGGGAAAGCCCAGTTCGAAGCGGGCCGGTGTGAGTTGCAGTCCCAGGAACAGGTTGGCGAGGTACAGCGACCAGGAGATCAGTAGCAGCCAGGCCAGATGACCGCGTATCAGAGTCTGGATGGCGAGGGGTGCGAGACTCAGCAGGATCACATACAGTCCGATGATCTGGAACTGGTGCGGACCGATCTGCAGGGTCAGGGCCTGCCACAGCCAGGTCCACCAGGGCGCTATGTCGGGAGGGTAGAGGTAGAAGGCGTGGTCGCGTTGATTCGGAATCCACCAATGGGTGACCTCGAAGCTGTTTATGTACGGCAGGAAGCTGATCAGGGCGATGCTGAGTATGACGAAAAGATTGACCCGGTAGAGCTTGAAAGCCCGCTGCCAGAGTTTGCTCGCGGCCGCGCGCAACCCCTCCAAGCGGGCGCGTTTACCATATACCAGACCCACCACCAGACCCGAGAGCATGACGAACCCCTCGGCGCTGGAGACAAGCCCCAGGCGCTCCCAGGCGAGCATGGATAACAGGGAGTAGTACTCAAGGTGCACCACCACCACATACACCATGATCAGACCGCGCATGAAGTCGAGCCTCAGGTCCCTTTTGTCGTGCTCCGGATAGGCTAGATGATGTGGTTCGTGCATAGTGAATCTTAAATGACGGGAAACCCCTGCCTCTGACCGCAGCGTCGGAATCGCGTTCCAGGGGGTATTGTTGAACATGGTTCCAGATGCCTGTAGGGCCCGCTGAAACCAAGGTTCATTTTGCGCGCACGGGATTGTAGCATCGGAGTCCGAGGTCCGTTTAATGAACTGGTCCCAAATTGGTCGATGCTTGATGGCTCTGCAAGGGAATCCAGCACCTGATCTTGGGCCTATCGGATTCAGTGTTAACAGACCCTGGGCGGGTTGCGGGTGATTTAGAGGATTGTTGCTCGCCAAGGTTTCCCCGGCTTGAGATAATGGGACGTTGCGGGTCTGGGTGCCCGGAAGGTTTATCGCGAGTCATTCGGTCGCGCGTGAGATAAGGCACCGATTTCCACCTACGAACAAGAGACTGTCCATGCGTAACCGGATCGACCTCATCGATGTGGCTAAGGGTATGAGTATCCTGTTAGTGGCATTTCACCACAGCCAACTCGCGTCGCGTTATTCAGAAGTGAGCAGTGCCATGGGGCTGTTCCGCATGCCTCTGTTTTTCTTCCTCTCTGGGGTGTTTTTCAAGGCAGTTGCGCCCCCGGCAGAGTTTTTTGCACGCAAGACGGAAGCCTTGCTCAAACCCTATTTCGTCACCCTTGGGTTGCTGTTGCTGACCTCGATCCTGCTGGGCCGGGATCACATCCTGGATGAGGCTTTGGGTATTCTCTATGGCATCGGTGACACCATCCGCTGGACTCCGATGTGGTTTCTCACCATGTTGTGGACCCTGTTCATGGGTTCCTATGTACTGGTTCGCTGGCTCAAGCTTGATACACGCTCTGCTGCGCTGAAGTCTATGATGCTGCTCCTGATGCTTATGTTCGGGGTGTATTGGATGGCGTTGTTTCACGGGGCCGAGTTCAGCTTGTTAGGACAGAGCTACACTCTTTCCGGCTTGCCGTTCAGTGTCGATCTGGTTTTTATCAGCATGGCGTATTTCTTGGCGGGCCATTTCCTGAGTCGGAATGTCAGGGAGTTTGAGCCCAATCCCTGGCTGCTGAGCGGGATGCTGGTGGTGTTCTTCTCGATCGTGGCGTTTACCGATGCGGCTATTGATCTCAATCGCAGGTTGTACAAAGAACCGGTGCTCGCGACATTCGGAGCGGTGTCCGGAATTTACCTGGTGCTGACCATTTCCTATCTGTTTTCCCGGGTCTCCCCTATCAAGTCGTTTTTCAAGGCATTCGGCTCCGCAAGTCTGTTCATACTCATCTTTCACTATGTTCTGATGGCGAAGCTGCAGACCGGGTTCAATCTGTGGCTCTCCGCGGATTGGTTGTTGGTGACGGGGGCGATCTCCTACGCTTTCAGCGTAACCTTTCCGCTGTTCATCAAAGTGATCGTGGAGCGAAACCGTTTTCTGCGACCGCTCTATTTCCCCATTAAACGCGCCCAGCCTGGCGAGACCGCCCGTTCGGAAACCGTTCCGGCGGATAAATCCCTGACGGGGTGATACGGGTCGAACTGCCATAAGGAGTTGCTGCATGGCCGACGGAAATCTGTTTGAACATCTACCGGACAGCCTCTCCCGTGAGTGTTTCGACGAGGTACTCCGAAACCGTTCGGTGCGCATCGAGCGGATCCTTTCCCAGGGTCAGGCATCCCCCGAATCGGGATGGTATGATCAGGATGAGCATGAGTGGGTGGTACTGCTCCAGGGGGGCGCGCGGCTGGCGTTTGAGGATCAGCCGGACGTCGAACTGGTCGCGGGTGACTACCTGATGATACCCGCGCATACCCGGCACCGGGTGAGCTGGACCGATCCGCAGATTATTACAATCTGGCTGGCGGTGTTTTATCGGGACTGTTGAGGGGGGCGGGTTGCGTTAACATGACCCGGGACCGGACTCGGGGGTTCGCGCCTTGGGTGTCGGGATGTCCGCCGGTGCGGGTCCCATTCACGCTTCCGGTTCAAGTCAGTATTTCGATGTTTTGGGATGGTAGGAGTTATGCCTCAATTAGAACATCATCGTTCACATCGCAGCGGCTGGTTGCGCGCCGCGGTCATGGGTGCGAATGACGGCATCGTCTCGACCGCCAGCCTGGTGATCGGCGTGGCCGCCGCTCAGGTGGCTCAGGCGGATGTCCTGCTGGCCGGCCTGGCGGGACTGGTGGCGGGGGCCATGTCCATGGCTGCGGGGGAGTATGTCTCGGTGAGTTCCCAGGCGGATATGGAAGCCGCTGACCTGGAGCTGGAGCAACGGGCGCTGGAGGAGGACCGGGAACTGGAGATGCGGGAACTGGCCGAGATCTATGTGGCGCGCGGACTCGATGAGCACCTGGCGGTTCAGGTGGCCGATCAGTTGATGGCGCACAATGCCTTGGAGGCACATGCCCGGGATGAAATCGGAATCACCGATACCGGACGGGCTCAGCCGGTGCTCGCCGGGATCTCCTCGGCCCTGACCTTCACGGTGGGAGCGGCCTTGCCCCTGTTGGCGGCCTGGTATGCGCCCCGATCAGAGTTGATCCTCTATGTGGCGCTGAGTTCGCTGTTGTTTCTGGGATCTTTAGGTGCTCTTGCGGCGCGAGCGGGGGGTGCCCCGGTACTGCGGGCCACGGTCCGGGTGACTTTTTGGGGCGCGTTGGCCATGGTTTTGACCGCGGGGGTGGGCCTCGTTTTCGATATTTCAGCTTGAACGGGGATTCCGTTCGAATCTCATTGGAGGGTGAGTCGTCCAGGTTCAACACGCTGATCCCGAAGGAATCGCCAGGGCCAATCTCGATGTTGTCCCGGAGGGCTTCACTCTCGAAGGTCCACGGGTCAGCCCGCAGGCAGGCAAAAAAAAGTGGCCGGATGGCCACTTTAAATTCGGATCATTCCCTTGCTTGTGTTTTGCAACCGAGGTCCCTATCAGTAACTGTGCCTCCCTGGCACCTTTCTCTGTACAGCGTTTCCGCGAGTACATATTCTGGCGATGCTCTGTGTCATTTCCTTCATCGGGCGATGAAGTTTTTATGACCGGGTGTGTAACGATTCAGGGAGAGACAAAGTGAAAACAGACAATCCGTTTCTGTTGGCGGGAGGCCTGTGCAGTCTTGCAGTGGCCGCGCTGCACATCGCCATAGTGATCGGTGGCGGTGGATGGTATCGCTTTTTCGGGGCAGGGGAAGCGCTGGCTCGTATGGCGGAAGAAGGGGATGTCTATCCTGCGATCCTGACCTTGTGCATCGCTGCGGTGTTCGCTGTTTGGGGGCTGTATGCATTTTCAGGGGCCGGTCTGATGCGGCGATTGCCCTGGTTGAAAACTGTTTTGGCGGGCATCGCGGCCATCTACCTGTTAAGAGGGCTCGGAGGCATTCCGCTGCTGTTGATGTCGGAGCACCCTTATGCGCACGAGCTGCAGGAGAGTATGGCCTTTATGGCGATCTCTTCGTTGATCAGCTTCTCCTTTGGCGTGATGTACGTGCTGGGGCTTTGGCGGCACCGCCTGCGGAATCCGTCCGCATGACGGTTGGCGGAGATCAGGATTTCTTGACGAACTCGGATTTGAGCTTCATGGCGCCGATACCATCGATCTTGCAGTCGATGTTGTGGTCGCCCTCGACCAGACGGATGTTCTTCACTTTCGTACCCACTTTAACAACGGATGAACTGCCTTTGACCTTCAGGTCCTTGATGACGGATACGCTGTCTCCGTCCTCAAGCCGATTGCCGTGGGCGTCCATGACGATGAGTTCGTCGGACGCTTGAGTGTTGGCTTCCTCAGGCGACCATTCGTGGGCGCACTCGGGACAGATCAGTAGCGGGCCGTCCTGGTAGGTGTATTCCGAGCCGCATTTCGGGCAGGCGGGTAGTTGAGTCATGCTGTGTTTTCGCTCGATGCTTCAGTTTTTGAGTTTGATCACCAGACTGGTGATGTCGTTTTCCCGGGCCAGTTTGCGGGCCGCATTGAGTTGGGACTGGGTGGCATAGGGGCCGCTGCGCACCCGATGATAGGTATCCCGGTTGTTGATGCTGACCTTCTGGATCTCCGCCTCGATGCCGATCAGCGCCAGGCGTGCCTTGAGGCGGTCCGCATCCTGGTACTTGCGGAATGAACCCATCTGCAGGATGTATCCCCCCTGTTCCGGAATCGAAGCGGTGGTCGTCTCACGGGGCTGCGGTTTGTGTGCCACCGGCGGCTCTTCGGGTGCGACGATCTCCTCGTCGGGGATCACTACCTCCATTTCCGGCAGGATGGTGTAGAACTCGAAGGTGGGCTTCGGCGCCGGGGGTGATGACTCCTGGGCGGTCTTCGGCTGCGGACGTGACTTGATCCCGGGCACATCCCCGTCGGCGAGTTGCGGGCCGAGCTGAAGCCAGGCCAACCCCATCAGGAAGGCTCCGGCCACCACTCCGGCAAACAGGTGAAAACCGCAGCTGCAGCTGGTTTTGGCGCGGGGCTTGGCGCCGCCGGCACGATGTTTATAGTCCGCCATTTCCGCAGGTTCCGGGTTACATCTTTTCCGGGGCGCTGACCCCCAGCAGTCCCAGGCCGTTGCGCAACACCTGGCGGGTGGCCAGGATCAGCTGCAGCCGGGCATTGCGCAACGCCTTATCCTCGATGAGGAATTTATGGGCGTTGTAGTAGGTATGGAAGTCCGTGGCCAGGTCCCGCAGATAGTGGGTCAGCTGGTGGGGTTCCTCATTGAGGGCCGACAGCTCGAGGATTTCCGGGTATTTAGCCAGCCTAGTCATGAGGGCCTGCTCATGGGGTTCGCTGAGGCAATGGTAGTCCACCGCGCGGGGGTCGCTTTCGATGACGATCTGCTGCTCGGCCGCCTGCTGCAGCACACTGCAGATGCGCGCATGGGCATACTGGACGTAGTAGACCGGGTTGTCGCTGGATTGGGACTTGGCCAGATCCAGGTCGAAATCCATGTGCTGTTCGCATTTTCGCATCACATAGAAAAAACGGGCCGCATCCGCGCCAACCTCTTTGCGCAGCTCCCGCAGGGTCACGAATTCACCGGAGCGGGTCGACATCTGAACCTTGGCGCCGTTGCGATAGAGGATCGCGAACTGCACCAACAGCACATCCAACTTGTCCGCTTGGTTGCCCAGGGCGCTCAGGGCCGCCTTGACCCGGGGCACATAGCCATGATGATCGGCGCCCCAGATGTCGATGACCCGGTCGAAACCGCGCTCCATCTTGTCCAGGTGGTAGGCGATATCCGAGGCGAAGTAGGTGGTCTGACCGTTGTCCCGTACCACGACCCGATCCAGGTCGTCGCCGAAATCGGTGGAACGGAACCACAGGGCACCCTCTTTCTCGTACAGGTGGCCACTGGCGCGCAGGCGCTCGATAACCCGGTTTACCGCGCCGGACTCGGTGAGACTGCGCTCCGAGTACCATTCGTCGTAGCGCACGCCGAACAGGGAGAGGTCGTCCCGGATGTCGTCCAATATCGTGTTGAGCCCCAGCTCAAAGACAAAGCGGTAGCGGTTGTCGCCAAGCAGTTTCTTCGCCTGGTCGATCAGTCCGTCGATGTGCGCCTCCTTGTCACCCCCGGCGGGTTCGTCCGCGGGGACTCCATCGAAGACTTCGGCGGCGTCGTGGCGGTAGGTCTCGCCATGATCCCGGTGTAGGGTGGCGGCGATGTCCCATACATAGTCGCCTTTATAGCCGTTGGCGGGGAAGGTCAGGGTGGCGTCGCACAGCTCGAGATAGCGCAGCCAAACCGAGGTGGCGAGGATGTCCATCTGCCGTCCCGCATCGTTGACGTAGTACTCCCGGTGCACCTGGAAACCCGCCGCCTCGAGCAGGTCCGCCACCACGGAGCCGTAAGCCGCGCCCCGGCCGTGCCCCACATGCAGCGGGCCGGTGGGGTTGGCGGAGACGTACTCGACCTGAACCTTTTTTCCCGCTCCCAAATCGCTGCGGCCGAAGCCGTGTCCTTGACGGAGAATCTCCGGGATCAGCGCATGGTAGGCGTCCTGGGTGAGGGTGAAGTTGATGAAACCGGGACCCGCGATCTCGTACTTGGCCACCAGCTTGGAGGCCGGCAGGGCCGCGACCAGCGCCTGGGCCAGTTCCCGGGGATTGCGCCCGGCCGGTTTCGCCAGCACCAGCGCGGCGTTGGTAGCGAAGTCGCCGTGACTGCTGTCTTTGGTGCGGTCGATCTTAGGGCGGGTCAGTGCCTCAGCGGGGATCAAACCCTGGCTGGCGAGTTGCTGCAGTGCCGAATAGACCAGGTCCTCGATTTGTTTCTTCATGGCTGTCGTGGCTAAAACCTGTTTTGGGGTGGGCAAGGATACCAGGAAATCGCGGAAACGTGGGAGCGCTGGGGTGTCCGCATGCGCATACCGGTGTGGCGGGTCCGGGGAGCGGAATACCTCAGCAAAGGGTCAAAAACGCTTCATTTCACCGTCACACGGCGGTCATTTGGCCCTTCTAGACTGAACGGGTACCCAAAAGACGGAAACGAAAATCATGTCAGTCGAAAAACGCTACAGTAAACGCTATCCCCTGGACGGCGATGTCTATATCCGCTACCGCAAGCAGCGGCTGATGCCGGCCAAGGCGGTGAACTGTTCCATGCAGGGGATCTTCCTCAGCACCGAGAGTCTGACCATGCTCACCGGAGCGCTGGTGGAGCTTGAGCTGTTCCGCGGCGGCCGTCAATGGTCGGTCATGGGCGTTGTGACCCATGTCCAGCCCGAAGGCATCGGGGTGATGTTCTGGAAACCCCAACCGGAACTGTACGATTGGGTCATCAGCCAGTCCGGGGTGCGTGGACGACCCAATGCCCTGATCAATCCCTCGTTGCTGGATCCTGCCCTGGATTGCAATTGAATCCTGCCCATCGGGTGTCGCATTACGCGACCCCCGTATCCGAAAAACGCCATTCCTGACGCAATCCCCGCTGAAACCCGCGGGGCGGGCGTCTCTGTGCGCTGTCATTTGGATGTAACAAAGCTCCTGTTTAATATCCGGCAGATCTATCTGATGACTAGGAAACGGAGATGGCGATACCAAGAATTCTGGCCGTGGACGATGAACCGGCGGTGGGTGAGATGCTGCGCTTTATTCTGGAGCAGGACGGCTTCCAGGCGGATGTGGTCGAGGACGCCACACAGGCGATCGGGTTCATCAAGAAGTCCCGCCCCGACCTGATCCTGCTCGACTGGATGCTGCCCGGCATGAGCGGCATCGAGCTGGCGGGCCGTCTCAAGCAGGACAGTGAAACCGAATCGATACCCATCATCATGCTCACCGCCAAGGGCGAGGAGAACGACAAGGTCAAGGGACTCGAAATCGGTGCGGAGGATTATGTCACCAAGCCGTTCTCGGCTCGTGAACTGCTGGCCCGGATTCGTTCGATTCTGCGCCGGGTCTCCCCTCTGCTGGCCGGGGAGGTGCTCAACTGCCAGGGTCTGCAACTCGACCCGGTGAGTCACCGGGTGACCTCCGAAGAGCAGGTCGTCGACCTGGGCCCCACGGAGTTCCGCCTGTTGCACTACTTCATGACCCACCGGGAACGGGTGTTTTCCCGGGGCCAGCTGCTTGACCGGGTCTGGGGCACCAACGTGTATATCGAGGAGCGCACCGTGGACGTGCATATCCGGCGTCTGCGCAAGGCCCTGGAGGATACCGGCAAGGACAAGCTGCTGCAGACGGTGCGGGGCGCCGGCTACCGGTTTTCCGAACGTCTGTAACAAAACGGTCATATTTCGCTCATCCAGCGTTCATGTTGGACGCCTATGCTCTGCAACACTGAAATTACAGTACGCCGTTCAGCGACGGCTGACACACTCTCTGAGGGAGAATTAAGATTATGAAAAAGCTGATTTCCGCAGCGATCGCGGTTTCCCTGACCGGTTTTGCCGGCATGGCCGCAGCCCGTGACTACATCAGTATCGTGGGCTCCTCCACCGTCTATCCTTTCGCCACCGTGGTCGCCGAACAGTTCGGTAAAACCACCCCGTTCAAGACCCCCAAGATCGAGTCCACCGGCTCCGGCGGCGGTTTGAAACTGTTCTGCGCCGGTGTGGGTGTCGAGCATCCAGACATCACCAACGCCTCCCGCCGGATCAAGAAGTCCGAGGTCGAGTCCTGCGATAAGAACGGCGTGAAAGAGATCGTGGAAGTGAAAGTCGGTTATGACGGTATCGCCATGGCCAACTCCAAAGCCGCACCCCTGTTCTCCCTGAGCCGTCGCGACATCTTCCTGGCCCTGGCCAAGCAGGTTCCGGATCCGAAGGATCCCGAGAGCGGCAAGCTGGTCGCCAACCCCTACAACACCTGGAAGGAAGTGAACAAGGATCTGCCCGATATCGGTATCGAGGTGCTGGGTCCTCCTCCGACCTCCGGTACCCGTGATGCCTTCGCCGAACTGGCCATGGAAGGAGGTTGTAAGACCTTCGATTGGATCAAAGCGATGAAAAAGCAGGACAAGAAGGCTTATAAAGGCGTTTGTCACACCATTCGTGAAGACGGCAAGTACATCGAAGCCGGTGAAAACGACAACCTGATCGTACAGAAACTGGAAGCCAACAAGAACGCCCTGGGCGTATTCGGCTACAGCTTTCTGGATCAGAACTCCGACAAGGTGCAGGGTTCCGTGATCGACGGAGTTGCCCCGACCTTCGAGCAGATCGCCGACGGCAGCTACCCGGTTTCCCGTCCGCTCTACTTCTACGTGAAGAAGGCGCACGTGGGCACCATCCCCGGTATCGAAGAGTATCTGGCCGAGTTCAGCAGCGATAAGGCTTGGGGCGAAGAGGGTTACCTGGCTGACAAGGGCCTGATTCCCATGCCCGAAGCCGAGCGTAAGGCATTCAAGGAAGATGTCGAGGCTCTGAAAACCCTGAAACTCTAATCAGGCTCGACCTGGCGGCTGCCTCCCGAACCCGGAAGGCAGCCGTTTTTTCGGTAAGCGATTATGCATACGTCTACGCTCATCATCCTGTTATTGGGGTTGATGTCACTGGCCTACTGGTTCGGTCGCAAACGGTCTCTCAGTCTGGTGAATGGCCGGGTTCGGAACCTCCACTCGCTACCCTCCTACTACGGACTTCACACCGCGCTGTGGTGTGGTGTACCGGCGCTGATCCTGCTGGTCCTGTGGGTCGTTTTCCAGGAAAGTGTGGTGATGGGCCTGGTGGTCGAGGGGCTGCCCAAGGAGATTCGAAACCTGCCTGAATCCCGTTTCGAACTGGTGCTCAACGACGTTCGCAATCTGGCCAACGGGAACATCGTCTCATCCGGCGTGAACGAGACCATGAGTCAGGCCGCTGAGCGTTATACCAGCCTGATGAACATCAGCCACGCGGCACTCTTCGTGGTCGCGCTGAGTATCGCAATCGGTGGTGCTGTCTGGGCGAGAAGCCGTATTACCCCTGAGCAGCGGGCCCGGAACCGGGTTGAGAAGGCTATCAACTTCTTCCTGCTCTCGAGTTCCACCCTGGCGATCTTCACCACCATCGGCATCGTGTTGTCGGTGCTGTTTGAGTCGATTCGCTTTTTCCAACAGATTCCGATCACCGAGTTCCTGTTCGGGCTCGAGTGGTCCCCGCAGACCGCGATCCGTGCCGATCAGGTCGGCTCTTCCGGAGTCTTCGGTTCGGTACCCCTGTTTGCCGGTACCCTGCTCATTACCTTCATTGCGATGGTGGTGGCGGTACCCATCGGTCTGATGGCCGCGATCTACATGGCGGAGTACGCAAGCAAACATTTTCGTACCCTGGCCAAACCGGTGCTGGAGATCCTGGCGGGTATCCCGACCGTGGTCTACGGCTTCTTTGCCGCCTTGACCGTTGCGCCCATGTTCCGTGACGCGGGTCATGCCATCGGCCTGACCGTCTCCTCGGAATCGGCCCTGGCCGCCGGCGTGGTGATGGGCATCATGATCATCCCCTTTGTCTCGTCCCTCTCCGACGATGTGATCAACGCAGTGCCCCAGGCGATGCGCGACGGCTCTTACGTTCTGGGTGCGACCCGCTCCGAGACCATCCGTCAGGTCATCATCCCGGCGGCTCTGCCGGGCATCGTGGGTGGCGTGCTGCTGGCCGTATCCCGGGCGATCGGCGAGACCATGATCGTGGTGATGGCCGCGGGACTCTCCGCGAACCTGACCGCCAATCCTCTGGAGGCGGTGACTACGGTCACTGTGCAGATCGTGACCCTGCTGGTGGGTGACCAGGAGTTCGACAGCGCCAAGACCCTGGCGGCCTTTGCCCTGGCTCTGGTGCTGTTCGTCATCACCCTGGCGCTCAACATGTTCGCCCTGCACATCGTGCGCAAGTATCGGGAACAGTATGAATAATCAAGATCAGCAACATGCGAGCACCATGAAACGGGTCGCCGCGGGACTCGACAGGCGTTATCGTCGGGAAAGGTATTTCCGCTGGCTGGGTCTGGGCGCCATCGTCACCGGCCTGGTGTTCGTCTCGTTCCTCTTCGTCACCATCTTTTCGAACGGCTATACCGCCTTCCAGCAGACCTTCATCAAGCTGGACATCAGCTACGATCCACAACAGATTGCACCGGTAGGTGAGACCGATCCCCAGGTCCTGGCAAAGGGGAACTACGGGGCCGTGGTCAAGGCCGCGATGCGGGAGATGTTCCCGGATGTCTCCAGCCGGCGTGACAAGAAGAAACTCTATGGTCTGGTCAGTAGCGGGGCGGATCACAAACTGCGCGAGCGGGTGATGGACGACCCGGCCCTGATCGGCACCCAGGAGTCTGTGTGGGTTGAGGCGGACGACGATGTCGATATGTTGATCAAGGGACACATCGACCTGCGCCTGCCCGAATCGGACCGGCGGGTGAAGGATGATCAGCTGGGCTGGATCCACAAGTTGCAGGAAGAGGGAAGGATCGAAAAACGTTTCAACACCACCTTCTTTACCGCGGGGGATTCCCGGGAACCGGAGCTGGCGGGTATCCGTGGCGCGGCGGTCGGCTCCTTCTTCACCCTGCTGATCTGTTTGGCAATCGCCTTTCCGGTGGGTGTGGCCGCGGCGGTCTATCTGGAGGAGTTCGCGCCGAAGAACCGCTGGACCGACATTATCGAGGTGAACATCAATAACCTGGCGGCGGTACCTTCCATCGTCTTCGGTCTGCTGGGTCTGGCGGTGTTTATCAACTTTTTCGGTCTGCCCCGCTCGGTGCCCCTGGTGGGTGGCCTGGTGCTGGCCCTGATGACCCTGCCAACCATCATCATCGCCAGTCGCGCCGCCCTCAAATCGGTGCCCCCCTCGATTCGCGAGGCGGCGCTCGGGGTGGGCGCCTCGCCGATGCAGACCATCACCCATCATGTGCTGCCCCTGGCCATGCCGGGGATGCTCACCGGCACCATCATCGGTATGGCTCAGGCTCTGGGTGAGACCGCGCCGCTGCTGATGATCGGCATGGTGGCGTTCATCGTGGACATTCCGGGCAGCATCATGGATCCCTCCGCGGTGCTGCCGGTACAGATCTATCTCTGGGCCGACAGCCCGGAACGGGCCTTCGTGGAGCGCACCTCGGCCGCGATCATGGTGCTGTTGATGTTTCTCATCAGCATGAATCTGCTGGCCGTGTGGCTGAGAAAGAAGTTTGAACGGCGTTGGTAAAACCGCGCAAGTGAGGTTATCGTGGATCGGATCATAAATGAAACAACGGCCGTCAGTACCCGCAAGTTTGTATCGGCGCAGACCGAGAATGCCGAGGCTAAAGTGATTCAAAGAGAAATGGGCGAAGGCACCGTGGGTGAGATTCATGTCGAGGATCCGCGCATGACCTGTCGCAACGTGAACGTCTTCTATGGCGAGAAACAGGCGATTTTCGATGTCAGTCTCGATATCGGCAAGAACCAGGTCATCGCCATGATCGGCCCCTCAGGCTGCGGCAAGTCCACCTTCCTGCGTTGTCTCAACCGGATGAACGACACCATCGACGTGTGCCGGGTCACCGGACAGATCATGATGGACGGCATGGATATCTACGATGGCAGTCTGGATGTGGTGCCGTTGCGGGCCAGCGTTGGGATGGTGTTTCAAAAGCCCAATCCCTTCCCCAAGTCGATCTATGACAACATCGCTTACGGCCCGCGCATCCACGGATTGAGTGACAACAAATCCCATCTGGACGAAATCGTCGAGACCTCTCTGGTCAAGGCGGGCTTGTGGAACGAGGTCAAGGACCGTCTGGACCAGCCCGGTACCGGGCTCTCCGGCGGCCAGCAGCAACGTCTGTGTATCGCCTGGGCGATTGCCGTGAGTCCCGAGGTGATCCTGATGGACGAACCCTGTTCCGCCCTCGATCCCATCGCCACCGCGAAGATAGAAGAGTTGATCGACGAATTGCGCGAGAACTACACCATCGCCATCGTCACCCACTCCATGCAGCAGGCCGCCCGGGTGAGTCAGAGAACCGCCTACTTCCATCTCGGCAAGCTGATTGAAGTGGGTGAGACCGATCAGATTTTTACCGCACCCCGACACAAGTTGACGGAAGACTACATTACCGGCCGTTTCGGTTAGAGAACAAACATGAACGAAATGATTACTGGGCATACCGTGAAGGCATTCAACAAAGAGCTCGATCACCTCAACGAGTTGGTGCTTGAACTCGGGAACCTGGGTCTGGATCAGCTGCGCCGGGCCGTGCAGACCCTCAAGGACGAGAATCCCAAGGCTGCGGGCCAGGTCATCGACCGGGATCGCAAGCTCAATGAGATCGATATCCAGGTGGATGAAGAGATCATCAAGCTGATCGCCCGGCGACAACCCATGGCCAAGGATCTGCGTGACATCCTGACCGTACAGAAGACCGTGGCGGACCTGGAGCGGGTGGGTGATGAGGCGCGCAAGATCGCAAACCTTACGATCCACTTTTATGACAGCGGAAAAAATCCGCCCGGTAACGAGATCCTGCATGACATCTACAGCATGGCGGAATTCGTTGACGAGATGCTGACCCAGAGCCTGCAGGCCTTTATCGACTTGAACCTGGACATGGCCATCGAGGTGATTCGCCAGGACCAGGAACTGTATGAAGAGTTTCGCGCCAGCCTGAGGCGCCTGACCACCTTCATCATGGAAGATCATCGCAATGTGGGCCTGGTGGTGGATATCGTGCTGGCTCTGCGTGCCCTGGAACGCATTGGCGGGCATGCAAAGAACATTGGTGGATACGTGATCTTCCTGGTAACCGGCAAGGATGTGCGGCATGAGGATCTGTCGGTTATTGCCTCGGAAATCGAAAAAGGCTGAGCGAATCCTGCCGAACCTGTAGCCCGGATGGAGCGAAGCGAAATCCGGGATCCGGCAGAATGTGAAGCACTACTGGATAATACAAAACCCTCCAGACGTTTTCCTTCGCCCTGAGTGCAGAGATCCATGCAGCACGGCGATGCGGACACTACGCCAGAAACTGGGGTCCATAAAATCAATCTTTTCCTCGTTCCCACGCTCCGCGTGGGAATGCCTGTCGACATCACATCGCATTACCCAAACCTGTTAGGCATGTGCAAGCCCGGGTCTGCATTCCCACGCGGAGCGTGGGAACGAGACAAACAACCCGCTTCGGAATTATGAAGGGTTGTTCCCGGGTTCCGCTTCGCTGCACCCGGGCTACGGTGTTCGGGTCACACGGGAATCTATCACCCGTAGCCCGGGTGAAACGAAGTGGAACCCGGGATCCGGCAGAAGGCGAAGCACTACGGAATCTTACAACCCCCCTGACATCGCCCTTCACTCTGAGCGAAGCCAATACCCTAACCCAACGCTAGAACATCTCCTGAGGATCCACATCCACCGACCAGCGCACCCGGCGACTCATGGGGAGCTGATCAATGCGCATGAGCAGGTCCTTGAGCCAGCGGTGCAGCAGGGCGCGCTGGGTGGACTGAACCAGCAGATGCGCACGGGTCTTGCCCGCGCGTCTTTCCATGGGTGCCGGCACCGGTCCCCAGAACTCGATGCCCGGCAGGTCCTCGGGGGGCGGGCCGCCCGCCAGCAGTTGCTTGAGAAAACCTTCAGGATGGCGTGCATCGCTCGCCTCGGCGCGGATCAGCACCTGGTGGGTGAAAGGCGGCAGTTGCGCCAGTCGGCGCTCCTCCAGGGCTTCGGCAGAGAAGGCCGGGTAACCCTCACGGATCAGCAGTTGCATCAGCGGGTGATCGGGATGCCGGGTCTGAATCAGCACCTGTCCGGGCCGCTCGGCCCGTCCAGCCCGACCTGCCACCTGCAGGATGAGTTGCGCCATCCGCTCCCCGGCACGGAAATCGGCGCCGAACAGACCCTGGTCCACGTCCAGGATCGCCACCAGGGTCACCGCGGGGAAGTGATGGCCCTTGGCCAGCATCTGGGTACCGAGCAACAGGGGAAAGCGCCCGGCGCGAACATCCCCCAGCATCTTTTCCAGGCTGCCCTTGCGCCGGGTGGTGTCCCGGTCGATGCGCGCCAGGGGGGTGTCGGGAAACAGCTCCCTCAAACGCTCCTCCACCCGCTCCGTGCCTTGCCCCATGGGGCGCAGATCGGGGCTGCCGCATTCGGGACACTGCTTCGGTACCCGCTGCTGATGGCCGCAGTGGTGGCACCAGAGCAGGTTTTTCTGCCGATGATGGGTCATTCGTGCATCGCAGCGGGGACAGTCGGTGAGCCAGCCGCAGGCATGGCAGGTCAGCATCGGCGCATAGCCCCGGCGATTGAGAAACACCATCGCCTGCTCACCGCTGTCCAGGGTCTTTTTCAGCTCCCGGATCAGCACCGGGGAGAGGCCGTGGTTGAGGGTCAGATTTCGGATGTCCACCAGCTGCAGTTTCGGCAGCTGGGACTGGGCGGCGCGGTGGGGCAGTTTCAGGAGTTTATAGCGGCCTTCCCGGGCATTGCGCAGGGACTCCAGGGACGGGGTCGCGGAACCCAGCACGACCGGGCAGTCGTGTTGTCGGGCGCGCACCAGAGAGAGATCCCGGGCGGAATAGCGGAACCCCTCCTGCTGTTTGAATGAGAGGTCATGCTCCTCGTCGACGATGATCAGCCCCAGGTCCGGCAGAGGGCAGAACACCGCGGAGCGGGTGCCGATCAGCACGGGTTGCCGAGCCGTACGCATGGCCTGCCAGACCCGCTCCCGTTCACCATCCGCCAGTCCGGAATGCAGCGCCATGACCCGGTCTCCCAGGCGATTGCGAAAGCGTTGCAGCAACTGGGGGGTGAGGCCGATTTCCGGTACCAGCACCAGGATCTGGCGGCCGGCCTGCAGGGCCGCTTCCACCAGGTAGAGGTAGACCTCGGTCTTGCCGCTGCCGGTGACTCCGTCGAGAAGGAAGGGTTGAAACCGTCCGAGATGTGTACGCACCGCGTCCACAGCCTGCTGCTGCTGGCTGTTCAGGGCATGGCGTTTTGCCCCTGGTGGCGATTCCGGTGCATTGTCCTCGCTCAGCTGACAGGCCTCGATCCAGCCTTTGTCCGTCAGTGTTCTCAACACCCCGTGGATGGCTGAGACATCGTCTGACAACTGCCGGGTCGTCAATCCTCCGGGGGTATTGATGAGCCGCTGCAGGATTTCACGTTGTTTCGGAGCCCGTTTCAGTGATTCGGGTTCGATCCCCCGACCCTGCTGAGTGAGCCGGTAGCCGGGTGTTGTGATGTGTTGCTGGGGACGATCCTTGCGCAGGTTGATGGGCAGGGCATGGAAAACTACATCACCCAGCGGATGCTGATAGTAGTCCGCAGCCCAGTTCAACAGGTACAGGTCCTCGGAGGTGAACAGGGGGCGTGGGTCGAGCTGCCGGATCGCCCGCTTGAGGGACTTTTCGGGCAGGCTGGAATTCGCGCTGACTCGAATCAACAGGCCGATCCGGCTGCCGCGCCCGAAGGGTACCTGGAATCGGCAGCCGGGTTGCGGGTTGAAGTCCCCCCGGGCTGGAGGCAGGTAGTCGAAGGCAGTCCGCAGAGGGCCGGCGAGGACGATTTGCAGGATAGGCTCCGATTCCATGCGCGCACTCTATCATGAGGCACTAAGCTTCAGATAATAGATACCTGGAGTCGGCGGGCACGAATTGTATTGTTTGGTGACCTTTCGCGGTTTGACGACCGATGACACGACAGTGGAACATAGTTTCTTATTGGATGGCATGCTCGATGGAGCAGGAGGGAATAATGATTTTCAACTGTTTCTCTTCCCGGTGACGTTTTCGGATCTGCTATACGTAGATATCACGACAAATGGCTTCTCAAATGTGTAGCAAGAGGCTACGAACATCCAATGCTTCCAACTGTGAGACATTGGTTTTTACCCCAGCAGGCTGTTGAAATTTGTTCAGGCGAGTGCGAGACAGGACGAAAATCTCAGACCCCCCAGTTTACTGGAGTAAATGAGGATTTAGAGGCGGTTATTTACCCAGGGTCGTACCGTCTGAGTAGAATTTCAACACCCTGCTAGGGTAGTCTTCATCTAGGTAATTACCTGGTATGTCTTGCGACACCAGTAAGCGACCCAACAATATTAGATGAAGGCTCATGGCTTCCATACCCCTGGTAAACAGCATCGTTCATATCTACCAACTCAATGGCCAGGGCGGCGCCCAGTCACTTGAGCAGTTGCCGGATGTTCCGCCGCCGAACCTCTGGGTGCATATGCAGAGCGACGATCCTGAGTGCGCGCCGGTGATGTCCGCCCTCGGCCTGAATCCTCAGATCACCGATGTGATGACCAGTCCGGAGACCCGTCCTCGGGCCACCGCCCATGGCGAGGGTGTCCTGATGGTGTTACGCGGCGTGAATCTCAATCAGGATGCCGATCCGGAGGATATGGTCTCACTGCGGATGTGGTTGACGGACCGGCTCATCGTCACGGCGCGTAAGTCTCATCGACGCCTGATGTCGATCCAGGACGTCCGACAGGCTCTGGATGAAGGTCGTGGACCGTCCACCACCGGCGAATTCCTGCTTGAAGTGGTGGAGCGGCTGGTGATCCGCATCGGCCAGGTGGTGGATGAAACCGAGGAAGCCCTGGAGGGTATCGAGGAGGCTCTGGACACCCTCAACCCGACCGAAGTCCGCCATGATCTCACCGAATTACGTCGTCGCACGGCCCAGTTGAAGCGTTATCTCGCCCCGCAACGGGATGCCCTGGAAGCCATGTACCGACTGCGCTCCGGTCTGCTTGACGAACGCCAGGCCTTCGAACTGCGGGAGTGGTCGGATCGTACCACCCGCAACGTGGAGGACCTGGATCTTGCCCGTGAGCGCGCGATCCTGATGCAGGAGGAGCTGCGCAACCGCATCGCCGAGCAGCAGAATCAGCGCATGTATGTGCTCTCCCTGGTCACCGCGATCTTTCTCCCCCTGTCGTTTCTCACCGGGGTGTTCGGCATGAACGTGATGGGTCTGCCCGGGGTGAACAATCCCTGGGGCTTCGTCCTGGTCGCGGCGGGCATGGGGGCGCTGGCGATCGGCGTGGGGATCTGGATGCGCATTCGCCGCTGGTTGTGAGGGCGGGAATTTGCACCATCCGGGTGCGTTTGCGTGGGTTTTCAGCCAAAATAATTGTCCACAGCTCCTGTGGATAACTTTGTGGAAACTATTTTGACAAACGTGCTTAGTCCTTGTGTCCGTTGAAATGTTGTTAGATTGGCCAGTTTTTCGCCACTTTTGTAAAATGCATGTAAATACAATAAATTACAGTTTATTAAAGAGTTCTAATAGTAATAAAAGTTGTATTTTGCTGATTGTTGTGCTGCAGCATGTGAGGTGTGTGAATAAGCTTGACTTAGGTCAATTGTTTTGCGTGTCGCAGGCGGTTCGTATCCGTTAACAGGCAACCGCTCCGATGCTGTGGGCGGGTTGATACAAAGGGGGGAGGGCATGACCGATTGGCAGATCATCGCGCAGCACATTGCGCAGACCACCGGAGAGGCGTTCAATCCCCAGGAACCGCGCAGCATGGGCGGCGGTTGCATCAATACCGGGGTGCGCCTGGGTGATGGCCGGCGTAACTACTTCGTCAAGCTCAATCGGGCGACTCTGCTGGATATGTTCGAGGCCGAGGCGGATGGCCTGCGGACCTTGGCTCGAACCCGGACCTTGAGGATTCCGGAACCCCTGTGCAGCGGCCTGTGCGATGGGGAGTCCTACCTGGTGATGGAGTTCGTTGAGATGGGACACGGCGCCCGGGACGGCGCGGCGCTCGCCGGTGAGCGTCTGGCCGCGATGCACCGCCACGTCCAGTCCGGTTTCGGCTGGATACGGGACAACACCATCGGCTCCACCCATCAGCCTAACCGTATGATGCCGGATTGGGTGGCGTTCTGGCGGGAGAACCGGCTTGGGTTCCAGCTCGAACTGGCGGCCCGCAACGGTTACAGCGGCGCACTGCAGCGTAAAGGAGAGCGTCTGCTGGAGCATTTCCCGGTGCTGCTCGATCATCAGCCCGAGGCCTCTTTGCTGCACGGTGACCTGTGGGGCGGCAACCTCGCCTATGACGGCTCGGGTCAACCGGTGATCTTCGATCCGGCGGTCTACTACGGGGACCGGGAGACGGATCTGGCGATGACGGAATTGTTCGGCGGATTCGGCAGCCGTTTCTATGATGCCTACCAGGCGGCCTGGCCGCTCTCGCCCGGCTACTCGACCCGCAAGACGCTCTATAATCTCTACCACATCCTCAACCACCTCAATCTGTTCGGCGGCGGCTACCTGAGCCAGGCGGAGTCCATGATCGACCGGCTGCTGGCCGAAGTGTGATCAGGAACTCCGATTTCGGTAAATACTTCTTGCAGATTAGTGATATCAACTTGATGGCGCAGTGACTTTTGCAGGACTTCGGCCCAATTTACCGTTGATGCTTGGGCTGTAACCAATACCATGCGAACCTGATCGGCGCCTGGCTCACTGTGTAAAAAGGCCAACAAGGCCGAGGCATCCAGAATCAAGCCGGATCCTCTTTTTCTTCTCTGGCCGCTTCCGCTCGGCGCTCGGCGATGAGTTCATCTGACAGGCTTACCTCCTGCGGGATATGACGAAATCGATCCACTAGACGCTTCTCTATCGCTTCGCGGCGTTCCAAAACCAAGCTGTCACCGACTTTCCTTGCTATGAGGTGATCGCCTTGTTTTTGATGCAGGGCCTTGCGCAGTGCTGCTGGAATCACAATCGGCCTTGTGCTCCGAGTTGTATTTCATTTGAGTTGTTTCCCACTTAAGCATCCCCGTGCGTGCCATATTATTTCCTGATTACCCAGCATGATCAGCCATGCTGACACTCGATCTCCAGAGGGCTCGCGGCCACGTTGCGCCGGATCCCGGGTTCCACTGCGTTTCACCCAGGCTACAGGGGTGATGCTCGCTCCTCTTGAAGTTCCCGTCTGTCCCGATCCGTAGCCCGGGTGGAGCGAAGCGGAACCCGGGAACAAGCCTCCGGAATTACGGAGCGGGCTGTTTGAACGTCGCGAGTTCCAGCCTCGCCGGTTTTTACGAGCATCGCAGCGGTCCCCGCAGGGGCGGGACAGCTGGGCGCCCTTCGGCTATCCGTCCATAACCGCTTACCGCCGCCTGATCACAAACAGAGCACACTCATGATGAATAGATCCAGCTGAGCAAGGATTCTCTATGGGCTGAAATCTACCACGAAGCGCACGAAGGCCACGAAGGATGGATTCAGCGGTCGGTTCATTGCGCTTCGTGCTCTTCGTGTCCTTCGTGGTGTTATGGATCCACCTGATTACCCATGATTCTCGGCCATAGAATACGTTGGCTGAGAATCATGGGTAATCAGGTAGTATTTTGATTGTGGCGCGTATTGAGTATTAGCGCCATGCGGATCAAACGCATCAGAAGACGAAACAAAGCCGCAAACATCCTGACGCTCCATCCTGAAGCTGTTGAATCGGGTGGCCGAGAAGGAACTGGAAGCGCAGAGCCGAGGACCGTTCAAACAAAACGAAGAAACCGCAGTGTTCCCAGACGTGGGTGTAAGGCTGGTTTGCGGTAAACATGTAAATTGGAAACTATGTTTGCAGATTTTTGCCCCATGAAAGCGACCTGTTTTCAGTAACGCCATGATAAATATCGTTTAATTATTTCCGGTACAAATTTTGCGGTAATACAGGGATTTTTTGTTGAGCCTGTATACCTGCAGGGTCTGACTGATACCCGGAGATGATTGAGATGGCAGACAACACGTTCGATTTTTCGGCTGTGGAAAAGCGCCTGGGCGTATCCCGGCGCACTTTTCTGAAATTTTGCAGCGGTGTGGCCGCTTCGCTCGGGCTCCCTTCCGGCGCCGCCATGGCCATGGCCGAGGCGGTCGCCGATCCGAAACGTCGTCCTCCGGTGATCTGGCTGCATGGGCAGGAGTGCACCGGCCCCAGCGAATCCCTGCTGCGCTCCGAGCAGCCCTCCCTGGAGCATCTCATCCTCGATCTCATCTCCCTCGACTACCATCAGACCCTGGATACCGGCGCCGGTCATCAGGTGGAGGAGATCAAAAGAAAGGTGATGGCCGAGAACCAGGGTAAATACCTGCTGGTGGTGGAAGGGGCCATACCGCTGGCCCAGGACGGCATCTTCTGCAAGATCGGCGGGGAGACCATGGTGGATATCACCCGCGAGGCGGCGGAGCACGCCGCCGCGATTGTGGCATTCGGCTCCTGCGCCAGTTGGGGCGGTGTGCAGTCAGCGGCGCCCAACCCCACCGGTGCGGTGGGCGCTCCCCAGTTGCTGGCCGGAAAGACGGTGGTGACCATTCCTGGTTGTCCGCCCAATCCGGCCAACTTTATCGGCACCGTGCTCTACTTCGTCACCTACGGCAAGCTGCCGCCGATTGACGAGAAGGGGCGTCCGAAATGGGCCTACGGGCGTCTCATCCACGAGAACTGCTACCGTCGGCCCCATTTCGATGCCGGCCGTTTCGCCCTCGAGTTCGGCGACGAGGGGCACCGTAAGGGCTGGTGTCTCTACAAACTGGGCTGCAAGGGTCCCGAGACCTACAACAACTGTCCGAGCCTGGAGTTCAACAATGTGGGCGGCGGCGTCTGGCCCATCGGTGTCGGTCACCCCTGCTTCGGCTGCTCCGAGGGCGGGGTGGGCTTCAACAAACCTTTGTTCAGTCTGGCGGACGTGAAGACCCATACCCCGCCGAGCATGTTCCCTTCGATCACCGACCGGGAAGGCAATGTGGCGATCTCCCCCGGCGCGGCGGCCATCGCCGGTGCCGCGGTCGGTCTGGCGGTGGGCGCTACGGCCATGGCGTCGAAGAAGCTCGACAGTAAAGAGAAAGGTTCGGAATAGGGGGCCGCATGAAACGCAGAGATTTTCTCAAAGCCTCCCTCGGCGGTGGTGCGGCGCTGTTGGGCGCCGGCAAGGCCGAGGCGCGGGGTAACCTGGAACCGGCGCCGGAAGCCGTCGGCATGCTCTATGACGCGACCCTGTGCATCGGTTGCAAGGCCTGTGTCGTGAAGTGCAAAGAGGTCAACGACATGCCGCCGGTACCGCTCGGCGAAGAAACCGCCTGGGATGCGGCGCGTGATCTGTCGCCTCAGACGCTCAACGTGATCAAGGTCTACCGCGAGGGACAGGGTGCGGTCAAGGATCGGGCGACGGATGGCTACGCCTTCGAGAAACGCAGCTGCATGCACTGCGTCGATCCGGGCTGTGTTTCGGTCTGTCCGGTGACCGCCATGCGGCGCAACCCGGTCACCGGTATCGTCACCCACCACCCGGACGCCTGCATCGGCTGCCGCACCTGCATGGTGGGCTGCCCCTACAATGTGCCCCAGTTCGACTATGACAACCCCTTCGGTCAGATCCACAAGTGCCAGATGTGCAATCAGGCCGGTGTGGAGCGCATCGACAAGGGTGGCATGACCGGCTGCGCCGAGGTCTGCCCCACCGGCGCCACCCTGTTCGGTTCGCGCACCGCTCTGCTGGAGGAGGCCAAACGCCGCATGGCGCTGAAGCCCGGCGAGACCTACCCGTATCCCCGCGGCGACGTTCGCAATCCCGAAAGCCACCACGAGAAGGCGGTGCCCGAGTATCAGGATCACATCTGGGGTGAGAAGGAGGCGGGCGGCACCAACGTGATGCACATCGCCTCCATTCCCTTCGACAAGCTGGGCATGCCGCCTCTGGGCGAACGCTCCTACGCCTCCATTTCGGAGACGGTGCAGCATACGCTCTACAACTTCATGGCCCTGCCGGCGGTGGCGCTGGCCGGCCTGACCTACGTGGTGCGTCGAAACAGAGATGACGACGAAGGAGACGACTCATGAGCGCCTATCAACCTCTCAAACGGCCGGTCGTCACCCTGCCCTTCATCGTCCTCGGCGTGGTGGCGGCGATCGGACTCTACTATCTCGCCCAGCGTTTCATGAACGGCATGGGCTTCGTCACCAATCTCAACGGCGGCTACGCCTGGGGCGTCTGGGTGGTCTACGACGTGGTGGTGGGTACGGCTCTGGCCTGCGGCGGCTACGCCCTGGCGATCACCGTCTACATCATGAACAAGGGCCAGTACCATCCGCTGATGCGGCCCGCCCTGCTGGCCAGTCTGCTCGGCTACGGGCTGGGCGGCGTCGGCGCCATGATCGACATGGGCCGCTGGTGGCAGTTCTACAACATCTTCACCCCCTGGCACATGAACTTTAACTCCGTGATGCTGGAGGTCGGTCTCTGTGTCGCCACCTACATCCTGGTGCTCTGCATCGAGTTCGCGCCCACCCTGTTGGAAAAGCTGGGCGCCAAGGGCGCGGTGAAGGCGCTGAACAAGGTGCTCTTCTTCTTCATCGCCCTGGGTGTGCTGCTGCCCACCATGCACCAATCCTCTCTCGGTTCCATGCTGATCGCCATGGGCTGGAAGGTGCATCCCCTGTGGCAGTCGCTGCAGTTGCAACCCCTGTTGGCCATCCTCACCGCCCTGACCATGGGTTTTGCGGTGGTGGTGTTCGAGGCCTCCTTCAGCAGCGTCGGTTTCCGCCGTCCCTCGGAGACGCCGCTGCTGGCCGGTCTGGGCAAAGGCATCGTCGGCCTGATCGCCGCCTATCTGGCGGTTCGTTTCGGCGAGATCATCCTGCGCGGCAAACTGGGGCTGATCTTCGCCGGCGATCTGGGCAGCCTGATGTTCCTCGTCGAAACGGTTCTGTTCGTGTTTCCGCTGGTGGTGTTGAGTTCGGCCAAATTCCGAACCCATGGCCCGATGCTGCTGTGGGCCTCGGTCTCGATGCTGTTCGCCGGCTCGCTGTATCGGTTCAACGCCTTTTTGATCACCTACAACCCGGGACCCGGCTACAGCTATTTCCCCTCCACGCCGGAGATCATGGTCACCGCCGGCATGGTGGCCCTGGAGATCATGGCCTTCCTGTTCGTCGTAAAGAAATTCCCCGTGCTGCACAACGCCAGCCACGCCTGACCCTGAGGAGATTCCATCGTGACTACCCGTATTACTGTCGACCCGATTACGCGCATCGAAGGCCACCTGCGTATCGATGTGGAGGTGGATGACGGCAAGGTGAGCAAGGCCTGGTCGTCCGGTCAGATGTGGCGCGGCATCGAGAAGATCCTGATCGGCCGCGATCCGCGCGAGGCCTGGACCTACACCCAGCGCTTCTGCGGCGTCTGCACCACCGTTCATGCCATCACCTCAGTGCGGGCGGTGGAAAACGCCCTGGATCTGGAGATTCCGGTCAATGCCCAGTTGATCCGCAACATCATCCAGACCGCCCACGCGATCCAGGACCATATCGTCCACTTCTATCACCTCTCGGCGGTGGACTGGGTGGATGTGGTTTCGGCTCTGGACGCCGATCCGGTGGCGACCGCCAAGCTTGCGGAGAGCCTTTCCGATTGGCCCCTCAACGGCCCCCACGAGATGAAGGCGGTACAGGAGCGGCTGAAGACCTTCGTCGGCAGCGGCCAGCTCGGTCCCTTCGCCAGCGGCTACTGGGGCCACCCGGCCATGAAGCTGCCCCCCGAGGTCAACCTGCTGGCGGTCGCCCACTATCTGCAGGCGCTGGACGTGCAGAACAACGCCAACAAAATCGTCGCCATCCTCGGCGGCAAGAGCCCCCACATCCAGAATGTGGCGGTGGGCGGGGTGAGCAACTCCATCGGCTTCGACGCCCCCTCGGTGCTCAACCTGGAACGGCTGATGCTGATCAAGGGCTTCATCGACAAGCTCGAGCAGTTCATCAAATCGACCTATCTGGTCGACGTGCCGGCGGTGGGCGCCTTCTATCTCGACTGGGCCGGTATCGGCGGCGGCGTCAACAACTACCTGAGCGTGCCCGACTGTCCGCAGGATCCGAAAGGCACGGTTTTCGATCTGCCCGGCGGCTACATCGCCGACGGCGACATCAACAGCCTGAAGCCGATCACCACCTTTGGCGACGCCTACTTTCGCGACGGCGTGGCCGAGAGTTCCAAGCACTCCTGGTACACCGGCGGTGAGCCGCTGCACCCCTGGGTGGGCGAGACCGAACCCGAGTACACCGACTTTCAGGACGAGGGCAAATACTCCTGGGTCAAGGCCCCCACCTTCTACGGCAAGCGCGCCGAAGTGGGTCCCCTGGCCGACGTGCTGGTGGGCGTGGCCAGCGGCCATGCGGGCTACACCCAGTACCTCGATCACGCCATGACCACCCTGAAGACGGTCTCCGGCAATCCGGACATCCCGCTGACGGCGGTCAACTCCACCATCGGCCGTCAC
>JBNLFS010000006.1:0-2689 GCA_050305635.1 Candidatus Thiodiazotropha sp. | reverse complement strand
CAAAGGTGGCAAGATCCACCGTCTCGAGGATTGGGGTCGCCGCCAGCTGGCCTATCCCATCAACAAGATTCACAAAGCGCACTATGTTCTGATGAACATCGAGTGCGACAGCGAAGCCTTGTCCGAACTGCAGAGCGCGTTCCGTTTCAACGACGCGGTCATCCGCAACATGTTCATCCGTCGCGATGAAGCCATCACCGAACTTTCCCAGCTTGCCAAGTCGCAGGAAGAGGACGAGCGTCCTTCCTCCCGCAGTCGCAGCGATGACGATGATGACGCGGATGATGACGATGACTCCGACGACGACACCGATGTGTCGGATGAAGACTGAGCATCAGGACTAACGAGAGGACATAGCAAATGGCACGTTTTTTTCGTCGTAAGAAATATTGCCGGTTCACGGCTGAAGGCATCAACGAGATCGATTACAAGGATCTGAATCTGCTCAAGGCCTATGTGAGCGAGAGCGGCAAGATCGTTCCGAGCCGCATCACCGGCACCAAGGCCAAGTATCAGCGTCAGCTGGCGTCCGCCATCAAGCGCGCCCGCTACCTGGCACTGCTGCCTTACACGGATCAGCACTGAGTTAAGGAGACAACACCTGCCGGGAGAGCGGAATGAAAGTTTTGGCATCCTTCGTGATGCGGGGTCAGGCCCAGGCTGTACTGGTCACGACCGTACTGGCCATGCTGGCTCCTTTCTTTCCCTTGATCGGCCTGTTCAGCAGTGCCTGTGTTGCACTGGTGACCCTCCGCCTGGGGTGGTCGGCGGGGACTAAAACCCTGCTCCTGTCCACCCTGGCCAGCGGTCTGCTGATGGGGCTCATCGTCGGTACGCCCATGCCTGCATTGGGCCTGCTGCTGATCCTCTGGCTGCCGATGGTTTTGCTCGGGGCGTTGCTGCGCAACACACGCTCTCTGGATCTCACGGTCCAGGCCGGAATCGGCTTCGGATTCATCACCATCCTGGTGCAATACATCAGCATGGGGGGGAATCCCGCCGAGTTCTGGAAGACCTACCTGGAACCGATGGCCCAGAGGTTCATCGATTCCGGGCTGATCGACGCGGCCCAGAGCACTGAGGTCATCGCCCAACTGTCGAACATGATGTGCGGCATGATGGCGGTGGCGGTGGTACTGCAGACCGTGTTCAGCCTGTTTGTGGCGCGCTGGTGGCAAGCCTTGCTCTACAACCCGGGTGGATTCGGCGAGGAGTTCCGCCGCCTCAGACTGCATCCCGCGGTCGGGGTGCTGGGCGGCGGCGCCCTGGCGCTCGGACTGATGCCCGAGGGCAGTGTGCCGGACTTCGTGAGTTGTCTGGGCATGGTGTTCCTGGGCACCCTGTTCGTGCAGGGGCTGGCGGTGATGCACGGCGTATTCAAGCGAATGCGTTCGGCACAACTCTGGCTGGTGTTGACTTACTTGACGCTGATTGTATTTATGCCTCAGATGACGCTGCTGTTGATCGGACTCGGTCTGGCAGACATCTGGGTGGACTTTCGAGCCCGCTTCGAGACATCGAAAGAGGGGTGAGAAGTGTCCCGGCAGGTCCTTGATAGAAGGCCGGTCGGACACCAATGATTTGACCTACAAGGGTGATAACAATGGATATTATTCTGTTGCAGAAAGTGGAAAACCTGGGTGATCTGGGTGAAAAGGTAAGTGTGAAAAGCGGCTATGGCCGCAATTTCCTGATTCCCACCGGTCGCGCGGTCCCCGCCACCGAAGCGAACATGAAACACTTCGAAGCGCGTCGCGCCGAGCTGGAAAAAGAGGCCCAGGGCAAGCTCCAGGCTGCTCAGTCCCGCAAGGAGAAACTCGACGGCATGAGCGTAAGCATCACCTGCAAGGCCGGTGATGAAGGTCGTCTGTTCGGTTCCGTGGGTACCGTGGACATCGCCAAGGCGGTGACCGATGCGGGCCAGGAACTGGCCAAGAAAGAGGTCCTGCTGCCGAACGGTGCCTTCCGTGTGGCTGGCGAATACGAAGTCGAACTGCACCTGCACACCGACGTCAACGCCACCATCACGCTGACCATCGTTCCCGAAGCCTGATGATCCGACCCTGGCCCCGGTCCTGACGGACCCGGGCCAGGGGCCTGGACAAACTTCCCCCACCTCTGCCTCAATACTCCGCGGTGGTCATCACCAGCGCACGGTCCCCTACGCTCCCAACATTGCCCAGTAGCCCGGGTGAAACGAAGTGGAACCCGGGAACCCAGCCGAGTGCATATCGGCACGAATTAACCCAAAACCTTTCCAAACACCCCCATCTCCCACGCAAAAAAGCCCCAACCTAAGCATTCACAAAACCCCTGGTCTGCATTCCCACACACGAGCAAGATTCCCGGGTGTCCCGATCAACGTACGATCAACGTAGCCCGGGTGCAGCGAAGCGGAACCCGGGATCCATCAGAATCCAAAGCAGGTGGTCACAACACAAACCCAACAAAGCAATCCTCCCTCTTCCCTCTGCGGGAGAGGTGGACTCAAATAACCAAACACACCTCAGCAAAACAACCCAAACCAGATCTCACCCCACATCCGCCTCTCAATGGTATGGACTCCTCCTCGACCGAGATCTAAGGTCGAGTTGAGGGCGTTGCTAAGCAAACAAAGGAGTCCATACCATGAAAAAGACTACCACTATCAGTATCGATCTGGCGAAGAGTGTTTTTCAGATTGCCATTT
>JBNLFS010000005.1:0-13377 GCA_050305635.1 Candidatus Thiodiazotropha sp. | reverse complement strand
AACGCGCTCTGCAGTTCGGACAAGGCTTCGCTGTCGCACTCGATGTTCATCAGAACATAGTGCGCTTTGTGAATCTTGTTGATGGGATAGGCCAGCTGGCGGCGACCCCAATCCTCGAGACGGTGGATCTTGCCACCTTTGGTTTCGATACCTGCGCGATAACGCTCGATCATAGCAGGTACCTGTTCACTCTGATCCGGGTGGACCAGGAACACGACTTCATAGTGCCTCATTGTATCTCCTTTCGGGTTAGGCAGCCTTCTGCTCGGGCAGTAAGGCAAGGAGTGATGCCCGGTCCACATGCACGAGCCGGACGAAATCACGTCTCGGGCAGGTCGTCGGGCACCGGGAAGCCGCGGATTCTACCTTTTTGCAGGCAGAACCGCAAATTCACAGATAAAACCGGCGTCTGCGCGCCGGTTCGGAAGGATCGACAGTCGGGGAGCCCGACTCAGAAATCAGCCTGGACGCCCAGATAGAGGCCATCGAAGGTCCAGTCGGTGTAGACCCCCTCCAGGTCGTCCAACTCCAGGCTGAAGCGGCGGTAGCCACCCTTGAGGCGGATGTCCACAGGCGTGCTCTCGACCAGACCGAAGGCAACACCGGCCTGATAGTCCTGCAGGGTGTGATCGCCGATGCTGAGGATGTTCATGTCACCGTACACGGAGAAGCGGGTGGTGGGAATACCCACCTGCGCCGCGCCGTAGAGCATGGGCACGTAGCCTTTGAAGTGGTCCTGGGAGGACTGGTTGGTGTCCTTGCTGTCAATGCGGATGTCCCCATCCAGGTATTTCAGGTTGAGGCCGAAATCGAAGGACAGGACATCGTTGTCGAAGACTTCGTAGTAGAAGACAAAATCGCTGCTCTGGATGTTGAACTCCACATTCACGTCCGAGTTCGCCGAGTATTGCACATCGTCGTAGGTGAAGCTGCGCGACAGCCGGGTTGTGTCCTCGGCGCTCAGATCATTGGTGCGCAGCATGAAGTTGGGGATCACCGGGATGGGATGCTCGAACGCCAGGGAGAAGACCCCGGTGCCCTTCGAACCGAGTTCGAAGTTCTGCATCTCGTCCTTGGTGGTGTCGGAGAGCGAACCGGAGGAGTCCACGTTCCAGATCCCTGCATCCAGGGTGAATCCCAGCATGTCGGCCTGCACGGGCATGGCGAGGGCGGATGTGATAATCAGGGGGAGACTGTGGCGTTTCATGGTTCTGTACTCTTCGGAACACTCGTATAGTTATAGCTGAATTCCCACTCGGATTTCAGTCATTGGGATTGATTCTGACCGGTCCGCTGACGGACCGCCTCGTAGAGGGCGACACCGGCGGCCACGGAGACATTCAGGCTCTCGACACTGCCCTGCATGGGTAACCTTACCAGGAGGTCGCACTGTTCGCGAGTCAAGCGGCGCATGCCCTTCTCCTCGCCCCCCATCACCAGGGCCAGAGGCCCGCTCAGGGAAGCCTGATAGAGGCTCTGGTCCGCTTCACCGGCGGTGCCGATCAGCCACACCCCTTCCGCCTGCAGCCACTTGAGGGTGCGCGACAGGTTGGTGACCTGCACCAGCGGCACGCTCTCCGCCGCGCCGCTCGCAACCTTGCGCACCGTCGGGGTGAGCCCCGCTGACTTGTCCCGGGGGATGATCAGCGCATCGACCCCGGCGGCGTCCGCGGTGCGCAGACAAGCCCCCAGATTATGCGGATCCTGGACCCCGTCCAGCACCAGCAGAAAGGGGGGATGATCGAGGCGCTTCAGGAGTGCCTTGAGGTAAGGTTCGTCCTGGGTCTGGCGGGGCATCACCGAGAGCGCCACACCCTGGTGGCGAGCCTCCTTGAAACGTTCGTCGAGCGCCCGTCCGGTGACCCGCTGACAAGCCACCCCCGCCTGTTCGGCGAGACTCAGGATTTCCCGCACCCGTTGATCTTGACGACCGGCATCCACCCACAGCTCCCGGGCGTGATGCCCCCCGGACAGGGCCGCTTTGACCGCGTGCAGTCCAAGGATCCAGGCTTCCTGGGATTTCATGCCTGGGGCTTCTTGGCCCTGCGGGGCTTGCGTGAGGGTCGCTTCTTGGCGCCCTTGGCTGAGCTTCCGGGAGCCGACTTGTCCGCTGCAGCCTTATCGGACTGGGCCTTGTCCGGTGCACGCTTCTTCGAAGACGGCTTTTCCGGCGCAGCATTGACCGGTGCGGATGATGGCTTGCCCCGGGAGGACTTGCTGCGCTTTTTGCGCTTACCCTCGCCGACCTTCACTTCCGCTTTGGCCGGCAGGAAATCGATCTTGCGCTCATCCAGGTTCACCTTGGCGACCACGATGGTCAGGGGATCGCCGAGACGCAGCACCTTGCCGGTGCGCTCGCCGGTGAGGCGGTGCCCCACCGGGTCGTAGTGGTAGTAGTCATTGTCCAGGGAGGAGATGTGCACCAGGCCATCCACATAGATGTCCTCGAGTTCAACGAACACACCGAAGGAGTTGACGCTGGTGATGATGCCGTTGAAGGTCTCCCCCACCTTGTCCTGCATGTACTCGCACTTGAGCCAGTCGAGGGCATCCCGGGTGGCTTCGTCCGCCTTGCGTTCGGTACTCGAACAGTGCTCGCCCATGGCCTGCAGTTCGGACTTGGAGTAATCGAAGTCGTCGGGCTGTCCCTTGTCGATGACGTGCTTCAGCGCGCGATGAACGATCAGGTCCGGATAGCGCCGGATTGGCGAGGTGAAATGGGTGTAGGCCGGGTAGGACAGCCCAAAATGACCCACGTTGTCGGAGCTGTAGACCGCCTGGGAAAGGGAACGCAGCAGCACCGTCTGGATCAGATGGCGATCCGGGCGGGTGCGCACCTGATCAAGGAGTTTCGCATAGTCCCCGGCACTGGGTTTCTTACCGCCGGGCAGGCTCAACGCCAGTTCGCCGAGGAACTCCCGCAGGTCGGTGAGTTTCTCCTCCGCGGGACCTTCGTGGATGCGGTACAGCGCGGGCTGCTTGCAGCGGATCAAGTAGCGGGCCGCGGCCACGTTGGCCGCCAGCATGCACTCCTCGATCAAACGATGGGCGTCGTTGCGCACCACCGGGACGATCCGCTCCACCCGTTTGAGTTCGTTGAATTCGATGCGGGTCTCGGTGGTGTCGAAATCGATGGCGCCCCGTTCCGCGCGCTGCGCCAGCATCACCTGAAACAGCTGGTAGAGGTTATGCAGATGCGGCAACAGATCGGCATGCTGCTCGCACAATGCGCTGTCCCCTTCCAGCATGGCCGCCACGTCGTCGTAGATCAGGCGCGCCTGGGAGCGCATCACCGCGGGGAAAAACCGGGACCGGGTGACCTTGCCCTCTTGGCTGATATAGAGTTCAGCGGTCATGCACAGACGATCGACCTTGGGGTTCAGGGAGCAGAGCCCGTTGGAGAGCACCTCCGGCAGCATGGGAATAACCCGGTCCGGGAAATAGACCGAGTTGCCCCGGTTGCGGGCCTCCTGATCCAGGGCGGAACCCGGCGCCACGTAGTGGGAGACGTCCGCGATACACACCAGCAGGCGCCAGCCTTTGGGCTTGAGTTCGCAGTAGACCGCATCGTCGAAATCCCGAGCATCCGCGCCGTCGATGGTGACCAGGGGCAGGTCGCGCAGGTCCACCCGGCCCTTCTTGTCCGCTTCGGCAACCTCCGGGGTCAACCCGCGGATCTCCTGTTCCACCTCTTCGGGCCAGTCCACCGCGATGCCGTGGGTACGGATCGCAAGATCGGTTTCCATGCCCGGTCCCATGTGATCCCCGAGGATCTCCAGAACCCGGCCGATGGGTGGGGTGCGTTTGGTGGGTTGGTCGAGGATTTCCACGGTGACGATCTGCCCCGGCTCAGCCTGGTTGACCTCGGTGGAGGGAATGATGATGTCCTTGCTGAGACGTTTCGAATCGGGTACCACGAAACCGACCCCACTCTCCATGTAGAAACGGCCGGCAACCGTACGGGTGTTGCGCTCCAGGATCTCGACCACCGCCCCTTCGAGACGGTTGCGCCGGTCCATGCCGGTGACCCGGACCACCGCCCGATCGTCGTGAAACACCGAGCGCATCTCCTTGAAGGAGAGGTAGAGGTCGTCGCCGCCGTCGTCCGGACGGAGAAAGCCGAAGCCGTCGGGATGGCCGATGACCCGGCCGACGATCAAATCGCGCTTGTTGACCAGGCAGTAGTTGTTGTTGCGGTTGCAGATCAGCTGGCCATCCCGTTCCATGGCGCGCAGCCGACGGCGCAATGCCTCCTGCTGCTCTTCCGAGGTGATGTCGAGCCGCTCCGCCAGGGTCTCCCGGTCCAGGGGTATACCCTCCTGGGCCAGGGTCTCCATGATGAATTCACGACTGGGGATGGGGTTCTCGTATTTACGCGCTTCGCGCGCCTGGTGCGGATCCTTGTTCGGGGAGCATTTGTTTGATCTTTTTGCCACGTTCACTTCTGCTTGTTTGACTTAATCCGCCGATTCTACCACTTTCGCGGGGTAACCCCACGAAATCGTTTATTAAAAAGGCTTATGGGCGAATCGATTGCGTTGCTCGGTGGGATATGAACACACAGACCGTGTGACAGCACCGGGGGTGTCCTGGCCGGACGACCACCCTGTAGCCCTGCCCGCTCGTATATCGGCGCCGTCACGCGCATCCGCATCGCGGATGGATTTATGTTTCGATTTTCCTCAAATTAAGACTCAAACCAGCGGCGAACAGGAGCGGTCTCGAAAGACTGTTGCCACAGGCCCATTCACACATTATGAACTTAACTCAAGTTTCGGGGTTCAGAATCAGCATCAGATCAGGCATAACTTGTTGAATAATTAGGACAATAACTATTTATCCGGCACCTCGTTCCCACGCTCTGCGTGGGAATGCATATTAAGCCGTGTAGTTTTGCCCCGATCCGATGTGTTCGCATAAGCTCGGTTCGGCATTCCCCCTCAGAGCGTGGGAACGAGGCGATATTTACTATTGGCGTTCATTTGCCAACTCTAATGAATGCAGCAAAATGAACCCCGAAACTTGAGTTAAACGGCAGGGCGCGGTTGCCGAGGAGATCAATCAGAACGTGGTCAACATCAACCAGGTGGCGGAAGAGACCGCCTCCGGCGCCAAGCAAAGTGCGGAAGCCTGCAGGCAGATTCTGGCTGCCATCGAAAGACTCGATAATCTGGTGATTCAGTTCCGCAACTAAACCGAACAGTTCAATATCTAAGCGCAGGAAGGGGGTGTTGTGGCCCATATCCTCCCTTTTTCTTGCTGACCGTTTCATGGTGGGCAGAATCAATACACACAGCCCTCTTCACTCCTCCCAATCGAGTAGAAAGCATTCCGAAAGTGGTACAATCGGAGTGTCGGTCAGACCAAGCAGGAGTGAACATGAAGCGGTTGATGTATCTGATACTTTGGGGATTGGTATCCTTCTCCGCACGCGCAGACGTGGCTGTGCTGGTGCATGGTTATTTGGGCAGTGCCGCCTCCTGGGAGCGCAGCGGGATCACAGCGGTACTGAGCCAACAGGGCTGGCAACCCTCGGGTGTCATGACCCCCAGGGGGTTGATACCCCTGCCTGGCGCTCAGTCGGCGAACCGTTTCTATACCGTTGAACTCCCGTCTCAGGCCCCGCTAGGTATTCAGGCAAGAATCCTCAGTGGCATGCTCCAGGCGATCGAACCTCGCGGGCCGGATGAACCCCTGATACTGGTCGGTCACTCAGCCGGGGGCGTGGTGGCCCGTCTGGCGCTGGTCGAGGGCGGTGCGCCGGGGGCGAAGGCGCTGATCACTTTGGCCTCGCCCCATCTGGGTACCCTGCGGGCGGTGGAGGCGCTGGACGAGACCGACGATCCCTTTCCGATCTGCCTGATCAAGGACTTCTTTGCCGGAGATATGTACGATGTGGTGCGTGATTCCTGGGGTGTGCTGCTCGACCTGACACCGGAGCAGCCGGGTAATTTGCTGTTCTGGCTAAACCGGCAACCCCATCCGGATGTGAGTTATGTATCAGTGGTGCGTTCCGGGCCCGTGGGAATGGGTGATGAACTGGTGCCGGCTTACAGCCAGGACATGGATCACGTGGCTGCGTTACAGGGACGGTCCCAGATCCGGGTGACTCCGGTCAGCCACAGTCTTAATCCGATGGACGGCAATCTGCTGGCGGAGATACTTAACAGCCTGTGATAACCGGGGCGGATGGGACGGCGGGTTCAGGACCAAGCGGACTCCAGCACATAGGTAATCAGATTTTTCCGGCGTCGTTCCATTACGCGCCGTTCCGTGAGCGGGGTTCCGCTTTCATGCCGTGAGCGGCGGTCCCGGTTCGGAAAGCGGCGAAAATAGCGGTGGGGTTTGAGAAACACACCGTTTACGGTGCGTCCGTCCAAGTTCTCCACGATCGTATCCGCCAGTTCTGAACTGTCCACCTGGACAATGGCGTGATATTCAAGCGTGTCGTTCTCCGGATCCTTGATGCGGATAATTTTCGATCGTTTGATTATGGGTTTTGTGAATAGGTGCAGTGGAAGCCAGGATTTGTGCGTGCCCTTGCGGGTGATAGTAGCGATCTCCTGGGCGGTGACGCCACGCGGCAGGTGTTTGAAGAAAATCCACATGTACGGTCGGCTCCTTGTACGATTTCTCGAATCCGTTCAGGGCGGTGGACTTACAAAGCCGTCCGTTCCTAACACGGGCGTCAACGCTCAGCTGTGGAAGTTAAAATAGGACTGAATGGGTGTGCAAGTCAAAGTATAATGGCGCTCCTGGGTAGCGATCCGGGTCGCGATCGTGACAAATATGCCTCATGTCACAAATTACCCAGAATCCTCCTGCGCTGATGCCTGATCCGGCAGAATATCTGCGTGTTTTCGGATATCCAGGGATGAGCCCGTAAGTCATGTGGAAGAAAAAGGGATCAAGGTTGATATGAAATACATCCTGCTGGTAGTGCTGTTTCAATCACTTCTTATGTTCCGGCCAGCCCAGGCTCAGGAGACGGTTTATGAAGCCATAGCCGCAACTCAGAGGGAGACCCAGATCGGTTTTACCCGCGCCTACCATCGCGTGGTGCTGTCCGCCGAGCTGAACGGGCGTGTGGTCAGCGTGAACGGGGATGTGGGGGATAGCCTGCCGGATGGTCAGGCGCTGGCCTGCGTGGATGACACCTTCATCACTCTGGAATTGCGCGCCAACCGCGCGGAGCGCATGGGTCTGCAGGTGGATCGGGACTACTATCGCAAAGAGGTTGCGCGGATTCGCCAGTTGTTGCAGCAGAACAGTTCTTCGCAAAGCCAACTGGATACCGCGCAGCGTAATCTCGACAAGACCGAATCCCAAATCGAGGCACTCAGCGTACAGGCGGAGGTTCTCAACGAGCGTTTGCAGCGCCTCTGCATTGCACCGCCATCCGGTTGGCGGGTAATCGAACGGAACGTGGAACCCGGTCAATGGGTCAACACCGGAGAGTCGATCGGAGTGGCGGGTGATTACCAGCGCCTGGTGGTGCCTTTTGCCCTGAGTGCTGATGAGTATCGTGCCCTGCAGGCGCTCCAATCGACCGGCATTCGAGTGAGCCTGACGGAAACCGGCCAGGATCTTCCCGCCGAACTGATCCGTGTGTCCCCGGCCTTCGACCCCGCTTCCCGTAAGATCGCCCTGCAGCTACTGCTGGATGAGGGACTCACCGAACACCGGGGTGGGCAGCGTGTGGCGTTGACCCTGGATGTCCCGGCCCGGGACGGTGCGGTCATGGTGCCGGAGCAGGCGCTTCGCCAGCGTTATGAACAATACTGGCTCAAGCGGGAGGACGGCGCCGAGATCCCGGTGGTCTATCGTGGCCGGGAGTCACGCCCGGACGGGGAGTGGGTGCGGGTTGCCGCACCGGGCATTGCCCTGGGTGACCGTTTTATACCCTTCACCGAGTAGCGCGTTGTGCGTGAACTGATCGCCTTTTCTCTGAAACAGCGGGTTTTCTACAACCTGATGTTCGTCACCCTGATTGTGGTGGGGTTCATCACCCTGTTCGCCCTGCCCGCGGAACGCTATCCCAACTTCGGTTTTGGCGAGGTGATCATCTCTACGGTCTATCCGGGCGCTTCGCCGGTCGAGGTCGAAAGTCTGGTGACCCGCAAGATCGAGGAGGCGATCGAAAATGTGGAGGATGTGGAGTGGGTCAACGCCACCTCGTTCAGTGGACGTTCCAATGTCAGGTTGAAGTTCGTCGACGATACGGACTACGACCGCCTGTTCAATGAGGTGCGTTTCGAGGTTCTGAATATCGTCAATGAACTCCCCGAGGGGGTCGATCCGCCCCAGCTGCTCAATGTCAAGGTGCAGGACTGGCTGCCGGTGATCATGGTGAATCTGGTCGGGGAGCACAGCAATCGCAGTCTGGCCCTGGTTGGTGAAGAGCTGAAAACCCGTCTGTTGCGATTACCCGGCGTTCAGGAGGTGGATTTCTCCGGTGAACAGACCCAGGAGTTTCATGTCTTTCTCGATCCTGACAAGCTGAGGGGGCTGGGGGTCAGTTTCGATCAGGTTTCCCAGGCGCTGGTTGGGGCGAATCATACCATCCCGGCCGGAAAGTACCGGGACCGCAGTGGCGAGTACCTGGTCAAGCTCGATGAACGCTTCGCCAGCCTGGAACAGGTTCAGTCCACCGTGGTGAGACGGGATGCGGATGGGAGCCTGGTGCGGGTCGAGGACCTGGTGAGCCGTCTGGGCATGGGTTATCGGGATGCGATCGTGCTCTCCTCGGTGAATGGCAAGCCCTCCCTGGGGCTGAGAGTGATCAAGTCAGATCATGGTAACGCGATCAGAATCCGCGCGGAGATCGTCGCCCTGCTCGATGAGCTCAGACCTTCCCTGCAGGCTCAGGGTTTGGATGTGGTGTTGACCCAGGATTCTACGGTCTACATCCAGGATGGCCTGAGCACTCTGGGTATGAACATGCTGGTGGGCATCACCCTGGTGTCACTGATCATCTGGTATTTCATGGGTATCCGAAACGCCGGACTGGTGACCATCGGTATTCCGTTCTCGTTCATGATCACCATGCTGATCATGTTCCTCACCGGGAACAGCCTGAACGAGATCACCCTGTTCTCCTTTGTCCTGGTAACCGGCATCGTGGTGGATGACGCGATCGTGGTAACCGAGAACATCTATCGCCATGTGCAGGAGGGGCATCCCCTTCGGGATGCGATCATCAACGGTACGGCCGAGGTGGCGATTCCGGTCATCTCCGCGACCATGACCACGGTGGCGGCGTTCCTGCCGATGCTCATCATGACCGGAGCGATCGGTCAGTTCTTCGCTCTGGTGCCGAAGGCGGTGACCTACGCCATTCTCGCGTCCCTGGTGGAGTGTCTGCTGGTGTTGCCGATTCACTACCTGGATTTCGGTCCCCGGGCGCAGAGCGCGGTGCACCTGATGGAACGGGACAATGCGCTGATGCGCACCGCCCGGCGCTTCACCGGCTGGCTGTTGGGGCTCACCATGCGCTACCGGCTGACCTCTGTGTCAGTGGTGATCGGTCTGTTCCTGGTCTCTCTTGTGATCATCGTGCTTTCGGTGAGCGGACGCGTGCCTCTGGTGAAGATCCAGTTCTTTCCCGACGACTACAAGCTCTACTACGTGGATGTGGTGGGACCCAGCAGCGTCACCATCGAGGAGGTGAATGAACGGGTCAAGCGGATCGCGGAAACCGTGATGGAGGACGGTCCCGGCATGGCGACGGCCGCGAGTGGATTGGCGGGCATGTATTTCAACGAGGACTATGAACCGGTGTACGGTAATAATCACGGCTCGGTCATGGTCACCATGCCCAGTGTGTCGGATCAATCCTTCGACGATCCATTGGCGCACCTGGAGCGGATGCGGGAGAAGCTCAAGCCCCTGTATGAAACTGACGGCTATCTGTTGCACATCCACCCCCAGAGTGACGGGCCGCCAAGCGGCAAGGATATCAATGTACGGGTGGTCGGAGCCGATGTGCGGGCGGTCTCCGCGTTGGCTGCGGAACTGCTGCACTTCATGCGCCAGTCAGAGTCTATTGGGCCCCATCTGATTGATCTGGATGACGATCAGGGCATCCCCAAGCGGGTGTTGCGCTTCGAGGTGGATCAGCGACGGGTGGCGGAGTACGGACTGGACAATGCCCGGGTGGCGCGACTCGCGGCCAGTGTTCTGGATGGACGATATCTGGGCAAGTACCGGCATATCGATGAGGAGGTCGATCTCAAACTGGGGATTGAACCCGGTGCGCTCGATCATCCGGAACAGGCGCTCTATATCCCCGTGGTCGAGGCGGCCGGTGAGCCGGTCTACCTGCGCGATCTGGTCCGCATGGTCTCCTACAACGAATCCGGTGAGATCAAACGCTACCAGGGTCAACGCGCCGTCAGCATCAAGGCGGATATCCGCGAAGGGGCTCCCACCTCAACCCCGGCCATCGTCAATGCCGTAAGGAAACACTATGCTCAGGTTCGAGATGACTTTCCCGGAGCCACGGTGATTTTCGGCGGTGAGCATGAAGATACCCAACGCTCGTTCGAATCCCTTGGCTTTGCCTTCATTATCGCAGTGCTGGTGATGTATGTGATTCTGGCCACCCAGTTTCAATCTTACCTGCAGCCCTTCATTATTCTATCCGCCATCGTGTTCGCTCTGATCGGGGTGGTGTTCGGCAAACTCATCACCCAGTCCCTGTTCACCATCAACAGCTTCATTGCCGTGATCGGTGTGGCCGGTGTGGTAGTGAACGATGCGCTGGTGCTGATCGACTTCATCAACAAGCGCTATCGTGCCGGAATGTCCCGCAAGGAAGCGATTGTCGAAGGTGTGCATGTGCGCTTGCGCCCGATTCTGCTGACCACGCTCACCACCACCCTGGGTTTGCTGCCCATGGCGATCGGTATCCCCAGTTACTCTCTGATCTGGGGCACCATGGCCTCGACTTTCGTCACCGGTCTGGCCACGGCCACGACTTTGACCTTATTCATCATACCGGTGCTATGGGATCTTATTCAGGGTCTTCAGGAACGTTTGCATCGCAGACGCAGCAGTGAGGGGACGGGGCGCCTGATCGGCTAACAGCCTGCGAAGCGGTATTCCGGCGGGAGTAGGCAGGATGCTCCAGGTGACGGCTGGCCGTGGCCGGTCAGACCGCGGTGAAGCCGCTGCTTTCCAGGTTCTTCAGGGTCATGGTCTCAAAGGTATTCGACTGTTTGGTCGAAATATGGGTGGTGTTCAGGGTCGCACTGACACTGAAGAGGGTCATGAAGCCCAGGGTAAGCAGCAGTCGTTTGATGTTCGTGGTCATGGGTCGTTTCCTGTATTTTCTTGTTGTCTAGCAATTACGATGCCAAGTATTAGAGTATTAGAATAAATACATATAGTTATGAATGCTGTATTTGTTGGATGGCAATCAGTGTAAAAAATTCCGATACTTGAGAAACGGTAAAAATACCAACCTTTACAGCTGGTTAGATGTGATGCTTGATGGTAGGATTCGGAAGGTGGACGTAAATGGGGTCAATGGCCTGGATGAAGTGTAAAAAATCCCTGAAAATAAGAATTTAGGTTATATCAAGCGGCTTCGGAACACACCGTAATGCTCCATCAAAAGCGACCTTTTTCGGTTCGCAAGTAACAGATTTGTAAAGAATTTATAATCGTTTCGTAAAGTCATTCCGGGGGCGCTGGCCAATTGTTTGGCTGCTCCGTACCGTCCGTTACTTCACCTGTACGCTGACCCGTTGGACAAGCATGAAGATTCTCGCCATTGAAACCGCAACGGAAGCCTGCTCCGCCGCCTTGCTGATCGACCAGGAAATCACCCTGCGCTACACGATCAAACCCAGGGGTCACAGTGAGTTGGTGCTGGGCATGATGGATGAGTTGCTCAATGAAGCCGGGTTGAAGGTCACGGATCTGGATGCGCTTGCGTTCGGTCGCGGTCCCGGTTCCTTTACCGGGGTGCGGATCGCCACCGGTGTGATTCAGGGCGCTGCCCTGGGTGCTGACCTCCCGGTGGTTCCGGTCTCCACGCTGGCGGCGCTGGCCCAGCGGGGCACTCGTGAACTGGGTCAGACACGTCTGTTACCGGCTTACGATGCACGCATGGGTGAACTCTATTGGGCGGCCTACCGGTTGGGTGCGCAGGGTCTGGTGGAGCCGGTCATCGAGGAGCAAGTGGCAACCGCACAGCAGGTGCGCCTCCCTGATGGGGAGGAGACCTGGTACGGCGTGGGCAGCGGCTGGGGTTGCTGTGCCGAGCCTCTGCGGACCCGGCTGGGTGGTCGGTTGGAGGGATTCACGGACGACATTCATTGCAGTGCCGAGGATGTGGCGCGTCTCGCGGCAGAGGATTTTCGTCTCGGTCGGGCGGTGGCGCCTGAACGGGCCCTGCCGGTCTATCTACGTAATCAGGTGGCGCAGAAACCCGGCTGAGCATGCGCCGGGAGTTGTCGCTTTATTCTGATTGGCATTTGTGTGATCGGAATAAGGCCTATCTCGAGATGTCCGCATTTATTGCGGCTCGTATCCGCTCCAATGTGGCCAGATCGTCGGCATCGGGTTTCATGATCCGGGCCTGGGGTTCCCGGGTGTGCACGATGCGGCCGTCCCGAGTGGCGTAAAGGGGCAGGGTGAGGAGTCGTTCTGCTTCCTTCAGCCAGTCGATCGCGGTCTTTCTTTCACCCGCGAGACGCAGCAGCAATCCGTAATTGGCCGCTGAAAGCGCGGCCTCCGGAGTGTGTTTTCCCAGGCCGTGTTTATCCAGATTGACACTGTGAAAATAGGCTTCGGCAATGTCTTTGAAACTGTCAAATCCGACAAACCAGGGCAAAGCCTGTTCCCGATAGCATTGCAGGGCGAGTTCCGCACTCTGTTCCACTTCCGCCCGGGTGGCGTTGCCGAATCCTTGATCATCCGCATGGGTCAGTCGGCGGGCAATGATGTAGCCCGCATTTTTCAGTTCATATTCCCGATCGAAAGGAGGCCATAAATGGGGAATCTGGATGCCGTAATTGAAGTAGAAAAAATCGTTGCCGTATGAGGATGCCTGCAGGCTGAAGCTTTCGTACCAGTCGCTGATCTGTTTGGTGTAGAAGACACCGGTGACTTGCTCGTAACCCAGCGTCTGGGCCATTGCGCGGAATCGGGTTTTTGCAATCGAGGCGAAACTCTTGTAGTCCTTTGCCATCGGTAAGACTCCTATGGGAGATTATTAACCCGGCCACCCTAGTGTAGTGTCCTATATAAATCGTGCATTTAGAAAGCCACTCAAGCCGCGAGTGCAAGGCGCAGCCCGCAGGGAATGGCTATTCCCTTTCCAAGGGATGCAACGCCGCAATCGTGGCTTGAGTGGCTTCCCGCAGGGCG
>JBNLFS010000004.1:0-50019 GCA_050305635.1 Candidatus Thiodiazotropha sp. | reverse complement strand
CAGGCCCCGGGCTCCCGCACGCAGTGCGGCGATACGCGATCCGAGATTACGCACCTGGGTCTCTCCGCCCTGGCGCGATACGTTGTTGGCCTTGGTGGCGGACTCCGGCACCACCTGCTGCAGCGCCCGGGCGGTATTCGGGTCACCGCCGATGGCCGCACCCACCACTGCATTACAGTCGGCCTGGAGCTGATCTCCGAGACGGCCGCTGGGACAGGCCTCGCCAATCACTTGGGCCAGGGCCTCAAGATTCGGGTTACCGCCGGTGTAGGGGTCAAGCAGATCAGCCACCGGATTGCTCGAGGCGGCTACCGCAGCGGTTCCCGACAGCGGTATGCGGTTGATACCCGTATTGGTGTCGATGTTCAGGGTACCCGAGAGCGTCCCTTCAGACTTGGGCAGGAAGGTGATCTGAATCTCGCAACTGGCGCCCGCCGCGAGGGTGGCGCCACAATTATTGGTCTGGGTGAAATCCCCCTCCGTGGTGATGCCGTTGAGGGTCACCGCCACACCGCCTGGATTGGACAGGATCAGAGTCTGAGGCTGAGACGCCTCGTTGACCGTAGCGTCCGGAAAATCCAATGCCGTGACCGATGGCATCAGATCGGAGCCATTCGCAGGATCGACGGCATGGACACTCAACGCCACAGATTCGGACACCGTGGAAACGCCACTCATGGCCGAGACCGAAATAGCCCCGGTGATATCTCCGCTCGTGGTGGGTACCGCCGCGATCGTGACGGTACAGCTGGCGCCCGCTCCCAGGCTCGACGGGCAGTTGTTGGTCGCGGAAAAATCCCCCCCTTCCAGGAGGATCGTCAAATCGGTCAGGGAGGCGTTTCCGGGGTTGGAGATCGTCAGTGTCCGGCTGGCGCTGCGCTCACCCACCACCGTGTCAGCGAATGCAAGCGTGGCATCCGAAACCGAAAGCAGCGCGGCCTGCGCGACTGCGCTCAATTCGACACTGTCCGACAAGCTGCCTAAATTATCGGAACCGGTCACCGACAGCGTTCCGGTGACATCCCCCAGGGTGTCGGCGGTGACACTCACCTGTACGGTGCAGCTCTGACCTGCGCCCAGGGTACTCGCGCAGTCGTTTGTCTGGGTAAACGGCACCGTGACGCTGATGGCGCTGATCGAGGCGGTGGCCGTCCCCGAGTTGCTCAAGGTCACTGCGACCGGTGAACTGGGGGTATCCAAACCCACATCACCCAGATCGACCACGGTACTCCCGAATTCAAGGGTCGCCCGAGGAGGGCTGACTCCCGAGCCGTTCAAACTGATTTGTTCATTAAAGGCCCCGCCGCCGATATCGATACCGACGACTGTCAACGTACCGCTGCTGTTACCCAGGGTCTGGGGTGTATAGGTAATATCAATGGTACAGGCGGTCATAGCGTTCAATATGAGGTCATCCACCAGCATCGGACAGTGATTGTTCACATTGAACGGCCCGGTTATGCTGATCCCGGTGAACTCGACCGCATCAGTGGTGTTGTTATTACTGAAGGTGACTGTCCTGGTACCGCTGGTAGTGCCCACCACAACACTACCAAAGGTGATGGAGGTCGGGCTGATGCTGTACACCGCCGATGCACTCACGGAAAACAGTGCCAGGCCGGCAAAAACCAGATACCGGATCAATCCGGACAGGCAAAGATCCGAAGACCCTGCGCAGACGCGCTGAGACATATCACACTCCCCCATATTATTTTAAATTTCAAATCCTTCTCAGCCATCGAGAAAATTGGAATCCAGGCACAAAGCCAGAATTAAGACTCGCCCATTTCCCTGGCGTTTTCAAGACTTGAGAAAGTGACAAAATACCACTTTCATTCCTGCGGGTGCAGGAATTGCAAACTTGGAGTGGCTGACAGGTATGCACATACCGGGAGCCCGCTCGCAGAACACGTCGATAATAGCCTAAGTCCCCCTACACCGCCCCACCTGGAGATGACCCATAAAACAGAAGCCCGGTAATGCGATAGGATTTGGCTCAGGACTTGAGACCAGCAGGCTGTTGAAATGCTGCTCAGACGGAAGGATCCTGCGTTGGAAACCACCTCAAAACGCTGATTGACTCTAGAAAACGGCGCTCTTTCGGAGGTTTTTGTTTTATCTCGCATGCGTCAGTGCGATTTTCATCAGCCTGCTAACGCCTTTTAAATGCCGTATGTTTCCAGGCTCCGAATGGGAATGGCCGATAATCGGTATTTCCGCTCCATTGCCCTGGTTTGCCTGACCGATCTCCCTCGCCACGAAGGACACGCAGCGCTCGAAGAATTGACTCGAGTGTTCATTGAATACCGCCCTTCGTGGGCTTCGTGGGAAAAAAATCAGCAGGGCAGCCCGGGTGGAGCCTGGTACAACCCGGGAGATTCGGAGTTCCGCGGGCAGTTCCTGGGTTCCACATCGTTTCAGCCAGGCTGCGCCAGGGTGGCGAGATAGTCCGAAAACATACGTTGATTCATGGGCTTGGCAATATGGAAACCTTGTGCGTATTCCACATTGAGACTGCGCAGGTAATCCATTTGCACCTGGTTTTCAACACCCTCGGCAATGATCTTGATACCCAGTCGATGCCCCATCAGGACAATCGCCTCGGTGAGTGACTGATCATCCGGGTCATCCGGCAGACCGTCGACGAAGGTCCGGTCGATCTTCAGAAAGTCCAGGGGAAACTGCTTGAGATAGGCCAGCGAGGAGTATCCGGTACCGAAATCATCCACGGCCGAGGCCACCCCGAGAGATTTGAGGGCTGCAAACACACTCATCGCGGTTTTGTCGTTCTGCAGAAACAGATTCTCGGTGATCTCAACACATAAAGTGATACCTTGCCCGACGGCTTTCTGCAGGCTACGGCTCAGGGAATCCCTGAAGCTCTCTTCACAAAAATAGATGGGGGGCACATTGACCGCCAGCCAGAAATCGTCGGGACGGGTCGACCACTCATGGGCATCGATCATGATACGTTGCAGCAGCCAGTCGGTGATCGGTCGGATCAGGCCAAACTGCTCGGCGATGGGGATGAATTCACTGGGAGGGATCTCCCCCAATTCCGGGTTGCGCCAGCGCAGCAGTGTCTCGGCGCCGACCACCCGGCCGTCAGACAGCCGGATCACCGGCTGGTAGACCGGGTAGAGTTCACCCTCATCCAGAGCATGTCTGAGGCGGCTCTCCAGAGCCATCTTCTCCCTCACCTGCTCATTCATCTCGCGAGTGAAGAAACGAAAGGTGTTGCGCCCCGAACGTTTGGCTTCGTACATGGCGATGTCCGCATGGCTCATAAGGGTGCCGACACTCTCGCCATCGTCCGGGTATAGCGAAATACCCATGCTGGACGTGACGTTGATTTCGCTCTCATAGACTTCAAAAGGAACCTTCACCGACGCGATCAGGCGGTCCAGAATGATCTGCAGATCCTCCGCGGGGCTTTTGAGATTCGGCAACAGGGCCATGAACTCATCACCGCCGAGACGACTCAGGGTGTCCTCATCCCGCAGCTGCTCCCAGATCCGGTTGGCGACCTGCACCAGCAGCCCATCACCGGTTGCGTGACCGAGACTGTCATTGACCATCTTGAAGTTATCGAGGTCGATATAGATCACACCGATCTTGGTCTTTTCACGCAGCGCATGCTGCATCAGCTGTTGCAGACGGTCCATGGCGAGGAAGCGGTTGGGCAGTCCCGTCAACTGATCGTGTGTGGCCTGCTCCACCAGGGTTTCCTCAAAGGCCTTGCGTTCGCTGATGTCCTCCTTGACCGCCAGATAGTGTGAAATCGTTCCCTGCTCATCGCGAATGGGTGCGAAAACCGCCGATTCCCAATATGCTTCACCGTTCTTACGCTGATTGCGGAACTCTCCCCGCCACAAATTACCCTGACTCAGCTTATTGATGATCCGCTGCCGTTCCTCCGGATTGTTGGCCTCGTTGCCGAACATGGGAATCTGCTTGCCGATCACCTCGTCCCGGTAATAGCCGCTCACTTCGCAGAATCTCGGATTAACATACTCGACATGCCCCTGCAGGTCGGTAATCACCACGGACGCGGGACTCTGCTCTACGGCCAAAGAGAGTTTGGTGAGTTCCAGATTGGCCAGCTGACGTTGATGGATCTCCTCAGCCAACCGCTGGTTACTGGAAATCAGCGCCTCGCGATCGATATTGATCTCATCCATCATGGCGTTGAAGCATTTGGCCAGGTGTCCGAGTTCATCCTGCTGATGCACCTCGACCTGATGCGTGAAGTCCCCTTCGGAGACCCGCATCGCTGCGGTTTTCAGTCGGCCCACGGGATCCAGCACATGCCATTTGAAGATCATGAAGATCAAGACACCCAGTGAGACCACGATAGCACTGAAGATTTTGATCAGATCCGCCAGTACCTGACGGGTGTGCGCCTGCATCGGTTGCGTGTCGAGCCCCACCAGCACCTGACCAAGCTCCTCACCGTTCGCGACAATCGAAAAACTGTAGAAGATGACTTTATCGACGGTCAGACGTTGAGGGTCCTGGGTTTCGTCAATGGTCTTGATCCAGTTCATCACCTGCTCCCGTGTGATGCCCGGTGGCAGATAGGTGGTCATGGGGGTGCCATCCGGCGAACGGATCTGGGCAAACAGGACATCCTCATCCTCGGTGATCTGCTTCACATAGCGATCCAGCATGGTGATGTCGAAGGTATAGATGGCGTCCGGACTGATCAGGGCGATGAAGCGACCGAGCGCCACCACCTTGCTCTGCAGGCTGTTGGCCAGCAGGGTCTGCTGGGCGGAGTAGACATAGTAGGCCGCGCCCCCCAGGGTGAGCAGCAGCACGATGCCGATCCAGAAGATGAAACGGGCACGTAGGCTTCGGCTGAAGACGATCGAATTCGAATGGGATTCAGAACCCATGTTTCAAGCATCCACCCTGGCTCGACTCAGTGCTCATTGATAAATTCGATGATCGTCCGATGGGCATCATAGTCCTTATCGGCAACCGGGTTGAGCGCCGTCAATCGAGCTTTTTTCAAAATCCTAGACCCTTCCTCAGTTGCTTTCAAATCAACCAGAAGCGACTGGATACGCACTTTCAGCTCAGGATCCATTTCTGACTTTACCGCCCAGGGCAGATGCGGCAAAGGATCGCTGATAGCGATGAGATCGAGTTGATCCACATCGATTTTCGAGGTCACCACGGGCAGCCGTCTGACGACTTCACCGGCACCGCCCGCGTCGGCGCGACCAAGATAGGTGGCCAACACTGCATTGGGGGGATTGATGGCGTAGACCTCTTCATAATCGCCACTGAGCAGACCCGCCTTGCGCAGCAGATAGGTCGGGACGACATAACTCATCATGGCGCGGGGCCCCCCGCCGAAGAGGATGGTCTTGCCCTTGAGGTCTTCGAGCCGGGTGAACCCGGAATCCTTACGCACATAGATCGCGCCTTTGATGGTCTCTTCACCGAACTCTTCGTTCTGTACCAACGCGTCGTATTTCAGTTCGTCATGGGCCATGACGTAATCAAACGGATTGAGATGCACCAGGTCATATCGACGTTGCTTGAGATTGTTGATGAAGACATCGAAATCGGCCGACAACTCCAGAGTCACCGGTCTGTGCAGGGACGCCTCCAGGTAATTGGCCAAAGGACGGAACAGCTGAGCACTGGTTGCCGCATCGCGCCGTGGAAACACACCCAGGATCAGGGAATCCGCCGCCAACAGGGGCATCTGCCAAGCCAGCATTACGAGTACTAGAAACAGCGTCGTCAAATGCAGCCCGCTCCCAGACACACGTCGTGTGGGGAGAAGGGCTATGGAAGAAGCGGTGCCCATAGGTGTTTCCCGGATTCTTTGGTTTTTCCTGATCTTATAGGTGATCGGCCGATCCCAACAACTCTTGAATGAGCCGAATCGGGATCAGAGCAAAGTCACGGGGAGTTTTCAGAGTCCAAAGGCACGCTTGGAAGCATTCGCTAAACAGCCGTTACATGTTGATATTTATATGTTTTATTGATTCATCCCAAGTCAGAGCATGGCTTGGTCTCTTCCTCGTTGCAGACCCCGGTCAATCGGAGCAGCGGGTAGGTCGGGTTAGCGCAGCGTAACCCGACAGGCAGTGGCGAGATCCCCGGGCCTGTCGGGTTACGCTTCGCTAACCCGACCTACGACACGAGGTGTCCCCCTCTTCCGCGAGGGGGGAGGTGATTCACAGATCAGGGCAGTTCTCCTTGTTTTCTCGTTCCCACGCTCTGCGTGGGAATGCATACCCCGGCTTTGGTGAGTACTTAGAGTTGGCTGCGTGGTATCCGTATGCGTTCCCACGCGGCGCGTGGGAAGGAGACGAAAACCTTTGCATAATGGACATGTCTGAACCTGTAATTGTGTCGACAGGCCGCGCCTGAAACAGGTGTGGTAGTATCCCGCAGGTCCGCAACCAGCGGAGAACAGCCCATAGCGGAGGGCTGACGGTATAACGGGTTATCAACAGCGCGAGGCAGCATGAGAACATCCCCCTCCAACCGCATCCGTCATGCGCTCACGGTGGCTGCGGTGGTCATTGGTCTGATCGGGCTGACCGGTTTGGGCTGGTACCTCCATTCCACCCGTCCCGATTATTACCAACCCGAGCGCTCCGCCCTGGTACTCGCGAAGCAGCGGCTGTATGCGTCGTTTGGCGAGGAGACCGATCTTCTGGAAAGGATTCATGAGATGCACCGGGACATGCAGGCCGCCATCGAGATCCTCGAACAGGCGGAGATCGAACCCCAATTCCGGCTGGAACTTGAGCCCCTGTTGACCCAGTTGCATGACCTGGACGATCTCAACAAGCTACAGAACACTTCCCGGGAGGAGTTGCAGCGGATCTTCACCGATGTCGAAATCAAACTGAATCGACTGATCGACAAGGTCGAGGCGCACGCTTCGAAATAGCTGGATTGCGGTGTGCCGGTATCACCCTCGCCCTATTCCGAGTGGCCTTTCGGCTTCTCCTCATGCCCACCAAATCCCCAGCGCATGGCGGAAAGCAGGCGATGGGCGAGATCCGACTCGCCCCGGGAATCGAAGCGCGCGAACAGGGCTGAGGTGAGTACCGGCGCCGGCGTGCCGGTTTCAATCGCAGCCAGGGCGGTCCAGCGCCCTTCCCCGGAATCCGAGACTCGACCGGCATAGGCTTCGAGTTGCGGATCTCTGCACAAGGCTTCCGCGGTCAGATCCAGCAGCCAGGAAGCGATCACACTGCCCCGCCGCCAGACCTCGCTGACCTGCGCGATGTCGATGTCGTACTGATAGAAGGCTTCATTCGCCAGTGGCGCGGTCTCCGCATCCGTATCTCGGGCGTGACGACCGATGCCTGAATGGCGAAGAATGTTAAAGCCTTCCGCATAGGCGGCCATCAGGCCGTACTCGATCCCGTTATGCACCATTTTCACGAAGTGGCCGGCGCCGGACGGTCCGCAGTGCAGCCACCCCGCCTCGGCGGGGGTGTACTCCCCGGTATTGCCGGGAGTACGCGGCTCATGGAATCCGGGGGCGAGTGACTGGAACAGGGGCGACAGACTGTCCACGATCCGGGGCTCGCCACCGATCATCAGGCAATAGCCCCGTTCACGCCCATGCACACCTCCGCTGGTGCCCACATCCAGGTAGTGAATGCCTTCACGGCCGAGCCGCTGTGACCGCGCGATATCATCCCTGTAGTAGCTGTTGCCCCCATCGATGAGTACATCCCCGGTTTGCAGTCTTGGCGCCAGATCCGCCAGCAGTTCATCCACCACACCGGCCGGGATCATCATCCAGATCACCCGGGGAGACTCTAGGGCCTTCACGAATGCGTCCAGTGTCCCGCATCCCGTCACCGAGTCACCCGCTACGGCTTCGATGGCCTCCACGGAGTGATCGTAAACCACACAGCGATGGCCATCCGCGACCAGCCGGTGAACCATGTTGGCGCCCATGCGCCCCAAACCAATCATGCCCAGTTTCATTGTATTCTCCTTGCGATTCAAATTCCGCTCAGCCGGTATGATCCGACGTCGCAATCCCCCAACATCGTCGGCGATTCGTCCCCCTCTCATCCCGGATGCCATCCCATTTGGGTACCCTCGTCCATGGCATACAGGAGTCAGGCTCAGGACTGAAGCGCCTGCTGATCAACGCCCATCAGCTGCTCCATCAATCGACGCGCGGTTTCAATCTGCGAAGCATCTCCCTGGGCCATGAGCAGGAATCGGTCAGCTTTGACCGATCCCTGGTAGCGGATCACGGTATGTTTGGGAAGCAGCAGGCTGACAAGCGCCGCCCCCAGGGCGGTGATCAACCCTACCGCCAGGGCGCCCTCCGCGGAGGCCGCCAACAGGTCGAGAACCGGATGGTTGACGCCCATGGCGGTAAACTCGGGAAACCAGAAAAACGCGGCGCCGAACATCAGACCCCAGAGTGCACCGACGATCAGCCCGCCGCCCCCCCAGGCCTTGACCCGGTCGCCAAGGGTATAGAGTCCGAGGGGGCGTTCTTCCGAATGGTAGCCTTTGCCAACCAGGGTCAAGGCTTCGATCGGGTAGCCTTGTTCCTGCAGTTTGATGAGGGTTCCTTCTGCTTGGGCATGGGTATCGAATACTCCGATCACGGCCTGATGCGGGCTGTGTAAATCCGCGCTCCGGGGCTCATCGGACTGAGCGGCTGTGATTGGTTGCGATCGCGTGTTCATCTTCGCCTCCTTCTCCTCACGGGTCTGCTGCGACGGATGTCTGTGGCTGCTAACAGTCACTCAGCATCAGTCGTGCCAAATATACGGATCGCCGTGTTCAGGGCGAACACAGGGGAGCGGCGGAGAAGACGTGGGATCTCTGGTGTGTATCAACCGGGTGAAATGAACCGATACATCGCCGATCACCCGGGGGGGTGTATCAGCGATCGATCGCAGTCTGGATCGACTTGCGGGTTTGCAGATAGCGGCGTGAACCCCAGAAGGCCACCCAGAGACTCAATGGCATGAGCAGTCCCCCCAGGAGTTCCATGGCCAATACTCCTTCGAACAGCTTCAGCAGGGTGATGCCTGAAACCAGCATCATCAAGGCGGTGCGATACCAGGATAGCAGGGTCCGCTCGTTGGCCAGGCGGGTTCGATCGATGGCCAGGTGATCCCTGAGTATCATCTGCTTGCCCACTCCGGTATAGGGCGGAGCGACCGGGTTTGACTTCTGACTTCTCACAGCAGCAACCTTTCTGTTTTCATTGACTCATCAACGGGCGGGACAACCCCTTTCAATCCTCGGCAATCAGACCGTATTTCTGCACCCGATAGCGCAGCTTTTCCCGGGTCGTGCCCAATACCCGGGCGGTCAGACTGACATTATCGTCATTGCGTGACAAGGCTTCGGTGAGGATACTGCGTTCCATGTCGTCCAGGCTGATGCTGCCATCCAGGGGCAGGCAGATGCGATCCCCTTCAGCAAGGCCCGGCGCCGGGTAGCTATGATTCATCGATTCGCTTTCGCCCAGGTGCAGCCAGCGTTCGGGAAACACCGGCCCGTCGGCCAGCAGCACGCAGCGCTCAACCAGGTTGCGCAGCTCCCGTACATTACCCGGCCAGTCGTAGCGTTCGAGACGCCGCCAAACTGTTTCCGGCACGGAGGAGACTTTCTGTCCGGAGCGGGCATTGAACTCCTCGATGAACACCGGCAGCAGCTCCTGCAGATCCTGCTTGCGCTGCCGCAGCGGCGGCACCTCGAGCTGAAATACCGCGAGACGATGGAACAGATCGGCCCGAAACTCCCCCGCTGCGATACGTGACTGCAGATCCTGATTGGTGGCCGCAACCACCTGGACATCCACCTGCAGTTCCCGATCGCCACCGACCCGGCGTACCCGTCGATCTTCAATGGCTTTTAACAGTTTCGCCTGCAGGTCGAGATCGAGTTCACCCAGTTCATCCAGAAACAGGGTGCCGCCATTGGCCTGCTCGATCAGTCCACGTCGACGTCCCTTGGCGCCGGTGAAGGCGCCGGCTTCATGGCCGAAAAGTTCGGACTCCAGGAGTTCCCTCGGCAGCGCGGCGCAGTTGACCTCGATGAGCGGACCCTCGGCCCGTGCACCGGTATAGTGGAGGATCCGCGCCACCAACCCCTTTCCGGTGCCGGTCTCACCCGTGATCAGTACCGCCGAGAAAGGCACCCGGGAGAGGCGAGACAGCAGTTCACGAACTTCCCGGGCCCCATCGCTGCGCCCCAGAAATGCCTCGGGCGAAAAATGACTGCCCCGCTCCCGTCCCTCGTCGCGCAAACGCCGTTGCGCGACGGCGCTGCGCGCGGCGCCCGCGACCACCAGTTGCAGGCGTTCCTGGTCACAGGGCTTTTCGAGAAAATCGTAGGCCCCCAGCTTCAGTGCGCGCACCGACTCGGGTACGCCGCCATAGGCCGTGAGGAATATCCACTCCCCGGGAATGGCCCGGGTACGCACCTTCTCCAGCAGATCCAGCGCATTGCCATCCGGGAGATTCATATCGGAGAGCACCACCAGGGGCTCGATGTTCTGTTCGAGCAGGATGCGTTCCGCCTGGGCCAGGTCCGTGGCCAGCCGGGTTTCCCAGCCGGCGCTGACGAATTCGTCGCACAATTCCGCACCCAGCAGTGCTTCATCCTCAATGACCAGCAAGGTATCAGGCATTCGTCGTTACTCCGTGATTCTGTTTCGGCAGACGGCAGGGCAGACGCAGGCTCACACACCCGCCCCCGTCCGCGGGATTCTCGAGGCTGAGATCACCGTCATGATCCCGCACGAAACGCCGCACCATGGCGAGCCCCAGGCCACTGCCCCCTTCCCGTCCGGTTGCGAAGGGACGCACCCCCATGCGCAGCATCTCTTCAGGGAAGCCGGGGCCCGCGTCCCGAACCTGTATCAGCAGTTGTCCCTCCCGGTGACCCGCGCTGATGGTCACCTGCCCCGACTCGCCCTGAATCTGCACTGCATTCAATACCAGATTGAGCAGTGCCTGACGCAACCCCGCGATGGGCAGCAGGCACACCAGATTGTCATCGATCCGTGAACTGAGGGTCATGCCTTCCGGCACCTGGTAGCGGATCAGACCGAGCAGTTCATCGACACTGGGGGCGATGGCCGTTTCCACATAAGGTTCCGGCGCATGCCGGGCCCGGTCCACCTGTTGGGTGAGCAGATGATTAATGCGTTTGAGTTCGTTGATGACCGCGGTGATGCGGTTGCCCTGTTCCCCCTCGCCCACGAATTGATGCACCTTGGAGCAGGCCAGTTGGATGCCCGCCAGGGGGTTGCGTAGTTCGTGGGCGAATCCGGCGGACACCGCGCCCACCGCCGCGAGACGTTCGGCACGGGACAGTTCCCGGCTCTGGGCCAGGAGTGCCGTGGTGGCTTCCCGTACCCGTTGCTCAAGCAGCCGTTCCCGATCGAGATGTTCCGCTTCGAGTTCCTGTAAGCGCGACACCAGGGCGTTGTAGCTGTTGAAAGCGGGACGGGCCAGGCGGGCGGTCTGGTTGAGCTGCGCTTCGGGTACCGGTTTGAACTCCCGCCCGCCCAGCCGGTTGAGCAGATCCTGCAGATCCTTGAGGGGTTGCTTGGTGCGGTGCAACAGCAGCATCAGGGCAATGCCCCCCACCAGGGGCAGGCCGACCATCAATGCCATGGCCAGGCGGAATTCCAGGTGAGTGCTCTTGATCACATCCGAGAGCAGACCGTTGTGCATGCTGCGCTCATTGCTGAGCACGTTGCGCAGCTGGCCCAGGGCTTCGAGCAACATCTGCATGCGGTTCGGTGAATCGGCCTGCAGGCTCTCTACGATAGCGTTGAGCCGTTGCGAGGTTTCGGGGTGGAGGGCGCCTTCCATCTGTGAGATCTGCAGCACCTGCTGTTTCAGTGCATCCCGCTCGTCCGGGTCAAGCGCCACCCCTTGCAGCGCCTTCAGCAGGGTCTGTTCCAGACTCAACCCCACCGCTTCGATCTGCCCCATATGCAACATGTGCGCCTGCACCGGATGCAACCGATCGAGACTGCGCCAGGACATCGCCACCAGACCGGCCAGGGCAAACGCAACCAGCAGCACGGAGAGTCCAAGGGGTAGCCAAATAAAACGCTGCATGGCACTACGCCCGAACGGCATCTGATTGTCCTCTTGCATGGGTTGTGTCGCTCCTGTCAGTCCCTAATGCCAAGCACCGTAAGCGCATGCAAACACGGTAACACGGCCCCCTGCAGATTCCGTTTGCAAACCACATGCCGGGCTCGAAAACAGCATTCCGTGTAGGAAAAATGTCATTTTCAGGTCATCGACTGGTTCAATATACCCACAAGCTGGTGCAAATTCACCAGGAGTTGCCCGCCGGACGCTCGACGACGTCCGGCAGTTCCAAAGCGGATCGATCCCTGATCCAATCAAGGGATTATGAAGTCGCCTTGGGGATGGTGATCGTCAGGCTGTTATCCTGAAACTGGGTCTTCATGCCGGAGGCTTTGACCGGCCCAGGCAGTGTGAAGGCCTGCTGATAAGTGCTGACATACTGATCCTGCTGCGTGACCTTGCCCTGGTCCGAAGTCAATTTCTCCGTACCCCGGGTCTGGGAGGACAGGCTCAGCAGACGGCCGTCGAGATTGATGTCGATGTTGTTTTCATTCACACCGGGTATGTCCGCCTTGACCACATAGTGATCACCCTGGTCCTCCAGGGTCACCTGGGAATGATCCGCTGGGTTGTCCCAGCCCATCAACCGCATCGGGCGCATGTTGACGCGCATCAGCTGATCCATCTGTGCCTGCATACGCATCATGTCCGTGTGCAGCGCCAGCCAGGGGTCCGGCGCCTCGGTGATCACCACCGTCTCTTCCGTGGTGTTTGCGGCGGACGGGTTCTGGGCGGCCTCCTGCTTCTCGGCACTGTAGGCTTCAGCCCCCACCACACCGATTACCGCGAGTACGGCGGCGGTTGCGAGACTGCGTTTTAGGATCCGTTTGTTCATAACGACTCTCCTCTTGTTGAGGCGTGCGCAAGACCGGTCTGCGATCAATTCACAAGTCCGACCGCGACGCCTGTTTCTCTGAACTGGTGACTTGATAACCACTCAAGTCACCACCGAAACCGGTTGCTTTGTAGTGACTCGCAATGCGCGCTTCACACATTCTGTTGTTCGAGGTGTTGCCCATCCGTATTGGCCGGCCCATGCGGCTCCTCCTGATAGGTAGGCGCCAGCCAGCTGCGCCCGTCGCGACTGATCAGTCCCTCGGCGGATTCCGGTCCCCAACTGCCTGCGGGATAGTTGGGGAAATCCACCGCCGGATAGGCGGCCCACACATCCAGCACCGGTTGCAACAGCGACCAGGCTGCTTCGATCTGGTCGGCGCGCATGAACAGGGTCTGGTCACCGGCCATGACTTCATACAGCAGGGTCTCGTAGGCGGTGGGCACCGGCCTGCGAAAGGCGGTCTGATAGGAGAATCGCATGTCCACCGGTGTCAGGGTGAAGTGGGCACCAGGCACCTTGACGTTGAGCTTGAGATCGATCCCCTCCTCAGGCTTGAGGCGAAGGACCAGGCGCGCCGGTTGCTGATCCTCGGCGGCGCTATAGGGATAGGCCTGGTGGGGCACTGGGCGGAAACGGATCGACACTTCGGAAATGCTTTTACCCAGGCGCTTGCCGGTACGCAGGTAAAACGGCACATCCTGCCAGCGCCAGTTGTCGACAAACAGTTTCAGGGCGGCAAAGGTCTCCACCGGCGAGTTGGGATCCACTCCGGCTTCGTCCCGATAGGCGGGGACATGCGCACCTTCGATCCAGCCTGTCCCATACTGACCCCGGGAGGCGTAACGGGATACCGCATCCTCGGGTATCGGACGCAGCGCCCGCATCACATCCATCTTGCGATCACGCAAGCGGTCCGCATCGAAACTGGCCGGTGGCTCCATGGCGATCAGGCAGAGCAGTTGCATCAGGTGGTTCTGCACCATGTCGCGCAGGGCACCCGCATGTTCGTAGTAGGCCCCGCGATGTTCCACACCCAGACTTTCCGCCACGGTGATGGTGACGTGATCGATGTAGCGCCGATCCCAGATGGGTTCAAACATCGGGTTGGCAAAGCGCAGCGCCAGAATGTTCTGCACCGTCTCCTTGCCAAGGTAGTGATCGATACGGTACAGCTGTGATTCGTCAAAGGCCTGTTTGAGCTGCGCATCGATCTGGCGAAAACTTTCCAGGTCGTAACCGATGGGCTTCTCCACCACCAGCCGGGTGCGCGGGCGGTCAGCCGCCAGGCCGGCGGCGCCGAGACCCTGCGCGGCGGCTGCGAATATCGACGACGGTGTGGCCAGGTAGAAGATGCGTTGTGCCGGGGCGCTGAACGTGGCAGATAGGGCTTCGAGGCGTGGCGCCAAGGCCTGATATGAAACGGTGTCCAGAAGGTCCATCGATTGGTAATCGAGCAACTCACTGAAGCGTTGCCAATCCTGATCCGCAGGTTTGCCCGCGCGAGCGTGGCTTTCACATCCCGAGCGCAACCGTTGCGACAATTCTGGGACACTCAGGTCACCCCGATCCACACCCAGGATACGCAACTCATTGGGTAAGGCGTGATTCAGGTGCAACTCGTAGAGCGCCGGAACCACCAGACGCTGTGCCAGGTCACCTGCGGCACCCAGCAGGATGAATAGGGTGGGCTGTTCCGTCGCAACCGGGTTGTGATTCGCATTCATGGAAACACCTGCTCCTGTTTTTCAGTCATATCATCCAGGCACCGATCCGGTACCTGATCAGCCTATTGCATCCACCGTGCCAAGGGTTCTAATGCCTTGAAACCATCGGGCAGGCAGCCTCGACACCTGATGTGACTGACCGGTTTTGGTGGAAGACCACCACCTTGAGCTGGGTGATTCCAACCAGAACGTGCGATGAGCTGAGTAGTAATGGACTGGATGGCTTGTTAAGGATTCGAATCGTCGTAGTGCCAAAGCACCACCACGGGTGACTCGTTCCCATGCTCCGCGTGGGAACGCATACCTGAGCTGAGACGATCTCATAGATCTGATCGTCGGCTATGCAACGAGATCCTTCTTCACATGGAAGCCGGGATTTGCGAGCCTGGCATGGGAGATGCACAGCCCGAGTCATGAACACAATAAAATGGAGGGCTGTACCATGAAAAGAGTTCTGCTATTTTTCGCCACCAACGCCGCTGTGCTGGTGGTATTGTCCGTGATGTTCCGCATCTTCGGTGTCGAACAATGGCTCTATCAGAACGGTACGGATATCAATCTGCAAGGCCTGTTGCTGTTCTCGGCCCTGTTCGGCATGGGGGGCTCGCTGATCTCGCTGGCACTCTCGAAGTGGATGGCAAAGAACACCCTGGGCGTGGCAGTGATCGAACGGCCTGTCGACGCACAACAGCAGTGGTTAGTAACGACCGTACAGCGTCTCTCCGGCAAGGCAGGTATCGGCATGCCAGAAGTGGGGATTTTTCAATCCGAATCGCCCAACGCTTTTGCCACCGGAATGCATCAGGATCAGGCCCTGGTCGCGGTGAGCAGCGGACTCTGCAACGACTGCAAAACGCCGAACCTTTACCCGGCAACCTGGCTGCATTCGGCATACAGGCGCCGCTCGGGGATACCCTGACGCGTCTGTTGATGAGTCATCCTCCGTTGGAAGACCGCATCGCCGCACTCGAGCAGGCGGGCCGAACCGAGTGGATCGGCCATACCGGATAGTCCGGGTTGATATCACCGGTCTGTCGGGGAGCCGGACCGGCGACACCATGTAGTCGGGAGGAGTGCGATGGTTTTATTGGGGTTACATCTCGCCAGCCTGTTTGGCGGTCTGCTAGCGGTCCTGCTGATCGCGGACATCCTGCGCATCCGGCGTACACCGGCTTCGACTCTGGGCTGGTTGCTGTTCATGATCACCCTCCCCTGGTTGGCCATACCGATCTATCTCGGGTTTGGCCGACGCAAACAGGGCGTGATGCAACCCCACTTGCAGAATACCGCACCCGCTGCGGAAGCCTGTCCCCGGGATGCCATCGACCGGTTGTTGGCCCGGGAAGGGGTATCCCCCGCCTGTCATGGCAATCACCTGGTGTTTCACAAAGACGGTGCGGAGGCCCTGTCCGCCCTCACTGACCTGCTGTCAGGCGCCTGCGCTGAACTGAACCTCTCCATGTTCCTGCTGGCAGACGACACCCTGGGCAGGCAAATCAGTCAGCGGCTGTGCAAAGCCGTGCAACGGGGCGTACGGGTACGCCTGCTGCTCGATGGCGTGGGTTCCTTTCTGCTGCCGAAACGTGCGGTTCGACAAATGCAACGTGCCGGGATCCAGGTTGCCTGGTTCACCCCCCTGATCCACCGCCCGTTTCGCGGGTACAACAATCTGCGCAATCATCGCAAACTGGTCATTGCGGATGGCAAACGGGCCTGGCTTGGGGGGCGTAACCTGGCCGAGGAGTATTTTTCAGAACCCGGGGATTGGATCGATATGAGTTTCGAACTGGAAGGTCCTGCGATTGAAAACCTGCTGCAGATCTTTGCCGCAGACTGGTCGTTCGCGACCCGGGAAGAGCTGGCGATTTCCTCATCGCAGGAACCGGCGGGACAAGCCTGCGTGCAGGTTCTGCCATCCGGCCCCGACCGGCCCGACGAACCACTGCGGGATCTCCTTCTGACCTCAGTGTACCAGGCTCAGAGCCGAATCATCGCAGTCAGTCCCTACTACGTACCGGACGAAAACCTGCAACGGGCACTCTGTCTGGCCGCAAAGCGGGGCATTGCCGTGAAGCTGATCCTGCCCCTGCGTTCCAATCACCGTCTCGCCGACTACACCCGCACCCGGTACCTGCGCGAACTGGCGGAGTCCGGTGTCGAGGTTCACCTGGTTAAGGGTGCGATGGTGCACGCCAAAGCACTCGTCATCGACAACCACCTGGGTATGGCCGGGTCGGCCAATCTGGACCTGCGCAGCCTGTTTCTCAACTACGAACTGGTTTGCCTGTTTCGCTCCGAAGCGGAGATCACCGCCCTATCAACCTGGGTCGAGGGACTGTCCCGGCACACCCTACACTACACGCCCAAACCGGCGGGCCGTTTGCGGGATATGGCGGAGGGCGTGGTTCAGCTGTTCGCCTTCCAACTTTGAGATTGCAGAGAATCCCGCGATCAACCCGTACCTGCTTGCACGAACCCAAAGCGCCAAGCATTGAGTCAGCAGGGCCAATTCCACTACCTTTTCAGCAAAGGTCCTGTGGCTGGCCAGAACCAGCCAGTGTTTGAAATTAGTCGCGAAGCCCGTTCCCTGAATCTACCGCCATCGTGTAATCCCATCCGTACCCCTATTCAGGATGTCAGACCTTTGACAGACCGGAATTGAAACATTTGCTGCAAAGTGGATTCTCCCTTCAAGTGATGCCAGACGGCCATGACACCGTGTCCTACCCAGTAGATCCACATCAGATTGGCCAACAGACGATGCATACTCAAACTGATCTGCGCCCACTGCGTCAGATTGCCTTGGGGGTCAAGCCCCAGCCACACCGCAAATCCACTCAATGCCATGCCCAATGCACACAGCGCACCCAGTCCATGAACCGCGCGAGCGATTCGCTCATTGTCGGCGGGCTGCGGCATATTGCCCGCCCTCCAGGCACCCAGCGCATGTCTCAGGGAGACATACCAGGCCGAAAACGTCGACCGTCGGAACCATGGAAAGAGTTCTTTGGGCTCCGCTTCCCCTTTACGCAGAAACAGCCAGACAAACCATAGCAAGAGTATCGGCAGGGACAGGATACCCACTGCCTCATGCACCTCAAATCCCAGCGATGACCAAAGCGACAGGGGGTGGCCCGGTCTGGGTTTATCCATGAAGGTGGAGATCAGCAATTGCAGGGTGATACTGATTGAGATACCGAGATGCAATGCCCGGGTTGTCAAGCTTGGTTGTGTGTTCATCCTGGGTCTCCTTTGGCCTGTCGACAGGTCATCATCATGGATAAAGTCATTGCAGCGTCCTCATTCATAGTCTGCTTTGTTTCATGAATGCAGGATGCAGGCCATACCACAGCGTGCGCTGCAACCGACCCTGTAGTCGTGGCAATTCGGTGAAACGCGGCATAACCGCAAAGATTCGTGATGGGTCATAATACGAAGTGGTTGAAAACCACCGGTGAATAACAGCCAATACGGCCTGCATTCACTGCCTCGACCGGCTCACTCTCCCGCCATCCGACGAAATGCGCACTCTGGCATCCTGTTTGCACAACAGATGACAAACCCATTCGCACGGGTTACCGATCAGCATAAAACACACAGGAGACGACTCATGAAACTGACACACACAACCATACTGGGCAGTGTTTTCGCGGGCGCCTTGACCCTCGCCAACCCGGTACTGGCCAGCGAAATTCCCGGCTACCTGTACGACATTACCGGACAACCGGTCACCTCTGACAGTGGTGAATGCGTGCACACCGGCGCATGGAATGATTCCATGCCCACATGTCCCGAACCGAATGTGGTATTCGAAGAGAGCAACGGCCTGATTCAGTACACACTCGACGATTCCGAGTTTTTCGGTTTCGACAAAGTGTCCCTCAGCAACCATGTGAAGGCAGACCTGGACAGCCTGGTCAGCAGTGTTGAAGACACCGACCTGATTCATGGCATCACCATCACAGGTCACGCGGATGCCATTGGCCCGGCTCCCTACAATGCACAGCTGGCACAACGACGTGCCGATGCGGTCAAGCGCTACCTGGTTGAGAAGGGTGTTCCGGCCGATCGTATCAATACCCAGAGCGATGGCAGTTCCGCTCCCCTGGTCACCTGCACCGGCACACAGGACAAGAACCAGCTGATCAGTTGTCTGGCACCCAACCGGCGCGTGGACATCCAGGCCCTGGTCGCGGATAACGTGGACATCAGCACATTCCTGGTACTGCCTCCCGGCGAATAATCGGTTCCTCTAAGCGATCTTGGATCTCAGTCAGCTCCAAGACCCTTGCCCCGATCGGTATCCTCACCCTCGGGGCATTTTTTTTGCGCACTTGAGGATACGACATGGAAAATACAATGCCGATCCAGCTACCGAAGGTTACTTTTTTAAAATTGAGTCATGGTGGAGTAAGTTATGAGTTTTGAGTTTTTTATTCCCCCTCTCCCCGGCCCTCTCCCGCGAGGGGAGAGGGGGTATCCGTATCCAGTCCACCGCAGATTGCCGATCAGTGTTGATCCCCAACCGGTCATATACTCCTGCATCAGATTCCAGCGTAATCTCACCTTTGTGTTGTGCTCACCTGCTTTGGATTCCTACTCGTTCCCACGCTCTGCGTGGGAATGCAGACCTGTTATTTTGAATACCGAGGCTGGGGTTTGTTGCGCAGTACCGATATGCATTCCCACGCAGAGCGTGGGAACGAGTAAAGCGGTAACCGAGATTCGGCATAACATGAATAACTCGGGAATCACTCGAATCTCTCCGAGTAATCCCCCTCTTCCCTCGAGTTCAAGGGGAGAGGGAACGTGCTGTTCGGGTCCCTTGCGAATACCCGATCAACATCGGTAGCCCGGGTGGAGCATCGCGGAACCCGGGAATGCCGGAACGACAGGGGGATTCTGATTTGCACTGCGGTGTATCCAGACCGCGGTGTTCCGACCAAAATCAGTCCTACAGCCTGAAATGCGATGAAATAGGGCGTGCTCCGGGAAGATCAGTGTATTTGACTGAACAACAACGCATACAATCAAAGTCACCATATTCTCACAGCACCTGCTGCCGGGATCGAACCCACACTGCCATGTGTTTCACGATATGCAACGGTACCTCGATACCCACACTTGCCAGAAAAAATAGATAACGACCGATTCCACTCAATGCGTTCGAGATGATCTGAGCAACAGCAACAACGGGGCCATCAGCAGAAAACTCATGGCGATCAGTTCGAACACCCGGGCAAAGGCCAGCATGGAAGCCTGTTCACTCAAGGTCTGCGCGAGTCGGGACACCGCCATCGGGTGTTTGAGCGTCAACCCCTGAGCCGCAAGCCAACTATGCAACGCAGGATTGAACGGTTGGATGTGCCCCCCCAGTTGATGCCAGTCGATCTGGGTGTATCGGGTGTATTCGGTCGCTGCGATCGAGACGCCTACCGCACTGCCGATGGTCCGCGCCAGATTGAATAAACCGGCGCCCGCATCTGCCTGCTCTCGGCGCAGGGTTGCATAGGCCATGCTCGACAAGGGCACGAACACGGCACCCATGCCCAGGCCTTGCACCACTCCGGGCCAGATCATCCAGGCCGGGCTGGCATCCAGGTTATAGCGCGCCATCAGGCTTGTTCCCAGCGCGGCCAGCAGCATACCGCTCCCCACCAGCCAACGGTGATCCACGCGAGAGGTCAGCTTAGCCATCAATGCCATGGAGAGTGCCGACCCCAAAGCACGCGGCGCCATGACCAGGCCGGTGGTTTCGACCGGATAACCGAACAGTCGTTCAAGCATGATCGGTTGAATTGCAACGGTTCCGAACAGGCCCAGGCCGAATACCAGCATCATGCCCGAAGCCAGCGCCAGGTTGCGATCACGAAACAGGCGCAGATCCACGATGGGTTGTTCCACTCTCAGGCTGCGCAGGATGAACAGACCGATTCCCATGACCGAGGACAGGCTCAAAAAGTCGATGAATCCCGATTGCCACCAACCCTCCTGATTACCCCGATCCAGCAGGGTTTGCAAACTGCCGATTCCGATCACCATAAGCATTGCACCGATCAGGTCGGTGCCCACCTCACGTCGGGGTGTTTCCCGGATCACACGAGCCACCAGCATCAGGTTGATCAGGCCGATCGGCAAGTTGATGTAAAACACCCAGCGCCAGTTCAGGTGCTCGGTAACGAACCCACCCACGGTGGGTCCCAGCACCGGCCCCAGCATGATGCCGATGCCCCAGATCGCCATGGCCTTGCCGCGCTCCTCCGTCGCAAAGGCATCCACCAGAACCGCCTGTGACAGGGGAATAAGCGGTGCACCCGCGATACCCTGCAACAGACGAAAACCGACGATCTCCACGAGTGAGGTGCTTTGACCACAGAGTGCCGAAGCCAAAACAAATCCGCCAATACCGAACAACAGAACCCGGCGACGTCCAAACCGCCCAGCCAGGTATCCGGTCAATGGAATGGTTACCGCCTCGGAAACGATGTATCCGGTCAGCACCCAGGTCACCTGGTCCGCAGTGGCACCCAAAGCCCCCATCATGTGTGGCAGGGTCACATTGACGATGGTCATATCCATGATCACCATCACTGTCGTGAGCATCAATGCCAACCCGGAGATCAGGCGACTGGACGGGGCGTCCGCTTGTCTGTTCGCGTCCATCATGCACCCCGGCTATTGGCTCAAGGTGGTGTCGATCGAGACTTCACTGCTGGCGCCAAGACGCAGGTCCGGTACGGGATCGAGTAGACGGATGCGTACCGGAAAACGCTGAGTCACCTTGACCCAGTTCCCCGTGGCATTCTCCGGCGGCATCAGGGAGAAGGCACTGCCCGATGCGGGACTCAGACTCTCGACCCGGCCTTTGAAGGTTTTATCCGGTTTAAGATCCACCTGAATACGGGCCGGCTGTCCGGGATGAATCCTGAGCAGATCGGTCTCCTTAAAGTTGGCATCTACCCAGACCTCGTGGGTTTCGACCAATGCAAACAAACTCTGGCCCACATCCACAAAGCTGCCCTGACGAAGATTCACAGCGCCGAGAATCCCATCACCAGGTGCTACCACCCGGGTATACTGCAGGTTCAGCAGCGCCTGGGACAGACTGGCCTGTGCCGCCTTGACGGCGGCATTGTCATCACCCGGAGCACCTCTGCGCGCCTTGGCCGCGGCGAGTTCCGCCTGGGCTGCGGAGAGACTCTCCCGGGCATCCTTGAGTAAACGGGAGGCTGTATCACCTTCATCTCGGGACAATGTGCCTTTCGCGACCAGGTTGAGCACCCGATCGGAATGGCGTTTGACCTCCTCCCAGTTTGCCTGGGCAGAATTCACCTGGGCCCGGGCGGCACTCACCTGGGCCTCCGAGGCCGCGAGAGACTGACGTGCCTGCTGCAGGACAGCACGGGCCTTGTCCACCGCCAGTTGATACGGCTGGGGATCAATCTGCAACAACAGCTCTCCGGCACGGACACTCTGGTGACTGTGTACGGCAACCGATGCAATGGAACCACTGACCTGGGGTGCAATCTCTACCACATACATACCCAGATAGGCGTCTGAGGTGGAAGGATGGGCTTCCTGGTATTCGTAGTAGTAAGCGGAGACAACACCACCCAGCAGAATCAACAGCCCCAGCATCAATACGCGACGAATCTTCACGCTTTATCACTCCCTTATCCAGTCATTGACACGGCCCCGACAGAATCAGGAACCGGTATTGTTGGATAGTGGGATTGCAATTGCCCTGCCAAGCGTGTGATTCACCCGCAAACCACGGATGCGAAACCTTGCAACCGGTGGAAAATTGCGTTTTCCATTGTATTTGCGGGATAGCTGAATGAGCGGGGTAGCGAGAGGTTACGCCAGGCCCTGGTTCATCTCACCCAATCACTGGTGCTTCAGAACCACATGGGGTGTATGTTGCCTGGGTAAAGACCCTGAATACCGAGACGGCATGAATCCTGCCTTAACAAGTATGAACCTGTATACAAACCGACACAGATGATGATATTGGATACCTGTCCCCTCTCACGCCAATCCCCAATGGAGGACTCAGCATGGACATCACCCTGTTCTCACCACTGATCTCGATACTCTCTGGAATCGCAATCCTGATCTGGCCGAGGTTGCTCAGCTACATCGTGGCCTTCTACCTGATCCTCTTCGGCCTGATGGCATTACTGCCCCGACTTTCCATGGGCATGTAAATCAGATTCATGATCGCGAAATTCGGGTTGAGCGATACGTGGAGATGGGATTTTGCCGGGCCGTGAGCAACGGCGATATCGAGACGTTCGGACACGGACTGAGCCGTCTACTGTATCGGCAGCAGATCCGATGAGACCCTTGTGGATCCGTGCCTGCACGGATCGATTCGACTGATATCCCTTGTGGTGGAGATGTAGTGTCCCTGTACATAGTCGACTTTGGATTCATGCAGGAACTGCAGTATCTGGGCATTTTCCACATATTCTGCGATCGTCTTCTTGCCCAGCGAATGAGCGATGTCATTAATCGAATTGACGATCGCCCGATCACTCGGATCGGATGTTACACCTCGCACAAACAGGCCATCAATTTTGATGAAGTCCACCGGCAGGTGCTTGAGATGGGAAAACGAGGAAAATCCACTGCCAAAATCATCCAGGGCAAACCGACAACCCAGCGCGTTCAGACGTGTGATAAGTTCATGCGCGGAGACCAGATTGGAGACTGCTGATGTCTCAGTAATTTCGAATATCAGGCGGCTCGAGTCGATATCGAGCTGAGCGATCAATGCCTCGACGGACTCGATCAGATGGGTGTTGCCGATACTCTGACCTGACAGGTTGATCGAAAAACTGCCCTGGTACCCGGATTGCTGCAGCAGCGCCAAACGATGCAAGGCGGCGCCCACCACCCAGCCATCGAGCTTGTCCATCATGTTGAAGCGTTCCGCGGTTGGAAGGAAGGCTCCTGGATAGACCAGCCCCCAGGAGGGATCGATCAATCGTAACAACACCTCATTGATCTGCCTGTCCTGGGGCACCGATTCGAGCAGTTCGTCCAGGATCGGACCCTCACCGCAATTCATCAGAACCGAGGGAATGTATTCGAGCGGAATAATCGGGTGATAGTGCAGCAGCAGGTGGTCATGTTCCAGAGCATCGTGGAGTCGCGATGACCAACCCAGATCCTGATCCATCGCCTGCTTGCTGTCATTTTCCGGAATGAACAGATGCGTCCGGTTACGCCCTTCCCCTTTTGCGATATGACAGGCGATATCCGCATTGGCGAGAATTTCACTCGCAGATTCTGAATCCCGGTCGATCAGTGCGATTCCGATGGTGCCATTGACCTTGTACTGTTTGCCGTTGTAACTGAACATATAGTGGTCGAGCATCTCGCGATACCCCTCGGCCACCTGATGCACGGTCGATGCGTTGACGTTTCGCAGAATAATGGCAAACTCATCACCTCCCAACCGGGCAAGCAGATCGGTCTTTCTCTGACGCAAGGTCATCTTGTGAGCGATCTCAATCAGCAACTGGTCACCCGCCGCATGACCCGCCGTGTCATTGATGTATTTGAACCGGTCCAGATCGATGTAGAGCAGCGCACTGGTTTCATTACTGCGTTTCAAGCGCTGGGTTTCGCCATTCAACTGCTCTTCGAAATAACGCCGGTTATGGATTTTGGTCAGGGCATCATGACTGGCCTGCCAGCGAAGTTCCTCCTCAAGCAATTTGCGCTCGGAAATATCCCGAAACGCCACCACGGAGCCTTCACACCGATCATTGATCGTCAGGGGATAAACGGTGCACTCGACCGGAATTGGGACCCCGGTCTTGTGCCAAAACAGGGTTTCCCAACCCTGAATCGATTCACCCTGTTCATAGGTATGCTGAAGAATGCAGTGCGCCTCGTCGATCGGCTGACCCTCCTTGTCCGCATAGTGAAAAAGCTCCAGCGCGGATCGACCGATCAGCGGTTCGTCGGGATCATAACCAAGAATCCTGCGACAGGCGGGATTGATGAAAGAGATACACCCGTCTGGATCGACCCCGTATACCCCCTCACCCACAGACCTGAGTATGCCACCGAGACGTTCACGCTCTTTTTCGATCGATTTATGCGCCCGGATATGCCGGCTCATGGCATCGATGCGGGTCAGGAACAGATCATCGCTCTCATTCTTGAACAGACACTCGACCGCTCCTGCCTCGAGTGAATTCTTGATAGCCTTGTCCAGATAGGCTGCAGTGATGATCGCCGTGGTGATACCGGTGGTTCTGGGATGCTCACGCAGGCGCTGACACAGAATATCGCCCGTGGCCTCCGGCATGAAGTAGTCGATGATAGCAATATCAAAGTACGACTCCATGGCCTTTTGGAAGCCCTCTTCGACGCAATTGGCGGTTTCGGCTTCATAGCCATTGGCGGTCAGGAGTTTACGATATTTATAACGCACCGTAGTCGAGTCGTCGACGAACAACACCCGAATCGGATGCAGAGATGACCCGGGCACTGACGGCTTGCTATAGCGACGCTGGTTCAGCCCCAGAAGCAGCGCAAGGATGTCCGGCGTTCGATGATATTCCTTCCACAGCAGAAACACCGCATTCGGCCTGAGCTTGGTCATCGCCGCCAGTGCGGGTTCCAGCTCATGATTGAAGATGATCAGGGGCAGTGTGAGTATGGTGGGCTGATGCAGATAGTCGTAGAGTTCGTCCTTGCCGGGCATGAAGTGTTCCGACCATCCCACCAGAACCGCATTGAAACCGCTACCGTCGCTACTGCCCATACGTATACGCTGCAGCGCAGACGGATAATCGAGTTCAACCTCAACCTCGTAACCCGCCCGAATCAAAAGATTTTTTTCAATGTGGCGTATTGTGGTTGAATGTTCTATGAGCAATACTCTTGGCAAACCTGCTCACTCCAAGAAGTCCAATTGACAAGTAAACGCGTATCCCTGTTCATTGTTCCAATAACGGACGTTATCCCTTAATACTTTAATTTAGAATTGTTTACGCCTTTAATTCCGGCAACCCGTGAGTGGCAGTGACCTGGGGAGCATGGCTATGCCATACAGACCATAGCTTATCCCGATAGACGTTTCAGTCGCCCGCCACCGAACTGATCCAGCCCAGGGTCGGGACGAACCAATCCACACCCCAAACTCGTCATTGTCGCCCAGAAAGGCATAATCAACCGTGCTTGGCATCTCAATCCGTGCATCCGGCTCTGCGTCGGCTCCAAAGCAGTCAGGGCAAAATCCGGTCGCCGGGATTATATTTCCGAGCAATTTCCACCGATCCGCAAACCTCGATCAACAGGCATAGGCTTCACTGCCGGTATCAGCCATCTCTACCCGGTTACGGCCCATTTTTTTACTTCGATAGAGCGCATCGTCAGCCCTTTTGATCAAATGGTTCTGGCTACTGTAGTCGCGAAAATCCGTCGCCACCCCGATGCTCATGGTAATGTAACCCGCCACAGGGGAATCGGGATGAGGAATTTGCATCTCGCCGATGGCCTCCTGAATCTTATGCGCAACCCTTACCCCTCCCGCCTGATCGGTATTCGGCAGGATAAGAATAAACTCCTCGCCACCATAGCGTGCACAGAGATCGCCACTGCGGTGCAACAGGGAGTTGATACTGTTTGCAACCTTGATCAGACATGCGTCACCTTCGAGATGACCCAATCGATCGTTATAGCGCTTGAAATAGTCGATATCACAAAGAATGATTGTCAAGGGTGTGGACAGCCGGCTGGCACGCCGGTACTCCGAAAGAAGATGTTCGAAGAAATGTCGTCGGTTGGGAATACCTGTCAACGCATCCATGATGGACTGTTGATGAATACGATGATAGGTGGCTGACAATCGCTGAGTGAGCAACAGTATCAGTAACAGTCCAAACACCCCAATCACCGCGTGCCCGATGATCACACCTTGTATCGGAGCCGGACCCACATGAGGAATGCGAATACTGACTCCGCCTCGCAAATCACCGATTTCATAGCCCTGTTGTTTATGGCACTGCAGACAGGCACTCGTCGTTACCAGTGGCGCCATATAGAAGAACTCACCCGCATCAGCGGTCTTCAGCAGTTTGGTGTACTCATCAGATCCCGATTCGAAAGAAAGCAAAGCCTCCCTTTCAAGCTCAGTGGGCTGATTCTTCTCTCGAATCGGCTCGAGACTGGTGATGTGAAACTGAATTCCGCTTTTCTGCTCGGCCAGTTCTGAAATCTGCCGGGTCATATACGCCGGATTGATCAAGGTCAGGGTCAGATGATCGTTTACCCGGATCTCTCGATCGGTCTTCGGCAGGTACTGATTCGGTGGGGTATCCTCGGTCACAGGAACATACACCCCGCCATGTCGCGCATTCCAATTCCTGACAATCTGGATGTGCTGAAACATCAATCGGGCTGTCTCTTTGAGAAACTGTACGCGGCTTTCCTGGATGTGGTGAATATTCCAGACCAGGGAGATCAGCAATGCTGAGGACCAGACTATCAGAAGCATGACCACTAGTTTTTTTACTTGTTTATTCAGCGACATACACAATCCAAAGCCGGCAATCGGTTAACCCGACCATCCACGACCACGAACAGGAGCACTGTTCGTCCGGTTAAGAATAAAACGTCCCTGAAACATAACGATCAAGAGCCTGGAACAGGCGAAACAGGGGCACAACCCTATGCCAGTTTTTGCTTAATAGCACGAACCACAGGGGCAATCACATGTTAAAAATCAATAACATGGAAAATATTCATCCGTTCAGGACAGGGCCGAACAGGAGAGACTCCCTTCGATCTGCAGCCTCTGGGTATTCGGCAGGTTAAACAAATAGCGGATATCACTAAAATTTCTTTAGTAAATTTAGTAGCTTGAAGAAATGACTTGTTGTATTTTGTATAGTAGCCTACTTATCGCTATTGAGCTTCCCGCGATTTTTCACGCGTACAGTTTCAACAGGTTGCGACGTCGAGAAACGCCCCCCCTGTATCGCACAGAAGGGAATTGGCCGTTCAAATGTGGATTGGTGTCAGTCCACCATTCGTGCTCACCACGGTACCCATCAAACCGTCGCCTCGATGCGGTCGAGGGCATTGCGTACCCGTTCGATGATCAACTGTCGGGCCCGGCGTTCATCGGGCTCCGGTATATCCCATTCGAATATGCGCAGATATCGTTCAATGAGATGATCCACATCATCTTGCAGTTCACGATCCATCTTTCTCATTTCCATGTCTTCATTAGTGTTCATGATGTTGCTCACCGGTTGCTTGCTCAGTACTTCGGATTGAATAATCCTGCATACTTAATACGCAACATATGTACCAGAAATCAGCTACCTCCCGAGGTTAGTTGAGAATACCCAGACAGAAGCAGAGCTTGCGGGGAAAAAGCTGTAAGATCGCACTCGCCTCGATACAATCGGAGATGACACATGGTTCAGAAGCACCGAAATATTGGTTTGCAACAACCAATGAATCGATAATGAGCGAAACCTTTAGGTATAGTTTTTATATATCGGTATTGTACTTCTAATATACACTGGCAATCGACCGCATCGTTTATTCACATCAGTCAGACCACACCCGTAATCCTGACCATAGACTTTTATCTATATGTTTTAAATTTCCAGTAAATAACGCCGATATCATTGCATAGCTTTACAAAAATCATAGGTTTTTTGAAATCAGTCCGAACAAGTCCGATGCAGCGCGCGCTCATACATTTTTTCAGCATTTTTTTGTGCATCTATGTCTCAATCACATATGGCCGTGAATTGCGCTTTGCCCCACTCCCCCTGGAGAACAAAAATGTCATCCACGAGCAATATCAGGGGTTGCTCAGTTACCTGTCCGCGCAAACCGGACACAATCTGAGAATGAAGTTCTACCGGGACTACGCAGAAATCATAGAAGCCTTTACGAATAATGAGATCGATATCGCGTACCTGGGGCCACTGCCATACGTCATCCTCAAGAAGCAGTTTGCCAAGCAAGAGCCCATCGTGTGCTTCCGCGACACCGAAGGAGAGGCAAGTTATACCTGCTCCCTGGTTGTATTTGGCGACAGTGGACTGACCCTCCATTCATTGCATGGCGTTCATATCGGCCTGACACAACCCTATTCGACCTGTGGTTATCTGGCCGTATCTGAAATGCTGGATGATGTGGGTCTGTCCATAGATCATGATGGAAACAGCGCCGATTACGCGGGAAGTCATTCTCAGGCAGCGCTCGGAGTCATCAGGGGTGAATATGATGTTGCCGGGGTCAAGACCGCCATCGCAAAGCGCTATGCACATCTTGGTCTTAAGACGATCGCGGAGAGTAAAACCTATCCGGGATTTGCCCTGATCGCTAATACCAATACCATGAATTCCGAAGAGATCCGCTCAATTCGCGATGTGCTGCTGAAGCTTGATCCTGCTCAATCCGCGGAAAACCGGAAATTGACCGAACGATGGGGTAGCCAGTTCCGGAACGGCGCCGTCACTCCGGAACATTGCCGCTATTCAACGGTATACGATGCACTCGAGAGATTGCCCTGGCCGATACCGGGTACGAGTCAGTGAAGCATCCAGCCATCATAATCAGTCTCTTATTCCTCTTCTTTGAATCAATTTTCGGACTGGTCATCTACTACAGTATTTCCACAGAAATCAACTATCATTTGAAGTTCAGGGAAACGCAACTGACAACGGCTGTTGAGAGCATTACCACAAGTTACAGCCGCCTGGTTGAAGCAATCTATGAGAAGGAAATCAACACGCCGGATATCATTAATCTCATTGCCAGCGCGGATACCGCCGATGAAGAGACCCACAGTTTGCTGAGGGGGAGACTCTACCGGCGCGTCTATCCCACTTTCAAATTACTGAAGGATCGAAAAATCAGGGTACTGCAGTTTACCCTCAGTGACGGACAGTCTTTCCTGAGAATGCACCGTCCGGATCTGTATGCAGACATCATTGCCGATGATCGCCCCATCCTGAAACGGGTACTGATCACGGGTAGAGATTCACAAGGGTTCGAGCACGGGAGGGTCTATCCGGGTTTTCGGACAGCATTCCCATTAATCAAAGAGGGAAAAATCGTGGGCGTCGCTGATTTCAGCGTTGCCTTTGATGCCTTCTATGACATTTTGTCAGACAACGATTCGAATTCGAACACCTTCTCGCAGATGCTATTGAGAAAAGATCTTGTCGAAGCAATCAGCCACCCCAGCATCAAATCTCTGTTTCGTTCGACTCCCGTTCATGCCGATTACATCATGGAGGACGAAAACTCCCCACTGAGGGACATCAACCTCAGCGTCAAACCTCCAGCTTACGTGTCACGCCTTGACAAAGCGCTTGGGTCTGACCGGGATGTCGAGGCGGCGATGAGGGAAGGACGAACATTCAGCCTGTACAAGTGCATGAACGACCTTGAATGCTATCAGGTCGTTCTTCTCTCAGTGAAAGACAGCTCCAATCGGACGAGTGCCTATATCGTCGGCAGTTTCAGCGGTGATGAATACCCGGGAATAATACGCAACCATCTCCTGGCATTCAGTTTAGGAAGTCTACTGTTCTTCCTGGCACTCCGGTACTACAGAAACTGGCTGAAATCTCAGCAACAGCTGCAGACGATCAGCGCGAACATGGCAGAAGGCATGTATGTCATGAACCACCAGGGCGCGATTGTCTTTGCCAACAAGGCCGCTGAGAGCATCCTGGGATACACGCAAAAGGAGATGCTGGGTAAAAGCGCGCATAACCTGTTTCACCATCACTCGTCTGAGGACAATATCACCGAGCAGGACTGTCACATACGTACAATACCGCTTTCAGGAGAAATATACAGAAGCAGCGAGGAAACCTTTACTGACCGGGATGGCAACCTGATCCGCGCTGAAATCACCAGCTCGCCGCTATGGAATAATGCGCACATATCCGGGGCCGTTGTTCTGTTTCGCGATATCACACTGGATTATGAAAACCGCATACGACAAAAACAGACCGATACCGCCTTTCAAAACATGTCAGAAGCCGTTGTCGTGACAGATGCCAACATCCGGATCGTTGCAGTCAACCATGCGTTTACCCAGATTACGGGTTTCAGCGAGGAATTTGTCATTGGAATGAATCCCAGCGTTCTGGCCTCTGGCCTGCATGATCGGACTTTCTACCAGAATCTATGGCGCAAAATTGAGCATGATGGTTATTGGGAAGGCGAGATATTCAATCGCCGCAAGAACGGCGAGATATATCCCGAGTGGATCAATATCAGCGTCATAAAAGACCGCGAAGATCAGGTCCTCAGTTATGTGGCCGTATTCAGCGATATCACGGAAAATCAAAAAAAGGAGCTGCGACTCCAGGAGTTGGCCTATACCGATCAATTGACGAACCTGCCCAATCGCACTTCGTTTATGCGCTTGCTTGAACAGTCAATCCGCCACTCTGAACGTGTTCATACACGCGTAGCGCTGCTCTACCTAGATCTTGACCATTTCAAACAGATCAACGACACACTCGGCCACCTCATGGGAGACAAACTACTCTCTGAAGCCGCAAACAGACTCAGAGACATTGTTCGTCAAGATGATGTTCTGGCAAGACTGGGTGGGGATGAGTTCATTTTTATGATCGAGACATTCGAACAGGACAATGACCCCGCCCGGGTCGCAAAGAAACTATTGGCCTGTCTGAAGCAACCGTTCCACATCGAAGATCGCGTCCTGTACGTATCCGCAAGCATTGGTATCAGTTTATTTCCGGATGATGGGTCTGACCCAACAACCCTTTTGAAAAACGCCGATGCCGCCATGTATCGGTCAAAGCGATCCGGACGGGGCAGTTACAGCTATTTCACAGAAGATATGGCCCGCGAAGCCGAAAAACGCTTCCATCTCGAATCTGACCTGAGAAGCGCCCTGAGCGAAGGATCGCAGTTGCATATGCTCTACCAACCAAAGTTTTCTTTCACGCAAAATGGGCTTATTGGCTGTGAAGCGTTGATTCGCTGGCAACATCCGACTCGTGGCCTGCTATCCCCCACCGACTTTCTGCCGATCGCCCACGATGCCGGCTTGATGCCTGAGATCACCGAATTCGTCATCCATCAGGTTTCGAAACAGATCAATCGCTGGACTCAGATGGGACTCGATCCAGGTAAAGTTTCAATTAACCTGGACAGTCAAACATTGAAGTGCAGTGATTTTAATACCCGTTTGATGCGCATTGTTTCTGAGGAAGACATCAAGCCCGAGCAAATGGAAATCGAGATAACCGAGACCGTGATTCTCGAACAGTCCGATTACATGAACAGGTACAACGAACTTGTTGAGTCGGGCTTCTCGATATCCATCGACGATTTCGGCACGGGTGAATCTTCGCTCTTCAGACTCAAGCAGATACCCGCCAGCACACTCAAAGTCGATCGCACGTTCATTATGGATGTCGCCCATAACCTCAGCGACCAGGCGATTCTACAATCCATTATCGGCATGGCAAAAACCCTGGGTAAAAAAGTTCTTTGCGAGGGCGTTGAGGATTCCGGTCAACTCGGCGTTCTGAAAGAGATTGGCTGTGACGAGATACAAGGTTATTACCTGGCGAAACCGATGCCGCCGGATACTTTGAAACACTTCTATTCTTCGTTTGAAAACAATGAATTCAACTGACTTGATGCCTGGATCGCCAAACATCTCATCAGCACACACCCATGAACCACCTCGCCATTGAGGATTCATCCGTATTCAACAGCCTGTTATTCGGCCACTACACTCAGCATAATTCATATTGTTCTTCGAAAAACGTCTTGCTGATCGCATACGCATCATCCGCATCGCCGGAATTGAAGACAATATAGTCGCCTGACTTGTAGTGTGTTTCACCTTCCTTGGTGCGAATCACCCCATCTTGGTCGGCAATCTCGGCCCAGATCTCAGCCGTCTTCGCATACACGCCAGGGCTTACCTGACGATAGGTTGCCCGGAAAGACTCGGCATCGATCGTGTAGGTTTCTCCCTGGTTGTCGACCAGCCAGTCTCCCGGTTTGCAGGTCTGCACGCCGCCCCACTTGTGATAGGTAAAACCCTCAGTATCAAGATTCAGCTGCACAGCCACGACCGTGGCCTCCGACTTCTTCTTATATCGCTGTCTATGACTCACTCAACACCCCTATAAAGTCACTCAAACCAGGCCAGCCGGCTGTTGAGATTCTACTCAGACGGCACGATCCTGCGTTGAAATCCGCCTCGAAATCCTCATTGTTAACCCGGCGACTCAGTACGTCGTCTTCAGCCGGAATTGAAGCCCTTATTCGGATTTTAGCATTCACATATGCTAGCAACACAGGGGCCCGACTCAGGCCCATGAAACTCGCACCTGAGGCACGGCTCTCCGCCGACACGCGCCACCCCCCAGCACCTTGCAGGTGAGCCTCTGTTTGATGGCCTATTCAAAGCGCCTTCTTGATCTGCCGCAGATCGTGATGCAGAGGCGAATGCTCATCGATCACTTCAAGCAGAAAATCGATATTTTCCATCACCGAAGCCTGCTCCCGGGGACTCGCACCCCGCTGTATGGCCATTCGGTAATTATCGATGATGCCATCGGCAAGCGCCTGACAGTCCCGGGTATCCGGTTTGGCACGGTCACCGCAAATGAGCAAACGCACCAAATCAATATCCGCTAGGCTCGCACTGTCCCAGAAATTGGGTTTACGGGCATTGCTGATCTCCAGCGCATGCCAAAGGCGAGCCGCGTCGTCAATCAGTCCCTGCTGATCAACCGACTTGTCGGGCGTACCCCGCTGTTTTATGAGTAGCTGGGCGCTCGCCCAGTTGGTAAAGGCATAGGGACTCTCGCGCCCTGTACGTTCGAATCCCTTCTGATAAAAGCGGGCCATGTTTTGCAGGGCTTCCCTACGCAGTTCAGGATTGTTCTGGACCTGTGCCAGACGTTTGTAGGCTGAGCCGAGCAGATTCAACCGTTCCAAGGTTGCCGCGCGTTGACACAGCAGGTCCATATCAAGAATCGAGGCCTCGATGATGCGGATGGCTTCCTTTCGTTTGAGTGCTGCTTCCTGGATATTCTCATCCCGCGACTGTCTCCACTCATCGACTGCCAGACGCACCCGATAGTTCGCACATTGCTCCAGGGCGCGAACAGGACAGTCTCCAGTTTCCCCACACAGTGCTTTCTCCAGCCATTCGATCGCATCACGCCAGCGCCTCGCCTCTCCCCAGGTCAATCCAATTGCTGCCGCGACGTCGGCTCGCTTCATCCAGCCATCCCTGTTCGCCTCAGGAACGCGCTTGAGAATCCCAGCCAGAGTTTCCTCCAACTTCTGTTCCTGACGTTCTCCACCCACTTTCAGCGCACTGATCAGGTTCTCCAGTTCGATGACCAGCTCAGCGGGTGAACTGAACAGCTTGGGCTTCCAGCTCTGTTTCCGGCTGTTACGATGCAGCCGGTAGCTGTGATCTCCATAGCACTGGTAGGCCCCCCAGGTATTTGCATTCGGATATCGCAACAGAGCCTCCTCGCGTGCTCGTCTCACTGCCTCGCCAAACGCCTCGCCTTGAAGCATGTGTCGATAGAATGCCTCGGCGAAGGTTAACGCCGCATCGTCATGAACCGCCCATCCCGCCGCCACCACGGCACGAACACCCATGCGGATAAATGCCACACCGAGATTGGCGGCCAGTCCGCCACGATCGAATTCACGCGTGCTGCCCGTCTTGCCCAGATGGCAACAGTTGATAAACACCAGTTCAGGCACCCAGCGCATCTGAGCCACATCACCCGGGGTGAGCACCATGTCGCGTCCGATCACCATGCCGGAATACGAAGGTTTGTTCAGTGGGTGTGTCGCGGGATGATTGACGGGATCAAAGAGAGCAGATCTATCCTGTTGCTGGGAAAACTGATGAACCCCGTGTCCCGAGAGATGCAGGATACGCCAGGCATCGCTGTGCAGGTCTTCCAGTATCCTGTCCGCCGGCTGTTCGATACAGTCCTTCACTTGATATCCGCCCGTGGAGAGTTTCCTCGCCACACTCATAGCCTCCTGGCGCGCAGCAGGCAGATCACTGAACAACTCCCATCCATTCAGGTCGGGATGTCCAATGACCAGCGCTGTTCGGCCGCTGCCATGACGGGGTCGCTCACGAAAGTTCTGGGTTTTCAGTTGTCGGATCATTCCCGCTCGCACCGAAGGCGGGCGCCGGTCCCTGCCCCATCGATCCTCCAGCAGTTCCCAGGGGTAACGAGCGGACAATTCGTCTACCAGCAGCACCAGGTCCGTCTGCTTGGGCGCCTGCTCACGGATGCGAAGCGGCAGCAGAATCTCGTAGAGTGTCATGGCCACATCCTGGTTCGAGCGCGCGGATGCCGAGGCTTTCCGCACAAAATTCTCCGCCAGTTTCAGCTGCCCCCGGGACAGGGTCTCTTCACTGAGTGCCCGGTCGGTGGTGAAGTTGAATCTCAGGCTATCCGGCTGATGCTCATCCTCGATGATCTCCAGGCGGTGCCACCACCCGGGTGACTCGTCAAAGTAGGCGCGTCGGCGTCCGGCCTGCCCACGATTCAAAGTCTGATCGGTCCAGCGGACCGTCTGGGTCAACTCACCGTCCGTGAGAATGCTGCGTAAGGCCTCCACCGCCACCAGAGCCATATCCTCGTAGAGTTCGAGAAACTCCAACCGGTCAATGGTGACCCGGTTATCCAGATGGGCCTGCATCAATCTTTGATTGGCATCCCAGGCGCCCCGCAGAATCGCTTCCATCGAATCACTGGTGGTCATGCCGCCTGTACTGGTACCGATCAGCAGACAGCTCACCGATGCGTTACGCGGTGAACCGGGTTCGCCGAAGCGACTGTCCGGCCACTGGGAGAGTTGCAATGCATACTCCAGCAAGGTATCGGTCACACCGGAGCGCAGCAGACCTGGCGTCAACTCACCCACCTGTCCCAGTCCGACCACCAGTGCACCACTGGGCCTGGCTTGTGCGTCGTGATTGATAAACACCCGGTGGGTGTTCAAGGGCCCCGGGTAGAGCCCCATTTCGAGGCTGCTCTTGAGCGCACCATCGAGCGCGCTATCCAGTACCGCTTCCGCACTGAGGATGGCATCATCCCTGTAGTGGCCGACCATCACCGGATAACAGGCATAGCTGAGATCGCCATGGCTGATGGATACCTCGATGACGGGTGCCACTGGACGTGAAGCGGTTTCGTCGAACCGGGCACCCCCAGCGAAACCGAAATCGCGCAAATCGCCGGGTGCGGGAATGCTGTCCACCGGAGGCAACGCGGGCAACACGAAGACCCGGTCCTCACCCACCCGGTCCCGGGTGGTCCGGGGCGGTGATACCGGCAAACGCCCGGTGGTGCCGGTCATGAGCAACTCCAGATAAGCGGAGAATGCCTTCTGCCGGGTGCACAGCTCATCATGAGCCGTATCTTCAACGTACCAGGTGCCGATGTCCGGTAGTCTCCCGGATGCCCATGTGACCACGCCATCCCCTTCCGGGGTGGCGAGGAATTCGAGGCGTTTGCGTCCGACCAGCCAGGGTTCCTCATACTCCGTGAACCGGTAACCGATCACCGTTGCCGGCTGGCATCCCGCGACATAGCACATGCGTGTGGAATCCAGCGGCGATTGCCTGAGTCGCTTCCAGGTCTCTCCAACTGCGCGCAGATCATCCGCCCGAGCCGTCTTCCAGCGCGCGTTGAGGGTTTTGTTGATGGATCGCCATTGTCGGGTATCGGTGAAATCCGCATCCTGTGGACCGAACGGCAGCAGTTCCAGCAGGCCGCGGAACTCCCTGACCAGGTTGACGATGGCGTCAGTACTCTGAGTAATGTCCAGTAATGAGAGCCTGGCCTGGGTCGGGTTGTTGCCCGTCAGCCAGCGCACCGCTTCATAGGATCCCAGATTCGGCGTGCCCAGCATCAGCAGACGACTGTTGGGCAGACTTGTGATGCGCTGCCACAGGGCATTGCCGCGCGTTTGATCGGCAATCAATGCCCGCACCACCAGTCCTCCCATGGAATGAGCAATCAGATGAACCGGCTGGCGCTCCCTCTCCGCCCTCGGCAGCAATAGCTCAAGCTTGTCTGCGAGCCGATCCGCGGCATCGCACACGGAACATCGCCAGTCATAGGCGAAGACCTCCACACGATGCGTGCGGGCGAGGAATTCCAGTATGGGTGCGTAAAAATCATCCAGAATTCTGTCCGTGGTGGATACTGGCTTGCGACTGTGCATGTCGAGCTTTTTCAGACCACCCAGGAAGAGTTTCCAGTAATCGAGCCAGATCCGATTGTTGTCGACCGCCAATTCACTACCCATTATCCCGGGTAACACCACCGCCACTGGCTGGGGCTGGGTACTGGCCTGGCTGCGTGCCACCGCATCGCGCCATCTTGGCGCCTCTTTCTGCGCCTCTTCAATCGGCTGAAACCCCCCGTCATCGCCGTTACTCCGGCTGAGTCCCGATACCAGCCAGCGAATGCTTTCCCGGTTGATGAAGTAACTGAAGTGGTCCACTTCGGGTCCCTGTGCTTTACGAAAGCGCGCCCCCTTGGCAGCGCGCTTGAGACCACCGGACATGGATCCGGTATTCACCACCAGATCGTTATCGGCGCTGTAGAACCAGTTGCTGACCAGGCGTTTCAGACTCAGACGCTCCAGCAATGAACCGCCATCCATATCCCCTGAGATCACCGATAGATCGGCCTGTGTCTCAAGCTGTGGAAATTGCAGCAGCCGGGTCAATGCCGATCCCGGCATCATCGCTTCCAGACCCGGCAGGGTGCGCGGATCCGTGCGCTGTTTGATCACTGACAGGAGGAAGTCCGCCCCGTCCCCGATCAACCCGCCACCGGTAGCCTTGTCGAGCAGAAAACTGATCATCGAAAACCAGCGGTCGAGCCGCCCGGAGGCCAGGGTGGTGCCCCGCGCGGGACAGGCCACACGGACGAAACGGTTGACCTGAAAACGCCCCCGCAGCAGCTTTACCAATTGACCCAACAGAATGTGGTCATTTTCGTAAGCGGCCTTTCGCCGCGTCATCGCCTCGTCGTCCAGGGGTGAGAGACCGAGTTGCTCCCAGATCGTAGTGTCCCCCTCGAACAGGCGGGTGATGGTCTCGTCGTCGAGCAGTCTGTCCAGATGTTCACAGCCGCTCAGACACAGCAGTTCACCCACAAGACCACCCCGCGAGTGACTGACCAGGTGAATATCGGCTCCCTTAGGCAGACGTTGCGTCAGCTCCAGGGCATTGGCAATCGGGCTTTGGGTCAGGGTCAGGTGCTCCAGTGCGAATACCCGGTCGCCATACATCTGCGCAAATCGTTGACGCGCCTCACGCCCTGCGGGATTCTTGGGATCCCACAGCTTGCCAAAACTGCCCTCGCAGCTCGATGCGGTGCCATGAATGAATACCAGGATCGGTCCCTTGTCGACCGGAATTTTGACGCTCTTCGCCACCGGTTTAAGGATGAATTCATCCTCCAGAGTACAGCGGTAGAAGCCGGGCTTATTCCCCTTCAGGAGCTTGTGTTCGACGAGGCTTCCCAGTCCCTCCGCCAGCTTCTTGTCGAGGGAGATACCGAAGAAATCCAGCACCTTGATTGCAATACCTAGGAAATCACGCTCAGTATCGGCGCCATGGCGACTGAATCGCGGGGTCAGACTATCCAGCTCCCACACGTCGACTCCGTCCCGGGAGATACTGTGCTCGCCATATTCCCGCACCAGATCGTCGGCGCGTATCCAGTGTACGAATCCATTCTGCAGTTCGACCCGCACGACCTCGTCTGCATTCACATCCAACTCACCGGTGACCCCGTCCCGGGCCCGCCCCGGTATCAGGCGCTTATGAGACGTAATGCTGACATGGGAGGTCTGAGGCACGTTCTCGACAGCGCCGCGGATACCGCAAATGCGGTAACTTTTTGGTTTCATGTTTGGATCCTTCCGCATTAACTGGATGATCAGGTTATTGTCTGTGTAACAGCATGGGCAGTTCCCGCGAATCCGGACATAGAACGGGGAACCTGCGTCCGGTTTAGGAATTTTGTTCCAGTATAGATGATCCGGATCACGATGGGGTTGATCTTTGGGCGCTGGAGTGCTTTTCAAAGACAATCCAATCAGGACACCTCGCCGACCAATAGAATGAGCGCAGCATGACTGTCATCTCAATCGGGCATCACAAACCTGAACAGCGCTTATGTTTATTGATAACAGGCTTGCAACAATCCTTTAACCATTCGACCGGAAGCCATTGAACTCACAGCAGGAATGATTAACACATTGACTTTCCTGATTACCCACCCTGCTCAACCACACAGTTGGAAGGTTTGAAAATGCATCGCGTTCCCACACTCTGCGAAGGAATGCCTATCGATGTCACGCTGTATTGCCCAAATCGGTTTGACGTATGCAAGCTCGGGTCGGCACTACCGCATGGAGTGTGGAAGGGACAACGGATCTGCTTGCTCTACATCGCTGTTCTCCTCTGACCTGATATCGCCGGTTTCGCCCTCCTGGGCGAGTCACTTTTCCTTTTCCCCAATAGAAAGGGTGCTCGACTGCCCTACCCTTCGGGGACTGCTGCGATGCTCACAAAACCCGGCGGGACTGGTACGCGCTGCGCTCAAACAGCCCGTCCCGGAGCTACGGAAGGTTGTTCCCGGGTTCCGCTTCGCTGCACCCGGGCTACGCTGCTCGGGACACGCGGGAATCTCCCCTGTAGCCCGGGTGCAACGAAGTGGAACCCGGGATCTCGCAGAATGCGAAGCACTGCGGGATAATACAAAACGACCTAGACGTCTCCCTACACCCTGAGTGCAGAGATCAATGCAACATGGCGATACTGACATGACTCCAGGAATTAGGGCCCATATAATCCATCATATGGAAGAGGTCCCTTGGTAGAGATAGGGAGCAATGCCGATGTGCGCAACGAACACCCTAACCCATGACTCAAAACCGCTCCTGGCAGCGAATTCTACAGCTGATAATCATAGGTAATCGGGTTAACTGTTGGATGATGTTCTCTCAGATTTGGAGAACTGAACGGAACCTGCTTCCAAAGGGCCAGAAGCATCTGTGTCAAGAAACGCTGATCGGTGGTGTCGTCGATCACGAACAGTACTTGCTTCATGAATACACTTGTCTGTAACTGACTCAACACCCATGGGCAACCTTGATTCCCGGGACCAAAACCGCGCAAATCCATCAGCCCCCCATCAGACACACTCGCAAGACACCGCACATACCTTTGCCAAGTGTCATTTGGCAGAAAAACTCATTGGTTCTGAATCGCTCGTCCGGATCGACTGCATCGCTCAGAATATTGATCGAAAGCGAAGGAGAATTGAGTGACACATCGATTGCATCCACTGATTCGCACTGCATCACAGATATTCCAACCTGCCAATGTAAATATGTCACAGATGAGTCCAAGGCAAAACCATACCGCTTGGATATACTTCTGATATGGACACAATGAATTGCGGACACTCCCATGACACAAGGACTACAAATGGAGGCATCATGAAAACCCGAGTCGAAATGCTGATGGAGATGGGTGTATCACAAGCCGATGCGCATCAATATATTGACGACCTGGAGCGGGTCCTGCCTGAATACGGGATTGCGGATTCAAAAACCCGCTTGGCACACTTTTTCTCACAGATTCTGCACGAGTCAGGATTTCTGCGCTATGACATGGAGAATCTGAACTACTCCGCAAAGGCGCTGAGAGCCGTTTTCGGTAAATATTTCAAAACCAATAACGCTGCAAATGCGTATGCGCGGCAACCAGAGAAGATTGCCAACAAGGTCTACTCCAACCGCATGGGCAATGGCGACGAAGCATCCGGAGATGGTTGGAAATACCGGGGCCGAGGACTGATTCAGTTGACCGGAAAAGACAACTACAAGGCTTTTGCACGATGGATGAATGATCCGAGAATTGTCGACGACCCGGATCTCGTTGCATCGGAATACGCTGTGCAATCGGCGGTCTTTTACTGGGATCGCAACAAGCTCAACAAGATCGCCGACAAGGATGATGTGACACAGATGACCCAACGCATCACGGGCGGCTCCAACGGCCTGGCCCATCGGACCGAGTTACTGACAAAAGCCAAGGGATTGTTGACGATGCTGGATCTCAACACGACTCGTCGTGCCTGATTCATGACCCTTGCGGACGACTAGCGGGATGGCTCATTGGAAATGGAATTCGTACCCGAGACGAGCAACAGGTAACGGAGAACAGTGCACACCCGGACGCCGTCAATGGTGTGTTTATAGCCCGCTGAGAACGGGTCATCAGTAGGCTCAGAGAAGATGACGAGCTGGCCCTGTAGCCTCCGGCCGCCGGGGCAATGGTTTCCCGGGTTCCGCTTCGCTGCACCCGGGCTACTGCGCATTCCTCATGCGGCGTCAGAGCTTTACCAGGAGCCCATCGCCCTGTTCAGGATAGCGGGTCTTGTAACTGAACGCTTCCTGCAGCCTCTTGTCTTGCCAGACTTTGTTTTCGTCGCTGCGATAGTTGAATGCGAAGGTCACGCCGGGTTCCTGGGTCCATATCATGCGGGCCAGCGCTTCGTAATCCGGATGGTGGTGTTTGCTCCCGTTGGTCGATACGAGATAGAGGGGACATTCGATGAGTTGCGCAAGCGCCAGGGAGTTGTTGCGAGCGCTGCCGTGGTGGGACATCTTGTAGGCATCCAGGCGCAACACATCCTCACCGCGATCAGCGAGCAACCGCCGGATGCCCGCCTCGAGTACCGGTGCATGAGCATCCCCGCTGAATAGGACGGCCTTGTCGTCCACCTCTGCCAGGAATGCAATGCTCGATCCATTCGGTTCGCTGTCGTCCGCGTCGAAATCGGAAATTGCCAGGGACTCAATATCCGGGGGCCAGTCACGCTCTTCATGGCCGAGTATTTCGGGGCCATGGGTGCGATCCCTTCCGAGCACCTCGAGTGCGCGCTCCCAATCGCCGGGATCTATACGGCGACTCGCTCCCTGAGCGCCCAGATCCCTGATCCAGCGCTCGCGCATCTCCGCCAGCTTATCGGGTGTTGGCGAAAGCAGTGTCAGCTTGAGACCACCTTCGAGGATTACGCTGGGCAATGGGGCATTCTCTTTCACCACCACGACCTCCCCCTGCATACGGTCGTTCCAAGTATAGTGGCGGTCGATGAGCACGGCGCCAAAATATTCCCCTTCCTGGGCACCCATGACATCGACCCCTTGCTCATAACCCTGGAGCTGTGGCCAGCCGTTATACCAGACGTTCTTCACCCGATGCGGCCCAAAACGGCCATCCTGCAGTAGACGAACTGCACCGAGGATGTGGTCCGAATCCACATGAGTGAGAACGAATAGCTCGAAATTAAGAGACGGGTCTTCACCCATCCTTTTGGCGACGGTGCGATAAGCGGTCGATCGTCCGCAATCGATCAACATGTGGCGCAAGGGCTCACCTGTTGCCGCATAGCTGATCCAAAGGGCATCGCCATCGTTGGCTGGAAGCATTTCAATAGTGAAGATCGTCATGGTCCAGGGCTCCTTTCATGCCATTCCCGATTGAGGAACCTGTAACAATGCACGGCGCGGTCATATACCTCACTGGGTAGTTTGTAGCTATCGTCAACGCCCCACCAGTCCCCATAGCGTGCTAACTGGTCAAGAGTGGATTTGATCGGAAACGGATCCCCTCCCACACAACGTTCAACCATCTGTCGCAGATCGTCTTCCGCCTGCACTCTCGCTACATCGTCATTCAGCCAGACGCCCAGTAACTGCAGCTCAACCCGAGAGCCCAGTCCCCATAGGTCACCCGAGTCGTTCGCCACTGCTTGTGCGACGATCCAGTCGGTATCATGATCCTCAAGCGCTCCGAACAGTACCGTTTTAAGTGCAAGCCACTGCACCCAGACCCAGTGCCGGTCTCGGGAGGATCGAGCCGCACGCTCATAGATCTGTGCGGCATCCGCCAGGCAAGTACGGCTACGAGCAACCGCAGCGGATTGTTGTTTCTCATCGCCGACAACCCGCCCCAGTCTCCAGGCTGCCTCCGCCTCCCGCTTCAGTGAACTTGCCATCAGGCCCAGGGTTTCTTCTTCGAAGCTTTTTCTTAGCGCCTTATCGTTCTCAAATTTGGCTTCGATGAATTGCAGGCCCTTGCGGACCTCATTAAACCGCTCCAGCAGGTTCAGCCAGCGTGCGACCGCTTCGTCACTGGTATCGCCCTTCTGCGCCTCACTGATCTCCTTTCCCGCGGTGTTAGAGATAGCCTTCAATTGTTCCAGGTAGAACGTCAACTTGCGCTCGGTCAACCGCGCCTCGATATCCGCTTCGAGCTGCACATAGCCTACAATCGCAACGCGATCGTAGTAAGTGGTATCGGCCGATTCACGAAGTGCATCTCGACACATACGAAGCGCCAGACGCGGATCCTCACCGGCAACAATATGTTTCAGAAATACATCGACAAGGCGGTCAGATCCCTCTTTTGTAAGTTCAAATTGCGAAGCGATCACCACCGGAACGCCTGCCCGGTGTAGCGCATGGGCCAGTGAGCCGCCACTTTGCACCGGATTGACCTCGCCACTGTCACAAGTCGCGAGAATGAACGCCGCTGGACGCGGTGTCTGGGTCTCGAACAATTCCGCGAGGTCCTTTGAATTGCAGCGTTCGATCTCATTCCCGTTCTGCAAGCCGAGAAACACCTTGGGCGGTGGCTCTGAATCGAGATTAAATCGCTCCGGTGCGTTTCCCTGATCCACACCATGTGCCAGCACGTAGATATGGGTAAAACCCTGCTTTTTCGATCGTATGCAATCGCGCAGTCGCTCGAGTGACACCTGTTCAAGTTCCACAAGCGCACCGGGCCAATCGGCGAGAAACCCATCGAGCAATTCCCGATGTCTCTCGTGGGGCACCTTCATCCCGCGGGGTTCCGCCCAGGCAAAGAGCACACGCGGGGTGGCATCACGAACCACCGGTGGCAGTGGCCATGGCAAACGGATCCGACGCGTGATGATCAGCTCAGGGTCCCTCTCTTCGAGGAGTTCGAAGGGGAGTTGGGCAAGCTCCAGAGCTTGTGTCACGATCTCGATTTGTCTGTGTTCACCGCCGAGGTTGTCTGGGAGTCTGGGGAGGAACGCTTGCAAGCGCGGAAACAGCTGGCTGAGAACCCCCTCGGCATCCTCCCGCACTGCCTCCGGGTTACCGCGCCGGTAGTTGACGTAATCCAGACGGCGCATGGCTTCCTGTAATCGATCCTGCGTCAGGTTGAGTTGCACCGTCGCCAGTTCACCGGACTGTACTGTGCACAGGTAGCGTTCAGACAGCCGCGCGATCCCGGTATCGTCCCCGAATCGTAGATACTCAATGGCGATGGATTGCATGTATGCCCTCCCTGAACTCACCCGCTTTGAGATACGAGCAGGCTGTTGAAATTCTACTCAGACGGTACGATCCTGTGTTGAAAACCGCCTCAAAATGCTCATTTACTTCAGTAAACTGCGCTTTTTCGCCGGTTTTCGCCTTGTCTCGCACTCCTCTGAGCGCATTTCAACAGCCTGCCAACAACAATCGCTCTCAGGACTATGTCGGAAGACGCGAAGCCAGTTCGGGTTTGCTGCGCATATAGTCCAATAGGTTTTTAGGACGATATGATGGGTCGTGCTCGAGAAGCCTGAAGGCAGACGGATGGACGTCAAGGTCAGCGATGTCGGCATAGGCGCGAAGATCGCGGTCCCCGCTCTCTCCAACGAGTCCTCGAATCCAGCCCCGCACCTTCATAAACCCCTTATACGACTCATCCCGAGTGTCACCGAACCATGGGCGGTAGAAGCGTAGGAAGCCATCGTCGACAACCAGACCCTGTTGTTTTGCCTCGTCGATCATCCAGTGCAGTGCACCGTTGGCCAGTCCATCGTCGGCATAACCTCCGCCGATACTGGTGTGCACCCCCGGGAACCACTGCTGTACGACGGACTGGCCGACGTGGGAACCACGCCAAATCTCGGGTCTGAAGTCCGTACGACGCTCATCGATGGCCAGGGCCTGTCTCGCCACTGAGACAATGGCCGGGGGCCTTTCGCCTACATGAAACGCCAGACTCGGCGACGCCGTATGCTCTTTCCCGTCAAAATCCGCTCGCAGTCTGGATCCCAGAGCCAGCACCGTATCGTAGACACCGAGGAAGCGGATCCGAGCCGGCATCGGCGGGTCGATTTTCTTGCCCGTTCCAATGAGTCGCTCCCTGAACAACTGGCCAGCGCTGGCCTTCCCCTCGCTCTCGATGTAGTGCTTGAAAAAATCCGGAATGAAATAGGAATCACGCTTGTGCAGGGTTCCGCCCATCCAGTCGATAAAGCGGCACAAGCTTCGCGCCTGCCCCGCGCCACGGCTGAAACCGAAAACGAAGATCTCGTCATCCGGGAGGGCGTTGCCTACGATGAAGGAGTAGGCGGACTCTATGTTGTGTTCGAAGCCTGCGCCCCACGCCCCACCGAGTAGCGAATCAAGCTTGGCGAGTGCCTTGTTATGCAGGCCGTGCTGCCCCGTGAGCGCACCGACGCCCTCATCATAGTAGGAGATTTGCTCAACCCCGTCCTCGCTGCGCGGAACCACAGCACGATAGGTCTTGAGCACGTTGGATGGCTTATGCACCTTACTCCCATCACCCCGCTCCACCTCGGTGTTGGGGCTTGCCCAGGTACCATCCAGACAAATGATAATCCTTCGCATTGATCTGTGCCTCCCGCAACGTTGTATTTCCCGCTGAAAGGGTGACTCCCCCAATAACTGAGAATAGTCGAACAGCTCAAAGTCAGCAAAGACGCTGTTGGACAGAGCAGACACGTGTTTGAACAAAAGAGAGGTGCATGAAGGCCCGTATTTCCGGGCATATGGCCTTGATTGCCGACCATCAGGTCGAAAAGCCCAAAGATCCAGTCAGGTACGGAAATGGCGCAGGGATTTTTCAGTTAACAACAAAAAAGCCAATCACCGTTCAGTGATTGGCTTTCCTGTTTTCGATTGGTAGCGGGGGCAGGATTTGAACCTACGACCTTCGGGTTATGAGCCCGACGAGCTACCAGACTGCTCCACCCCGCATCAAGGTGCGCAATACTACATAGGTTGCATCAGTATGACAACCCCTGAGGAGAAATATTTAGCATGATCCCGAAATCTGGGCGCTGCAGTCCTAACAAGGTCAGACAACCCAGATCCAAAGCGCGGTTTGCAAAGGTGGGATCCCGCCCGTCCACCCCCGCAGGGGTGGCGTGTTTTACAGGCTTTTGAGATGGGGAGTGAGCCCGGCTCAGCCGCCGATGGCGTTGGCGCAGAGGGCGAACAGGCCGGCCGGGAACAGGCCGAGAATCAGCATCGCCAGGCCATTGATGGACAGCATCACCTGGGTGTCGATGCCGACACTGAGGGGCGATTCATCCACCGGCTGATCGAAATACATCAGTTTGACGATGCGGATGTAGTAGAAGGCGCCAATGATCGAGAAGGCCACACCGACCAGGGCCAGCCAGGTGAGGTTCACGGAGACCACCGCCTCCAGGACGAACAGCTTGGCGAAAAAGCCCACGGTGGGCGGCACACCGGCCATGGAGAACATCAACAGCAGCATCATGCCCGCAAACCAGGGGTTGCGTTGGTTGAGACCCTTGAAATCCTCCAGGTTCTCCGCCTCGAAGCCTTTGCGGCTCAGGGCGATGACAACGCCGAAACCACCCGCCGACATCAGGGCGTAGACCAGGGTATAGAACATGGCGGCGGTATAACCGGCCTGATTACCCGCGAGGATGCCCAGCATGATGAAACCGACATGGGAGATGGTCGAGTAAGCCAGCATGCGCTTGATATTGGTCTGGGCAATGGCGACCAGATTGCCGATACCCATGGAGAGCACTGCGAGAATGATCAGCATCCCCTGCCAGCCCTGCCAGGGTCCGTTGACGCCCCCGTGCAACTCGGAAAGCCCGTCCACCAGTAAGCGCATGGCCAGGGCAAAAGCGGCGATTTTGGGCACACTGCTGAGGAACAGGGTCACCGCGGTGGGTGCGCCTTGGTAGACGTCCGGCGCCCACATGTGAAACGGCACCGCGCCCAGCTTGAAGGCCAGTCCGATCACCAGGAACACAATACCGAAAATCATCACCATGCGGTTCAGGTCGCCGGCGCTGACCACCTGGGCCAGTTCGTCGAATCTCAGGGTGCCGCTGGCTCCGTAGATCATGGAGATGCCGTACAGCAGCATGCCCGAGGCCAGAGCGCCCAGCACGAAATACTTCATCGCCGCCTCGGCGCCCACTGGGGAATCCCGGTTGAACGCCACCAGGGCATACAGACACAAGGCGAGAAGCTCCAGGCCCAGGTAGATGGTGAGGAAGCTGTTGGCGGAGGTCATGATGCACATCCCCAGCACCGCAAACAGGCCCAGGGTGTAGAACTCGCCCTTGAACAGCCCCCGCTCCTTCAGGTAGTCCTTGGCATACAGGAAGACCATGAAGCTGACCACCAGGATGCCGACCTTCAGGACATCGCTCATGGGGTCGCGGATGTAGGAGCCGTCGAACACGATCTGCGCCTCGGGGTGGGAAACCGCCAGGGTAATCGCCAGGGTGACCAGCAGCCCGACCTGGCTGATCACATAGCTGACGATGCGATGCTCCTCACGGATGAACAGATCGACCACCAGGACCAGACAGGCCAGGATCAGCAGGGAGATTTCCGGAAGGACCGGAATAAGTTGTGTTGCGTCGAATTGCATGTGTTTGCTACCGGTTCGGCTCCGTCAGGTTATAACTTGGAGACAGCGATGTGCTGCAGCAGGTTATTCACGGAGGCATCCATCACTTCCACCAGGGGCGCCGGCCACAGACCCAGCAGCAGCACGGCGACGGCCAGGGTACCCAGCACGATGAGTTCACGTTGATTCATATCCTGCAGTGAGGCCACGCCCTCGTTGGCGACCTCGCCGAACACCACCCTTTTGACCATCCACAGAGTGTAGGCAGCACCAATGATCAGGGTGGTGGCGGCCAGGAAGGCATACCAGAAGTCGGCGCGGAAACTGGCCAGGATGACCATGAACTCGCCGACGAAGCCGGAGGTACCGGGCAGACCTGCGTTGGCCATGGCGAAGAACACCATGAACGCGGCGAACACCGGCATGGTGTTCACCACCCCGCCGTAGGCGCCAATCTCACGACTGTGCAGACGGTCGTAGAGCACCCCCACACAGAGGAACATGGCGGCGGAGATGAAACCGTGGGAGACCATCTGCACCATGCCGCCCTGCATGCCCAGGGCCGCACCGCTGCCCGCATTCTCCTGGCTGATGATGAAGACGATGAAGAAGCCCAGGGTGACGAACCCCATGTGGGCGATGGACGAATAGGCGATGAGCTTTTTCATGTCCTGCTGGATCAGTGCGACGAAGCCGATATAGACCACCGCAATCAGGGACATGCCGATGATCAGCCAGTCCAGGCTGTGGCTGGCGTCCGGGGTGATCGGCAGGCTGAAACGCAGGAACCCGTAACCGCCGATCTTCAGCATGATCGCCGCCAGGATCACCGAACCGCCGGTGGGCGCCTCCACGTGGGCGTCCGGCAGCCAGGTGTGCACCGGCCACATGGGCACCTTGACTGCGAAGGCCATGAGAAAGGCGATAAAGATCAGGGTCTGCTCGGTCAGGTTCAGCTTGAGGGTATGGAAACCGAGAATGTCAAAACTGCCCGACTTGAAGTACATGTAGATCAGCGCGACCAGCATGAACACCGAGCCGAAAAAGGTGTAGAGGAAAAACTTGATCGTGGCGTAGACCCGCTTCGGCCCGCCCCACACGCCGATGATCAGGAACATCGGGATCAGCATCGCCTCCCAGAAAACGTAGAACAGCATCGCATCGAGGGCGCAGAAGACCCCGACCATCACCCCTTCCATGATCAGGAAGGCGGCCATGTACTGGGAGGGACGCACCTTGATGACCTCCCACCCGGCGATCACCACCAGAGGGGTGATGAAGGTGGTAAGCACGATCAGGGGCATGGAGATGCCGTCGATGCCCAGGTAGTACTCAATGTTGAATCCCGGGATCCAGGGCACCCGCTCCACAAACTGCATTTGCGCGGTGCTGGTGTCGAAGGCGAACCACAGGGGCAGACTGACGATGAAGGTCAGGATGGCGATGATCAGGGCGGTCCACTTGGTTGCGTTCACATCACGCTCACCACTGGCAAGCACCATGAAGCCGCCGACGATGGGGAGCCAGATCGTAAGGGTCAGAAGGGGCCAATCGGCAATCATGCGCAACGTCCTTTAAACAAAGATGAACCAGGTCAGCAACAGCAGCAGACCCAGAATCATGGCAATGGCGTAGTGATACAGGTAACCGGTCTGCACATGGCGGACCAGGGCGGCCAGTTTGCCGACCGTGAAGGCGGAACCATTGACCGCCAGACCGTCGATCAGGCCCCGGTCACCCGCCAGCCAGAGAAACTTGCCCAGACCCCGGCTGCCGGCGCCGAACACCGCCAAGTAGACCTCGTCGAACCAGTATTTCTTATCCAGCAGCCGGTACACCGGCGCGAGGGCGGTCTTGATCGTATCGGCAATGGCCGGGTTTTTCATATAGATGTACCAGGCCACGAACAGACCACCCATGGCCAGGTAGAAAGGCAGCCCCATCATGCCGTGCAGGACAAAGCCTGTGGCGCCGTGGAAATGGGCACCGATCTCACCCAGGGTATCGTGCTCGGGCAACACATACAGCACCCCTTTGAACCAGTCGCCGAACAGCATCGGGCCGATGGTCAGGTAACCGAGGAACACCGAGGGAATCGCCAGCAGCACCAGGGGGATGGTCACCACCTTGGGGGATTCGTGGATGTGGTGCTTGGCATGCTCATCGCGGGGGCCCTCTCCATGGAACACCAGGAAGAACATGCGGAAGCTGTAGAGCGCGGTGACGAACACGCCGGCCACCACCAGGATATAGGCGTAACTGGCACCGGCGATCTCGGAGTGATGCACCGCCTCGATGATCGCGTCCTTGGAGAAGAAACCGGAGAAACCGGGGAAACCGATCAGCGCCAGGGAACCCACCAGGGAAGTCCAGTAGGTCCAGGGCATGTATTTGCGCACCCCGCCCATGTTGCGGATGTCCTGATCGTGGTGCATGCCGATGATCACCGAACCGGCGGCGAGGAACAGCAGCGCCTTGAAGAAGGCGTGGGTCATCAGGTGGAAGATG
>JBNLFS010000003.1:0-1631 GCA_050305635.1 Candidatus Thiodiazotropha sp. | reverse complement strand
GGCTCTCCACCAAAGAAGGGGGCGAGGGCGGATTTTCATTAACCACACATTACGATTACCCTCAACCGATAATTCGTAAAATTCCTGAACCCATACGCTCGGCGCTGGATCACTTCCATCTTCGTATGGAACCCTTCCGTGATCCCATTGTTCTTCGTAAAGCGCCACATGCAGGCGATCTCTGAACTCCAGTTGTCCAGCGTGTCGGCCAGGGTTTCCATGGCCGGCAGTCCTGAGTAGCGCAGTTTCCAGATCCAGTTGATCAAGCGCCGGACCAGCGGCTGGCAGGATTTCTTCGTCCGGTGCTTGATGTTCAGAAGCCGACAGAGCGACTCCTTAGCCTCATAGATGATGCGCACGGCCGGATGGGCATCAAGATAGCGTTCCAGCCTGAGCTTCTGGTCCGGACCTAGTTTCGACGCATTCCGGCGCATCAACGAGAGCAGGCCCCGGTTACGCCGCCCTTCAGGGTCGAGCTGTTTCCAGGTCTCGAGGAAGTGGCGCAGGACTGTGCGGATGACGTGGAACCGGTCGGCCACGATCCGGGCATTCGGGAAGTATCTGCGCACGACGGCCCGGTATGAGGACGAGAGGTCGATACAGACCACCTTGACCCGCTCACGGCCCTTCAGTCGCATCAGGAAGGGCTCCAGAGCCTCCTGGGTGCGTCCGGCGGCCAGTTCGAACACCCGGTGCTTTTTCAGATCGCAGAAGGTGGTCACGTAGCCGAGCCTTTTCGAGAAGAAGTGCTCGTCGATGCCCAGCACCTCCGGGCATTCCCGGCCGGTGAACATCCGTTCCTTTAGCTCCAGGTGATCATGGAACCAACGCTCAACCGTGGCTGTTCCGATGCGGCATTTGCGGCGCAGCTGCTCCCTGGATATGCCGTCGCGGTGATCAAGGTAGACCTGCCGGCGGAAATGCTCGGTACTCCGACGGTATGGCAGAATGCCGGGCATCCTGGGCCTGAAGTAGCGACCGCATTCAAGGCAGTGATACTTGCGCAGGGTCAGGTGAAGGCGGGATCTCGAACGGCCTATACTGGCATGATTCAGCCGGCGCTCGATGCGATCCTTGCTCCTGAGCTGTGTGCTTTCACAGCCGGGACAGGCCACGGGGCCGACATATTCGGCTTCGATGATGACGGGGTTGTTGCCGGTCACGGAATGGATCTTGAACCCCGGTCCGACGAGCTCTATCTTTCTTTCGGGCATGGCGATCTCCTCATATTATCCAACTGCATTATAGCAGTCGGGGATCGCCCTCGCCCCCGTCTTTGATGGAGAGCCCGCCGATCCGGTGGAGGGACGGGCTCTATCCCGTCCAGGACGACACGGAGGTCGTCCCTCCAATTGGAGCGGGTGCATCGGTTTAAACGCTTCAACGCTTTGAACGAATATTCTCGCGCGGAGGCGCAGGGATCGCAGAGGTTTTGACCGGATAACGTGACGTACAGGATGATCTACAACCGCTTCGCTCGAGGAGTTGCAGAGGGATAGAGAGTTTGAGGTAGGGCGTGCTGTCCCGCCAGAAAAGATTGCTCTGTTTATTAAACAGGCAGCTGTCATTGCACGTTGGAAGCTGATGTAAAATGATTTCACTAAACCGGTTTATGAATATCACTTTGCCTC
>JBNLFS010000002.1:0-10551 GCA_050305635.1 Candidatus Thiodiazotropha sp. | reverse complement strand
GCCTGTGACTGGCAACCCCACGAATGCCCGATCCAGAGAGAGAAGATGCAACGTCAGGAAAAGACCCGGGCGAAAGCGTTTTTTCTGACCAACCTTCTGATCGCTGACGATTTTGACGCTGTTCGCAGTTGCAATTGACCCACGCGAACTGGAACCCAAAAGGCCCATTTCGTTCGATTCCCGCCCTGCAACGCAGAGCGGAGTCCCATCGATCAAGTCACCTCTCAGCCTTGAGTCAGGCACAGCCATCCGGTAATACGCTCTCCAGCCATTCGAACATCACCGGAAGCATCCGAACAGGGTCGAACACTTCACCCGGCAGTTCGAGATACTCCTCGGGCATCCCGGTCACCGCCTCCTGAAACAGGTGATTGAGACCCGCAAACGTCTCTACCCTGGAGAGCGGAGACATCAGATAGGCGCTCATCAACGCGGCGTTGGGCTCGGCACGAACCTGCACATCCTTGTCTCCATACAGCGCCAGCACGGGCCGATCCTGACGCTGCAGCCAGTAGGCCGGATCGTGCTCGAGGTAGCGTTTCCACCAGGGCGAAGCGAACATTGAGACGTAGAACTGGCGATCTTGCTCATCGAGTCCGGCATCCACGAGCAACCCGTCGATCTGTCGCCCCATCTCAACGTAAGCTTCACCCCAACGCACGATGTCGTTGATTGCGCCGAACAGGGAAATAATCTGGTCCGGATCACGGTCCGGGTAGGCCAGATGCAACTGTTGATCCAGTACGATTTCCGGCATGGTCTGTGCGGCCCCCGCCAGAAGGACGAGTGCCGCGGATGAATGCCCCGCGGCGGCGATGGGCGCGACGTACCCCCCTTCACTGTGCCCGATCATCACCAGGCAATCCGTGCGAATGCGCGGATCAGAGGCAAGAAAATTCAATCCGGCGATAGCATCTGCGGCAAAATCGTCCACGGTCGCGCTGGCAAAGTCCCCGCTGCTCTCACCGACCCCGCGATCGTCGTGACGCAGCACGGCATACCCCCGGGCATTGAGGGCGTCGGCGAGCACTTGGAACGGCTGCAAGCCGCCAATGCTCTCGTTGCGGTCACTGGGACCCGAACCACTGATCAAAAGCACGCCAGGGAACCGCCCCGACTCCGAGGGAAACGACAGGGTTCCGGCCAGGGTCACATCCTCGGCGCCACCGGCAAATCGGACCTCTTCTTCAGGGTTCTGGGTGGTATCGCCATCCGACTCGCAACCGCCCAAGCACAGCAAAGATGAAAACAAAGTAATGGATATCAAGGATAATCTCATCGGGTAACTCCTGGTTTGTCGAGGGGAAATCACATCCCCGGTCATTCCAGGATCGGACGGACGGACGTGTAAGTCGTCCCGTCCTGCCGGCTCGTACCTTTCGCGATATCAATCCGCGTGTTCACGCCGAAACTGACTGGGCGTCTGCCCGATAATCCGTTTAAACGCGGCATTGAAGGTCGATTTGGCGCTAAATCCCACCGCGTGGCAGATCGACAGAATCGACTCATCGGTCTCAGACAGGAGCCGCTGGGCCTCTTCAATGCGTTTACGATTCACATAGTCGTAGAAGTTGCAACCAACATGGGTGTTGATGGCCTGACTCAAATAATCGGGCCTGACTGCCACCTGTTCGGCCAGAGCCGTCAAATTCAAGTCATGCTGCCGCCACAACCCCAACTCCGACATCCGCCCATCGACCTTTGCCATGAGGCGCGCGCAATCATCCGCATCGAGCGCCGATCTTGCATAGCTGGGTGATTCAGGCACATCGGTTGATTGCGTATCCGATGGTGCGGGTAGCGGCTCGACAAGATTCGCTTGCGCCTGGGGTTCCAGAAGGCCCAATACGCCGTATCCGACCAGCAGCCCGAATCGGAACAGCGCATCAAGCCAGTCGGACATGCCCTGCCAACCCAACACACTCAACACCTGATCGAACAGAACCACTCCGACTGCGACGAAGGTCAGAATCAGCAGGCTTCTGATGCGATGGCGATCCCAGGGCGCCGGATCAGCATAGTGGTTTTGTAACAGACTGCCGTAACGCCCCAGTTGACGCATCATGGACACGCCATACCCGATCAGCAGAGCCATCCATGCAAGCCAAAACATCAATGTCGCGACCACGACAATGATCACATCCCTGCCGCGACCCTCCGGTGGCAGAGGGCTGGCTCCGGAATCGACCGACTCAATCCACCGCCAGGTTTCTGCATCCAACAGGATCAGCGGCATAAGACAAACCGCGACCACCACGGCCTGCATCAGGTGCGGACCGATGCGGGTAACGGGACGTCCGACCAAAGCCCGTACGTAACACCAAAGACTGAGCGGCAGAAAAGGCCAGATCAAGCCATCCACGTCCGGGAATCCTCCTTCCCAATGGAGCGAGACAACAGCCTCCACAAGGAACCCCAGAGTCAACAGCGCGAGAAACACAGACAACGCCCGACGACCGGCTGCTGCATGACGGGCAGGCATGGCATAGAGCACCAGCAAACAGGCTCCGACACCGATTCCCATGCCCTGAATCAACAACGGAAACTGTGCGTTCAAGCTTTTCCCACCAGTGTGTAAACCGAACAGACGATACCCGAGCCATTCGGGGCTGTCATCACAGACGTTGAATGAGCGCCTGGTTAAGATTAATCTGAGTCCGCCCAGAACTCTGGGCATTCACAATCAACTTATTCTCAGGGCAGGGTGAAATTCCCTACCGGCGGTGATTTCGTAACCACGAATGAGCCCGCGAGCGCCTGCTTCGGCAGGGTCAGCAGATCCGGTGAGAAACCGGAGCCGACGGTGACAGTCCGGATGGGAGAGAATAAGGCCTGGATGAGTTCCGCCCCATGGGGAACTCCGGGGTGTTTTGTGTCCGGTGTTTTACCACTAGCAGGGCGAGGACAAGTACGAGACAAGGCGAAATTCACCGAATAAGTGCAGTTTACTGGAGTAAATGAGCAATTTGAGGCGAATTTCAACGCAGGATCGTGTCGTCTGAGGCGTATTTCAACCGCCTGCTAGACAGTGATCTTCCCGTGCAGGGTCGATCCCTGCCCGTGGTTTGATCATCCGGCACCATCTGGCCCCTATCCGTCGTGCCTGTACGCGATGCCCGGCATCGCGTGTTATTTCCTGACGCCCTGATTCTGGAACTCGTAGAGGGAGCACACCATGAATCAGACTAACCAACCTTCTCCACTGGCCGAATACGGCGATCCCGATCAAAGAGTCGAACAGGCCCTGGACGCACTGCGTCAGGGTCGGGGCATTCTCCTGGTCGATGATGAAGACCGTGAAAACGAGGGCGATCTCATCTTCGCCGCAGAGACCCTGCATGTCGAGCAGATGGCCCTGATGATTCGCGAATGCAGCGGCATCGTCTGCCTGTGTCTCGATGACGCCCGCATCAAGCAACTGAAGATCCCAATGATGGTCGCGGACAATACCAGCCGCAACGGTACCGCCTTCACCGTCTCCATCGAAGCCCGGGAAGGGGTCACCACCGGCGTCTCCGCCGCGGATCGGGTCGTCACCATCCAGCAGGCGATCGCGGATGACTGCCAAGCGGAAGACCTGGCGCGCCCGGGTCATATCTTTCCCTTGCGCGGACAGCCGGGAGGGGTGTTGACCCGCAGAGGCCATACCGAGGGCACTCTGGACCTGATGCAGCTGGCCGGCCTCAAACCCGCTGGCGTACTGTGCGAGCTGACCAACCCGGATGGCAGCATGGCCCGCCTGCCGGAAATACTCGCATTTTCCAGGCTCCACGCAATGCCGGTGATGAGCATCGATGATCTGGTGGGTTATCGAACCCGGATGCTGGACAAAACCGGCTGATGCACACCTGGGTAACCGTATGCATGCGATGCGGTTTACCCAGGCGGAGGCCATATGGTTTTTTTGTTCACTCATCACTCGGCCAGTGATCATTTACAGGGACCTGCTCACCTCAATTCCACGCCTATTGCAGGCTTGTTATCGAACACTGACCGCCCGATCTGCAAGACAAGCCGGACAGACTGTTCTATAACCATTCTGATACCCAAACACTTTACAGCGCAGACCTCTACGCCTGTTGCCATTGAGAGCCGCTCCACACAAGATGATGGATGCAAACCCTAAACTCCTGAAACCCAGAATCCTGGTCGTCGATGACGAACCTTTCTATCTGGAACTGCTGACTGACGCCCTGTCCATGCACTACACCATTTCGGTGGCGAAAAATGGTGAGCAGGCACTACGTCGGGTTCAGAGACACGCCCGCCCGGACCTGATCCTGCTGGATGTCATGATGCCCGAGATGGATGGCTATGAAGCCTGCCAACGGCTGAAGACCAATCCTCTGACCGAAGAGATACCGGTGATCTTCCTCACCGCCATGAGTGAAGTCACCAATGAGGTGAAAGGCTTTGAACTGGGCGCCGTAGACTACATCACCAAACCGATCAGTCTGCCGATACTGCACAGCCGGGTGCGCACCCATCTGGCGCTCTCAGAACAGCGTATTGCCCTGGAGGAACTGGTGCGTGAACGCACCGAGCAACTCGAGCGCACCAAGGATGCGGTGGTCTACAGCATGGGGGCTCTCGCCGAGGCTCGGGATGAGGAAACCGGCAATCATGTGTTACGCACCCGGGAGTATGTGAAGGTGCTGGGCCATGCGCTGGCGCGCCGGGACAGCTACCGAAGACAGCTCAGTGCGCGGACGATTCACTTGATCTCAAGGGCCGCCCCTCTGCACGACATCGGCAAGGTAGGGATACCCGACCGGGTCCTGCAGAAACAGGGCGGGTTGAATGAGGAGGAACGCCAAGTGATGAATCAGCACGTCACCTTGGGACGGGATGCCATCATCAGTGCCGAACAACACGTCGGAGCCACGAGTTTTACCACAGTGGCCAAGGAGATCGCCTACTCTCACCACGAAAAGTGGGATGGCACGGGCTACCCTCAGGGCCTCAAGGGTCAGGAGATCCCCCTCTCCGCTCGCATGATGGCCCTTGCCGATGTCTATGATGCCCTGGTTTCCCGCCGCTACTACAAGGCGCCCATGGCGCATGCCGATGCTCAGGCCATGATAGTCGCGGGGCGTGGTTCCCACTTCGACCCAGAGCTGGTGGATGCCTTCATGACCTGCAGTCAGGCGTTTCACGACATCGCAGAGCGTTACCGTGATGATGAGGAATCCGAAATGCACCACATCCCTTGATGTTCGGATTGCCCGTATCGACTGCATCTTTCAACCTGAGCGTTTGACACTATACTTTCAGTGCTTTTGCTTTCCCCAAGCCACTCCAGGAATCACTCATGACCGACATCAATGCACTATTAGGATCGGAGGCGGAAAGTCTCCTGAGTCACCAATGCCAGACCATCGATCGCAGCATGCTGCATCTTCCCGGACCGGATTACGTGGACCGGGTGGTCGCTGGAAAGGATCTCAAACCCGGAGTCATGCGCAACCTGCAGACCCTGTTCAACAACGGACGCCTGGCAGGTACCGGCTATCTCTCCATCCTGCCGGTGGATCAGGGCATTGAACATTCCGCCGGCGCCTCGTTCGCCCCCAATCCGATCTATTTCGACCCGGCCAAAATCGTTGAACTGGCCATCGAGGGCGGCTGCAACGCCGTGGCTTCAACCCTGGGGGTGCTGGGTTCGGTGGCGCGCCAATACGCCCACAAGATCCCGTTCCTGGTCAAACTCAACCATAACGAACTGCTCACCTACCCCGCCCTGTATGACCAGACCCTGTTCGCAAGCGTGGAGCAGGCCTTCGACATGGGGGCCGTTGCGGTCGGCGCCACCATCTATTTTGGCTCAGCGGAATCCCGTCGCCAGATCATGGAGATCTCCGAAGCCTTTCAACAGGCCCATGAACTGGGCATGGTGACGGTACTCTGGGCCTATCTGCGCAACAGCTCGTTTAAGGTGGACGGGGTGGACTACCACGCGGCCGCTGACCTGACCGGTCAGGCCAACCATCTGGCGGCGACCCTGGAAGCGGACATCGTCAAACAGAAGCAGGCCATCGGCAATGGCGGTTACCGGGCGATCAAGTTCGGCAAGACCCATGACAAGGTATACACGGAACTCACCACCGAGCACGCCATCGACCTGGTCCGTTACCAGGTAGCCAACTGCTACATGGGACGAGCCGGGCTGATCAATTCCGGGGGCTCCTCCTCGGGAGAGGGAGACCTGGCCCAAGCCGTTCGCACCGCGGTGATCAACAAGCGTGCCGGCGGCATGGGCATGATTTCAGGCCGCAAAGCGTTTCAGCGCCCAATGAGCGAAGGGGTTGAATTATTGAACGCTATTCAGGATGTCTATCTCGATGAGCGTGTCAGCATTGCATAATTGTGACAGGGCAAAGAAACCCGGATCGATTGCTTGACCTTCATCACAGGCTTGTCGATACTCTGACGATTGGACGTGGGAATTAACGTCCAATTGTCAGCCTGCCGGTCTGAAGACATTTCCTGAATAACAATAATCAAGGCGAATTATCGGACGTCGCTTGCCGCGTTTTCGACAAGCACGCTGTGCTACAACACCGATAATTACCCTAGATGAGGATTTTAGGACATGCAGAAAATTGACAAGAAAGATGCCCTGGAGAAATTGCGAAAGGCCAAGGGCGCGCACATCAAGTGGCGCGCCTATGCCCAGGCCCTGGTTTCCGGGGTATCTGTCAGCGAGGAAAAGATTCCCGTTGAACACACCCATTGCATGTTCGGCAAGTGGTACCACGGGGACGGCAAGACCCAACTCGGCCATCTCACCACTTACGAGGGCATCTACACCCCCCATGAAATGCTGCATGAGATCTACAAACGGATCTTCAATGTACTGCAGGAACCGGACACCGTCAGCCTGAAGAACCTCTTCAGCAGTCGCAGTTCCCGGGAGAACCGCCGCATGGAGATGGCACGCAACTATATGGAGGAACTGGTCGGGGTTTCAGAGACCTTGCTGCGAGCCCTCGATATGCTGGAGGAAGAGATTCGGGAACAACCGGATAACTGAACCCGACGGTCTCTACACGGACCGGTTCTCACCCGTATCCCTGTGAGACCCGATCAGACAATACCCAAGGGATGCAGCGAAATCCGGATTCATCAACACTGAACATCCGCGTTCCGCTGCTTCCCTCCGGTGCAAAGAACCGCCGCAATGGCCTGTCACACAGCACATTCCATCCCCCCCAAGCCACGTCGATCAATCCCTTTGCGTGGACAGCAGGTAGATTGCAAACATGCCCTCCGGGTCCATCCAGTGACGTACCGGTCTGAAACCATTGTTACCCGCCAGGTCAATGAACTCTTCAGGGGTGTACTTATAGCAGTTTTCAGTATGCAGGGATTCGCCGGCATGGAAGACAAAGCGGTGACCATCAATCCGTAGTGTCTGGCGGCAGACGCTCACCAGGTGCATCTCCACACGACCCTCGTCCGGATTGTAAAAGGCATGGTGTTGAAACTCACCGGGATCCAACTCCGCATTCAGTTCCTTGCGCAGTCGATACAGCAGATTGAGGTTAAAGTCGGCGGTGACACCCGCGGCATCGTTGTATGCCGCATTCAGGACTCGGTTGTTCTTCTTGGTATCCACCCCGATCAGCAGCATGCCATCAGGCCCCAGGGTTTCGGCTGCCCGGTGGAGAAAATGTGCGGCCTCATGGGGATTGAAATTACCCAGACTGGACCCCGGAAAGAACAGCAGCCGGGGACCCTTCGGCGCTTCATCCGGAATGGGCATGGAATGGGTAAAATCGACACAGGTCGCATGAATCGGCAGCCAACCGTATTCACTCGCCAGAGACCGGGCACTTGCCTTGAGGAAATCGAAGGAGATATCCATTGGCACAAACGCGCTGGGTTTCAAGGCATCGAGGATCAGCCGGACCTTGCAGGCGCTGCCCGCACCCGGTTCGATCAATAGCCGTTTCTGTCCGGTCAATGAGACAATTTCATCGGCGTATTCCGCGAGCAGTCGACACTCCACGCCCGGTAGATAATACTCGGGTTGCCTGCAGATCCGCTCGAATAGTTCGGAACCCCGCCGATCGTAGAAAAACTTTGGTGGAATGGCCTTGGCATCCCGGGACAGACCATCGATCGCCGCATCATAGAGACTCAGGGAGTCCGGTTTATGGTCATGGTAGGTTACTTGATTCATCAGATATCCTCCGCCAGGCGGATCCCGGTAAAGGCCCAGCGCTCATCCGGGTAGAAAAAATTGCGGTAACTGGCACGCACATGCCCTGCGGGCGTCACACAGCAACCGCCTTTCAGCACCATCTGATTGGCCATGAATTTGCCGTTATACTCTCCAATGGCGCCGGCCTCAGGCTTGAATCCGGGATAGGCGCTGTAGGGCGAGGCCGTCCAGGCCCAGAGATCGCCAAACCACTGTCCGGTGGTTGCCGCAGGTGCGGGATGGAACCTCTCACGATCCGCGAAATGACCCGCAAGGGGCTGTTTTGACAAAACCTGCTCGAGCTCACTCTCCAGGGGCAAACGCCGCCCCGACCAACGCGCATAGGCATCCGCCTCGTAATAGCTGACATGACATACCGGTTCGTGGGGATTCAACGGTTGCAGTCCGCCCAAGGTAAACTGTTGCCACGCCCCCTGCGCCTCGAGCCAGTAGAGCGGGTGTCCACAGCCGGATGACTGCAACAGCGCCCACCCGTCGGAGAGCCAGAGTTCGGGTCGCTGATAACCCTGATCATCGATGAATGCCTGATACTCCGCGTTGGTGACGAAACGGTCAGCCACGGCGAAATCCCTATGCAGCACGGCATGCCTGGGCGTTTCATTGTCGAAGGCAAATCCCTCGCCGGAGTGTCCCACCTCATGGACTCCGCCTGACTCACGTACCCAGCCCGTGGGAGATGAAGTTGCTTTTGAGCCAATCAGGTCATCCCGATAGACCGGCCTCAACGGATTGCTCCAGAAGTTGTGTTTGATATCCATCAGCAGCAGTTCCTGGTGCTGTTCTTCATGATTGAGCCCGAGAATCGTCAGAGCGGCCAAGGCGTTCCAGTGATTCACATTGGTCTGTTCCATGACACGTCGCATCCGCCCGTTGACCTGCTCCCGATACCGGAAAACCTCCTCAACCGTGGGCCGGGAGAGTAAGCCCCGACGAGCCCGGGGATGCATGTTCCCGTGGGTGTAGTAGTAGCTGTTGAAGAGAAAATCGAAGCGCGTGTCGTAGGGCTGATAATCGGCCTCGAAGCGGGTCAGAATGAAGGTTTCGAAGAACCAGCTGGTATGGGCCAGGTGCCACTTGGGCGGACTGGTCTGTACGATGGATTGAATCTGGTAATCGTCGATGCTCAGCGGCGCACAAAGCCGATCCGATCGACATCGCACCTGGTCGAAGGCATCCATCAGCCGATCACGGCCGGATTCCGCTGTTATGCTTGCATCCATTTTACTACCGGTACGAATAGATCGCTGTTTCGTGCTGTTATATCGAGCGGATCCCACCCCTATTACGACAGGGTCCGCGTACTTGTTTATGCTGGCTTGCAGTGGGAGAGACCGACTGCATGACTCCAAGTCCAGACCATATTCGGTCAAAAAACAAACGACAAAGAGTAAGGTTTGTCTGAATCAGCTAGTGCTTAACGGTTCAGCCTGATATCGATGGAACCCAGTCGCCTGAAACCTGTGAGTCCTTTCATGACAGCCGCTGGCGATGCTTTTACGATGACGAAATCTTGATTTTGACTCTACTATCGACAAGGACAGTGTCTGTCCTAAGAGATCACCGGATCGGGAAAACAAAAAAGCCGGATCCAATGGGTCCGGCTTGATTTGTAATTTGGATGGCGCGCCCGGAAGGATTCGAACCTCCGACCACCTGGTTCGTAGCCAGGTACTCTATCCAACTGAGCTACGGGCGCTCAAGATGAAGCGCGAATTCTGAAGATTTATGACCGTTTTGTCAATGGCATATGGCGAAAATCCTGTATCAGAACATTCGTCTTGTGAGGATTTTCCTTTCAAGCCCTTTACCTCGTTCCCACGCTCTGCGTGGGAACGCAGAATTACGTTAAGTGGTCCTGCCCCACCCTCAATTTACGGCTCAACCTGGGTATGCATTCCCACGCAGAGCGTGGGAACGAGTAGATACAAAAAAAGGCCATGAGGGACTCCCACACTTGGGTGGGTGCTGGTAGACGGGATTGATTCGCTTCGCTCACTCCTTCGGGGCGCCTGCGCTACGCTGCGGCGTCCTGCGTCGCTCGTGCTCCTGGTGATTCGCTTCGCTCACCCCTTCGGGGCGCCTGCGCTACGCTGCGGCGTCATGCGTCGCTACGCTCCTTGTCGAACGAAGGGTTCGAATCCCTCTCTCTCCGCCATATAAAAAAAGGGCCCTATTTGGGCCCTTTTTTTATATGGCGGAGAGAGAGGGATTCGAACCCTCGATGGAGCTATTAACCCCATACTCCCTTAGCAGGGGAGCGCCTTCAGCCTCTCGGCCATCTCTCCGAATTCGTTGTCTTGGATTTGCCTGAGGTATGCAAATCG
>JBNLFS010000001.1:0-35949 GCA_050305635.1 Candidatus Thiodiazotropha sp. | reverse complement strand
CCGCTCGTCATACAGTTTATCCGAGGTGTTACCCCTGTCTCCGAACATGTGTTACCTATGTCCCCGGTCTATACAGTGGGAGAGGGCCAGGGAGAGGGGGGTAAAAAACCGTGAGCGCAGCGAACGCCTCAACTCAAAACTCATAACTAAAAACTCAAAACTTAAACAGCTACTGTTTGTGCGCCCAAACAGTCATCCGACCCGACTGCCCCGCAGCGGCCACCAGAAACCCCAGGGGATAGAACAACTGGTGCATGCGGATCCTGTCACCCGCTTCCCCCACCACCCAGCGACGCAACCCTGGATAACCCTTTTCATCCAACAGGTGTCCCAGACTGGCGAACAGGCTGCTCAACACCCGTTGCTGGTGTATCGCGTGCATTCTCCAGCCGGTATTCTCCAGCATCGGTTCGATGGTGCGCGGGGTATAGTGATAGAGATGACTGGGCAGTTGCAGGGCATGCCAACGCTGCCTGAACAGGCGAAACTCCAGGGAATCGATATTCGGTACCGACAGGACCAGCCAGGCTCCCGGCTTGGCCCATTCATGCAGTTTGCGGAGACTCGCAACGGGATCGTGCAGGTGTTCCAAGACCATCCATCCGACCACCAAGTCGAAACCGCCCTGGTCCAGGTCCACGGTTTCGAGGGCGCCCGTGTGTACGGTATAGCCGTTGTTGCGAGCCATCTCCGCGGCCTGGGGCGAGAACTCGATCCCGGTCACATCCCAACCCCGTGCCGACATCTGGTGCAGGTAGGCACCGGAGGCGCAGCCGATCTCCAGCATCCGCCCCGGTTCGAGCGCCGGTATCGCCTGGGCTCGAGTGTCCAACAACTTTCTCAACCAAGCCTTGAGGCCCGGACGCCCAACGGTGGCGTTCACCCGGGTCGCCAGATAGGGCGGATAGTCATCGGGATAGTAGAAACCCATGGTCTGAGCGGTCGGTCGCGGATCGGTTCTCAACAGACCGCATGCCCGGCACTGTACAACCCGGTATTCACCCGGCAGTCCGTTGATCCGGTCATGCCCGCGCAAAACCGGTTGATCGTGGGACTCGCAACCCATGGGACACGGCCGTGATTCGAGATCCACGCTCGGCACGCTCGAATACAGGCTATCCTCATTCATTGTGGTCGGGTTACGGACCGGTTCTTGTCAAGGACGCGCCATGGCCTGCTAGGCCCAACGCCAACCGTGCAAGTGATAGAAGACAAATGCGGATTTGGCAAACATGATGATGTGACGCAACCCCTTCTTCGACGCATTGCCCCCACCGTGCACGATACGCACCTCCGGCACATAGGCAATAATGGAATGACGCGCAATACGGATCGAAAGATCGAAATCCTCGAAGTAGACAAAGAACTCGGGGGAAAACCCCCGCACTTCATCCAACACGGCATGCCGTACGAACATGAAGCAGCCGCTTGCCATCACTTCATTGCTCAACGCATGGGTGGTCATCTCGCAGCGCATCTCATATTCCTGCAGCCGCTCCGCGAAGAAACGCTTCACAAAGCGGGGCGCGAACCCACGCAGGAACAGATCCAGCACAGCGGGATACCGTTTACACAGGTACTGCTTGTGGCCTTCCGGATCCTCCGAGTAGGGGGAAAGCATGCCCACATCCGGGTGCTGCTCCATATAGTCGATCGCCTTTTCAAAGGCATCCTCGACCACCTCCACATCCGGATTGATCACCAGGTGATAGTCACTGATCTGGTTGAGGATCACCAGATTATGCGCCGCCCCGTAGCCGATGTTGCCACCCGTGCCCAGCACCATCCAGCGATAAGGCCCATCGCCCACGACCTGGCCCACCAGGCGTTTGACCTTGTTGAGTATGCCGCCGTTATCCACCACCACCACAGTGGCTTCCAGCCCGGAGCGCACCGATAGAGAGTGATCCAGAGAACGGACAATACTGCGCAGGGTATCCCGCAATACATCCAGGCCGCTGTCATAGTAGACGATGGAGATAACCAGCTTCATGGGCGGAGTGCGCCGTTACCTGTAATAGACGATGAGACGTACCATTGAGATCACGATTCTCCGCTGGTGGAGGTAGACCCAACGTCGGCGGCCTGTTGCTTGATCTTCTGGATACTCTCCACCTGAAGCCGGAAGGTTGAAACCAGCTTATCGACACCGGTCGGCTTCAGGTAGCCCGCATTACCGGCGTAGATATAGGTGCCGTAGGTCGCAGAGGCCGACAGCAACGCCGCGTTGATCATCGGTAACGGCTTACCCTCGTTTTTCATCTCATTGGCAAGCTGGATGAAACGCTCCGAGAGTTCGGTGAACTCCTTGAGATCGTTCGTTTCGGTCATGACTCATTCTCCTCGGCGACCCCTTTCCAGTTCAGCGAAAAATCCTCGCCGCAACGGGTCAGGTTCGGGTTATAGGCCGGATCCCGCTCCAACAGCGGACCGTATTTATCAAGCATGTACTGGGCTTCTCGACTGAAACGCAACTGCTTCTCCGGGGTATCTTCCGCACCCCGCGATGCCGACTCGTGATGGTACATCTCGGCATAGGGTGTCCAAAGATTGTAGTAACCCAACTGATAGATGCGGATGCAGATATCCACATCATTGAAAGCCACAGCCAGATTCTGTTCATCAAAACCCTGCGCCTGATCAAACACATCGCGTCGCACCAGCAGACAGGCCGCGGTCACCGCGGTGTAATTCTGCACCAGAACCGAACGCCCCATGTATCCCCGGTTCTCACGGTAGGTGTATTTCATCGCATGCCCCGCGACACCTCCCAAACCAAGCACCACGCCCCCGTGTTGCAGGCGTCCATCGGGATACCAGAGACGGGCGCCCACGGCGCCGATCTCAGGACGTGCCGCCTGACTTACCATCTCGTCCAGCCAACCGGGCGAGAGAATCTCGATATCATCATTCATGAAGCAGACCATATCCCCCTCGGTCTGCCCCACCGCAAAATTGTTGATCGCGGAAAAGTTGAAGGGATGGTCGTAACGCAGCACCCGAACTCCCTCCTGCCCATCCAGTTCCGACAGATAAGCCAGGGTCTCGGGATCGTCACTCTGGTTGTCCACCACGGCGATCTCGTAGTTCCGGTATTCGGTATGTTGATGGATGCTGTCGATACACTGCTTCAGCAAAACCTTGCCGTTGCGCGTCGGAATAATGATGGTGACGGAAGGCGGGTTCTCCGGGACCGGATATTGAACCCGGATCATACCCCCGATGAGTTCCGACTCGCTGACCTTCGCCGTGACACCCCGCTCCTTGAGATCGTCCTCGACTGCTTCAAGCGCGGCCTTCATGGCATAGGACTTGGCTTCAACGCCGGACGCGGTACTCTCCGGAATAGCTCTCCAATGATAGAGAATCCACGGAATGTGCCGCACCTCCTTGCGCGCATCCAGGTGTCTCAGACAGCGCAACGCCATATCGTAATCCTGCGCACCCTCGTAACCTTCCCGTACCCCTCCGATCTTCTCCAACAGGCTGCGGCGATAGACGCCGAAGTGACAGATCATGTTATGGGATCGCATCAGGTCCGGATTGAAATCGGGCTTGAAGTAGTGATCGTAACGCACACCTTCGTCATTCAGCTTGTCTTCATCGGAATAGATCAGGGAGGCATCGGGATAGAGTACGATTTCCTGCGCAACAAAGAACAAGGCGAAGGGGGCCAGCACATCGTCATGATCCATGAACCCCACGAAGTCTCCGCTCGCGAGCTCCAGTGCGGAATTGGTGGCTGCGGAAATGTGGCCATTGGTTTCCCGGTAAACCACCTTAATCCGTTTAAAGCGGTTCACATACTCATTCAGCACCCGCTTGATGTGCGGCCGCGTGGACGCATCATCGGCAATACACAGTTCCCAATGTTCATAGGTTTGTGCCAACACCGAATCGATCGCTTTGCGCAGCCAACCTTCGTCAACATTGTAGACCGGCATCACGATCGAGATCAGAGGGGCATCCTTTCGCTCGTTCAAATCTTCGATGGCATACAGCTTGGGCAACCCCACCGGCTCTACATCCCGAATCCAGATCGAATAGGTGTATGTGGGGGAAGCATTGTGCAACAGGCGGTTCTTCACAGCCGAAACGCCACCTGCACGGTAAAGATCGCCCCCCTCTTTCCACCATTTCTTCAACAGAGAGGGCTGTCTGATCACTTGTGCCGTAACCGGTTTCAGCTTGCGAACCACCCGTAACGGAGCCATCAGTGTCATGTATCCCCGCCAACCGCGGCTGTTCAGGACATCCTTGAGACTTCGCTTATGCTCTTCAAGCTGTATACCGAGTAAAGCTTTCTGTTGCCCCAGCACACGGATGTGCTGATCGTTGTCCTTCAGCTGCTTCTCGAGCACGCTTCGATTCTGACGCTCCTGTTCAAGCGTCTGAGTCGCTGCCTCCAACCGACGTCCCAGGTCACTAATTTGCGCACTCAGATCATCACGGATCTGGTGAAAAGCTTTCAGATGCTGCTGCTGATCCTGGAGTATCCGATCACGCTCCTCCACCATCTTGAGACGGGTTGCGGCAGTCTCACCCGCTTGATGCAATTGATCAAGCAGATTGCGATACACCTCAACGGACGATTCCATCGGCTTATCCGTCAGTGCGGGAAAATCCTCCACCTTCACCGTAGAGTCCGGTACCGCGCTGACAATAAACTGGAATGCCGCCGCTTCCGGTGTATGAAACTGCGCCAAGCCTCGCTCACTCGCTTGCAAACCCAGGTTATGCAACCTGCGCTCGATCTCCTGATCCGCCATATCATGGAAGGTGTAGGAGAGTTCCTCTACTCGAAAACCGGCCCGAGTAAAGAGCTCTCGCAGCGAATGGTAGTTAAACAGATGCAAATGGGTTCGATCCAGCAACCCCGTATCTTCGTAAGTGAAGCGCCCCTCGAGCAATTCCAAACGCAACGCGGCATGCGCACCGTTTGGCAGGGACGCCAGCAGGCGTCCATTCTCATTCAGCAGATCCGGCAACTTCTTAAGGAGTGAGACGGGATCACGCAAGTGCTCCAGAATATCCGCGCAGGTGATGATGTCGAAACGTTCATCACCGAGCGATTTCAACCACTGATCTTTCTGCACATCACCGACGATCACTCGATCGCAAACATCCTTCGCCTTGTTTGCCATCGCCCGGTCCATCTCCACACCCACAACCGTGCAGTGAAGCGCCCGCCTGAGATAGTCCGCCATGTAACCGGTGGCACAACCCAGCTCAAGCACCCGACTTCCTTCGGGAATACGGCGAATTAACTGTGTGTGTGAATTGTTTTCGACGTTTACATCGAGTTTGAAATCATACTCAGCCACGCGGGTTGTCTCTCTCTTGGCTCATGCGCAAAAAATCTGCTACCTGAGATTACTCAGATACGGACTTGAGTCCCTTCGCCATGTAATCTTCAACCAGATCTTCGTAGATACTGGCCTTGTTCTTTTTCAGAATTTCATCAAAGTAAGTTTCCCGCCGTTTTTGAACGAACTCACTTTTCATGGTCTCAATGATCTTTGGCTGAACCTCTTTCAGGGTCATCTTTCGCGGAGGGAAGCGATTAACAAGTTTGATGATATGAAATCCAAAAGGACTTTCCACGATATCGCTGATCTGACCCGGTTCATGCATCGCAAAAACCGCATCATCAACCGGCTTCACCATCGATCCTTGCGTAAAGACGCCCAGCGAGCCCTTGTTTTTCCTCGTCGGTACATCTTCGGAATAGAGTGTAACCAGATCATCAAAAACACCACCCGCATCCACCTCAGCCTTCACTTTCTTGGCGATCTTCAGCGCCTCGTCCCGATCGTGGTAAACCGGCAACCGATCGGTGGTCGCTATCATGATATGCTGGGCTTCAACCTTTTCCGGGATGGTATATTTATCCGGATTTCCCAGGTATTGCTCTCTCGCAGCCTGTTCGAAGTCAGGTACTGGTTGTGCGTCCAGTTCCTTCAATTTCAATAGATAGAGCATGCGTTCATTCGAACGTCTTATTTTTGCCTGCACCATGGGATCCTGATCCAAACCTTCCTGCTTGGCCTGCTCCGCCAGGGCGCGAATCAGATAGGTTTGTCGAAGCAGCTGCAATACCTTGGTTTTATCGGCCAGCACCTGCTCACGAGCCTTTTCAGGTCCATCCATAAGCAGTGCATCCAGATCAATTTCATTTACCTCGATATCACCGCCGAACATCAGAACCTGATCTTCCGCATGCACTACAAGCGATATCAGTAACAGACCAAATGCTACGTATTTCAGCTTCATCATCACACCTCGAATTTCTCTATCCAACCGGATAAATCAAACATTAAATTATACTGAATCCCATTTAACGGTGTTAACTACTGTTTACTACCGTCGCGTAGAAATCGACTCGACAGGGAGTAGACTGGATCCACAAGGAAAAAGTTCGTATGAGTCAGAGAACATCATTATCAATGTATCAATACGCTTGACTTGAAAGGTCACTTTGACCTACACCACCACGATGCTCCGTTATAAGCCCGGAATAGCTACGAAATCAGTACCACTCTACGCTACTAAGACTCCACCCCACATGCATATTAAGCTCGGTGGCATTCAGAAAAGTTATCGCTTGAACTATCTGGAGCAACTCGACATCTATGAATTTGATAACAGGGGCGGATGACGAATTCGCAAGCAATCACAATCATATTTCAATTGCTAAAAAAAAAGGCAGGCCTTTCGGCCTGCCTTCTCTACAAGATCGCTTACGCGATTTGTATTAGTTGCGGTTCACGCTGCGGATCAGGTCCACAGTTTCACCGATCTGAGCAGGACCAACGTCAGCTGCCATTGCGGAGAAACCGATGACCGGAACACCGGTGTGGACGCCAGCACCAGCGGCGTTGATACCACCGATCTGCTCAGACAGCAGAGCGATATCAGCGTCGGTGTTGTAGTCATAACCAGGCATACCGATGGTCACCCAACCAGCTTCGAAACCGGCATCCAGGGTCCAATCGAACACGTTGGCAGCCGGGGTACCCAGTACGGACAGGTTACCACCAGCAGCACGGTTCACGGAGACCACGTTCACTTCGCGCTGCAGAGCGATGACGGTCGGCGCATCGATCGGCACAGGCGAGAAGTCGTCACTACCCGGTGCTACGCTAGCAGTCTGCTCTTCGTAGTCGTAGTAGTTCAGGGTCACCTGTACGTCAGGAGAGCTGGTCACGAAACCCGCGTTGGTGCAGATATTAGCACCACCGTCGTTCGGATAGTCGTTAGCAGCGGTGCCCAGGTTCGGCAGAGTGACAGTAGCACCGTCGTTGACGCCGTCATTCAGGGTACCGACACAAGCGGCCACCAGATTATCGACCTGGTTGGTCAGGCTGGAGCCATTGTAGATGCCGTGCTTACGCATCGGGAAAGAGACGACCACGTCGGTCTCACCCGCGATGCCAGCTTCGACGAAGTACGGAGCGGAGATCGCATCAGCACTCAGAACAACAGCCATCGGGAAGGGGTTGGAGCCCATCGGGATGGAGGGGTTCGGAGCGATGTTGTTCACGGAACCGGTATCGTACTCGGTCAGGCTCAAAGCACCTGTGGTTTTCACAGCAGCGCCGGTAGCGTCGAGCATGTTGGCCACCAGAACGTCACCGGAAGCCAGTGAAGGCAGCAGGTAGTTGGAGGCGTCATTGGAGCGGTAGTGCTGAGCAACAGTCGCGTAGTCGTCAACGTGGGTGCCCTGCTCAACGAAGGCAGCACCGCTGGCGACGTTGATCATGATGGCGTAGGCGTTCAGGCCACCGGTGGGCTCAACCAGACCGGCGTTCATGGTGTCTGCGTAAGGAGCAGCGGCACCACCCAGGTCCTGTGCGATACCAGCAGCGGACAGCGAGCCGGGCTCGAAACCGTTGATGTTCACAGCGGAAGCCAGACCAGCGTTCCAAGCGTCACTGACCACGGAGCAGTCAGCGGGCATGCCGTTGGCGTCATGCAGCAGACCGGCAGGAATGGAACGGTCACCAGCAACAACGTTCACAGCACCGTTGGCAATACCGGTAGCATCGATTTCAGCTTCCAGACCGCCGTCAGCAGCAGGACCTGCGCCGTCAGCGATAACGCCCATTTCGATGATCTCGACATAACCTTCGGTCAGATCTTCGTTGGTGGTTGCGGTGTAGATGTTACGGAAGTCAGTACCAGCCTGCAGCAGAGCCTTCGAAGGGAAGGTGCAGGTTTCGTCTTCGGTGATGATGTTGGCAACACCGGTGGTGTTGTTCATGCGAATGGTGCCGTTCCACACGTCGAAGGGTGACATGTAGATGTTGAAGTCGAGCACGTCAGCAGAGATGCGGGACTCACGAAAACGCACCTTGACAGCCTTATAAAGGTTGGTGGTGTTGGTGATGTTGATGTTGGTGATAATGTTGTTGTTGACGTTGTAGTACGGCAGCAGTGCAACTTGGCCGGTCCCATCGGTATTGATGTGAGCCGCATTGACTCCGGCTGTAGCGGTAGCCATCAGCATGGCTGCAGCGATCTTAGATTTTCTCAACACAGTTGTGTCTCCTATTTTCTTGCGTGTTAACACTAAAAAAAATAACTGAGCCTGTTATGCGGCCAGCTAAAAAGCCATGAGTCCAGGCAGTTCTCGAGGATTATCGACCCAAACCCATGACCATGCAAGGGAATGATCATTCCTTTGTGAGGAAAGTCTCAGGCCACATACGCCCCATAAGTCCAATCTCACGCCAGAAGTCTACCATAAATCTTCGAGCTAACAAGCGGAATTGTAGCAAAAATATGAAAAAATGTTGCATATTTACAAATGCGATTACTAACTGATTGTAAATAAACAACATATTCTTTTCCAAAATAGACACATCAAGACCGTTTGAAAGCATAATCATCACAACAGGACATAACAATTTTCCTGTTTATGACTCACTTTAATGCGAAATGGTAGATAATTTCGAAATAACAGCTCCTAACAAGTTGTATTTGCTGAAATTAATATCCGATGTGTCAAAAATGCAACACGACAATCGGCTACCCGGTCATTCCGTGGGAAGAAATCCCCAAACACCGTCCTGACCCTTGATCCATCGTTCCTGCATCTCGGTATCCGTATGAACGGCCTTCCTCATGAGCGGGTAATGAATCAACAAATTCAGCTTAATTTTGACATCGCAGGCTTCTGGTTCGCATTTCACGCTCTCAACCGTGGCCCCCTGCCACAAGCCACGCCCCTTTACGGACTTCTCGTAGTGCGGATAGGGTGTCGCCACCCGGTAACCCGGAGTGAGGTACTCATACGCTGACTCCAGCCGCCCCTGGATGAGCAGATCCCAACGCTCCGCGGCCCGCTGGGCCACAACCGCCTCATCCCGCTTCGCCTGTGCCGCCGGGTCTGTCGCACAGGCGCTCAGCGTCAAAACCATAAACATCGCAGTGAGAATTTTCTTGGATAGCACAATCCTCTCCTCAATCGGAAAAGCAAAAAAGTAAATACCGCACAATCTTAAGGAACCCTTTTCGCAACAGCAACGCAGCATCAATATCCATACTCGTTCAGACCTCTCCCCAGTACATGGGCAAGGCCTGCCACTGCCACCAACGCCCAGGGTTGAGGCGAATACGTCCCTCGATATCGGCGACCAGCGCTGCCAACAGAAGATCCGTGGGTTTACCTTCGACCTCGAGTTGGGGAAGAAATTTCAAGCGTAACCCCTGTCGATCTTCTTCTACGCAGAAGGGTTGAAGCACGGCCCCCGAGCGCTTTGCAATCTTGATCACGCCTTCCGGGAAAAATGCCTCGTGATTGAAAAAGGGAACCGGCACCAGACCTGGGCTGCCCTTGTGGTAGGGCACATCGAGAAGAATTGCGATCGGACGCTGCTTCAGAGACTGCAGTAATGGGCGCATGTTGGCAGCCCCGGGATTTAAAAACTCCCCCCGGTAACACGCCCGCAAACGGGACAATTTCAAGCGCCGATATTCAAACTCCGGTTGCGGTAAGCCCCAGGTATTGTTGCTCTCATCGTCACGGGCCAGCGCGTTGGTCGGTAAGCCATAGGCTGCAGTGGTCACGCCCAACATCCAGAAGCGTCCCAGATGCGCGCCTACGAAAATCATCGGGCGGTTTTCCCGTCGAGCCTCCAGCACCGGCTCGAAGTTTTCCACCTGGATGACCTTACCCACCTGATCCGCCGTTCTCAGGTTCGGGTAGTACCAGGTATCCAGCATTTCACGCTGCTGCAGGCCGTAAAAGTACGCTGTCCAGGATTGATAGACGCGCTCTTCGTAACCGGGTAACGCCCGTTGCATCTGATGTGAAATCTGCGTCGCAAGCTCACGGTCACGACGCATCTCGACACGGCCCCAAAGACTGGCGAGACGATAGGATGCATAGCGCGGAAATTTCGCCATGGCCGGAAACATTACGCCGTATTTAAAGCGCAGATCCCAACGTTTATGTTGTTGTTTCATGTCTTCCGCAACTCAACCGAACCCTGCGCAACCACTCAGTCGACCGGCTCCCAGTCATGGCTCAACTTGACCAACCCGACTTCGCTCGAATCGAGACGCACGCGAAACTGGCAACAGAATGGTCGGGAGTCGTAAACATGCAGGCCACTGCCATCGATCAGCCAGGCCTCGAGTGCATAGTCACCCGACATCAGCATCAAAGGATCGAATAACAAGCGGATACCCACATGCTGCTGATCAATGGAAAACATCGTCATATCATCGATCAGGGTCGAGACGCCGTAAACCTGCAGGCCATCGTTTCTGATCAACACCAGACCGATGTGCACGTCACCGATGGGTCTTGCCCCCTTGCAGGCACGCACCCTGATGCCCAGTTTGTCACCGTGGCGAAATACCGGGATTTTTTCAGGCGTATCAACGCCACCTTCCAATTCGACCTCTTCGAGATACACATCGCTCACCGCATCCATTTCCGGGGCCGATCGTATGTTCTCGATATGTTTGCTTTGCCGATGCCGGACCGAATCCTGATAATCATCAACGATGCTGGCTGAATCACCCATGCCACGCACAATACCATTTTCAAGCCAGATCGCCTGATCACATAGCTCCTTCACCTGATAGAGATTGTGCGAACAGAACACCAGGGTTTTATTTTCTTCACGAAAGCGCATCATGCGATCCATGCTTTTTTTCTGAAACAGCGCATCCCCCACAGACAGGGCCTCATCGACGATCAACACTTCGGGCTCAATCGATGTAATGACCGAGAAAGCCAGGCGCACGAACATGCCGGACGAGTATGATTTGACCGGTCTCTGTATGGCATTGCCCAGTTCGGAAAATTCGATGATCTCAGGTGTTCGTTCACGAATTTCGGCCGCCGAAAGTCCCATCATCGAACACGCCAGGTTGATATTTTCGAGGCCGGAGAATTCCGGATGAAATCCGGAACCGAGTTCGAGGATCGCCGATTTCCGGCCCTCGATGTGTAAACTTCCCGTTGAGGGTGCAAGCGTCCCCGCCAGCAGTTTCAAAAGTGTGGACTTGCCCGCGCCGTTGTCTCCGACCACACCGAAGGTCGTGCCTTTTTCAATCGTCAGGTCCACGGGCGCCAGGGCGTTGACCTCAGTATGAAACGGCCGTTTCAGAAGCCATTCTTTAAACAAATCCAACGGCTTTGCATATTGACGGTAGTGTTTCGACAGCTGTCGTGCTTGTATCGCGATCACAGGAAATCCTTGGCCCGGTGCTGCAAGCGCGCAAACAGGGCCCCGGTCAGGGTCAGCAACAGCAGACTTACAACCGCCACGATCACCAGGTGATCCACTGGCCACTGGTGTTCGAGTATTACGGAGCGATACGCCTGAACCAGCCAGGTCAGGGGGTTGCTCTCTATGATCGGCCGGTAGGCCTCAGGAATCATTTCCAGGGGATAGATGATCGGGGTGGTGAAAAACAGGGCCATCATGAGCATGGGGATCAGCTGCCCCACATCCTTGATAAACACCGAGAGAATCGCCACCAGGGGTGCCAGGGAGAAGGTCATGAGCAACCGCAATATCACCAGCAGGGGTAACAGCAGCAGAGTGGCGCCCGGCGGATAGCCCATGGCCCAAGCAGCAAGAATCAAAACCAGCAGCCCGATCACCTCCTGCACCAGGGTGCCGAGTGTCGCGACTGCGGGAAACACGATGCCAGGCATCTGGGTCTTCAACAGCAGATCGCGATTTTCCCCGAGGCTTCCGCTGGCCCTTTGCAGGGCATCCTGCATGGCGCTGAACGGCATCAAGGCAGCAAATAGATAGAGGGCGAAATCCCCGCTACCCCCCTCCGGACGAAAGCTGATTTTCAGAATACCCGAAAACACGAAACTGTAGACGAGCAACAGGAACAGCGGCTGCGCCAACAACCACAGGGGTCCCAGCAAAGTACCTTTGATTCTGAGCAGGGTGTCGCGCCGAACCATCAGAAGAATGCTTTGGCGCTGTTGATAAAGATCGCGGTAGAGCCTGAACAAGCGTTGATCAAATTCCCAAGAGTGATGCAAGGCCGGTATGATACCCCAGTTGCAGGCCATTGCCGATAGTCCGGCAATGAATTGCCCGTCCCGTGACCACGGGTGATGACAGGAACACTAATCCCAGGGCCAATATGCTGAAGACTAGTACGACCACCCTGCTCTATGTTGCAGGTATTCTGGCCCTAACCTTTCTGCTCAATGCCGGCGCCCTGGGCGGATACTGGCGTTTCGACGACGGCTATCTGCTTGATTATGCCAGCCGATTCTCGCCCTGGGACTATTTCTTCGACCCGGCGATTACCCGGGGCTATTCACTGAACAACCTGACCCCGTTCAACCCCCTGATCTTCGACATCAATCTTGGCCTGTTCGGCTTTAATTCCACGGGATTCTATCTGCAGCACATCACCACCCTCGCCGCCTGCGGCATCGCCAGTTTCTTTCTACTGAGACTCTGGACTCCCGCATCCCTGGCGTTTCTTGGATCGGTCTGCTTTCTGGTGGGAGCCCCGACACTTTTCGTCGCTCAGCAGTTGATGGTGGGGCACTATATCGCCGGCCTCCTGTTTGCCATCGTAGCCACCTATTGTTACGCCCAGAGTCTGTTACGTCAGGACTGGCGGCTGGCGCTGGCAGGCGCCCTGTTTTATGTACTCGCCACGACCTGCAAGGAGATCTACTTTCCCCTGCCGTTCGTGATTGTGTTTTTGAACCTGGGTGGCTGGCAACTGAGATTTTTTCACGCCCTGCCCATGTTTATCTGGTCTTTCGCCTATCTGACCTGGCGCACCATCACCCTGGGCTCCCTGGTTGGCGGCTACGACAGCGGGCCGCGTGACTTTTCCTTGCTCAAAGCCCTGTCAGCCTACCTCGGAATACCAGAGCTGCTGCTCGGGGGGCCGATCGCAGGGATCGGCCTGATACTTCTATTGCTGATCATGGTCGGTTATCTCGGCGTACTGCGCCGCCTGAATTGGTCACTGGTCATCGTGGCCGGACTGGCCGTGCTGTTGCCCTTGGCGCCGCTCACCCATTTCCCCGGTTTGAGTCAGCCCAACCGCTACCTGTTTCTGCCCTGGTGGATGATCGCTGTGTTCCTGAGCGTCGCACTCGGCCAGCTGCCCCGGCCGGGCACCGCCCTGAAATCCCTGATGCTTACAGGCATCATTGCACTGTCCCTGTCACAGGCCTGGCACGTACAAGCGGAGCAAAAGCCCAAACTCGAGCGATTCGATTCGGTCTATCGCTTTTTCATCAACGCCCCCCTGGATCAACTCTACTACTCCCGTGACATCAAGGATGCCTACTACCTCGATACGGTACTCAACGGCGCCCGCCATGCCGAGGCGCGCCTCAGCGGCAGGGCATCCGTGCATCGCGGCCTGTTGGTCAAAGAGGGGAGCATCGAACTCATCGACCGGTCCCGTTACGCAATCATGTCCTATGACGAGAAGTGCGGTTGCATAGCCCCAGTCATAACCCGCAAACCGCAAATGGATCCGGTCAAACGCACCGAAACCCCGCACCTGTTGACCCTCGCACTGTTACCTCCATTTCCCCCGTTGTTTTCCTCCCTGGACGGCGGAGTCCAGCTCAGCTTCTCGCAAGACACATCGGTGACCCTCCAAGCCGAATGGACCGGGCCCGCGAATGATGCAGAACATGAACTGGTCCTGATTGCACCCCATAAGCCGCAACGCCATAAGGTGCGCCTCATCACAGACCCCGACGAAACCCGCACCAAGGTCGCTGGAAGCTTGACCCTTAACCTGTATTATGACGATCCAACCCAGGCCCAACAGGCCGCAACTCAATCCTGCCTGCTGATACGTTCCGCACTGACACCCTTGAGACTGCTGCTTGCCGGCGCCCCCGCTCAATGCCAAGGATTGCATTCGAAGACCCCATGAAACAGCATCTTAAGAACACCCTCTCCTCCCAGGCCATCAGCCATCAGCTGTTACGCTATCTGTTGGTCGGCGGGGTCGCCTGGCTGGTCGATTTCACCCTATTCACCCTGACCTATATGGCACTCGGGATTTTTATCGCTCAGACCCTGGCACGGGTGAGCGGCGCACTGGTGGGATTTGCCGGACACAAGTGGGTGGTGTTCCGCAACCATTCCACCCAAGCCGGCAGCACACGGAATCAGGCGCTTCAGTATGGTCTGCTGTGGTTGTTTTCCTACGTCGCCAGCTTGGCGCTTCTGTACCTGCTGGTGCGTCTCGCCGGGCTGCATCCGATCATCGCCAAACTGATTACCGAAACTGTCATTCTTGGCTTCAACTTTGCTACGATGAGACGCTACATCTTTGCCGGCTGATCGGGAGCACATGATGCTGATCTCTGTGGTTGTTCCAGTCCATAATGAACAATCCGGTCTTGAACGTTTTTGGGAATCGTTATGCAACACCTTGCAGCAATGCGAGGAAAGTTTCGAGACCATTCTTGTTGACGACGGTTCCACCGATCAGAGCTGGCAGATCATCACCGGATTATCCCTGGCGAATCATGAAATTCCGCTGCGAGGCATTCGTCTGAGCCGTAACTTTGGCAAGGAGGCGGCCATTCTCGCAGGTCTCAGAGAGAGTACCGGTGAGGCCGCCATTGTTCTGGATGCGGACCTGCAACACCCACCCACACTGATTCCCGAGATGATTGCGCGATGGAACCTGGGTCAGGTACCCATCGTCGAGGCGGTCAAGCGGGAACGACAGCAGGAGTCGGGGGTTCGCAGGCTCGGTGCTCGCGTTTACTACCGGGCCTTTGCACTCTCGAGCGGGATGGCGATGCAAGGCTCCACGGATTTCAAGCTGCTCGACCGACGAGTGGTGGAACAATATACCCGGCTTCCCGAGGTCAACCGATTCTTTCGAGGTCTGACCCATTGGCTGGGTTATGAAAGTGTCGCCCTGGAATTCACACCACCGGCACGGGTGCGCGGCAAGAGCACCTGGAACCTGGGACAACTGCTCAAGCTGGCCCGCTCCACGATCATCAGCTTCTCCTCGCTACCCCTCAGACTGGTGACCTGGATCGGAGGCCTTGGCATCCTGTTCAGCTTCGGTCTGACCCTGCAGACCCTATGGTACAAGTGGCAGGGATTGGCGGAAGAGGGGTTTCCGACCGTAATCCTGCTGATCCTGGGCATGGGCAGCATGATTCTGCTAGGGCTGGGACTGATCGGGGAATATGTAGCGGAAATCTATCAGGAAGTGAAAAAACGGCCCGCGTATGTGATTGCCCAATCCGTCTCTTCAGAACAACGCGCACCCCATCACACCACGGCGCCCGAGCACCACCGGAACTGAACTATTGCCCCTGCCGACAATCGTATACACCACGGATTCGAACCCTGAAAGGACACACACCGGGAATCATCCCGGATCCGGCGCAATCACCGCACCTGCAGTCAAGGCCGGCGACCTTAGGGATACTCCACCTTCAACCTTCGCACACAACTACAGAGGACGACTCAAACCATGAATCTGCGAAAGATAGTACTGTCAGGCGTGATGATCTGCCTGGCGCACACCAGCATCGCCGCCGAACTCTCCTCGGACAAGCAGAAATACAGCTACACCGTCGGACGTCAGATCGCACAGATGCTGATCGCCCAGGAGGTGAGTGATCTCGATATGACCGCGTTTTCCGAGGGTGTCGACGACTTCCTGAAACACAAGGATTCTCAGATGTCCCAGGCCGATATGCAGGAGGCACTGAAACAGCATTACCAGGAATTGCAGACTGCAAAACAGGCCCTGGCCGATGCGAACTCGGAAAAAGGCGATAAGTTCCGGGCGGAAAACGCGAAGAAGAGCGGCGTCACGGTTTTGGAGAGCGGATTGCAATACGAAGTGCTGAAGCCGGGCGAGGGCGAATCCCCCAAAGGCGAAGATCGGGTCGAGGTCCACTATAAGGGCGCTCTGATCGACGGCACTGAATTTGACAGTTCCTACGCCCGGGGAGCCCCCCTTGAGTTCAATTTGAACGGCGTGGTCCCCGGGTTCCGCGAGGCCATCGAGCACATGAAGCCGGGCGCAAAATGGCGCGTGGTCATGCCCCCGGAACTGGCCTACGGCGTCAAGGGCGCGGGCAAGAAAATCGGCCCCAACGAAACCCTGGTGTTTGAAATCGAGTACCTGGGACTGGCCAAGCCTCCGGCCTCAACCGCAGCTGCCGCTACCAAATAACGACCTCACGGACGGGGCCCTCAAACGGTCCCGTCCTTATCGCTCCCATCACGCTTTCCGTTCTGCTCCGACGCATCTAACGCAACCAACTAATCACCTGTAAATTATTTTCCGGGAGGTTCGTGGTTTTTCTGGCCCAATCCCTGATATAATGTGATCCTCATCACAGTTTTAGCGGCATCCACCCAAGACCCGGCATGGGCCAGGTCGATAAATATAACGCTCTGTTTTGCCTTATAAAATATTAGATACACAAGGCATCAGCGACCGGCGTATCAGGGGCTTCCATCTGGATACCCCCCAACCGGAACAGACTGATACCGGAAACAAAATTCACATTTCCGGATGGATTGTCCCCACCCGCGATACGATTACTCATGTTGAAATCCGGGAGCACGAGCGGGGAACCTCCTATTGCATCCATCGCTGTCCGGTCAGCGTCGATCGCCCGGATGTCGTGTCTCACTACCAGGATCCGGCCATCTCATCCCAGTGCGGATTCTCCACCCAGTTGATGGAACTTGGTCTCCCGCAGCATGCCGCGCTGAGCCTTCACGCCATTACCGATTCCCACGAGGAGATCCCCTTTTTGCAGCTGAACCTGGAACGCACGATGAGTCGTTCGGGTTTCACACCAAAACTCCGACCCATCATCGTCTCCACCCTGGGACGCACCGGGTCCACCTGGCTCATGCAACTGCTGTCGAAACATCCGGCCATCGTGGTCGCTGAGCGGCATCCTTATGAAACCTTCGCCCTGGAATTCTGGCTGCACCTGGTAACCCAGCAGCTGATCTCTCCGGAAACCCGCCTCTCTCCCGTCGATCAGCGGCGTTTCCACAGAGATTTCCTGGACCAGCCTGAACGCAAGGCGTGGTTCGATCAGGACTACCACCGCCAGGTTCTGCGCTTCTGTCAGGAGTCGATTGAGAGCTATTACCAGTCTGTAGCGTCAGCCCAGAATCGGAGCTCTGCCGGATATTTCGCAGAGAAGATCCCCTATTTCTCCGGTGACGGTAACATGACCTGGCGCCAGCTTGGCGCCGCGGTTCGGGAGCTGTACCCGGACGCCCTGGAAATCGTACTGGTCAGGGACTTCCGCGACATGATCCTCTCCGCGCTCCATTTCGGAGCCCAGGACAAAAGACCCGAGGACGTTGAGCGGGAGAAACCCACGGCCTACCTGAACGTGGTCAAGGAGGTCAGCGAGTTCAGCGCCTATTATCAACTCAATCGCAGCAACACCCTGCTGGTCCGCTACGAGGACCTGATGCTCGACACCCAAGCGACCTTAGGACACATTTTCAAGGCATTGGACATTCCCAGCGACAACAAGACCCTCAGCAGGATCACCTGCAACAAGCACGAAGTCGCCGCGGAACACAAACAACACATCACCAGTAAATCGATCGCCCATTCGGTGCAACGCTGGCGCTCCGAACTCGCGCCGCAACAACAGGCACGCTACACGGAGATGTTCGAACAGGAGTTACAGCTGTTTGGCTATGACATCCGCCTCTCATGAATAGTGCTGTAACGGAAATCCGTTCAACCGGTCTTCAACCCGTTTTTTCAGATTCAGAAGGTTCACGGTGTACAGACCGTGGCTGATTTGCAGCCCACCCAGTCTGACCGAGGTGAGGTAGATGGGATAGCGGATGTCTCCGTTGCGCAAGCCATGGATATACAGGGCGGCCGCGGTATAGAGTTCATCGCTGTACTCCAACGCACTGAACTCACGCTCACCGCAGATCAGTGAGAGCACACGCGCATCCGTTTCCGCGGAATCGGTCACCAGAGTGACATCCAGATAGTCCTCGCGTTCCGCCAAGGGAATCTGGCGGGTGAGGGTTTTCCACTCACCCTTGATCTCACGACTCAATTCATAGAATTCCGGTTCAGCCAACAGGTCGCCCGGCTGATCAGAGACCAGGTTTCTCAATTGTTGCAGGCTGTTGAGGAACCTGCGCTGCTGCAACATCAGGAAGCGGGGACTGTCGGTTCTCAGTGTCTGCTCAAACAGGGATCCCTGTTCATCCAGAATATACAGGTCCGCCCGTTGACCCTGGACCTGATAGAACACCTGGAGCAGATCCGGTTTGTTTACCGAGAACAGCACCGGGTAGGGGCTTGAAGCAAGAATCTCGGGATCGAATTCCAGGGCCCGGAAAACCTGCTGCGGCTGCATCAGCTCCTCCTGCAGGCTTTCGAAACCGTCCAGACTGCGCCAGACATAGCCCTTGTCCTGGTGCTGGACGATGAAGAACTCCTTGCCCATGCGAAACACATAGCGTCCGTTGTGCAATTCGCCACTGCGAAATCGCCGGATGACGTGTTCGAACAGTTCGGTCACCCGATGCGCGATCTGACTGCCCCGCACACTTGAGAAACTGAACGCGTTTACCTGGGTTTCCTGCGTCCGATCCGGCGATTGCAGATCCAGGGTATGACACAGGACATCCATCAGCCCGTCCGGACCTTCATGCCGGGTGATCTGTAATTCCCCCCAACTGGTCAGCGTGAGTTTCTCCAGGCTCAACGCCAGATTGGTTCGCGCCGAAGCGAAACTCAAGGGATCGTGACGCTCACTGGTCAGCTGCATGCCCTCTTTGGTCAGATACTCCATCGGATCCACGCCAATGTTGATGAACAGACCCACCATGACGGCGTGTGCCGGTTTCGCTAGGGTCTTTATATCCGCGGAGGCCGGCATATACCCGGGGAACAGTTTGGTGACCCCGCGATAGAGGGATTGGAGCTCCTTGAGTGTCAGTTCGGTTTCACCGGAATACAGGGAGACCCTGGAATGGCTGTCCCATACCTGGTTGATGTGACTCCAGACGAGAATTTCGAGCAGGTTGTTGGAGATCTTGATGGGTCGATGCTCCGGCAGATCCGGCTCATCGATCCGCCCCCGGTAGAGCATCCAGGCAGGGGTGCCGTCCCGGGTCTCACGATGATACAGGGACAGCTGTTCTTCCGAGAGATTCTTCGAAATCCCCGGATTGATATGATCGATCTTGCCCGGCCGATGATCCAATGCCGTGTAGAGCTTGCGCCCCAGAAGATTGAGTTCCTGTGGATCGATCTGGCTCTCTTTGGCATACCTGCGGGCAAACTCGGTCAGCAGGCGATAACTGCGGGTCAGCACCGCGACCAGAGCGTTGCGCTCATTGATGACCTTGTCGATCTTCCATTCGTAACGGGTATCGAGCATCTGCAACTGGGTCTGACCCCAGCCCCACTGACGGGTCAGCTGCATCATGATGCGGCGGCGCCAGTTGAGTCGGCTGCCACCCTGACTCAGATGTTCGCCGACCTTGAAGTAGAAACAGCGCCGCGCCAGATCCAGCCGGTCATAATCCTGATTGTGTATCAGGTACTCCTCCACCCGTTTGTAGAGGAGGATATAGGCGTCCAGCCGGTCGATGTCGGCTTCCCCTGCATAGATGGCCTCTTTGGCCTCCTGGGCCAACCATTGCGGCTTGGGGTAGTGACGGCTGTACGCCTCCATGAGAAAGATCTTGAGGATCGACTTGTAGGGCGAATCGATCCCCTTGTAGAGCTGCCACAGGGCCGCGCCAAAGAACTCGCCCGCCTGGATCCGGTTCAATCCGCCCAGATCGATCACCTCGCTGGGTTTGAGGAAACGGTGCGACAGCAGGTAGTCGACATAGTCCTGGTAATCGTGCTCGTGTTCCGGCGGCACCAGCCACCACATGGGGTAGAGTCCGGCGAGCAGCACCGCACTGCGATAGAACTCCTCCAGTAGCAGACTGTGCTGAGTGGTTCCGGAGCTTTCCTGGGAGAGCCGGGACTTCTCCCCATGACGAAACCGCTCGGGATCGATGAGAAAGATGTGCAGCTCCAGACCCAGTTCCAGGGCCCCTTTTTCGACCAGGCGCACTTTCCTCTGCAACTGCTCCCGCTGAGCCGGGTCCAGGCCGGGATCATGGCAAAGCCAGAGGTCGAAATCACTGCTCGAGGACTGACCGATGGTCCCGCTGCTGCCCATCAGGTAGAGACCCTGGATATGGTAGACCCGCTGAGCCCGCTTCTTGTAGTTGAAACTGCGGCTCAGGCGCGCGGCTGCCTCAAGGGCATGGCGCGAGGGACTGTAGTCGGGGATGCCCTGAACGGTATCACTGCCTACGAATCCCGGCAGCATCGGGTGATTGATGTGGAAAAGCAGGGGCAGCAGTTCGAGAAACTCCTGCTGGCTGGGCCGTAACTCGTCGAGAATCCGCCGCAGTCTGGCACGATGCATGCGCATGAAACGTTGATGCACCGCGTTGAGTTCTTTGCGGCTGATACCCTCGTCGAAGCTGATGCGCTTTGCGTCGGGCACTACATCATGTCGAGTGTGCGCTTGATCAGACGCTGCGGATCGTCACCCTTCGACCAAGCCGTCACGCCGATGGCGAGGTCCGGCAGAGGATAATCACCCAGGTTTTTCAATGCGCCATCCCGGCACTCTTCAACGATCTGCTGGAGGAGATTAAGCGCATCTTCCTCATTGGTTTCCGGCATGACCAGGAGGAACAACTGATCCTCGTAGCGCCCGATCACATCCGCCCAGCGTAACCGCTCACGCAAGTACTGGGCGAATATCAGGATTGAATGGTCCGGCAAAGGCTCCTGAGGGTCCCGGGGATGAGACAAGCGGATCGCGCTGAGGGTGAGCAGGTTCCCGTAGCGGCGACTGCGGGTCACCTGGGCATCGAGCGCCCTGAGGGTGGCGCGCCGATTAGCCATTCGGGTCAGTTCGTCGGTGACCGTCAGATCCTCGACCTGCTGGCGCAAAGCCTCGCTTTCCCGCTGGGCCATGACCTGCTGACTGATGTCCTGATAGAAATGCAATCGCAATCCCGCATTGCTGCCCTCTTCCACCTTACGCACATCCCGCCGCAGCCAACGTTCCCCGTCCCCATTGAGGGAGAGGTGCAACATGTCCGTCTCGTCGAACAGAGCATGCAGGCTTTCTGGCAGAGTGTTCTTGTCCTTGCCGATCAATTCGTCACCGGGCAGATTGAGCATCGCCTCGAGGGCCGGATTGATCCATCGGATGCAGACATCGTTGTCGATTGCCAGCATTCCGGTGGGACAGACTGAGTAGAGGGTTTCGTTGAAACTGATATCGGCCATGTTTCGATTTCCCAGAATCACCACAGGCCCCCCATCGGCATGGGAGACCGATATTTTTATCGTACACGGTTCATGGGCACGGCAAAGCCGTACTTCCTGGTATTTCTTCGGCGGCTTTCACAGTTTCTTTAATCCAGTTTCGGATAAGGAATGCCATTCCGATCAATAACTACATGAAATACAATCGGTTACAGATTTTTTGGGATATTGGGACAGGTTCGGCTCAGACCGCTCAGTTGTACACCGCCGTGATACGCCACTGAGTACCTTCCAGACTGAGGTGGGCATGGACCGGATTGTCCTCCCAGTCTCCGATGCGGAGCAGCAACCGATTCGGACCATCGAAGAAGGCATAAGTGAGTTGACTCATGATGCCGCCCTGACGGGGGTCCGGGTTATGGGCGCGCAGTTCATTGACCACCCAACGGGCGTCCACCATCTCATCGATGGCATCCGAGCCGAGACGCCGGATTCCGTCCTGCAGCCAATCGACAAATCCGCTGGATACCGAACCGATATTGCTTTGCACGTTCTTGTTGAGCTTGCGCTTAATCTGATCCCTTACCGATTCCACATCGATCATGGACTCGAGTGCGATCTGATCGTTCTGTTTGAGCGCCTGATCGAGGCGGTAGATGGCGGTGTAGGGCCAGGCCAGGAAAGCGAGTGCGACGAGCACGAGGAGAGTAATAAAACTTTTCATATCAACCCATGATTCGGTACACGGGATCCGAATCGCTCCTATGGAATCCGGCGGTATTATACCGAAATCGTACCGGGCGTCAGCGAATGTGTGCGCACGAACACGCCCGGCAGCATCCCTGCTGATGCTGAGATAGGAGTTGCCGACGGCGTCTTGGGTCCGTAAGCCATACGGGCAGCCTGGGCAGGTTACCCGGTCAACCCGACAATCGATCGTACCGGGTCCCGATGAAACCCGTCCGAACCACGCTACGGATCACAAGACATACCGGCACCCAGGCCTCGACCGCCGCCATGCCGGATGTTCAACATCCACACTCACCGGCTGACAGTGCATTGAAATCAACCTGAAAGCACCGGTTTGCACGTAATAACGGCACGATTTGGCTAATTTCAACAACCCGCCAGCGATCATTCAACCCACAGGCGGACGGGGCGAAGCCCGGTTTCTTCAGTAATCAGTGTCTCTGATGACTTCGCGCCGGACGCTCATCCCGAGGCCTGGCCTCGTTGACGCGCAGACTGCGTCCACCCATTTCCTTATCGTTCAGTGATTTGATCGCCACTTCAGCGTGATCTGAATTGGGCATCTCAACAAACCCGAAGCCCCGGGATCGGCCCGAAAACTTATCCATGATGACATTTGCGGCGGAGACATCGCCAAATTCCGCAAACAGTGCACGCAGCTCGGTGTCCTTGACATTCCAGGGCAGATTACCAACATAAATATTCATCTATCGACTCTCAAATAAACGTGCATGTATCCACAGAGAACGCCCCCGCCACCCATGCACCAAGCGACCGGGACGATCGGTCAATCACTGACCCGGCCCCAGAAAACGGAACCCCGTTCCTAAAGCCATCCAAAAAAACTCCCTGACAGGTTCAGTGTAGCTCCCATTTTCAGCCTGTCACGACCGGCTATAAGGCGGCTGAATATTCACTGCCGTGGCTTTCCAATGCCGCTTCAGGGTTCATCAGCCTCACTGAACTGAGCGGTTTCCAATTCGTCGCTTAGCTGCAACCAGCGCTCTTCGGACTGATTCAATCGTTTGTCCAGTTCCGCCTTCTCACCGAGCAGGGTCTTCAACTCGTCCTTTCGTGACGATTCATAGAGGCTACTATCGCTCAATGTTACTTCAATAGCTTTCTGTTTTTGTTGCAATTGTTCAATTTCCTGCTCGCACTGGAGCAGGGCGCGCCTCAACGGCTGCAGTCGCTTCCTCTGCTCCGCCTCCTGGCGTTTACGCTCCCGTCGCGCCGCCGAGGTGTGCTCCGTCTGCGCCATGTCCGTGACGCAGACCGCGGGGCTGCGACGCTGCTCCGCCAGCCAGGCGGGGTAGTCGTCCAGTTCACCCTCGAAGGCTGTCAGGCATCCGCCATGCACCAGCAACAGTTCATCGGTGGTCACCCGGAGCAGATGCCGGTCATGGGATACGATGACCATCGCCCCCTGAAAATCCTGCAACGCCTGCCCCACCGCGTGGCGCATCTCCAGATCCAGGTGGTTGGTGGGCTCATCCAGCAACAGCAGATTGGGTCGTTGATAGACCAGCAGCGCCAGTACCAGACGTGCCTTTTCACCCCCGGAGAAAGGGGCTACCGGATCCAGGGCCTGATCCCCGCGGAAACCGAACCCACCCAGGTAGTCGCGCAGCGCCTGTTCACTCGCTTTGGGATCGAGACGCTGCAGGTGCTTCAGCGGTGTGGCCTGGGCATCCAGTTGTTCCAGCTGGTGCTGGGCAAAGTATCCGATACGCAGTTCCTGTGCCGGTTCCCGGGCACCTTTACGCGGGGTCAGCTCCCCGGCCAGCAGCTTGATCAAAGTCGATTTACCGGCTCCGTTGGGCCCCAACAGGCCGATCCGGTCACCCGGCTCCAATACCAGACTGACCGCATCGAGAATCGACGGTTCACCATATCCGATCTCGATCTGATCAAGTTTCAACAGGGGATGGGGATTCTTCAACGGCTCAAAGAAGCGGAAATGGAATTCTGAGTCGACATGGGCGGGAGCGATCTGCTCCATGCGCTGCAGAGCCTTGATCCGGCTCTGGGCCTGTTTCGCCTTGGTGGCCTTGGCACGGAAGCGCTCCACGTAGCTGTGGATGTGGGCGATCTCGCGCTGCTGCTTTTCGTAGGCCTGCTGCTGATTGGCCAAGCGCGCCGCGCGGATCTGCTCGAAGCCGCTGTAGTTGCCGGTATAGAGCTGTGCCTGCTGCTGCTCGATATGCACGATGTGATCGGTGACCTGGTCGAGAAAGTCCCGGTCGTGGGAGATCATCAGCAGGGTCCCGGCGTAGTTGCGCAACCAGCCCTCCAGCCAGATCACCGCATCCAGATCCAGGTGGTTGGTCGGTTCATCGAGCAGCAGCAGATCGGAACGACACATCAACGCCTGCGCCAGGTTGAGGCGAATCCGCCAGCCGCCGGAGAAATGGCTCACCGGTCGGGTCTGGTCCTCACTGCTGAATCCCAACCCGTAGAGCAGTTCGCCGGCCCGCGCCTGGGCTCGATAGCCGTCCGCATGGTGCAGCAGCTCATGATAGCGTGCCTGCGCGACCCCATCCCCCTGTGCCTCGGCGGCCGCCAGGCGGGCTTCGATTTCGCGCAGATTGGTATCGCCGTCGATCACATAGTCCAGGGCGGGCCGGGACAGCGCGGGGGTCTCCTGAGCCACGTGGGCGATCTCGATGTTGGGGGGGCGGCTCAGACTGCCCAGATCGGCCTGCAGCTCACCCAGGATCAACTGAAACAGACTCGACTTGCCCGATCCATTACCCCCGGTGATGCCCACTTTCCAGCCGCTGTGGAGGATGAAATCCGCATCCTGGAAAAGCAGTTTGTTGCCCCGTCTTAGGGCCAGGCTTTCAAATCGCAGCATGATTCAGAAAGGCCTTAGCGGTACCGATTCCCGCTTTTCGCCCCAGCTCATCACCACCTGATCCTCGGCGATCGTCTCAAGTCGCCATTCCCCCACGTTGTCCCCCACATGAATCAAGCGGCTCTTTTTCTGCTGGGGTTCAAGAATCATCGCCGCCGAGGGTTCGGAGCCGGTCATGATCACCCCGAGCAGACGGAAACGGGGCGGATTGGCGGGGGCTCTGGGCGTGACGTCCTGCTCGGGTTCGACATGGAAACCGGTGCGGTCGGCACGAAACAGGGAACGCTCGAAGACCTCCACATAGGCCGTAACCGGCGCACCGAGCAGAGGCGGGTCGGCGGGCGCAGCCTTCTGCCCATCCGGCCCGCCGGACGCGGTCGAGACCGCCACGGCCTGACGGTGCGTCTCCGGCCAATCCAGCCATTGCAGGCCGATCAAAGCCAGCAAGCCCACGCAGAGTATCAACAGGGCGCGCCTCATAGCGGACCTTTCCAGAAGTAGCCGTAGATATCGAAGCGGATATCAAGTTTCTCCGCTTCGTCCTCTTTCACCTTCGCCGGAGCCTGGATGTTGAGCTGCTCGAAGAACATCAGGGGGCGGCGCTCTTCGAGGGCCTGCACTACCTTCTGCAGCACCAGGCTGTCGCCCTGCATCCGTACCCGCACCATGATCTTCTCGGTGACCTGCGCCTCATCCTGGGGCTGCTGGACAAGTTGGGTGCTCAACACCAGGCCACCGAGTCCGGCGATCAGCTCCTTGATCTGCTGCTGCAGACTGGCGTAGGCGACACCCGGGGCTTCGCCGGTGAGATAGTTCTGACGGATCTGCGCCTGAAGCTGCGGCGCATCCAGGGCGACCTGCAATTCGTCCTGGCGTTGCGCAATACGCAGAAACTGACCGGCTCGGTAGCGGGCATCCTCTGCCGTCTCCCGATATCCGTCGAGCAATCCGCTCCACAGCCAGACGAACAACGTCACGCCCAGCACCAGGATCAGCAACAGACCCAGGAGGAGACGATCGCAGGCCTTGCGGGAGCCACCCAGACCGGTTGTCATGCCGCCTCCCGGGTGAGGGTCAGGACGATATCGAAATTCTCCTTGCCCGATTTGCGATTGCGCACCACCGGCGACTTGAAGCGTACCGACTCGAACAGGGGGGAGCGCTCGAGGATACCGATGAGTTCCGAGGCCTGATCCGACTCACCGGACACGGAAATCTGGTCCGACGACAGGCTGACCTGACGGAACCAGCTGCCGTCCGGGATCAGCCGGGTCAGCTCCAGCAGGATGTCTGAGAGGGGTCGGTAGTCCGCCCGCTGGCGGCTCACCATGGTCACGGAGTCACGCTGCTGGTCAACCCGGTCCTGCAGCTGCCGGGCGCGGCCGGCATCACCGCGGGCTTGCTGCAGGGTCTGTTCCAGATCCCGGGCGATCCGCCGCTCCTGCCACAGGCTGCCCCCCAGGTAGAGCGCGACCAGGACCACCAGGCCAAGCCCGAGCAGTTGATCCAGGCGGCGTCCGCCGCTGCGGCCCGTTGCGGTGCGGGGTTTGAGGTTGAGGGATTGGGACTCACCGCTCAGGGTGACCCGCTCGATGGCCAGGCCGGCCTCCTGGATGAGCCGGTACCAGGGATCGAGATGCTGTTTTCGGGCTAGGATCAGACGCCCCAGCAGCCAATCCGGCAGATCGTCCGCGTCGCTCTCGGGTGTGAAATGGAAATAGACCTGGTCGCTTTCGAAGGGCGAGAGACGATCCATCTCGTACCCCAGCACCTGGGACAAGTGCTTGCGCGCAGCCGCCGGCAGACGCACCTTGCGGCTCAGAATCAGGTCGGGCTCCAGGCAGATCCGGGCGCGCGGCTTCTGCGCACCGAAAACCTGGGAGATCCAGGCGCTGAAGCGCTCCCGGTCCGCTTCGGGGGAGGCGAGCTCGAGGCGTTGGCGGGTGTCCGGCTGTTCGCACACCACGCCCTGCAAGCCGAGGGTGATGCGGCATTCCCGCTGGCCCGCGGCGGCAAAGCGCATCGCCAGGCACTGCCGCACCGGGTCGATCAGTTGCTCTTGAAGACGCTGGTTCAAGGCGTGAACCGACCAATCCTGCAACTCACTCACTCCTCTTCGAAGGTTGGCCACTCGGCCTGGGAAACCCCGTAGTTTAACGCATCCAGGTGCAGCCTGTCCCTTGCCTGTCGGACCAGTGCGAGGGCTCGAAAGCTCCCACCGGCGGCGCCAATCTCCACCCACACCCAGACGCCATTGCGCACCGAAAAACCGCCCTGGGGTCCACCGAAGCCACCCGGCAGTTGTGCGCTCATCCCGGAATCACCCGCCCGGGAGACCGCCAGATAGGGGATCAGGCGGGCCTTGAGGTCCGGGGTCATGCCCAGCACCAGTCCGATCTCGTCCACGCTGTCATAGGGCGCATCCTTGGCGCCGTAGGGCTTTCCAGCCGCCCGGTAATCGTCATCCTCCGCCCCGTTGAGACGATGCAGGTTATCCCGGTCACGCCAATCGAGCATGGCCGCAGCCAGCAGACTCGATCGTTCCGGCTCCACTTCGAGGGCGGCCAGCAGAGACTGCAACTGGCCCTCGGTGACCTGATTGAGATCCAGGTGGTCCCGTTCCGCCTGAAGATGGATCAGCATTTCGTGATCTTCGAAACGCCAGGGGTAGCCGCTGCCGTCGACACGCCAGGCCTGCTCCGGGTCCGGATCGAAGGCCCGGGCCGCGGCATAAAGGAACGCCGCATCGGCCTGGGCCCGCAGCCGCGCCTGGTCGAGCTGGTAGTGGGCCAGGGTGGTCTCGGTGTGCACCGAGGAGGTGATCGCGGAGACGATCACCGTCAGCAGCACCAGAGCCCACAGCACCAACACCAGGACGATTCCCTGTTGACGACGTCCGCTCATCGGGCAGCCTCGATCGCAAGGGTTACACTGGGGCTTTCGTGCTCGGGATAGAGGAAACGCAGCCGGATCAGACGCGGGACCCTGCGACTGTCGCGCCACTCCCGCTGCCACTCATCGGGCAGCCCGGGCTGGGAAGATCCGTAGTAGCTCAATTCCAATCCGTCCAATCCCTCCAGCAGGAGGTGCTCGCTGTAGCGCAGCTCCGCCACCTGCCGATCCCGGGGTTGCCACTGACCGGATTCGAACTGTCGCCAGTCGAGTCCGGCTTTCGGACTCTCGGCCAGCACCTCCGGGTGGTAGAGCCAGCGTTTCAACAGTAGCACCTTATCCGCATCCCGATCGCGCAATTCGAGCTGGAACAGGGCTGCGCCACCGATCCCCGCCTGGGAGGCGGTGGGTCCGACCCAGCGGATCGCCGAGGCCTCACCACGGAACAGGGGCAATGGCCCCTCCTCGGTGTCGATAAGCTCGGGCATCAGGGCGCCCAGGGTACGCCGCAGGTAGTCGAAGGCGAGCCGCTCCTGAGTTTGACGCTCCCCGGTCGCAGCGGTTTTCTCCCAGGTACGCCGCCCCAGATCCAGCCCGGAGAACAGCAGCATCACGATGAGGCTCATGAGCACCAGCGCGATGATCAGTTCCAGTAGGGTGAAACCTGAGGCGTTGCGGCGCGCGGCGCGCGGGCGAATCAATCCGTTCACGAGTGTAAAGCCCTGACACAAGAGGATGCTGTGAATGGAGGCGTCACGGGGTTAGGTCCTGGCATCATCACGATTCAACGATAGCGCAGACTGCTCAGGCGGTATTGCCGCCCGGAAGCGGACGCGCCCCAGCGCACCTCGGCAACCACCTGGAAGGCGGACTGTCGCAGGTAACCGGTCTCTCCGGGGAACTCACTGATGCTCAGGCGCCAGTGGTAGCCCGCTTCGAGATCCCCTTCCCAGGCTCCGGCTTCCAGGGGGTAGAGGGTACCCACTTCAGCCAGTCTGGACTCCGCGATCAATGCCGCCCGGGAGTGCTCTCCGGCCAGCACCAGGCCGCGGCTGTTGCTGGAGAGGGCCTGCATGACCACGCCGAAGGTGATCGCCAGCAGAGTGAAGGCCACCAGCACCTCGAGTAGGGAGAATCCCCGCTGTCGAGCACCCCCGGGAGTGAATGAAGGTGCTCTGCAAAGCAGGGATCTTGAGGATCGGTCAGGGCGCAAGGGATACCCGGCCGGTGAGCCAGTCCACATCGATCCGGTGCTCGTTGTCCCCCGCTTTCAGGCTCACCCGGCCACCGCTGGAGCTGCCATCGGGATAGAAGCGGATGGCGCTGCGATGATCATCGATACGCTCATCGGCGGCGGCCTGCAGGCTGACCTGCGCGTCGTCTGGAAGGTGGTAGGTTTTGTTGCGCGGGGTGATGGTGTAGTGCTTGTTCTGCAGATCCAGGATCAGGCGCCCCTCACGACCCTGGGCGATCGACCAGCTGCGCACGAATCGCAATGCCGAGGCCAGCTCCTGGCTGGCGCCCCTGAGCTGCACCGAGGGCAGCGCGCGCTGTAGCATGGGCGGTACCAGGGCGACCAGGGCGCCGGCAATCACCAGGGTTATCATGAGTTCCAGCAGGGTGAAACCGCGGGTGCGGGAAAGTCGGCCAGCCTCAATCCCAGACATGTATGTCCTTGGCTTCCCCTTCGCCCCCCTCGGCACGGTCGGAACCCAGGGAAAGCAGGTCGTATTCATTCTGTTCGCCGGGGAAGCGGTAGATGTAGTCGGCGCCCCAGGGATCCTTGGGAATGCGCGGCTTCTTCAGGTAGGGGCCGTTCCAGTTATCCACCCCGTCGACCCGTTCCACCAGGGCCGCCAGACCCTGATCGCTGGTGGGGTAGTTACCGGTATCCAGGCGGTAGATATCCAGGGCGGCGGACAACTCCTCGAGCTGCACTTTGGCGGTCTTGCCCTTGGACTCACCCAGGGCGCTCATCACCCGGGGCCCGACCAGGCCGGCGAGCATGGCCAGGATCGCCATCACCACCAGCAGTTCGATCAGGGTGAAACCGCGCATCGCAAGGGGTCGGAAAACTGTCTTGTTCATAGATCTCTCGTCTGTATATTCGGGCAATACCCCATCAGGGTGGAGTCTGCATCGGTTGAACGGGCCTGACCTAGAATGCCAGATCGTTGACGCTCAGCATGGCCAGTAAAATGGAGATGATTATACCAGCAATCACCAGGCCGAGGCCGACGATCAGGATCGGCTCGACCAGGGTGAGCATACGCTGTACGGTTTCACGAACCTCCTGGTCGTAGACATCGGCCACCTCGTTGAGCATGGCGTCGATCTCCCCCGACTCCTCGCCCACCTGCAGCATGCGCATCGCCAGTTCGGGGAGCACCTGCTCCTCGATCAGCGGCGCGGACAGCCCTTTGCCCTGTTTCAGCTTGAGTGCCGCCTGTTCCAGACCCTGGGCCACGAAGCGGTTGTTCAGCACATCCTGAGCCAGGGTGACCGCATTCAACAGGGTCAGGCCGTTGTGCAGCAGGGAGGCCAGGGTGCGGGAGAGCCGCGCGGTCTCGACCTTGAGCATCAGCTCACCGATCAGCGGCAGGGAGAGGGTCCAGCGATCCCAGCGGAAGCGGTTGTCGGGCTTCTCCAGCCACATGCGAAACAGCGCCACGCCGAGGAACAGGGTGGCCAGCAACAGCCACCACCAGGCTTTCATGAACTCCCCCGCAGCGAGTACGACCTGGGTGGGCAGGGGGAGTTCCCGCCCCATGTCCTGGAACATCTGGCTGAACTGGGGCACCACGAACACCAACAGCACCATCACCGATAACGAGGCCACCACCAGCAGAATGGTGGGGTAGATCAGGGCGGATCGCACGCTCTCGCGCAGCGCCTGGGAGCGCTCCATGTATTCGGCGATCCGCACCAGGGAGCTTTCCAGCATGCCCCCGGCCTCCCCGGCCCTGATCATGCTGATGAACAGGCGCGGGAAGGTTTCACGATGTTTTTCCAGGGCCTGGGAGAAGGTCGCGCCACCCTTGATCGCGTCGTTCAGATTGCCGATCACCTCACCCATCGCTTCATCGCTGCTGAGCCGCGCCATCAGGGAAAGCGAGCGTTCCAGGGGCATGCCCGCCTTGAGCAGGGTGGCCAGTTCCTTGGCGAAGCCGAGCACCTGCTTGCGCGAGATGCCGCGCTTGCGCACCCCGCCGGGGCGCAACAGACCACGCAGACCGGTGACCTTGCGGACCTGCAGCGGAATCAGATGGTCGCGTTGCAGCTCGATGATCACCTGGCGGGTATCTTCCGCCTCCATCTCTCCTTCCAGGATCTCCCCGTTGGCCCGACTGGCACGGTAACTGAACAGCCCCATCACAGATCCTCGTCACTCACCCGCAACAGCTCTTCGATCGAGGTCAGTCCCTTGAGGACCTTGCCCAGGCCGTCCCGATACATGGTGTCCATGCCCTCCCCAACCGCAATCTGCTGGATCTGCGACGCGGTGGCACGCTGAGTAATCTGCTGCCGAACCCCCTCGCTGATCAACAACACCTCGGCAATGTTCATGCGCCCCCGGTAGCCGGTCTGGGAGCAGGCCTCGCAGCCGCAGGGACGGTACAGGGTAAGCGGGGACTCCCCGTCGACCAGACCCGCCTGGCGAAACCGCTGCATCAGGACCGGGTCGGCGCGGTAGGGTTCGCGGCACTCGGTACACAGGCGCCGCGCCAGGCGCTGAGCCACGATCGCAGTGACCGTGGAGGCGAGCAGGTAGGGTTCGACCCCCATGTCGAGCAGACGGCTGACACTCCCCGCCGCGTCGTTGGTGTGCAGGGTGGAGAGCACCATGTGCCCGGTCAGCGCGGCCTGCACGGCGATTCGCACGGTCTCCGCGTCGCGCATCTCGCCCACCATGATAATGTCCGGATCCTGGCGCACGATGGCCCGCAGGGCGTTGGCGAAATCCAGTCCCACCTGGGGTTTGACCTGGATCTGGTTGATCCCTTCGAGCTTGTATTCGACCGGATCCTCCACGGTGATGATCTTCACCCCGGGCTTGTTGAGCTGGCTCAGGGCGGTGTAGAGGGTGGTGCTTTTGCCGCTACCGGTGGGCCCGGTGACCAGGATGATGCCGTTGGGTTGCAGCAGGGCCTGCTGCAGGCGTTTCAGTGAGGTATCTCCAAACCCCAGCTTGTCGAACTCGAAGCTGATGCTCTTCTTGTTGAGCAGACGGATCACCAGACTCTCGCCGTGCAGGGTGGGTACGGTGGAGACCCGCAGTTCCAGCTCGTTGCCCTGGATCTTCAGGGAGATGCGTCCGTCCTGGGGCACCCGCTGCTCGGCGATGTTGAGCCTGGCCATGATCTTGATGCGCGAGATGATCGCGGCGGTGGAGTGGGACGGGGGGGATTCCGCCTCGCTGAGGATGCCGTCGATACGGTAGCGCACCAGCAGCCGCTCCTCGAAGGGCTCGATATGAATGTCCGAGGCCTCCATCTCCACCGCCCGCTGCAGGATGTGGTTGACCAGGCGCACGATCGGCGCTTCGCTGGCGAGGTCTTTGAGGTGTTCGATGTCCTCGGCCAGGCGCTGATCGTCATCCAGATCCTCGACGATCTCGCCCAGGGCGCTGCGCCCGCTGCCGTAGACCCGTTCCAGCGCGGACTCGATCTCCGACAGCCGGCCCACCCGGATCCGCACAGCCAGCCCGGTGGCGAGTCGCAGGGCCTGGGCGATGCTGAGCTCGCCGGGATCCGCCACCGCGACCTCCAACTCGTGCTCCCGCTGTGCCAGGGGGATCGCCTTCATCTCCCGCAGGTAGCGAAAGGCGATGGGCTGATCGTGGACCGGCGCATCCGGGTAGGCCGAGGCGTCCTTCACCGTGGGCACCTGATAGAGGGCGGACAGGATCTCCACCAGATCGGCCTCGGAGATCAGTCCCATGTGCGCCAGGGTGACCGCCTCGCTTTCACCGGTCTGGTGGGCCAGGCCCTCGGCCCGAGCACAGTCCTGTGCCGAAACACGACCCTGCTCCCGCAAGTAGGCAATGACGCCGGTAGAAGGGATGCTTTGGGGGGAGGCACTTACAGACATGGATTAGGCCGGATACCTTCACAGGGAGGTGAAAACAAAGCCGGGAGTATATCTCACTACGAATAGGTTTGCTTCTGCATGGACCGTACGTAACTTGACCACAAGGATCGATCGAGCTGATCTCCCAGCTGTTGATACCCAGCATCACGATTACCGAAGTCTTTACAAACGTCTTCCGTCAGCGCGGGGAAGAGGCCGCACTGATCGTTGCAGCGCACATGGAGCAGGGGCAGGTGATCCCTCTGAACTCGGAGCTGGCCATGGACGCCGCAAGATTCGGCATTCAGCACAAGCTGCCTCTGGCAGACAGCATCATCTTCGCAACTGCCCATAAATTCGATGCCACTTTGTGGACTCAGGACGGCGACTTCGAGGGTTTGCCTAATACCCGATACTATAAGAAACAATCCGGCTAACGGTTTCATAGTGCAACAGATTCGTTACTCCGCAGATCCGGAATCGGGGTAGAATGCCCCGACCATGAGCAGACAGATCCTACCGCGCCACCTTCGCTCCCAGGGCGTTGCCCTGATTCACGATATCCTGATGGTGCCGGTCGCCTGGTTCCTGGCGTTCTGGTTTCGCTACAACCTGGAGGTGCTGCCGGTCGAATACTACCGGGATGCACTGCAGGGTCTGATGTTCGTGCTGCCGATCCAGCTGACGATGTTCATCATCTTCGGCCTCTACAAGGGTATCTGGCGTTTCGCCTCCCTGCCCGACATCCTACGGATTCTCAAGGCGGTGCTGGTCGGCACCGTGGTCAGCGTGGCGCTGCTGTTCGTCTTCACCCGGGCCGGCGGCGTGCCCCGTTCGGTGCCGGTGATCTATGGCATCCTGCTGGTGATGCTGCTCAGCGGGCCGCGCCTGATCTACCGTCTGCTCAAGGACCACCATCTCGATCTCAGCCCGGGCCAGCGGGTGCTGATCGTGGGCTCGGGCCGGGCCGGTGAGATGCTCGCTCGTGACCTGTTGCGCAACCGCCAGGGGGACTACCGCCCGGTGGCCTTCGTCGACGACAAGCCGCGGCGCAAGGGACGGGACATCCACGGCATACCGGTGGCCGGCACCAGCGAGGCGATTCCCGAATTGTGCGAGGAACTGGACATCGATCTGATCATGCTCGCCATCCCCTCCGCCAGTTCGGCGCAGATGCGCCGGGTGGTCGAATACTGCGAGGCGGCCGGGCGTCCCTTCCGCTCGGTGCCTCAGCTCAACGACCTGGTTTCGGGCAACGTGCGCATCAACCATCTGCGGGAGGTCTCCATCGAGGACCTGCTGGGCCGTAATCCGGTCTCCCTGGACTGGGAGGCGATCGATCAGGCCCTCTCCGGCAAGACCATACTGATCACCGGCGCCGGGGGATCCATCGGCTCGGAACTCTGCCGTCAGCTCGCCCGACTGAAGCCACAGCGACTGCTGTTGCTTGAGAACAGCGAATTCAATCTCTACAGCATCGAGATGGAGCTGCAGAAGGATTTTCCGCAGCTCGCCCTGGAGTGCCACCTGGGGGACGTCACCGATGAGCCGTTCGTTGACGATCTGTTCCGCAACTGCCGTCCCGAAGTGGTGTTTCACGCCGCCGCGTACAAGCATGTCCCGATGCTCGAACCGCGCATCCGCCAGGCGATCCGTAACAACGTGCTCGGCACCCGCATCGTCGCGGACCGGGCGCATCGCAACGGCTGCGGGGTTTTCGTCCTGGTCTCCACCGACAAGGCGGTCAACCCGGCCAACGTGATGGGCGCGAGCAAGCGGGTGGCGGAGATCTACTGCCAGAATCTCAACGCCCACTCCGACACCCGATTCATCACGGTGCGTTTCGGCAATGTCCTGGGCTCCGCCGGCAGCGTCATCCCCCTGTTTCGCAAACAGATCGAGGCAGGAGGTCCGGTGACGGTCACCGACCCCCGCATGGAACGCTATTTCATGACCATCCCGGAAGCCTGCCAGTTGATCATGCAGACCGTGGTGATGGGTGAAGGCGGTGAGATCTTCGTCCTCGACATGGGGGAACCGGTGAAGATCAGTTACCTTGCCGAGCAGATGATTCAGCTCTCCGGGCGCACTCCGGGCACCGACATCGCCATCGAGTACATTGGCTTAAGACCGGGTGAGAAGCTCTATGAAGAACTGTTCCATGAGAAGGAGCAGTTGGAGCCGACCCCCCATGAAAAGGTCTTGCTGGCTCACCATCGCCAAGTCGACTGGGCTACCCTGACCGGCATTCTCGGGGAGATGGCCGCCGCCTGCGACACCCTGGACAGCGAAACCCTGGACCGCCTGCTCAACCGGCTGGTGCCGGAACACGGGGAGACCCGCACCCGGGAGACCCCAGCCGAGGACGAGCCGGCCGGGTCTGACCACAGCCTGGCGGACAGCAGCTTGGTGGACAGCCCTGGGTCTTGAGCGGATACCCGCCCTGATTTGTGCAGTTGAAAGTGGCTCGGTAACAACCCATCAGATTGTCCCCGGTCCTCTCCCGCAAGGGGAGAGGGCGATCCAATGCTCAGCCATGTAGCCCGGGTGCAGCGAAGCGGAACCCG